>NC_010296.1:0-719000 GCF_000010625.1 Microcystis aeruginosa NIES-843
ATGATCCCAACAACTTCTTTATTCGCACCCGTTGACGATGATCTCCGTCTTTTGACCAATAACTTAAAAAACCTCGTCGGCGCTCGTCATCCCATTTTAGCGGCGGCAGCAGAACATTTGTTCGAGGCCGGTGGTAAACGCGTTCGACCGGCGATCGTGTTGTTAGTGTCTCGCGCCACTATGTTAGACCGGGATATCACTCCCCGTCATCGTCGATTAGCGGAAATCACGGAGATGATCCACACTGCCAGTCTCGTCCATGATGATGTGGTAGATGAGGCAGAACTGCGGCGCCGTGTTCCCACCGTTAACAGTTTATTTGACAATCGCGTGGCGGTTTTAGCGGGGGATTTTCTTTTCGCTCAATCCTCTTGGTATCTAGCAAATTTAGATAATTTAGAAGTGGTAAAATTGCTCTCAGAAGTGATTCGCGATTTTGCTGAAGGGGAAATTCAACAGGGAATTAATCGCTTTGATACCAGTATCTCCTTGGCAGCTTATCTAGAAAAAAGTTACTACAAAACTGCTTCTTTAATTGCCAACAGTGCCAAAGCGGCCGGGGTATTAAGCGAGCAATCGGCTGAAGTTAATCATCATTTATATAATTATGGTCGCGATTTAGGATTAGCTTTTCAAATCGTCGATGATATTCTCGATTTTACCTCCCCTACGGAAGTATTAGGAAAACCCTCTGGCTCCGATTTGATCAGTGGTAATATCACCGCTCCCGCTCTCTTTGCCATGGAGGAAAATTCCTATATAGAAGTGTTAATCGAGCGGGAATTTAGTCAGGAAGGAGACATCGAAAAAGCTCTTGATTTTATTCACTCTAGCCAAGGTATTCCTCGCTCAAAAGAATTAGCCGATCAATACGGTCAAAGTGCCTTAAAACACCTTGAATGTTTAGCTTCTTCTCCCTCAAAAGATGTGTTAATCGAGCTAGTAGATTACGTTTTGAGCCGAATTTATTAGGGAATAATAGTTCTCGCCGTAGCAATAGTCCAAGCATCGACTAATAATAAAAATAGGGTGAGAATAAAAAGAATTCCATACATCCAAGGCTGAGAAAGGGGGCGAATATCAGTCATATCCAAGTTAGTTTTTTCCGCGATTATTTTGACCATGCGATTAAATCCCACTACTCGCATCGGCAATAAATAGGCTTTTTCCGAGGAGCGATCAAGGAAATAATAAACTAAACCACCCTGTCCTGTACTGCGACATTTAAGTTCTTTTATATCTGTCCAATTTAACCACCAACCAGAGCGAAGAAAAGCAGGAAACCATTGGGGATAGGTAACTTGTATCCCTGTTTCTGATAAAATAACTCTTTCACTTAAAGCTCCGTATAAAGCGATTAATCCTAAGCTAATTCCTCCCCAGAGAAAATTGGGATTAACAGGGGAATTAGTGACTTTTGCTAAAAAGGGTAAAGGGATGGTTAACGCCACATATAAACTTAATAAAGTTACCCGAATTACTGGTGATATCCGAAAAGTTATTGTCTCGTTCATTTGATAACCTTAATCAGTAAACAGTAAACAGTGAAAAGAAGGCTCCGAACTGGCCACTTAATACTTTAACACTTTAATACTTAATACTGTTCACTGAAAACTCAAAACTGATCACTGATCACTGAGTCTCCTTGTCCCCAAAAACCATCGTATTTAGTAACTTCGATATCACCAAAAACTTTGACTTGACAAGCAAGACGACGGTTATTATCGGGGTTATGGGGAGGTAAAGAAAGACGCGCTTTTTCCTGCCAATTGATAGCAGAAACTTCGCCCACAATTGCCACCGCACAGGTTCCACAGCTACCGATGCCGCGACAATTGATCAACTTGGAAGCGCCATTATACAAAGAAATGTCATGTTTTAATAATATACGACGGAGATTTTCACCTCGATCGCAGGTGATTGTTTGACCGTAAACTGTTATTCTAGGCATTAGGGACGTGATTTTAACTTGCTACAGTTATTAATTAATATTAACACCTATTGACTATTTATATGAACAATGGTAAGCGCATTTGGGTCTATGACACTACTCTCCGGGACGGGGCCCAGCGAGAAGGTATTTCCCTCTCCCTCGAAGATAAAATTAAAATCGCCAGGGAATTAGATAGAATGGGTATTCCTTTTATCGAAGGCGGTTGGCCGGGCGCAAACCCTAGAGACGGTCAATTTTTCTGGAAACTGCACGAAGAACCCCTAAAACAAGCGGAATTAGTCGCTTTTTGTTCCACGCGTCGCCCCCATGTCGAGGCCCGGGAAGATCGGATGTTAACCGCCATTCTCGCCGCTAGAACCCGTTGGGTGACAATTTTCGGCAAATCTTGGGATCTGCACGTCACAGAGGGCTTAAAAACCAGTCTGGAGGAGAATTTAGCCATGATAGGAGATACGATCGAGTATCTACGCTGTCAGGGAAGACGAGTCATTTATGATGCCGAACATTGGTTTGATGGTTACAAAAATAACCCCGAATACGCCCTTTTAACCCTCAAAACCGCCAGGGCTGCTGGGGCCGAATGGTTAGTTTTCTGTGATACCAACGGTGGCACTTTACCCCAAGAAATCGCCCCCATTGTGGAGAAAGTGCGGCAGCAATTGGGCATCGATCCCGATGAGGAAAATGCGCCTCAATTAGGCATCCATGCCCATAATGACGCAGGAACGGCCGTGGCTAACTCCTTAGCGGCAGTTAACGAGGGCGCACGCATGATTCAAGGCACAATTAACGGTTATGGGGAACGCTGCGGCAATGCCAATTTATGTACTTTAATTCCCAATCTTCAGTTAAAAATGGGCTTTTCTTGCCTAGAAGAAAATCAATTAGGCCGATTGACGGGAACTAGCCGAAAAATCAGCGAAATGGTCAATTTAGCCCCGGATGATCATGCTCCCTTCGTCGGACGCTCCGCTTTTGCCCATAAAGGCGGCATTCACGTTTCTGCGGTGGCGAAAAATCCCCTAACCTACGAACATATTAACCCGGAAGCGATCGGGAATCAGCGCCGCATCGTCATTTCTGACCAATCGGGATTAAGTAATGTGTTAGCGAAAGCGCGTAGTTTTGGCATCGATTTAAATAAAGATGATCCCACCTGTCGGCAAATTTTGGAACGTTTAAAAATCTTGGAAAGTGAGGGTTATCAATTTGAGGCAGCCGAAGCTAGTTTTGAGTTATTAATGCGGGAAGCTTTGGGACAGAGAAGCCACCTTTTTGAATTAAAAGGATTCCAAGTTTATTGTGATATGCTGCGGGATAGTGGTAATGCGATCGCTACAATTAAAGTACGGGTAAAAGAGGAAGATTTATTAGAAGTGGCCGAGGGTAACGGGCCTGTGGCTGCTTTAGATCTGGCTTTAAGAAAGGCTTTAGTCAAATTCTATCCCGAAATTGCTAACTTTCACCTGACCGATTATAAAGTGAGAATCCTCGATAGTGGTTCGGGGACGGCAGCGAAAACTAGGGTTTTAATCGAGTCGAGTAACGGTCAACAAAGATGGACTACCGTGGGAGTGTCTAGTAATATTTTGGAAGCTTCCTATCAAGCAGTGGTGGAAGGAATTGAATACGGTTTATATCTGCTGCAAAACAATAAACTAGAATTATCGGGTCAATTTTGTCCTTTGGGGATAATTTAGGGAACAGTTATCAGTTATCAGTTATCAGTTATCAGTTATCAGATTTTTTATCCCCACACCCTACACCCCACTTCCTGCTCCCCTTTCTGGGATTGAATGTTTCCTAGGATAATAATCTAGTGACGACAGAATTTTGCCAACGACGAGCCAAGGCCCGCAGATACATATTAACGGGAAACTGATAATATTCGATCATTAACCAGAGTAAACAAATAGCATGACAAACAAAGGTTAAAATCGACCAAAATAGAGGCACCCATGACAAAGGACTCCCCTCGACTGGAGGAAAAAGATAGGCCCCCGTAGCCACAATTGCCGTGGGAAAAATCACAAATCCTAAACCGATAATTAAGTAAAAACCTGCCATCTCCATTCCTTCTCTCGGTAAACCCTGCCAATACTTACCATTCCAATACCAAGTTAAGGGTAATTGACTATCGGCCATTTTTAAAACTTGTTGTTCTAAATTAGCAGTAAAAATGTGTTGACAAAAGTTACAAGCATAGGCTTCCATGAGTGGTAAAGCGGCAATTTTACCATGGCGACAGACGGGACAAGAATAGGTATCGTGATAGTTTAATTGGGTTGGATCGGTCATGGTTAATGTGAGTGAGAGTAAAAAAGGCCATTGCAGATACAGCAGTTATCTTAGTGGTAAGGTACAAAGTTTTCTTTTTGGGGAACGGGGAACAGTAGCTGGTCGTCCAGAAATGATAATTTAACCATATCTGGGTCGAGGAAGTTCGAGCATTTGTACTAAAAATTCCCCGACGCAGTTTAAATGCAGTACAACCCAGCACATCTCAACTGTATCTTAGTCGCCGATTTCCAGATAATTTGCCTCTCAGTCCCGCTACTGCCAGAAAAATTGCTATTTAGTCCTTCTTTACTTTAAGTTAAGAAACTTATCTAAGGCTAGAACCATATTTGGCGGCCAACGGCGCACGCTTTTTACCCAATCGAGGTCTTGATAGCGGGTATCCATGCCGACGGCGGCTACCCAATTGCTTTCCGCCTCTCCCTGTTGTCCTTGTGTCCATAAAACGGCGCTTAAGGCCGCTCTGACATCGGGAAACATGGGGTATTTGCGGGCAATATTCCGCATTTTTTGGACTGCTTCTGGATATCTGCCCAATTCGTACAGGGCCAGAGCCAGATTAGCTTGCGCCCAGGCAAAATTCGGGGCTAGTTGAGTGGCTTGGCGATAGTCTTTGACGGCGGCTTCCCAGTCCCCTAAACCGCCTTCGGCGTTGCCGCGATTGTTATAGGCAAAGGCATCATTGGGATCCAGTTCTAAAACTTTATTATAATCGGCGATCGCTTCTTGATATTTGCCTTCTCCCTCTAAAGCGGTGCCGCGATTGAGGTAGGGATCGGGGGCATCGGGGGCAATGGCGATCGCTTGGTTAAAATCAGCGATCGCATCCTCTAATTTATTGAGACTGACTCTGGCATTGCCGCGATTACTCCAGACGGCGGGATTAGTGGGGAATTTGGCGACTAATTGGGTCCAATAGCTTTCGGCCTGGGCGTAATCCCCTTTTTCTGTGGCTTCTAGGGCTTTTTCGGCGATAACTTCCCCTTCTCTAATCTGTTCTTCGCTAATAGTCGGGCTATCGGCATAAGCCGCTATGGGTAGGGCAAAAAAGAGCAATAGACTCAATACACAAGCGGTGATCCAACGCATAATTACTTCATAATTTGTTACTTAATCTTTTCTCAATCTACCCTACTTAGGTGAACTCTGCTCTAGATAGTCTTGATAGCCTAGTCGTTGAAGATTGCTTTGTTTTTCGAGGACGGAATCGGTGAGGGATTGACGATAGGCGATAACTTGCTCTAAAAGATCGGCATTACCGGTGGCGAGAATTTGAACCGCTAAAAGTCCGGCATTTTTGGCATTACCGATCGCCACCGTGGCCACGGGAATGCCTGCGGGCATCTGTACAATTGAATAGAGAGAGTCTAACCCTTGTAAAGTGCGCGTGACTACGGGAACCCCAATCACGGGTAAGGGGGTTAAAGATGCCACCATCCCAGGTAAATGGGCAGCGCCGCCGGCTCCGGCGATAATCACTTTTATTCCCCTCCTATGAGCGTTTTTGGCGTATTCAAACATTTTTTCGGGGGTACGATGGGCCGAGACGATGGCGACTTCGTGGCTAATCTGAAAAACCTCTAAAACTGCGATCGCTTCTTTCATGGTGGGTAAGTCGGAATCACTGCCCATAATTACACCCACTAGGGGCGCTGCTGTCACCATAGTTACTAGAAAATAATATTTCCCCTAAATTGTATCGGGATCGATGCCTAATTCTCGCAATTTTTGGGCCAATTTTTCCTTAGCTTGTCGTTCCCTTTCTTTCTCTAAAAGAGCCTGTTCTTTTGCCTGTCGTTGCTGTAACTCAGCTTCTTGAGGAGTGGGGACTAATTGACCATCGGCGGTAAAATAACGCAGTTTACGGTCAAATATACCTAAATATAATCCTAACTGTTCACTCCATAAATAACCTTGGTCATTGGGAGAAATGGCTTGATATTGTCCCCCAATTAGTCTAAATCCCTGCAATTCTAAACTATTGGGATCGAACCAAAAATAATTAGGAGTGCGAAAGGTATTCTGATAGAGAATTTTCTTGTTATTGCGGTCAATATTGGCCGTAGAATCGGAAAGAATCTCGACAATTACATCGGGATATTTACCCTGTTCTCCCCAGACTACCCAACTTTTGCGGGGACGTTTTTCGGTATCTAAAACCACAAAAAAATCGGGACCCCAGAAATCACGTTTTTTTAGTTGTTCCGCTTTGTAGTAGATGGTTAGATTTCCCGAAGCGTAGTAATCACTCCTCTCGCGCCATAATAATTCTAGACAACTAAGGAGAATGATGATCTGTTGCAGGTGTAGATCACTTGCCAAGGGTGGTTCATCACTCCATAAATCTGTGGGGAGATAGGTGACATCTGGGATCATGTCTAGGGCTGTCATGACTTTTCCCGGTATTTTAGGATTGATTAATTGTAGCTTTTTCTCACTACTTTAGAGATGGTGCTGGGGGATTTTTGCCCCTAACTTAATCCTATACCTTGACCGATCGCCTTCGGCACTTTATCCTAGCGCCATCGGCAAATATGTTAAAACTTCTATACAATAGCGCCAATAAGCCCGATAACAACGATGACTGAAACCTTAATTCAACCTGCCACCCTAGTAGAACTCTTACGTTACCGCGCCACGGCACAACCAGAGGGCCATGCCTACACTTTTCTTATCGATGGTAAAAAAGAAACCCCACCTTTAACCTACAGTGAACTCGATCGCCAAGCAAGAGCAATCGCCGCCTATTTGCAAAAATACCAGGCCCAAGGGGAACGCGCCCTATTACTCTATCCTCAAAGTTTAGAAGTAGTGGCCGCTTTTTGTGGTTGTCTCTACGCGGGAGTGATTGCCATTCCCGTCCCCCCACCGGAATCGGGACGACTTAAGCGCACTTTGCCCCGTTTACGAGCAATTGTCAAGGATGCTAATGCCACCTTTGCCCTAGTTACCGAAAGTATTCTGACTCTTATTGAAGGTGTTAAGGAAGAATTTCCAGAATTCGACCAAATGAAGTGGATTACTACCGAAAGTATTGATATTTCCCTGGCGGACCAATGGCAAGATCCCCAGGTGGATAAATCGGCGCTTGCTTATCTGCAATATACCTCCGGTTCGACTAATATCCCCAAAGGGGTGATGCTAAGTCATTTTAACCTGATGCACCATTGCGGTTACTTGCAAAAAGCTTGTGGTTACGAACCGGATAGCGTTACCCTAACTTGGATGCCCTATTTTCACGATTACGGGTTAGTCGAAGGTATCACCGTCCCCCTCTACAACGGTACACCCTGCTATCTCATGTCTCCCTTTGCTTTTATTAAGCGTCCGATGCAGTGGTTAAAAAATATTACTAAGTACAAAGTTACTCATAGTCAGGCCCCCAACTTCGCCTATGATCTTTGTACTCGCAGGATTAAAGCTGCCGATTTAGCGGAATTAGACCTGAGCAGTTGGCAGGCCGCGGGAAATGCCGCCGAACCGATTAATCCGAAGGTCATGGCCAAATTTGTCGATACTTTTGCAGATTACGGCTTTTCTTGGCAAACTTTCGCCCCTGCCTACGGATTAGCTGAATATACCCTCTTGATTTCCAATAAACCCAAGGGAACCACCCCAATTATCACCGCTTTGGATGCAACCGCCTACGAACGCGGTAAAATTGTCCCTGTAGGCTCCGATCGAACCACGGGAGTTAGATACGTCCCCAGTTGTGGTCGTCGCGTCTGTGATACCCGTATAGCTATGGTTAATCCCGATACTTTCACCCTTTGTGCAGCCGATGAAGTGGGCGAAATTTGGGCCAGTGACCCCAGTATGGCCGCTGGATATTGGCAACGGGAAGACGCAACCAAAGAGACTTTTCAAGCTTATCTTGCCGATACAGGAGAAGGACCGTTTTTACGCACCGGAGATTTAGGTTTTCTTCTCGATGGGGAATTACATATCACGGGACGGATTAAGGATTTAATTATTGTCCGTGGCAGTAATCATTATCCCCAAGATTTAGAATGGTCAGTACAGCATCTTAATGAGGTTTTTCGTCCCGATTATGGTGCCGCTTTTTCTATTGAAGATAACGGGGAAGAACAGTTAGTTATTGTCCAGGAATTGGAACGTCGCATCGGTGAGTTAGATACGGCTAAATTAATCGCTGATATTCGTCAAGAAATCGCCGAAGAACACGAAATTATGACCCATGCCATTGTTTTGGCTAAATCGGGAACAATTCTCAAAACTGCCAGTGGCAAAATTCAACGCCGCGCTATTAAACAGAATTTTCTCAATGGTAATATGAGTGTTATCGATGCTTGGTCAGAAAATCCTCAGTTAGTTAGTAAATTCGATCGCTCTAATTCTGCAACAGAAGCATAGTTTTTCGGGTGGGCATTGCTCACCCGATCGAGGATAACTAATCGTGTTAGGATTAGGTTAGGGATTAAAGTTAGGGAGAAAGTGATGTTAACTCAACTGATGGTCAAGCCCTCTTCCTGGATTGAAAAAGGAATTAAGCTATCGCCAGTAAGGGAAAATTATCTTTTTAAATTCACCGAGGAATTGCAGTGTCGATTGGAGGAACTACGGGAACTAGAAAAAAATTCCCAACTTAATTCTCAAGAAACCGCAGAATTGGCCGGTATTTTAGAGTTAAACGAAATTTTCACGCTGTTAAATGCGCGAATAGTTGCTGAATCTAAATGATTAGTATCACAACTCGATTACAAGTCCGAGCAAGAGCCAACTATCTGTGTGAATACTGTCATTCTCCAGAAGAAATTAGTGCCGCATTATTTGAAGTAGATCACATTCAGCCCAAATCTTTAGGAGGCAAAGATGAATTGGCAAACTTAGCTTTAGCTTGCCAAAGATGTAACAGATATCGCTACAATTTTATCAAGGCAATTGATCCGAAAACAGAACAAGAAGTAGAAATATTCAATCCGCGCCAACAGCATTGGCAAGAACATTTTATCTGGACACCAGATGCTTTAAAAATAGTGGGACTTACTCCCATCGCTAGGGCAACTATTGAACGTTTGGACTTAAATGATGACAATCATAATGAAGGTTTTATCGTTAAAGTTCGTCGATTATGGATCCGGGGAGGTTGGCATCCACCCAGCACCGATAAAAAACAGGAATAATAGCTTATTTTTATCTAGGTAAATGAGCTTCAATTAAGTTTTTTTCCAGAACGTAGGTTGGGTTGAAGCATGAAACCCAACGCCCGATTATGTTACGCTACCGCTAACCAATCCTACAAATAATTGTGCCTCCCTACTTATATTTATCGGATGTATGAGTAAACAGGATAAATTATTGATTAAAATTCTTTTAGGTAATTCTGATGCTAACATTCCCTTCGAGCAACTTTGTCAACTACTGAGGAAATTAGGATTTGATCAACGAATAGGAGGAAGTCATCATATTTTTACCAAAGAAGGAGTTGAAGAAATTTTAAATCTGCAACCCAAACAAGGAAAAGCCAAAGTCTATCAAGTTAAGCAAATTCGTAGTCTGATTTTAAAATATAAGTTAGGATATCAAGATGAAAATTCGTTATGAACTGATTATTTACTGGAGTAATGAGGATCAACTATTTATCGTTGAAGTTCCAGAACTTGCAGGATGTATGGCTGATGGAGAAACTTATCAAGAAGCTGTGCAAAATGCTGAAATCATTATTCAACAATGGATTGAAACAGCACAGGAATTAGGCCGAGAAATTCCTGAACCTAAAGGACGTTTATTATTTGCTTGAACAAGCACAGGAATATGTAATACTAAATCCAGTTATTAAAAACTGATTATTTATTCCCCCTTTTGCATGAGTGCCTCTGCTGATATGTAGCTTATACTCAACGGATTTATTATGATTGGTACTCAACAGGAATTATCTGGATTTGCAAAATATTTAAATGATCAGGACTCCAGGAATATAATACTAAATCCCCAATTTTTTTGAACAGAAAAAGTAAGGGCGAAGCATTCGGATAGGAAATCTACGGTTTCAGCGATAGGTTATCGCCCGAATGCTTCGCCCCTACGGAACCCTTGACTTGTGGGGAAAGGTAGAAATTAATAGGCAAATAATCCCGATATTAATAAAGACATCAGCCAGATTAAAAACAGGAAAATTAATCAATCTAAAATCGAGAAAATCCACCACATAACCAAACAAAAAGCGATCGATACCATTGCCGAAAGCCCCTGCTAAAATAAAACCGTAGGCTAATTGTTCCCAACGATTTAAATGCGGTCCAAAGTAGGCAAAAGCCATTAATCCCAAACTAACTAATAAGGATAGCCATTTTAGCCAACCAACACCGCCTCGAAAAGCACTAAAAGCCGCCCCGGTATTAATCACATAGGTAAAATGAAAAACCCCCGGAATAATCGGAAAAGTATCACCAATTTGCTCAAAACTCTGCACGGTTATATACTTAGTTACTTGGTCTAAAATTAGACCAATCACCGCCACTATCCAAAACCAGCGATTTTTTTTAAACATTGGCTGTGGCATCAATAAAATAATAATTTACGGAAGAAAAAGGCAATAATTACCACCACACAAATTACTACTAACTGCCCTAAAAATGGCCAGACTGAATAATTCATAAATAGGGTGGGCAAACTATCGGGAAAGGTGATTTGACCGGCTTGGGGCTGAAAAATCGACAATCCCAGCATATATAATAAACCGCACAGATGAATCACTAACAAACCGGCAAAAGCACTTAAAGCCAGGGTTTCTATCTTAGCCCGCCAGCGAAAAGCCAACCAACCACACAGCCATGCCCCCGGCATAAAGCCTAAAATATAGCCAAAACTGGGTTCTTTCAGATAACCCATTCCCCCACCCTGGGCAAACACCGGCAACCAAGTTAAACCGAGAAAAATATAGGCCACCTGGGCGAGAAGCCCAGCATTTTTGCCCCCCAGACAGCCCGTTAATAATACTGCCCCAATTTGGTAAGTTATGCCCAGTTTTTGCGAAGATAGACCCGTAGTAGCCGACCAACTAGCTAGGCTGACCGGAACAAATGTACTAAAAATTGTCAGCAACAAACCAATCAAAGCCCAGATTAACTCATTGGGAACCGATGCGGAAGCGCGCCGCGGCGGAGATTCTCGTCCTCGACGTGATTTAGGTTGCCTGTTGGGGTTGGTATTCACCGGGGATGGGGGCTTCTCCTCCTATTAAACTAAGATCAGCCAACATCGCCTGATCCTGTTGGGGGGGTTGTCCTAGAGTGGTCAAATAATGCCCAATCAGCATAGCATTAATTCCCGATTTTAGCCCCAGATTTTGCAATTCTCCCATCACTGCCTCTCGTCCCCCGGCATAACGGAGGATTTGTTGGGGTAAAATAAACCGGAAAATAGCGATCGCTTTTAGGGCAGTAAAGGGCTCCAGTTTGGGTAAATGACCTAAAGGGGTGCCACTTCTGGGGTTTAATAGGTTAATCGGCACTGATTCCACTTCTAATTCCGCCAGAGAAAAAGCTAAATCAATGCGATCGGTCCAACTTTCCCCCATACCGATAATTCCGCCCGTACAAGCCTGAATTCCCGCCGCTTTCAGGTTTTTTACCGTTTCTACCCGATCCTGCCAACTGTGGGTGGAGACCACGTTAGGATAAAAATTCTCGGAAGCTTCCAGATTGTGATTATAACGGGTAACTCCGGCTTCTTTTAAGGCCTGCGCTTGGGGGAGGGTTAACTCTCCCAAGGCGCAACAGGGTTTAATCTTGGCGGTTTCGATGATTTCTTGAACTGTGGCCAGTATTTCCTCGAATTCCTGCGATTTAGGGCTATTGTACTTTAATCCCCGACCTTGACTAACTAAACAGAAGCGTTTGGCCCCCGCGTCGGCTGCCGCTTTCGCATGGGTGACGATTTCCTCGCGACTTTTTAAACCGTAGATAGGCGAATCTTGGCCGGGATGGTGGACGGATTGGGAACAAAAACTGCAATTTTCCGAACAACTTCCCGATTTTATGTTGATAATGCTACATAAATCCACCGTATTGCCACAACAGGCCTGACGAATGCGATCGGCAGCCTCACATAAGCTGAAAATATTTTCCTGACCTTCGATCGCAGTTAAAGCTAGGGCCTCTTGCTTACTGAGTCGATCGCCGGCGATAATCTGATTAGCCCTAGTCTGTAACCAGTTTTTTAAGGCTTCTCCCTCCATGGGGATAGATTGAGTAGCGCTGTGTGTAGAGACTTGTACCACGTCGTTTATGCTCTAACTAAGTTAGGCTCATCTTATCATTGTTCAGTTACCAGGGAAAGATTAATAAAAAACTTTAGAAAAAAATACCCTTTTGTGCTAGACTACCCGCAAAAGTTATCTTGTCTCCGATTTTATGAAAGTTATTCCGACGGAAATTCCTGATGTTTTAATTATTGAACCGCAAGTTTACGGAGACGATCGAGGTTTTTTCTTGGAGAGTTTTAATCAGAAAGATTTTCGAGAGAAAACTGGGGTTAATACCACTTTTGTCCAGGATAATCACTCTATGTCCCTAAAAAATGTCCTGCGAGGATTGCATTATCAAATCCCCAATCCCCAGGGTAAACTGGTGCGAGTAGTGAATGGTAGTGTTTTTGATGTGGCCGTGGATGCGCGTCAAAGTTCCCCCACTTTTGGGCAATGGGTAGGCTGTATTTTAAGTGCGGAAAATAAACGTATTTTCTGGGTTCCCGAAGGTTTTGCCCATGGCTTTCTAGTCCTCTCCGACCGAGCAGAATTTCTCTACAAAACCACTAATTATTATTATCCCCAATACGAAAAAACCATTTTATGGAATGATGCCGATTTAGGGATTGATTGGCCCCTAGAGACCCCGCCGATTCTCTCTCCTAAAGACCAAGCTGGACAACCCTTTAAATCCGTGGAAGTTTTCCCCTAAAGACGATGAAAAAAGTTTTACTAATTGGTGCTAAAGGTCAAGTAGGACAAGAGTTACAGGTAACTTTACCGCAGTTAGGTGAAGTTATTAGTATCGGTCGAGAAGAACTAGATTTAACCAACTCGCAAAAAATCGGTCAGTTAATTAGGGAAATTCACCCCGATTATCTGGTTAATGCCTCCGCTTATACGGCAGTGGATAAAGCCGAAACTGAGCCAGATTTAGCCTATTCTATCAATGCTATAGCCCCGAAAATCATGGCGGAAGCTGCCGAGAAAACTAAAGCTAAATTTCTCCATATTTCCACCGATTATGTGTTTGATGGTCGAAAAAATACCCCCTATCTAGAAACCGATCTAACTAATCCTTTAGGGGTTTATGGACAATCAAAGTTAAGGGGAGAAGAGGAGATTAATACTGTTAATTCTCAGGCAATTATCCTGCGGACTGCTTGGGTTTATGGCAGTTATGGCAAAAGTAATTTTGTCAAAACCATGGTGAGATTAGGCAAGGAAAGAGAGGAGTTAAAAGTAGTTGTCGATCAGCTGGGAAGTCCCACTTGGGCAAAAGATATCGCCACGGCAATTACTCAGCTTTTAATTAATGCCGATAATCCCGCAGGAATCTATAATTTTACTAATAGCGGTGTCGCCAGTTGGTTTGATTTAACTAAAGCGATTTTTGAGGAGGCAAAAACAAGCGGTATTCCCTTAAAAATTCAGAGAGTAATTCCCATTACTACTGCTGAATATCCTACCCCGGCGGTGCGTCCCGCCTATTCGGTTCTTTCCGGTCAAAAAATCTCGCAACAATTGGGTTATATTCCTCCCTATTGGCGGGATTCCCTCAAAGCTATGCTCACCCAACTATTTAATCTTTAAAACTATGAAAGCACTAATTTTATCCGGTGGTAAAGGTACGAGGTTACGTCCCCTAACCTATACTGGGGCAAAACAGTTAGTTCCCGTTGCCAATAAACCGATTTTATGGTATGGAATCGAGTCAATTGTCGCCGCAGGAATTACCGATATTGGCATTATTATCAGTCCCGAAACCGGGGAAGAAATTCGTCAGACCACGGGCAATGGTGAACAGTTTGGGGCTAAGATAACTTATATTCGCCAAGATCAACCAGCCGGATTAGCTCACGCGGTTAAAACTGCCCAATCTTTCCTAGGAGATTCCCCCTTTATTATGTACTTGGGTGATAACCTAATTGAGGATGATTTATCGCCCTTTTTAGGCTCTTTCCAAAAACAGTCTCTTGACGCTTTAATTCTGTTGCGAAAAGTGTCTAATCCTAGTGCTTTTGGGGTGGCAAAAGTAGATGAAACCGGCAAAGTTTTATACTTAGTCGAAAAACCCAAAGAACCTCCCTCAAATTTAGCTTTGGTGGGGATTTATTTTTTTGCCCCCACCATTCACCAAGCGATCGCATCTATTCAACCTTCAGGCCGGGGTGAGTTAGAAATTACCGACGCTATCCAAGAATTAATCAATCAAAATAAAGCAGTAGAAGCCAATAAACTACTGGGTTGGTGGTTAGATACGGGTAAAAAAGATGACTTATTAGAAGCAAATCGGATTATCCTTGATACCAGTCTAGAAATCGCTTTGCAGGGAGAAATTGATGCTAATAGTCAGGTGATCGGACGGGTAAAAATTGGTCAGGGTAGTAAAATTATTAATAGTACCATTCGCGGCCCTGTCATTATTGGAGAAAATTGTCACATTGAGAATTGTTTTATCGGTCCCTATAGTAGTGTGGCTAATGGAGTAAAATTAATCGATGCCGACGTAGAACACAGTGTTATTCTCAAAGATGCCACGATTATTGGCATTCATCAGCGCATAGTTGATAGTGTGATCGGACGACGGGCAAAATTAGAAATTGCCCCCCAACGTCCAAAAGCTTTACGCTTTATGATCGGGGATGATTCCCATGTAGAATTAGTGTAGTTAATGGGGATTAACTGCCCCTTTAATTAGGGTTTGCGGCAAAAAGTTTTTCCTGGGTGTAGGGTGTAGGATTTTACCGATTTTCAGAGGTTCAATTACCTAATTTTCAGGGAAAAAGTACCTGAATTTTCACCCCAATCACTCCAATCGCTGGCACTTTTTGCTGGGAAAAAAGTCTAAAAGCCTTATCCAACAAGGTTTTTAGATTTCTTCAGCCAACCCTAACTATGTTATAATTAAGAGTCTGACCTATTTTACCGTTCTAGAACTATGACGCAACAGTATCGCATTACCCTACTACCCGGCGATGGCATCGGGCCGGAAATCCTCGCTGTCACCGTAGAGATACTGAAAGTCATCGGTAAAAAATTTGACCTCCAGTTTGACTTCCAAACCGCTTTAATTGGAGGGGCTGCCATTGATGAAACCGGCAGTCCCCTCCCCGAAGCAACCCTGAGCGCCTGTAAAAATAGTGATGCTGTTCTCCTGGCCGCTATCGGGGGTTATAAATGGGATAATTTGCCCCGGCAGCAAAGGCCAGAAACGGGATTATTAGGCTTAAGATCTGGCTTAGGTCTTTTTGCTAATTTGCGTCCTGCCACCATTTTTCCGCAATTAATCGACGCTTCTACTCTCAAACGGGAGATTATCGAGGGAGTGGATATCATGGTGGTCCGGGAATTGACCGGGGGTGTTTACTTCGGTCAACCGAAGGGGATTTTTGAGACAGAAACGGGAGAAAAATGCGGTGTAAATACCATGGTTTACTTGGAATCGGAGGTGGACCGCATCGCTAAGGTAGCCTTTGAAATTGCCCAAAAACGCGGCAATAAACTCTGTTCCGTCGATAAAGCTAATGTTCTCGATGTTTCCCAACTCTGGCGCGACCGGATGACGAAAATGGCCGCTAATTATCCCGATGTGGAACTTTCCCATCTCTACGTCGATAACGCAGCCATGCAGTTAGTCCGGGCCCCCAAGCAATTTGATACTATCGTCACGGGCAATTTATTCGGTGATATTCTCTCCGATGAAGCGGCCATGTTAACTGGTAGTATCGGAATGTTACCCTCCGCTAGTTTAGGGACTGCTGGGGTGGGAGTTTTTGAACCCGTCCACGGTTCGGCCCCAGATATCGCCGGCCAAGATAAAGCCAATCCGATCGCCCAGATTCTCAGCGCTGCTATGATGTTAAAATATGGGCTAAATCAGCCTTTAGCGGCAGCATCGCTGGAAAAAGCCGTAGAAAAAGTCTTAGCTCTCGGTTATCGTACCGGAGATATTTTCTCGGAGGGTATGACCTTAGTGGGATGCCAAGCTATGGGCCAGGCCATCCTAAAAGTTTTAGAATCCTAACAAAAGTGGCATAATTCGGAAATCGTCATATACCATTGATTTAATAAATACGTCAATTTAATCGTGGGGAGACGAGTGCTATGGTAGCCCTATCTGAGAAAACAGAACAACAGCGTGTCGATATGGAAATCCCAATTTTGTTAGATCCTACTGTCTTACGGGCAGCCAGACGCATTTATCGCATCTACTGTACCCTCAATAGCAGAGTTAGTAAACGTCCTTTTGGTGTCGCTATTAACCGCGACAATCATCGCGGCCAATTAATTTTTAACAATAAACCGATTCTTCTCCCCGGGGAATGTTTCGTCCCGATTAAGCAAATCGAATCGGAAGCCTATTAATTTTTGTGAAGATTTGCCCTGAATATCTTGCCAAACGTCAGCTAATACCCACTGGCGTAGTTTTTTTGTCTAATATAGGGTTTGCTGAATAAATCTAAAAACATTGTTCGATAAGACTTTTAGACCTTTTTGAAATCCAAAAGTACCGGCCATTGGAGTAATGGGGGGGAAAATTCCTGGACTTTTTCCCTGAAAATCGGTAAAACCCTACACCCCACACCCTACACCCCACACCCCACACCCAAGACAAACTTTTTGCCGCAAACCCTAATATAAAAAGATGTTCGGGAATAATCTTAACTCTACCCTAATCCAAGACCTCGATCGCCTAGAAAATCGTCTTCGGGAAATTCCCCTCGAACCGGGGGTGTACTTCCTGCGCGACCAAAATGGCGAAATTCTCTACATCGGTAAATCCAAAAAACTCCGGTCTAGAGTCCGTTCCTATTTTCGTCCCAGTCAACCCCTCAGTCCCCGCATTGCTTTAATGGTGCGACAGGTGACGGAAATTGAATTTATCGTCACCGACACGGAAGCAGAATCCTTGGCCCTAGAAGCTAATCTAATTAAACAACATCAGCCCCATTTTAATACTCTCCTCAAGGACGATAAAAAATATCCATACATTTGTATTACTTGGTCGGAAACCTACCCGCGCATTTTTATCACCCGCAAACGTAGGATAAATAACCAAAAAGACCGTTATTATGGTCCCTACGTCGATACTAGGCTGCTGCGCTACACTTTACACCTAATTAAACGCACTTTTCCCCTGCGTCAACGTCCCCAACCTCTTTTTAAAGACCGTCCCTGTTTAAATTATGATATCGGTCGTTGTCCGGGGGTTTGTCAAAAACTAATCAGTCCCCAAGATTATCGAGAAACCTTGCAGAAAGTGGCGATGATTTTTCAGGGAAGGACGGGGGAATTATTAGAGAAATTAGCGACAAAGATGCTCGCAGCGTCGGAAAACCTAGATTTTGAACAAGCGGCCACGATTAGGGATCAAATTCGCGGATTACAGGCCCTTAATACCGATCAAAAAGTCTCTTTACCTGATGATACCGTATCCCGGGACGCGATCGCTTTAGCTAAGGACGAGCAGCATTGTTGCATACAATTATTCCAAGTGCGTTCTGGTCGTTTGGTGGGACGTTTGGGATTTTTTGCCGATAGTCAGTCAGCAAACGAGGGAGAAATCCTGCAAAAAGTCCTAGAAGAACATTATTTATCGGTGGAAGGGGTGGAAATTCCTAGCGAAATCCTGCTACCCTGCGAATTACCGGAAGGTGAGGTGTTAGCGGGGTGGTTAAGGGAAAAAAAAGGTCGCAAAGTCGAGTTAACTGTCCCCCAACGGCAAAGTAAAGCGGATTTATTAGCTATGGTCGAGAAAAACGCTCTTTATGAGTTAGAAAAGACGAAAAGAAGCGCCGACCGGGATTTACAGTCTTTGCAGGATTTAGCGGTAATTCTCGATTTACCGGCACTACCCCACCGCATCGAAGGTTATGATATTTCTCATATTCAGGGTTCTAATGCAGTCGCGTCGGGAGTGGTGTTTATCGATGGGGTGGCCGCTAATCAACATTATCGTCACTATAAAATCAAAAATCCCGAGGTTAAAATCGGCCATTCCGATGATTTCGCCAGTTTAGCAGAAGTAATTCGGCGGCGTTTCCGTCGTTATGCCGAAAATCCCGATAATATTGCCGAAAGTGATGATTTTCCCGATTTGGTCATGATTGATGGGGGAAAAGGACAATTATCGGCAGTGGTGGCAGTTTTAGGGGAGATGAATTTATTAGAACAGGTAAAAGTTGTTAGTTTAGCTAAACAGAGAGAGGAGATTTTTTTACCGGGGGAATCCTCTCCTTTAGAGACAGATAAGGAACAACCCGGAGTGCAATTATTGCGTCGAGTCAGGGATGAAGCGCACCGCTTTGCTGTTAGCTTTCACCGACAACAAAGGATGCAAAAAAGTCGCCGTTCCCGTTTGGATGAGATACCGGGTTTAGGTTTTAAGCGACAAAAGGAGTTATTAGCTCATTTTCATTCTCTGGATTATATTCGCGAAGCTTCCCTAGAACAATTGCAACAGGTGACAGGAATTGGGGAACAATTAGCTAAGGAAATTTATAATTATTTTCATCCTAGGTAAGGATAAGCTGTATAAAGAAGATAAGGCGGTGTGTTTTTGCGTAACAGTGCAGAAATTAGAATATTGGTATCAAGAACGAGACGCAGCACGAGTTTCTCGGATAGCCTCATTGATAGATTCTTCGATTTCTTCCTCGGAATAACGCAAGTTACGTTCTTGGACAGAATCCACGGTTTCTTCAAAGCTCAGTCTTTGTGACGTTTCTTCAAAGTATCCCTTTTTTGCGCCTTTTTGTCCTAAAGCTGATTCGGTTAGTGACCAACGTACCATGATTTTTCTCCTTTAGCCCATAAACACATACACATCATAACCCATTTCTAGCAACAATTAGAAAGAACAAATTTTCACCTCAGATAAGGTGCGTTACCTTTGATTAATGCAGCCTACAAAATCTACAAGCTGGAGAGCCGACTATAGACCCAAACGTTTATTTTCTAGTTTTCTCATCTCTGTTTAGGCGTTTTCGGTTTACCATGGTCAAAGTGTGCTTTCTAGGCTAATGACTTTGACTAAAAACCCCGTGAGCAGAAACCGTCGTTTTTCCCCGCGCAATCTCTTTGAGACTTGCATGGCCTTATTGGTGTTATGCAATTATATTCTTGTTATTTTCGATTTAACCTATATTCCCCTGCGAGATTTTTGGTTACAGGGACGCTTGCAAATAACTTTATTAAGATTTAATGAACCAATAAAACTCGGTCCGATTTCCTTTCAAGAATTACAAATACCTCCCGATAAACCCCTAGAAATTCCCTTTGTTAAAGGAATCGCTAAGTATGATGTGGTGAAAGGAATTAAACCCTATCGTAGTACCAGTGAATATTTAGAGACGGTTAATAAACTTAATCAACTAATTAATCAAAAGCTCTTTAACCCAGAGTTTAATCTGCAAGAATATCGCCAGGAGATTGAGAAAGTTTTAGATAATTTGCGCCAAAAAAGTATCAATATGGTCGATAATAATCCCTTTGCCTCGGCGGAGAAAACTGGGACTTTAGAGAAGATTAAAAATAAAATGCGCTTGCGGGTTTTTAAAACAGAAAATGTTTCCGCAAAAGCAGCCTTTCAAAAGTTTTGGACTTGGGATTATCTCATTCAAAATGGCTGGGAAAAAGAGTTGAAGTTTTTTAATCAAGAAATTCAACCTTTAATAGAAACTAATTATTTTCGTCCCCTAGGAGAAGATGGGAGACCGATCGATAACTTTGAGGCGATCGATTTTTTCTTTGGTACCATCTTTTTCTGGGAATTTATGCTGAGAACTTGGTGGATTGCTCGCACTCATAAAGGCCTGCGTTGGCGCGAGGCTATGTTATGGCGATGGTATGATATTTTTCTGTTTGTTCCTATCTGGAGATGGTTGCGATTTATTCCTACCGTTATTCGCCTAGATCAAGTTAAAATTATTAACTTAAGGTTGATTAAAGAACAGGCAGTTAAAGGCTTAGTTGCGCTAATTTCTAAAGATATTACTGAGATAATCGTCCTGAGAATTATTAATAAAATTCAGGAATATATTCGACAGGGACAAGTGGAGAAACTTCTTAATCGATCCCTCAATGGAGGATATAATAATCTCAATGATACTAATGAAGTTATTGAAATTTTTCGGTTAGTAGTTAATAGCACTGTTGACAAGGTTTTACCGCAAGTTAAACCAGAAGCAGAAGCTTTAATTAAATACAATATCGAGAAAATTCTCAGTCAAACTCCCGCTTATCAAAGCTTATTGCGATTACCCAGCATGAAAGGGTTAAAAACTGACTTGAGCAATCGCCTATCTAGTCAATTGTATCAATCTTTTGTTAATATAGCTGACAAGATCACCCAAGAAGACGAAGTTTTTGAGCGTTTATTGCAGCAATTAGTCCAGCGTTTCGGGCAATCTCTCGCCGGGGAATTACAATCCCGTCACAGTTTAGAAAGAATCGAGATGTTATTAATTATCTTCCTAGAAGAAGTCAAATTAAACTATGTACAAGAATTCTCGGATGAAGACTTAGAAACTATCCTCGAACAAACTCGCTTACTCCACTCTCAAAGTGCAGAAACTAACCCAGCAGAAACCATGAATCCCCGTCGTCTTCCCTAAAAATTAAGTAGCTGGTTATAATTAAATTAAAAATGGATTTTAGGTTCGATCCCCCCTGCCCCCCTTGATAAGGGGGGTGCCGATAGGCGGGGGGATCTCCCCTTAATAAGGGGGCATCTGATAATTTTTAACGCCTACCTACTTAGCGATCATTGATTAGGTAATATTGCTTGATCTTTTGATCACTTTTGTACTAAAATTTCTGCTGAAACCCCCATTACTCAATTAACCTAATTATCTACTCCCATGTTAACAAAAATTATTCTCGGGTTACTTTGGTTAGGCTTCGGATTATACGCTTTTTTACTAGCACCCCCCGATCAACCAGATACAGTGAATTTAATTATCGATCTTTCCACTGGGAAATGGCAATATATCAACCCGTTAATTATCGCTCTTTTTAACCTGATGGGAGTTTGGCCACTGATCTACACTAGCCTTTTAATTATCGATGGTCGTGACCAAAAGATCATCGCTTGGCCCTTTACTTTTGCCTCCTTTGCCGTGGGTGCTTTCGCTATTTTACCCTATCTAACTCTCCGTCAATCCAACAGCAATTTTACTGGTAAAAAAAATCTGGTCATTAAACTTCTAGACTCACCTTGGTTAGGAGTAATTGCCCTAATTACTGCGGCAATTTTAATCGCTTACGGATTAATTAACGGTAATTGGTCTGATTTTTGGCATCAGTGGCAAACTAGCCGTTTTATTCATGTTATGAGTTTAGATTTCTGTCTTTTAACTCTCTTATGTCCAATTTTGCTGCAAGATGATCTAACCCGACGGGGATTAAAAAATCCTTTCCTGTTGCCGGTAATTTCCCTATTGCCTCTAATCGGTCCGGCAATTTATTTAATTATTCGTCCTCGCTTAGGGGAGAATTAAGAGTAAATTTCCTTGGGTAAACTCGGCCTAGTTATCAGTTGTTTTTTAATCATTTCTTGACAAGAGAAGTTCATATTTAACAGAAATTATGCTGAGGTTCCCCTAAAATATGAGGAAAGAGATTAATGTCCAGATTAGAAGGAGTGTTTAACCTTGTTAGAGAGTCAAAAACCACCTCGGATTTACTGCTTTCAAGCTGATTATATTGCCTCCCAACAATTTAACCCCCAAGAGATTCCCGCTTGGTTATCTTTAGAAGTAAACTGGCAGGGTTATAGAATTCATACCCTACCCTGGGTAGCAGACGTAGCTAGAGTATTAGGATTATTAGCGATTGAAGATACCCCCCAAGGGTGGCAAGATCATTTAGAAAGCTTGGGATTAGCCAAAATTAGGTTAATGGACAGCGAGGAGTTTTTTGAGGATAAATCTTTATCGGGATGTTAAAAATGCCCTATAATTGGCAATTTAGTGATGATTCTACCGGTCAATTTATGCCCTATAAACTACTCTTCGTCTGTTTAGGAAATATCTGTCGTTCTCCCGCTGCCGAGAATATCATGACTTATCTGATTGAACAAGAAGGATTAGGCAATAAAATCCTCTGTGATTCTGCGGGGACTGCGGGTTATCATATCGGTTCTCCTCCCGATTCTCGCATGAATACGGCGGCTAAAAAACGCGGTATTCCTCTGCAAGGGACAGCCAGACAATTTACTCGCGAGGATTTCGAGAATTTTGATCTAATCCTAGCCATGGATAAAGCCAATTATCAAGATATTTTATCCCTAGATCGGACAGGAAAATATCAAGAAAAGGTCAAGTTAATGTGTGACTATGCTCGTTATCACCCAGAAAAAGAAGTTCCCGATCCCTACTACGGTGGTCGGGAAGGTTTTGACCGCGTAATCGAGCTGCTTTTAGACTCCTGTGGCAGTCTTTTGGAGGAAGTAAAAAACAAAATTTAAGTTTTTTCTTCCAGCTAATCGATTAATCTGTGTTCGAGGGAAAAACGCACCAATTCGGCCCGATTGTTAGTAGTTGTTTTTCTGAGTAAACTGCTAACATATTTCTCGATCGTGCGAGAACTAAGATGCAGTTTTTGCCCAATTTCACTATTAGAAAGTCCCCGGGCTAAATGTTCTAACACTTCCCGCTCGCGATTAGTTAACTTAAAATCGTCCTGTAAAGAAGAAGTTAAAACATCCCTAGTTTTGGGGCTTTCTTCCGGTTTTAATTTCTGATATTGACGTTCACTTTGCACCATTTGCGATCGCTCTAAAAGATTGCGAATAACTGCTTTTAATTCCTCCATCTCAAAAGGTTTAGGAAGATAGATATCACAACCCACTTGATAACCGCGGATTCTTTCCTCTGTTGACCCTCTTTCGGTTAAAAAAATTACCGGCAATAACCTAAATTCTGGCTGTTGCCGCACCTTAGTCACCAAAGAATAGCCGTCTAAACGCGGCATTTTGATATCCGATACCAAAAGATGGGGATGATAGGTATCCAATAAATTCAAAGCTTCCAAACCATTACTCGCCGCCACCACACTATAACCTGCTAATTCTAAATAGTCTTTGACCGCTAGGCGGATACCGGGGTCATCATCGGCAATTAGAATCAAAAGAGGCATAGAAATTAACAGGACAAGGTTTTTTCAGTATTGATAGCCTAGCACCCTCCGCTCGCCACAATTGTCCATCAAGCTACAGAGGCCGTTGTAACTGATATTATACTAGCAGTAACCAGCTTTTTTCTCCCCATCTCCCCACTTCCCCAACCCCTTGTTTACTTTTTACTTAAGATGACAGATTATTTGGTTTCCTTGACAATTTGGGCGGGTATTTACGCGATTTTTGCCCTCGGTTTAAATCTACAATGGGGATTTACTGGCTTAATTAACTTTGGTCACGTTGCTTTTGCCACTTTAGGGGCTTATGCAACGGTTTTATTAACTTTACAGGGTGTACCGATGATTTTTGCCGCCATTGTCGGGGCGATCCTAGGGGCATTGTTGGGATTGGCGATCGGTTTTTCCACCCTGAGATTAAGAGCCGATTATCTAGCAATTGTCACCATCGGGGTATCTGAGTTAATTCGTTTACTGGTGCTTAACGAGGATTGGTTAACGAAAGGCAGTTTCGGACTACAACGTTATCCCCTACCTTTGGATATAAATCCCAGTTTTGCCGTCAAATTATTAATTATTGCCCTGTTTACCCTGCTTGCTATCTTTGCTCTCTGGCAATTGGGGCGCAATCTGCAACGACAATGGCGCGAAGCCGGGCAAATTAGCGGTAAAAGCTATCAACCGACGCAAAAGAGAGCTTTAATCTTTTGGGGGTCGTTAGGGGCGATAATCCTGCTTTTTCTGTATATAAACGGTGTAATTTCCTTGAATGACTATAATTACAAAGCGGGGCTGATGGTGGTAGTTTTAGTCCTCCTCGCTCTCGTTTATACTGGTTTAGAATTACTTTTGCGATCGCCTTGGGGACGCATCCTCAAAGCTATCCGGGAAGATGAAGAAATTCCCCGGGCTTTAGGAAAAAATGTCTTTTGGTATAAGTTACAATCTTTGATGTTAGGCGGTGCAATCGCTGGTTTAGCTGGGGCTTTTTTAGCATGGCAATTAACCACTATTTACCCGACTAATTTTGAACCATTATTGACTTTTAACGCTTGGATTATTATCATTCTCGGTGGCTCTGGTAGCAATGCCGGCACCTTACTAGGAGCGGTAATTTTCTGGGCTTACGATTCCCTGACTCGCTTTATTCTGCCCCAATTAGATATTTTTAATGATAGCCAATTAGGGGCTTTACGGATTATGATTATCGGTCTGCTACTCATGGTTTTAATGATCTGGCGACCCCAGGGTATCCTCGGCAAAAAAGAGGAGTTAACTTTGGGAAAATAATTTCAGTTATCAGTTATCAGTTATCAGTTATCAGTTATCAGTTATCAGTTATCAGTTATCAGTTATCAGTTATCAGTGATTAGATTTGAAGATTAAGTGAACAGTATTAAATAGCAGTTTTCTAAGGACTTAAGCAAAATTAATTACACATTTAAATAATCCTATTGCAAGAGTGCCTATTGCCTGTCTCAACTAAGAAATTTATTTCCCACGACTACTTACTGTCTTTTCACTGATTACTGTTTAATGTTTACTGATAACTGATGTTTACCTGATCAATTATGTTACTTTCTGCCAAAGGATTATCGAAAAGTTTTGGGGGCATTCGCGCCGTCAATAATGCTTATTTGGATGTGCCGCAGGGCAGCATCACTGGGTTAATCGGTCCAAATGGAGCCGGCAAAACCACACTTTTTAACCTTTTATCTAATTTTATTCGCCCAGATAAAGGAGAAGTTTTTCTTGATGGTCAGCCCATTCATCAGCTGCCTCCCTATCAAATTGCCCTGAAAGGATGTGTGAGAACTTTTCAAGTAGCACGGGTATTATCCCGATTAACGGTGTTAGAAAATATGCTCTTAGCTAGTCCGGGGCAAACGGGAGAAAATTTTCTCAAAGTCTGGTTTCAGGGGGCAAAAATTCGCCAACAGGAACAGGAAAATCGTGCCAAAGCTTTGGACATATTAGATTCGATTGGTCTAGGGGAGAAAGCGCAGGATTATGCGGGAGCTTTATCGGGAGGACAGCGTAAATTATTAGAGATTGGCCGAGTGCTAATGACCAAGCCAAAATTAATTTTATTAGATGAACCGGCCGCCGGAGTTAATCCCACTTTAATCGCTCAAATCAACGACCATATTATCGAGTGGAATCGTCAGGGAATTACCTTTTTAATTATCGAGCATAATATGGATGTGATTATGTCCCTTTGTCACCACATTTGGGTATTAGCAGAAGGGACAAATTTAGCCGATGGTATTCCCAGCGAAATCCAAAAAAACGAGCGGGTTTTAAAGGCTTATTTAGGAGACTAAAGCTAATTTTTGCACCTGCTGAACAAAGTTAGCCAGAATTTTTAAGCCATTAGTCGAGGATTTTTCCGGGTGAAACTGCACCGCTACCAAACGATCACGAGCGATCGCTGCCGTCACCGTTTGACTGCCGTGGGTGACGGTGGCAGCAGTTAGATGACTATCAAGGGGATCAACATAATAGGAATGGACAAAATAGACGTGAGGATGCGGGGGTAATCCCTGCCAAAGAGCATGATCCGGCTGGGTGAAGTCTAATTGATTCCAACCCATGTGGGGAATGGTAATGCCAGGTTCCGAGCGAAAACGGCGCACTGTCCCCGGAATAATCCCTAAACCCGCCTCTTGACCTTCCTCCGATGTCTCAAAGAGAATTTGTAAACCGAGACAGATACCGAGAAAGGGTTTACCATTAGCGATCGCCGCTTTGATCGGTTTTTCGAGATGACGGCTGCGAATTTGCCGGACAGCAGGATCAAAAGAACCGACTCCGGGTAAGACAATAGCGTCAGCTTTTTCCAGATCGAGGGGAGAATCGGTAATTTTCGGCACTGCACCCACGGTTTCCAGTCCTTTACAGGCAGAGTGCAGATTTCCCATGTCATAATCGATGACAGCGATTAAGGTCATTGCTATATACTGATCAGGCGATGACCTTATTTTAGAGCAATCACGCCGCCAAATTAGGTCTTGACTCAAAAAGCGATTAATGTCTTTACTATATACTGATCAGGCGATGACCTTATTTTAGAGCAATCACGCCGCTAAATTAGGTCTTGACTCAAAAGTTGTTAAAAGCTGGTGATGGGATTTGAACCCGCAACCGGCTGCTTACAAATCAGCCTTGCATAATTGATAAACCCTTTTCCCAAACACAGGCTATCTGATTCCCATTGATAATTGATTTTGAAGAAAGGGGGTTGGTCATAATATTCTCAACAGCTTATAATCAAGTTATAGATACATTTTAGAGTAGCTATGCAAGCAAGTGTTAATTGTTCTGAATATCGAATGCTACAACTGCCTCCATCGATTTCGAGTTCACTGGATTCAGTAAAAGTGCGATCCCAATCGAGCTTTGTGATCATAGGTGCTAATGGTTCGGGAAAAACTCGTTTTGGCGTTTGGATTGAATTCAGTTCACGAGCAAGAGATTTAGTGCATCGAATTGCAGCGCAAAAATCTCTTTCCATACCGGATTACTTTTCTACATCTTCCCTGAATGCTGCAACAAATCTTCTTCGATATGGTTATCATAAAGAGAATTTAAACGATGAACAAACTACACCGTACAAAAGACGATTAACCTGTAGGTACACTGGTTGTCCTGAGATTGGTAAATCTTTGACTAAATGTCGATGATTTTGGTGGAGTTTATCGCTCTCTAAGCCACAATGAGGACAGGTTGCTTTTTTATTTTTCGATTCGACTGGTCAAACTATACCGATATTTTCTAGGTGTCGATAGCCTTGAATAGAGGTTCCTTCTAGGTTCAAAAATTTGTCAAGTATCATAAGTAAAATAATCTCGTTTTTGGCTATTATATCAAATGTTAACTCGATTGTCTATCTTTTGGTATTAACTTGTTTGTGCCTTAAGTCCTTACCTATATGGATTTCAGATACTTTTGAGCGTAGGCGCTCTCATCGAATTTTATTTTAAGTTAATTATTTGCATAACAATTACCGAAGAGCCAAAGAATTCAATATCAAGATTGTGGGATTCCCGAATACCGGATAGTTGATCCTCAAACTCAAACCATTTTAGTCTTAGAATTAAGAGGAGATACTTATACGGAAATTGGTAATTTTAGCAATGATGACTTAGTAAAATCCTCTATATTTGGTCAACTTAATTTAAAAGTTTCTCAAGTATTTAATTAGGCAAATTAACCCCCATGATTACCGTAGAACCCATTACATTAAACTTAAAATCCGTCAATTTAAGCGATGAGCAATTTTATCAACTTTGCCATAATAACGACGATTGGCGAATTGAACAAAATGCCGAAGGAGAATTAATCATTATGCCCCCGATTGGTGCTATTAGCGGCAACCGCAAATCAGATTTAAACGGCTTTGTTTGGTTATGGAATCGTCAAACAAAACTCGGCAAAGTCTTTAGTTCTTCCACTATATTTACCTTACCCAAGAGGGGTAAACGTTCCCCTGATGTTGCTTGGATTGCTAATGAACGCTGGGAAGCTTTACCCTTAGAAGAACAAGAAAAAATTGCGAGAATTTGTCCTGATTTTGTGATAGAATTAAGATCACGCACTGATTCTTTAAGTCAACTACAAGCAAAAATGCAGGAATATCTTGATAGTGGCTTAAGATTGGGTTGGTTAATTGATCCCATTAGTCAACAGGTAGCCATCTATCGCCAAAATCAGGAAGTAGAAATCGTCTCATTACCAACCACCTTATCTGGGGAGAGCGTTTTACCTGGATTTACTTTAGAATTACCCATTTTTTGACGACAGGAAATACCAAGATGATAGCAACTACAACGATTTCTCCTCAATTAACCATTCCACGCCTAGAAAATGGGGACAAGCTCACTCGTCGTGAATTTGAGCATAGATATAATGCCATGCCAAATCTGAAAAAAGCAGAACTCATTGAAGGAATTGTTTATATTATGGCTTCTCCCCTCAGAATTAAGAACCATGGTGAACCCCATGCTGATATTATAGGTTGGCTAAGTGTCTATAAAGCCTTTACTCCCAATCTGCAATTAGGCGATAATTGTACGGTGCGTCTTGATGCGGACAATGAACCTCAACCCGATGCACTATTAAGAATTAAAAATGGTGGACAATCAACGATTAGTGAGGATGGTTATGTCGAAGGTGCGCCAGAGTTAATCGTTGAAATTGCTGCGAGTACCGTCTCCCTTGACTTACATCAAAAACTTAAGGTTTATCGCCGTAACCAAGTGCAAGAATATCTAGTCTGGCGAGTTGACGATGGAGAATTTGACTGGTTTAGATTAACAAATGAAGAATATATTAAACTTGAACCGAACTCAGAAGGGATAATTTGTTCTCAGATATTCCCTGGATTATGGTTAGATAGAGATGCTTTACTAGCTGGTGACTTAGCCAAGGTTTTAGAGGTTTTGCAATTGGGAATGGCAAGGATAAAAAATTAATCTAGTTAGAGTAATCTAAATTTAACAAAAACTTCACACAAATTCATAAAAAAACTATTGACTCGACGACCAAAGAAGGAGTAATGAAAACCGATAAAATCTTTTATACCCTATTTCAAGTCTTTCCCGAACTTCTCTTTCAACTGCTGGGGGAATCTCCGAATCTAGCGCAAAATTATCAATTCAAGTCAATCGAAATCAAAGAATTGGCTTTCCGACTCGATGGGGTATTTATTCCCGATGCTGACCACCCGGATTATCCGCTTTACTTTGTCGAAGTTCAATTTCAAAAAGACGAGGATTTTTATTGGCGATTTATGACTCAGATCTTCCTGTATCTCAAGCAGTATAAGCCGGAACGCGCCTGCTGTCCCGTGATTCTGTGGGGAAAGCGCCGCTTGGACATTGGGTTTCCCATCGCTTACCAAAATTTGCTAAACTTAGAGCGGATACAACGAATATATCTCGATGAAGTCGAGGCTGAATCTCCTCCCTCTCTGGGGATAAGTATCCTCCAGTTTATCCTCATCAGTGGGAAAAAAGCACCCGAACAGGTTCAATCCTTGATTGAGCAAACCCGCAAACAGATTATTGACCCTAACACTCAACGAAATGTTATCGAGTTAATCGAGAAGATTATTATCTACAAATTTCCTCAGAAAAGTCGCCAGGAGTTAGAAGCTATGTTTAATCTCACTGAATGGAAACAAACCAAGTTTTATCAAGAAGCTAAAGAAGAAGGAAAACTTGAAGGAAAACTTGAAGGAAAACTTGAAGGGAAATTGGAAACAATTCCTCTTCTGGTTAAGTTGGGACTTAACGAAGAACAAATTGCGCGGGAATTAAATCTAAGAGTTGAGATTGTTCGTCAATTTATTGCCAATCATAACAATTAAAACTTTTTGACTAATTTACCCGAACAGGTTCAATCCTTGATTGAGCAAACCCGCCAACAGATTATTGACCCTAACACTCAACGAAATGTTATCGAGTTAATCGAGAAGATTATTATCTACAAATTTCCTCAGAAAAGTCGCCAGGAGTTAGAAGCCATGTTTAATCTCACTGAATGGAAACAAACCAAGTTTTATCAAGAAGCTAAAGAAGAAGGAAAACTTGAAGGTAAACTTGAAGGGAAATTGGAAACAATTCCTCTTCTGGTTAGGTTGGGACTTAACGAAGAACAAATTGCGCGGGAATTAAATCTAAAAGTTGAGATTGTTCATCAATTTATTGCCAATCAGAACAATTAAAACTTTTTGGCTACCAATGCGATGATCATCAATTCCCTTATCAAGGTTTATTTTTGCAAAATTTCTCTCTTTTTATTTATTTCAGGCTCAGGTAAAGATTCTCCTAATTTCTGATAAAGTTCCATCAGAGATTCTAGGACTTCTTCAGCATTTTTCACTGATTCAGCATAAGTACTACCATGAGTTCGCCATTTTTGACCTGGAAAGTCGGGTAAGCCAACTAGATAACAATTGTCTTCATCAGACCACTGAATCACTATTCTATATTTAAGTTTTTTCATCTTCTTTTCTCCTGACCTCTTCAATGGCATTTTTGACTTCTGGCTCTTCGTTACCCTTTATGCTAAATCAACATACAAGATGCCAAGATAACATACTTCTAACCCAAAAATTCCGAAAGTTTCTAAAGCCATAGCCTCTCCGTTTTATTAGTTTAAGTTTATTGTTGATTCCCTCGACCACCCCATTCGTTGTCCTTCGCTCGAAATAACTAATTATTTCTCCAAACCAGTTTCGGATTGTTTGACAACTCTTGGTAAAAACACTGGAGGATTTTGCCAACCATTCCGAGATGGATAGCATTCCCTCTGTCGGATTCTCTGAGGTTTCATAAATCTTTCTAAATTCTTCCTTTAATTCCTGCATCTTTTTCAAATTTGGGAATTTTTCTTTGATAGCTTCTAGTTTAATTTTTTGGGGTTCCGTTAAATCTTCTTCATTTTTTAACAGGCTATATTTACTTCGCTTTAAAACTTCTAGCTTCGCTTCTTTTTCCGCTTTCTGTTTTTTATTTTTCTGCGCTTCTACGGCTCTTTTTTCTGCTCTTCTCTGTTCGTCTAACTCTTGATTAATTTGTTTCATTACATGGAATCTATCGGCGACTACTTCGGCCGATGGCATCAATTCTTTCACCAAATTTTTATAAGGCAACCAAAGGTCTATGCTCACTTCTTCAATTTGCTCTAACACCTCTTTTCCCCAGCCCGTAAGCGTTTCTCTCAACTCTTCTTGTGTTCGCTTCTCTAGAATAGCTATTAGTTTTCCCGTATCTAAATTTACTAAAACCGCACAGTAATTTTTTTGTCCTTTGACTAGAGCGATTTCATCAATTCCTAGTCTTTTTAATTCCGATAGGTCTGGCTCTGTAATTTCTTCGGCGATGTCCTCTATCATTCTTTGAATCTCTTCTTCCGTTACGTCATTTATTCGACTAACATTTAAAATATCTCCTTCTTTTAATTGTTCGAGTATATTTGCGGCTAGTCTTTTCGTATAGGTTCGTTTCTTGGCGACAAAATCTAACTCTTCGCTCAAGGGTCTCTGACAATTATCGCACTTAAATTGACGACGATTAATTTGTAGGTATACTGGTTGACCTGAGATTGGTAAATCTTTGACTAAATGTCGATGATTTTGGTGGAGTTTATCGCTCTCTAACCCACAACGAGGACAGGTTGCTTTTTGATTTTTCGATTCGATTCGGCAAACTATACCGATATTTTCTAGGTGTAGATAGCCTTGAATACAGGTTCCTTTTAGGTTCAAAAATTTGTCAAGTATCATAAGTAAAATAATCTCGTTTTTGGCTATTATATCAAATCTTAACTCAATTGTCTATCTTTTGGTATTAACCTGTTTGTGCCTTAAGTCCTTCCCTGTATGGATTTCAGCTACTTTTGAGCGTAGGCGCTCTCATCGAATTTTATTTTAAGTTAATTATTTGCATAACAATTCCCGAAGAGCCTGACTTCTTGTTCTTGGTAACGTTTAGCATCCGCTCCGTCTTTTCCCGAGAGAGTGATTTTCCCTGCATATAGAGGGTGTAACCAATGGTTGTGACTGCCTTTTCCCGGAAAATCAATAAATCCAGCTTTTTTGAGCATTTGTTTCAATTCTCTGATTTTTTTGGCATCAGTCAAGATTTGATCGATCAGGTAATTTGCTGGGGGGTGTGACAAGTCTTGTATAATTCTTATTATATAAAGATTTCGAGCATTGAGCGGTTACTGGAGAAGCACCGGGAGCAGAGGAGAGGGGGAGCAGGGGAGCAGAGGTTGTTTATCTTCTGGGTACCCCTTTTCCTTGATTCACCAGAGAATTTTCTTCCGGAAATTTAAGCTGATCAGAGCTAAACTTAACAAAACTTCACAAAAACTTCACAAAAACTTCACAAAAACTTCACGGAAAACTATTGACGAGAAGATGTCAAGGCCGCTTAATTAAATTAATTAACATCATTGGAGGATTTACCCCATGAAAACCAAAAAACTGACACCCCGCAATGCTGCTCCTGTGCAACGGAAAAATACCGCTACCGTCTCTCGTGATGGCAATGCGATCATTCAACTTGATTGGGGAACTTTTTGTGTGCAAGAGGATGGGGAGGGAAATTGTAAAGAGTGGTACGAACTGCCGTTTGCGGGAGACGACGCAGAGTAATCTGCCCGATTCTAGCACGAACCTCAAATCAGGTCAAAAGTCTTTTTCTCCTTGCCAAGGCGCACGGTTGCTTCCTTGTAATTGACGGTGGAGAAGCAAGGGGTCAGGGGAGAGAGGGAGCAGGGGAGTACAGGTTTTTGCTCTTCTCGGTTCCCCTTTTCCTTGACTCACGGGTGCTAGAAGACTTAGATTCAGGGAGATAAACCCGAAAATCTGTTAAAAATATAAGATGCTAAAAAGTCTGCGCTATAATACTCGATTAGGATGATATAAAGGTAATCAGGAGAAGCGATGAACACTATCCAACTGACACCAGAAATAGAAGATTTGATTGCTCAACAAATTAAAACAGGAAAATATCAAGATGATTTAGCCGTTATTCAAGAGGGATTGCGTTTATTGGCAGAAAGAGACAGAATTTACCGAGGAAGATTTGAAGAATTGAAACGGGAAGTTATGATTGGCGTTGAGGAATTAAGACGACAGGAAGGAATTAATGCCGAAGAGGTTTTTTCAGAATTAGAAGAGGATTTACAACAAATAGAGGCTAAGGGTTTCCCGATGAGTCAGAAATAATGTCAAAGATTATTTTCTCACCCTCAGCTAGATTGGATTTAAAGCAAGTTAATAGTTACTTGGCTGGGAAAAATCCGCAAGCTGCTAGAATTTTAAAAGAAAAAATCCAACAGGCTTGTAAAAAATTAGCTAAATTCCCCAATCTGGGACGTAGGCGCGATGAGTTAATCCCTAGATTACGAAGTTTTCCAGTAGAAGATTATCTGATATTTTATTTCCCTCTTGAAAACGGAATTGAAATCGCAAGAGTAGTCAGTGGATATAGAGATTTAGATGCTATGTTTGATGTTGATTAAGAAAGCGATCGCATCAATCTAAGGGTGTCATTCTTCCCTGCTACCCAGTAGCATCGGCTGGGGGTTTCTTCGGGAAATTTAAGCTGATCTAAACTTAACAAAAACTCAACAAAAACTTCACAAAAACTTCACAAAAAACTATTGACAAGAAGATGTCAAGGCCGGTTAATTAAATTAATTAACATCATTGGAGCATTTACCCCATGAAAACCAAAAAACTGACACCCCGCAATGCTGCTCCTGTCCAACGGGAAAACACCGCTACCGTCTCTCGTGATGGCAATGCGATTGCGATGATCGCTCCGCTTTGGGATTTGGTAAGGTGGGGCGCTCCTTTTGCGGGAGACGACGCAGAGTAATCCCCCTGATTCTAGCACGAACCTCAAATCAGGTCAAAAGTCTTTTTCTCCTTGCCAAGGCGCACGGTTAGCCTCAAGGAATTGACGTACAACCCTAGTTAATTCGGGAGTTTCGGATACCGGGCACGGAGAAGAAGCACCGGGGGCAGGGAAGCAGTTTCTCTTCTCGGTTCCCCTTTTCCTTGACTCACGAGTGTTAGAAGACTTAGGTTCAGGGAGATGAACCCCAGCCAACAGCTTACTACCCCAGTGTGATCGGGTTGGGGTCTTCTTCTCCTTCGGTTTGTACCTTTGACAGAATTAGATGAGCTATGATTAAAGTAAGATTTACTTATTCATACATCACAAATGACTCAGATTACTATTAATTTACCAGTCAGTTTACTTGAATCAGCCCAATGTTTAGGAAAGGCTACAGAACGAGAGTTATCAGAGGTTTTAATTGATACCTTAGAAATCATTTTGCCTACCTTTAATAATCTCTCAGCTGTGGGCAATCATCTTGAAGTTTCCAATCTTTTAGATTCCGAAGTTATTGAATTAGCTAATTCAAAAATGGATGCTGTTCAGAATCAACGCTTAGGAGAGTTACAAGCTAAGGGAAAAAATACGGGCTTAACCGAAGCCGAAGGCTATGAATTATTAGTTTTAATCTCAATTTACCAAATGGGACAATTAAGAAAGTCAATAGCCTTAGCTGAAGCCGTTAAACGAGGTTTGAGAGAGCCTTTAATACCATGAGTTTTCTCACAGAAACCTTACGCCAAAAAGTTAAACAACGGGCAGGAAATCGCTGTGAATATTGCCTAAGTCACCAGGATTATATTATGGGGAGATTACAAATTGATCATATCCAACCTTTAGCTAAAGGTGGTGCTAATACAGAAGATAATTTATGTTTAGCTTGTGAATTATGTAATCAATATAAATGGACTCAAACTGAAGCTATTGATCCCAAATCTGAGGTGTTGGTTTCCTTATTTAATCCTCGCCTTCAAAAATGGCAAGAACATTTTACTTGGACTCAAGAAGGAACGGAAATTATGGGAGTAACGGCTTGTGGTCGAGCAACAATTGTAGCTTTAAGATTAAATAGTAATCTGGCTGTTATTGTGCGTAAAAATTGGGTTAAAGCTGGTTGGCATCCACCTAATTTGCAGACGGAATCTCACCTTACCTAAAATATTCCTTTAACAATCTAAAAACTGGCCATTATGATAGTTGCTGACATTCAAAAAAGCTCCCTCAAAGAGCAAAGGCTACAATTTATTCGTAACCATCAACAAGCTTTCGATGTTGAGCCGATTTATCCTCTACGGCTGTTTGAAGATTTCGTGATGGGGGTTGAGGGCGATTGTACTATTCAAGCCTCTTGTAAGATAGAATTAGATCAACTCATTGCCTCAAGGTTTATGCTCTTTTTTAAAGATAAAGCTCAAGAATGGCAAAACTATCTAGCGCAGTCTTTAGCTTTTTTTCGGCAAGTTGAAAACCGAGTTGGTGTTAAATTAGACTATTCTTTATTACAGCAGTTCTTAGGACTTAATTTTAATTTCAGTAAAATCACGGTTTTCAGTACGGGTATTGATTTAAGGACTAATCTTGCTGATTCTAGTTTAAAAATGCACATCAGGCTAAAAGATTATCCTGAAAAAATCAACCAAGCGTTATTGTTAACCAGTGATAGTGATGATTTAATAGCTGTACGAGATTTTCTTTCCATTGTCGGCTTTGATTTCTATTTTGATGGCCGTAGTGCGATCAAAATTTACCCTGAAGTTGCAGAAACAGACTTTTTTAAACCAGAAACTCAAGACAAAGTATGGCGACATCTTCCCAAATTTGTTTTAGAACCTCTTAAAGCAACAAGCTTATTTGGTTTTGGCTTTTCCAAAACAAATAATAACCCAGTGCTTTACTACAGGCTCAAAAATCGTCAAGATTTAACCAATTACTTCAAGCTTAATGATACCGCCCAAAGAGTTCATAGCTTTTATCAGCATCAAGATATTTTATCTAGTGTGTGGTTAGGTACAGCCCAACAAGAATTAGAAAAAACGAGAATTGAAAATGTTAGACTTTACTATTATAAACTCTTTGGTAAATTGTAGTAAATCTTATGTTAACCACTAAACTTCCCTGATATCAAGATACTCAAAAAGATAAAACTGCTAATGGAGACCATCAATAATGCAAAGTATTCACGCCTTAAAACAACTCTATGAGCTTGATGACTCTCAATGGCTAGGAGAAACCATTAGCTTGCTTAGAAATCATCAATTTCAACAGCTAGACTTAGAACATTTAATCGAGGAATTAGAGGATTTGGGCAAAGAAAAGAAAAATGCGGTAGCCAGTCTTTTAGAACAGGTTATCCGCCATTTATTATTACTACAATACTGGACAAAAGAAACAGAATATAATACAATTAATTGGCAGGAAGAAATTTATAACTTCCGTACTCAATTAAAGCGAGAGATGACGACCAATCTCCGCAACTATTTAGAGGAAATCCCTAGATGATAGCAACTACAACAATTTCTCCTCAATTAACCATTCCACGCCTAGAAAATGGGGATAAGCTTACTCGTCGTGAATTCGAGCGTAGATATAAGGCTATGCCAAATCTAAAAAAAGCAGAACTCATTGAAGGAATTGTTTATATTATGGCTTCTCCCCTAAGAATTACGAATCATGGCAACCCTCATGCGCGTATTATTACTTGGCTAGGTAACTATTGGTCAAGTACACCCGGAACCGAATTAGGTGATAATTGTACGGTTCGTCTTGATACTGACAATGAACCTCAACCCGATGCACTATTAAGAATTAAAAATGGTGGACAATCAACGATTAGTGAGGATGGTTATGTCGAAGGTGCGCCAGAGTTAATCGTCGAAATTGCAGCGAGTACCGTCTCCCTTGACTTACATCAAAAACTTAATGTTTATCGCCGTAACCAAGTGCAAGAATATCTAGTCTGGCGAGTTGAAGATGGAGAATTTGATTGGTTTAGATTAACCAATGAAGAATATATTAAACTTGAACCGAACTCAGAAGGGATAATTTGTTCCCAGATCTTCCCTGGATTATGGTTAGATAGGGATGCCTTATTAGCCGGTGACTTAGCCAAGGTTTTAGAGGTTTTGCAATTAGGAATAGCTACGCTCAAACATCAATCTAGTTAGAGTAATCTAAATTCAACAAAATCAAGACGGAGATAATCAATTATGCTAGGTGTTCATCAATTAAAACAACTCTACGAGCTTGATGACTCTCAATGGCTAGGAGAAACCATTAGCTTGCTTAGAAATCATCAATTTCAACAGCTAGACTTAGAACATTTAATCGAGGAATTAGAGGATTTGGGCAAAGAAAAGAAAAATGCGGTAGCCAGTCTTTTAGAACAGGTTATCCGCCATTTATTATTACTGCAATACTGGACTAAGGAGGCAGAATATAATATAATTCATTGGCAGGAAGAAATCTATAACTTCCGTACTCAATTAAGGCGAAAAATGACGGCTAATCTCCGTAATTATTTAGAAGAAGAATTAAACTATATTTATGAAGATGCGTTAGGTTTCGTCAAAATCAAAACAGCGAATACTGTGATTTTTCCCTCTCAATGTCCTTACTCACTAGAACAATTACTAGATCGCGATTGGTTGCCATAAAAATTAATTAAACAACAAAAAGAGATGAAGAAATTATGTTAATCACAAAACCCCGCTTTCAAACCTTTGCCGAATATCTACAATATGAGGATAATTCAGAGGAATCTTATGAATTATTTAACGGAGAATTGGTAGAAATGCCACCAGAATCAGGACTTAACTTTCAAATTGCTAATCGTCTTTTTCTAGTCTTTGCTTTAATGCTAGGAACCGATAGAGTCAGAGGACATGGTTTAGAATTAGAAGTGAGAGGCGAACCGAAAAACCGTTATCCTGACTTAACCATTATTCGAGAAGAACATATTCAATTACTCTCCCAGAGAAATACGATTCTTCTTTCCATGTCACCCCCCTTATTAGTCCTTGAAGTGGTTAGTCCGGGGGAAATCCAAAGAGAGAGAGATTACATCGCCAAAAGAATTCAATATCAAGATTGTGGGATTCCCGAATACTGGATCGTTGACCCCCAAACTCAAACCATTTTAGTCTTAGAATTAAGAGGAAATACTTATACAAAAATCGGTAATTTTAGCAATGATGACTTAGTAAAATCTCCTGGATTCAAAGAATTAAACTTAAAGGTTTTTGATGTATTTAATTCTTAATTTTATCGGTTAACCCAAGAATTAAAAAATGATGAACGGCTTAACTATTCCCGGATTAAAAGAACTACAAAAACAAACGAAAGGCGCATCAGAAATAACCGTCGCCATTCTTGATGGTGTAGTTGATACCGACCATCCCTGCTTCAATGGGGCAGACCTAACCCGTTTACCCACCCTCGTCCAGCATCAAGCCACCGCGGGGCAAATGTCCACTCACGGAACCCATATTGCCAGCCTCATCTTCGCACAACCCAATAGCGACATCCAAGGTATTGCCCCCCAGTGTCGAGGCCTACTCGTACCCGTCTTCTCCGACGATAACCGTAAACTCTCCCAACTCGATTTATTGGACTTTGGACAAAGAAAAACAGATTTGCGTAAAACTTACGCAAATAAAATTTGAGGCAATATCTCCTTTGTCTCAGCCAGAAAAAAAGCTGAAAAATAGCGGTTCTTAAGGTCTTCTTAGCAAGACTTAGGGAACTTTCATCTTTTCTTTTTTACTTTTTGCCCACATTCCGCACCCTAAGTGTCACAACGTCTCAAAAGAGGAAGGGGCGCGAGTCAAAATACTTATCTAGAGGAGTGAGTTGGCGGCAAGCTGCCGGCAACTAAGCCGAAAATTTCAGAGTTCCCCCAGTCATTCTCAATAAACAGTGCTTGTTGAGAATGACTAGGCAATCAGACTTAACATCTAGGGGGAGATGTTCCAGTTGCTCGCTTTGTTTTGTCACCCCTTGAAGTCAATCCATCTGGTCAAGATAAGAGATAATATTCTTGGCAAGGTTTGGGGAAAAATCTCAAAATGTTGCGCCTCTCATCCGTTAAGTTGCTAATCTTTTGATTGTCTTGAATACGTAGGAGATGAATCCCTTGAAAGTTCTGAAATATCCAGCGTAATGTTGGTCGGTCAGTTAACTTACCCAACGGATTTTTCAGTCCCGTCTCCTGCTGTTTTAAACTTAAACGAAGTTGTCTTTGACCAATAGTATAAACCAGCAGGCACAAGCCCATGAGCATGGCCATGACCTCGATTCTATGGGGAGATTTGAGAAAGACACTGTGGGCAAAAAAGCAGGGGTCTTTGAGAAAAGAAAATCCTCTTTCCGGAGCTTGTTGCCCTTTATATTTTTTGAGTATATCCTCACTGCTTAATCGTTGTTTCTCCAAATCGTTAGTTGCTAAAACGAATCGTCCTGCTCGTTTCTTTAGCCTCTCAATGGCGGTCAAATTCAACTCTAATTTGGCTTGAACTTGATAGCTTTGAGAGGGTAAATCGTCTTTTGATTTGAGTTTTGACCCCTGGGACTCAGGCGGAATGAGATTGACTTTAATCTCCGTTAACTGATGAGATTTTAAGGAGTCAGATAATCCTTTGGCTATCGCCAACGCCACCGCTCTATTCTCAAATTCTCTTCGGGATAGTTGCCGGATTTTTTCTTGGGCAGAATTCTTTTCCTGCTCGATTTTTTTCTCTAATTTTTTCAAGTCTGATTCTTGTCTAGCTTGACTTTCAACTAGCAACCATCTTTGTTCTATCCCCCCATAGTTAGAGATGGTTTCCCGCCAGGAATAACCCGGTATTTCTGAATCGGTTAACTCTTTTTCTGAGATGCTATCAACCAACTCTTGAGCCTCTTTAATGCTTAATGGTACTCGAGACAACCAACGCATTTCTTTCATTAGTTTTAAATTCTCTTTGCTATAGAGGGCGCTATCGCCGACTATTAAACTGTCAAAGTCAACTTGTTTTTTAAATTCTCGGGCGATTTGACCAAAAACCGCTTTGTCCGCTTCATTTCCGTCCCCTACTTTCAGGAATAAAGGTACATCTCCATCCCCACTTACGATTAAGTCAATCATAAATTGTTTTAAGTCAGGTCTTCGGTCGCGGGAGTATCCGTAGGTAATTTTTATTGGCTGTTGTCTGGTTTCAATTTCTTCTCCCACTGCTCCTGATTTCAGGATTTCTACTGTTGGGTATTCCTTGTTATATTCTCCTTCTACTGATAGAGAAGTCGAATCTAAATGGGAGTTCTCGGTTGCTACACCAAATTTTTTCACGGCCGCTAAACTAATCAGTAGGAAAATGACCGAAACATTAAGTTGATAAAGTTTGTCCATTACTCGACCAATTTTATCATCATTCAGGTGTTTTGGTTCGATGCCCTCTCCCAGCAGATGTTCGGTTGCTTTATCTTCAAAAAATTGAGGAAATAAATACAAGGCTCGGGAGACAAATCCCAATCCATTCAGGATAATTGCTTTCACGACTTGCCCCGCTGTGACAATTTCTCCTCGCTCAATTGAGACTTGTTCGTTGATAATTTCAACGATTCCTATTTCATCGATAATTCCGGCTACTAATCCCAGATGGTCTAGATTTTTGACTTCAATTTCTGTTGATTGATTCATGGTCGAACAGTCCACTCGCCTCAGTTTTCCAACAATTCCTATTGGGACTTAAACAAAACCTAAGACAAAAATAGCTTCAAACCCATACAGAGAGATGACTTAAGTTCAAACAACACTCAATCTAGTCTTCTTGAGGGTTTCAGTCATTTTTTTCTTATTTACCTCTTTCCCTTATTCAGAGGGTTTTTCAGTGCTTTTATGGCTCGAAAAGTGTCTAAGTCCCACTATTTTTTCATAATTAGGGTCTCAAAGCCCCCCTAGCGGCCACCGAGAAAACCTTCACCAGCTAAGTATTTTTACTCAAGTCTCTGGCGGGGGACAGCTTATGTGACAGTTGAGGGTGCGGAATGTGGGTTTTTGTCTGTTTTTTGATAACTTGATGGCGGGTTCGTGGCACTTTTTTATAACCTTTAATTCGTCCAGCCGAATAACCTCGGCGTTTGGGAGATTTGACCAAAGTGCCAATCTCCGAAATTATTCTGTAAAAGTCTCTTTGAACCAAGCTGGGTGTAATTTCTACCGATTCACTTTTTTTCAAATACTGCTCCCAAGGACGGGGTAAAACCAGAGCTAATTTCCTAGTTGCCCATAAATTTACAGCAGCTAATAGGGTGAGTTGAACCCAATTTTCCTCATGATTAACTTCAGGGGTATAATAGGCATTCAGCAACAATTTTTGTTGACCAAATCGAAAAAGATGTTCCAGATCATAACGTTGTCCATAAGCCTCATAACATTCTTGAAGACTTAACTCATAACGACGAGAACCAATAAGGATAAGCCACATCGGTTTCCAGACGGCTTTACCAGTTTCATCACTGACAATAATTTGTAGTAAGGTAAAGGGATGAGAGTGCATTTCATAGTCGGATGTTCCCCTCATTAGCATTTGTTTCCAACCAGAGATTTTGAGATTAAGTTCACGTCCCCTTTTAGTCGTAAAAGTTGATTGAATGATTTCATCTGGTTCGAGCCAAGTTGTCTCATCTTTGAGGTCAAATTTATCCCCATACCAACGGGGATGACCCGGTTGTTTGGGAGAATAATCTTCAGGAATAAATTGCCGATAAAAGACCCGATTACTTCTCCCTCGTGTGAGGGTAACTAAATTATTTTGCTTGACTTGTTCTCCAAGAAAACCTCGCTGACTATAGAGACTATCAGCGACTAAAACTGATAATTTATCTTTCCAGGGAACTGAGGAATGGTTCAGGATTTTTTTGACTTGGTTACTGGCCACAGAAATGTCTTTTTCTCCTGAAGATACTCGTTGTCCTGACAGGGGAATTGCCCAAGGCACGTTTCCCGTTTCACTTCGTTCTGGCAGAGCAGCAATTACTGAATAAGCATGACCAATATTGATGGGTTTATTGCCTTTGATAGTATTGGGTTGATAGATATACTTTTTGTCTTCTAGAGTCGCCGAATAAGGTCTTGGACAAGGAGTTACATCTACTCCAAATAAATAGAATTGTCTAGAAACGGGGGGAGGAATAGTAGCCGAAACGACTGATAATAAGCTATCAAATGCTTTTTGATAATTGTCATTTGTTGGACTTGGTAAAAACTCTTGAATCCCTTTATATAAACTGTTATAATCTCGACGAAATAAAGGGTTCAAAGATAATTCGGCAACTGTTGAAGCTTGTCGATTCGACGAGAGGGAATCCAGCAATTCCATGACCGTCTCGCGTCTCGAACCAAGGGCGTTATAGAGTTGCCTTCTCCACTTCAAAAGTTCTTCGACATCAGGACAAATTTCTTGACTTTTCATCGGAAAAAATATATGAGAAATTAATCTGCGTGAAATATACGCAAATATTCTTATAATATAAGAAGCCCCCAATCTGTAAGCTGATGCTCAAATATAATTTCTTGAAGACGAACCAAGAAGCTGGACTTAGAGCCAAACAAATCAAGGCTACTATTCGTAAGTTGAAGCAAAAAATCCAGAAAATCGAAGCAGAAGGAGAAGTCGCTCCGCCCCCTTGTCATGTGATTCGTTATCAAACTAAGCTTTCATCAAAAAATTTACTGGTATTATAAACTACAAAGCAACGAACCGCTTTTTCCAACAGCAACTGATAGTAACAAAAAAAGTAAATATTTATATTTAGGTAAAGCTGGAAGCGAAGCTCATCTTGAGGCGGTGGAAAAAGTAGCTCGAAGAAGTCTTATTGACGAATTAGAGAGAGTTATTAATTCTCTCCATGAAAGTTACTTGGATGTTTGTTTTGGAGGGGAAACGGAGCCTGACCCTTCTTATTATAACGAGGGATTAAAAGAGGAGTAACCCTTTCCTCTTTGATGTGAGACTGACTAGGCAAAATTAAACGCAAATTAAATTTGCGTAATATTTACGCAAATTTAATTTTTTTTGTCCAAAGTCCAAAAAATCTCCTGGATTCAAAGAATTAAACTTAAAGGTTTTTGATGTATTTAATTCTTAATTTTATCGGTTAACCCAAGAATTAAAAATGATGAACGGCTTAACTATTCCCGGATTAAAAGAACTACAAAAACAAACGAAAGGCGCATCAGAAATAACCGTCGCCATTCTCGATGGTGTAGTTGATACCGACCATCCCTGCTTCAACGGGGCAGACCTAACCCGTTTACCCACCCTCGTCCAGCATCAAGCCACCGCCGGGCAAATGTCCACCCACGGAACCCATATTGCCAGCCTCATCTTCGCACAACCCAATAGCGACATCCAAGGTATTGCCCCCCAGTGTCGAGGCCTACTCGTACCCGTCTTCTCCGACGATAACCGTAAACTCTCCCAACTCGATTTAGCGAGGGCGATTGAACAAGCCGCCGAAAAAGGGGCAAAAGTGATTAATATTAGCGGCGGGACCCTCACTGATATGGGAGAAGCCGAAGACTGGCTAATTCGTGCCGTCGAGATGTGTAACGAGAGAAATATTCTTCTCGTTGCTGCTGCTGGCAATGATGGCTGTGAATGCCTCCAAGTTCCAGCAGCCCTTCCCGCCGTCCTCGCGGTGGGTGCTGTTGATGCTAGAGGCCATCCCCTCGACTTTAGTAATTGGGGGGAAACCTACCAAAGCCAAGGCATCCTTGCCCCTGGAGAAAACATCTTAGGGGCAAAACCCGGAGGCGGGACTGTGCAACTGAGTGGGACCAGCTTCGCCGCGCCCATTGTGGCCGGAGTAGCCGCCTTATTACTCAGCTTGCAGGTGCAGCGGGGAGAAACCCCCAATCCTCACGCAGTCCGGGAGGCAATACTAAAAAGCGCCCTCCCCTGCCAATATGCAGACAGCGAAAATGAACCAAAATGTTTAGCCGGAGTATTGAACATTTCTGGGGCAATTAAACAACTAATGGGACTTAAACGCCAAATAAAGATCAAATCGAGTATAATCGTTAAAGAGTAAGCACTTTACGTTGAAAGATCAGCGATGAAAGAGACAACCCCAGCCGCGATGCCCCCATGCTTTGACCGATGGTGTCGGCGGTTTGACAATTGCTTCAAAAACGAAGCGCAAAAAAACGGCTTCAGACAATATTTAGGGTCTGCTGAAAAAGTTTTTCCTAGGGGCAGGGTGTAGGGTGTGGGGTGTGGTGCGATTCGTTGGCTAGAAACTAGACAGTAAGACGTTTAGAGGATTAGCCGCTTGGTAAATGTAGTACCTTGATAACTTTATAACCCTACAGGTGCGGGTTAGTAATAACCTTAGTCCTGTCCTCTAGATGCCTAGAGTGACGGCATTTCCTGCTGCTTTAGACTTGGTACATCTGAGGTAGTGAGCGAGGAAAAAAAAGCGGTATCTGATAGCCTAAATCAGAAACCCGTTGAGCCAGAACCTATGGATAGCCCTGGGGCGAAGATACGAATTAACCATCGTCAACACCCACGAGCCAAAAGGCTGACAGGCTCGAAACAAAAGTTAACAGAGTTGGGGCTGATAGCTCATACCACTATCAGTAAGGCATTCCCGTTACTCTGTTGTGGACAGTATCATCCTAAGGGTTCAACCAATGGTTATAGGGAACGAAGTAACCCTGATTGACTCTGCCCGTTCGGGGCAGTAGGAAACCATCCGCAAGTCAATAGAGGGAGAGGATGTCCTTAAAAGCCAAGGCTTTGAGTAATATCAAAGATATGCTGACAAAGGACGGGTAACTAGGAAGTCTAAGCAACAATCAACGGTCATATACGCCCTAAAACCAACAATCTTGTCTGGTGGGGATACAGCCAAGAGGGTTGAATAGACAAGGAAATAATAATTCCCATTATTATTCTACTAATGACAGTAGCCTAGTTACTCAGGAGCCGGATACGGCGAAAGTCGTAAGTCCGGTTTTGAAGCAGGGGGTGGGAAGGCGACTTCCTGCTCTACTGTAACGGGTGTGGGGTTTGACCGATTTTGAGGGGGTCAATTACCTAATTTTCAGGGAAAAAGTCCCTGAATTTACCCCTGATCACTCCCATATCTGGTACTTTTTGAGGGGAAAAAAGTCCAAAAGTCTTATCCAACAAGGTTTTTAGATTTATTCAGCCAGCCCTATTTAGGAGGATTATTAGGGGAAAGTGAGAGGAAAAACCTCACTCAAATGGCCAATAATGCCGTCGGAGTAGTTTATAACCGATTACATCACTTTTTGACCGAATCTCCCTGGTCAGACCGTCAGGTGAATGAATGTCGGTTGCAAGTGATGAACCAATGCCGCCAGACGCAAATCCCCCGAGGATTTTCCCTGATTGTCGATGACTCAGGACATCGAAAAAGTGGCAATCTGACCGCCGGAGTTGGCAGGCAGTACCTAGGAGAAATTGGCAAGACAGACAACGGAATAGTCGCCGTCACTACCCATCTCTACGACGGCAAAAAAAGTGTCCCCCTAGACATTGAAATTTATCAACCGGCTAGTTCCTTAGCCGAGGGGAAAGAAGACAAAGAATTTAAGAAGAAACCAGAGATAGCGATAGATTTAATTGACCGGAGCTTAACCAGAGGCTATCGACCGAAAATCGTCTTAATAGATGCTGGTTATGGCAACAACACAAATTTTCTCAAAGCCCTGGAAGAAAGAAAGCTAAAATACTTAGGAGGATTGGCAAAAAATCGAAAAGTAATTATTGAAAAAGAAGGGGGTGTGGAAGAAACAATCCAGCTTGAGCAACTAGCAAAAAGCCTATCAGAAAAGGATTGGGAGAAAATCACCCTAAATCTAGATAAAGAAAAAACGGTTTGGGTAGCGGTATTCAGAGCGAAAATATCTCAACTAGAAGGAGAAAGGAACTTGGCGATCGTCATGAATGCAAGTTCAATGGAAAAAGCCACAGAGGTGGACTATTTCATCACCAATGTAGTTGAGGCAGATACAGTAACAGCTTCGTGGATAGTGAGGACTTACACCGAAAGAAATTGGGTGGAAGTATTCTACCGAGAAGCCAAAGGATGGTTAGGGTTAAGGGAATATCAAGTCAGGGATAAACGAAGCTTACTTCGTCATTTTATCCTGGTGTTTTGTGCCTATACATTTATCCTGTGGCATAAGTTAACTGGGGGATTGCAAAGGCAGTGGGCGAATCGACCTTTAAACACTTTTGTGGAAGCCTTGGAAGCTTTTCGGACAGCGATGTCTTTCCGTTTCTTTGAGTGGCTGACCGAGAATCGGGATGTGTTTGCCGCTTACAAAGCCAGTTTAGGCTTTGTTTGGGCTTGAAATTTGTTTAAGTCCCAATAACAGGAGAAACCATGTCCGAATCTGTGGAAACCCAAGCAACAGTAGAAGCATCAGGCTGTGGCTGCGGTGGTACGCCCGAAACCCCTGAGGCTGAACGCCAAAAACTCGAACTGAGTGCCGCAACTAGCGCACCGGTAATTCCCGTCGCCCAAATTCCCAATCCTGTCATCACCTCTCAAGGAGTATCTATGCCCGAAACCACTAATAAATCTGTTACCCCTAGCCAAGCTGCTGAACCTGCTGGCGGAATCGTCTATGCCATTGGCAGCTTGGGCTATGACTTCGGCTCCGAAGCCCGTCGGGACACATTTAAACAACTGATGCCGACAGCGGTAATTGGTGGTATTGAAGTTCCCTCTAATCCCTACGATGCCCGTCAGATGGTGGATTACCTGGCTGACAACCTCTCGGAAGCTAAATCCTTAATTTGGACCCTGAACCTGGAACTTACGCCAATTTACGCCATTGAACCCCTTGGCTCTTTTTCCCGCGAAGTTTATGCGGCTTTACAGGAACTTCTTTCGGGACAAGTGCAAGCAGAAGACAGCCCCGAATATATCCAGCGTGTTAGTATTCCTGGACGGATTACTGGACGAACAGTACGCCTGTTCTCAGGACAAGTTGTTCCCGTCATTGAACCGGATAGCCCCCGGGGAATTTATGGTTGGCACGTTAATACTTTAGTCAGTGCGGCAATCGAAGCTGTTGGTGCAGAACAAACAGAAGCCCAAGAAAGCCAAATGCGCCGCACTTTGAGTAGTTTCCTCAACCGCATCTACTACGATTTACGCAATTTAGGGCAAACTTCCCAAGACCGCGCCCTCAATTTTGCTGCGACTAACGCTTTCCAAGCAGCGCAAACTTTTTCTGAGGCTGTGGGTGCGGGGATGGAACTCGATAGTATTAATGTTTCTAAGAGTCCTTTCTGTCGGCTGGATAGCGATTGTTGGGACGTACAGTTAAAATTCTTCGACCCGGAAAATAGCCGCCGCGCTCGTAAAGTCTTCCGTTTTACCATTGATGTCAGTGATTTAATTCCTGTCACCTTGGGCGAAGTTCGTTCCTGGTCTTCTCCTTATTAGTCCTTTCCCCTGCGCTGACTTCTGACTTCAAGTACAGGCGAAGCATTCGGATAGGAAATCTAAGGTTTCAGCGATAGGTTATGCCCGAATGCTTCGCCCCTACCCCCATTATTTACCCCAAAACAACCGTGAGACTTCCCAAACAATCTGCTCCCGTCAAACGACCCCATTTTATTCATCCCCATGAATGCGTCGATATTGTTCATGGAGATGGCGAAGACTTGGTATCTATCCTGGTGAAGTTGGTTCATGGAGCTAACTACAATGATCCGGCTCAGTTTCAATACCCTCACTATGGCTATCTGAAAATGTCCTCTTTTGGCGGTTTTCGTTATTAGTCAAGGGTAGAAAATATAGTCTTTATTAATCTGTCATTAAAAGGCAATCTGCCGTAACAAATAATGACAGCATGAGCAACACTGAAAACCTAGATTCACCTACTCACCTATCACTCCCATTTTATGACGGCAATTCCTGTTGATTTAGTCATTGTGATTGATACCAGTGTCTCCGTTAAAGCGGAGGCCGAAGGATTGAGTCAGGCGGCGGAAACGGCGATCGCCAACGCCCGTTCTCACTGTCCCTCAGACCTGCGAGTGATCTGGCTGGGGATCGAAGGAACCTGGAAAAACACCCAATTTGAGCGCACAGTTCGAGACTATCTAAGCAAAACCTGTGCCATTCCCGAATCAGCCTTAAAAAGCCGAAAAAAAGGTGAACTCCCATCAGGGGGAGCCCAGGAAGATGCGGCGCGGGTGATGCAAGATCTTGCCACTCATTTTGATTGGCGGACTGGGGCGAAAAGGGCGATTTTTTATCTAGGAGATGAAGCCTTAGATGCAGGCGGGGACAAAACCCTTGCCAAGGATATTGAAGCCGCTAACCAGGCGATTCAAGGAGCTAAAACGGCGCAAGTGATCATTCATACCTATTGTGGTCAATCTAAAAGTCGCTATCGTCACACGATTGAAGCTGAATATGCTCGCGTCGCCCAAGAAACTGGGGGTCAATCTTTCACCGCTGAAGGTTCTCTCAGGGATTTTGCCACGGTTCTCGAACAAATCATTTGTGGGAGTCAATCTCTTCCTCAAATCCCCTTAACCGAACCGCAGAACAACGATACGCCAACAACTGCTTTAGCAACTGACGGCGATCCACAACCTGTATTACAACAAACTCATGGAGAGCATCAAACTATGTCTAAATCCAAAGATTCTACAGAATCAGCAGCCGCTGCTGCGAATGTTACTCAACCCACCCCAGAAAAACCCAAGACTGACCAACCAGAAACAACTGAACCTAAAACTAAATACATTCCCGCCACTGGTTTAGAAGATTACGGACGCTGGAAAACCATGTTCAAAGACCGCAAGGCGAATCCCAATGATCCGCCGTTTCGTCGGGGTCGAATCTGGTCTTAAACTTTGTCCATTTTTCCTGCAAAACTTTGTCTATTTTTCCCGCAAACAAATTGTTTAAAGTTGACAATAGTTAACAGAAAACTCTTGACAAAGATCGTGTAAAGCTTTTAGTGTTATCGACAACTACCTTTGGAGTAACTTACGATGAAAACCCCAAAACTGACCCCTCGCATTACCGCCCCGGTTCAACGAGACAATATCAGTACCGTTCCTAGTGATGGTAATGTGATTACCCCTGCTACCTTCTGTGATTTAGCCACCAAGCAATGTTATCCCTTTGCGGGTGACGACGCAGTGTAATTTGTTCTTCCTGGCAGGTAGGCAGTCTTTTTTTACATGAATTGTTCGCGCTTGCCTACCTGACAAAACCATTAATCTTCAGGTTCTATCCCCAAGGCCCTTAACTGTTCCGCTAGGCGATCGGCTCGTTGTCGTTCCTGTTCGGCTCGTTGTCGTTCCCGTTCAGTAGATTCCTGGGAAGTTAACAACAAGTTACCTTCCCCATCCCACCAGCGAAGCCAGGGAAAGAATTGATTTTGGTATTCTCCCTGCCAAATTCCTAACTCTACCTTTAAAGGAACAATGGGATAATGACCGCGCTGATTAGGAGTCATTTTTTGGTAACGACCATTAACTAACTGGTACATCTCGATCTGGGCCTTGTTAACTTCATAAATCCCATAAAAAGGAATTTGAATCGCTCGCTCATAGATCCAAAATTTACCCTTAACAGGCGTTTTATCCCGTTCTTCTTCACCATTGCCCGAGACAAATTCTAAGGCAATGACTGGTTCAATGGTTTCTTTCCACATCACGAAGGAACGCCGGACTTGACCCTCAATCGTTGTGGGGACATGGGGAACATAAAACCAATCGGGAGCAACAGCACCCTTTTCTAGGGATTCTGGATACTCTGGCAATCGCCAATAAATCCCACAATCTCGACCCAGACAGTAATTACCGTCAGGATGTAATTTGTCCAAAATGGGCGTGATCGTATCCGTTAAAAGGTCTGCCTGGGGAGGCTCTTGATAGTTTTTCACAAAACTTCCATCTTTATCGGGGAGTTGGGTGTGATCGGGTAAAGGGGAATCGCAATAAACCGTTGCAGAAGGGTCCTGAATTGTGGTTGAGGGTTGTGCCGTTGGGGTCATTGAACTCATCTTTAATTCCCCTATTTTTGTTATCTAGCTTTTATTCTATAACTGTTCTTGAAAACCTGCAAAAACTATGCCTGATCTCAATGCTATCCCCGGAATGACCGCTCTTCGCTCCCAGACAAAAGGCGATCCACGCATCAAAATCGCCGTTCTTGATGGACCGATTGACTTAGATTGCGCCTGCTTTCAAGGAGCAAATATTACCCGCCTTGATCCCTATTGGTCGCAAGAATTTCCCATCGATCCGCAACACTTACAAGCCTTTTTAGATGTAGAAAAAAGTGCCAAAAGTGATGAAGAAAAAGGTGATATGTTGAAAGAAGCGATTCCCGATGAAAACATCCTCCAGAGTTTGCATTTGCGCTTCCATGCTAACCATATTATCAGCACCATTTGCGGCCAGCCAGATTCACCTGTAGAAGGGATTGCTCCTAACGCTACTGTAATTAATATTCCCATCGCCTATAGCAACGAAGATTTTATTAATCCCCTCAATCTTTCTCGCGCAATTAGTACCGCTATTGAACAGGGAGTTAATATTATCCATTGTGCCGCTTGTCATCCAACTCAAAGCGGATAGCTCACGAATTTATTGATAAAGCAATTCGTCAAGCTCAAGCTAATAATATCCTGGTGATTGCCCCCGGAGGTAATGATAAGGGAGAGTGTTGGTGTGTTCCTGCGGTATTAGAAAATGTCCTGGCGGTGGGAGCGATGAAAGATACAGGCGAGCCATTTAAATTTAGTAATTTTGGTGGTAAATATGCAACTCAAGGGATTCTCGCTCCAGGAGAGAATATTTTAGGCGCTCAACCCGCAACTGATGACCCCATTCGCAAAAAAGGGACTAGCTGCGCCGCTCCCATTGTGACAGGAACAGCCGCTTTATTGATGAGTTTACAATTAGAACAGGGTTTATCTCCTGATGCTGAAGCAGTAAGGGCCGCCTTGATTAATAGTGCCATCCCCTGCGATCCTAATGAAGTAGAAGAACCAGAACGCTGTTTATTAGGAAAAATTAATATTGCGGGTGCTTATGAACTGCTGACGGGAGAGAAATTACAAACTGTTGAAGCGGATAACAATTTGTCGAATAATATCATAGAATCGGCGGTAATTCCGATGACAGTGACAACCTCGGTTATCCCATCTAATACAACCGAGATGGCGACTCAGGGAATAACTATAACCCCCCCAACAGCAGCGACAATAGAACTGGCGATCGCTCCTAGCAATGCTTCAGAAAATGTTTCCTCAACTGGATTAATACAAAATAATCAAACAAATAAAAATATTGTCTTTAATAGTGTCGTTCCTAGTCAACGTTCAAACCTCGTTTATGTGTTAGGAACTTTAGGTTATGACTTCGGAACAGAAGCGCGTCGGGACACCTTTAAACAATTAATGCCAAGCATCACGATCGATAATCTTGAATTACCATCCAATCCCTACGATGCGCGGCAAATGGTAGATTATTTAGAAAGTAATCTATCAGAAACTAAGTCTTTAATTTGGACAGTCAATTTAGAACTAACTCCCATATATGCGATTAAACCAGTGGGAGCTTTTGCCGCCGACATTTATCAAGTCATCCAATATATGTTAGCGGGTCAAATATTACCAGAATCTGACGAAGATTATGTGGAAAGGGTGAGTATCCCCGGTATGCTGACCGAGGAAACTGTGAAACTTTTTTCTGGTCAAATTGTTCCCGTCATCAAGGTTAATAGTCCCAGGGGAATGTATGGCTGGAAAGTTAATACTTTGATTGAATCAGCGCTAGAAACTGTTAGCGCAGAACATGAAATCGCCGATGAAGCGAGGATGCGGCGTTCTCTGACCAGTTTCTTGAATCGCATTTATTATGACTTACGCAATGTCGGACAAATCGCCCGGGATCGCGCTTTAAATTTTGCAGCTACTAACGCTTTTCAAGCTGTACAAACCTTCTCCCAAGCAGTAGCGCTGGGAATGGAACTACACAGCATTGAAGTGGAAAAAAGCCCTTTTTGTCGCTATGGTAGTGAATGCTGGGATGTGAAATTAAAATTCTTCGATCCCGAAAATGGTCTGCGGGCCAAACGAGTTTTTCGCTTTACCATTGATGTCAGCGATCGCACCCCTGTAACTTTAGGTGAAGTGCGTTCTTGGGCTGTTTCTAAATAGCCTGAGTCTGCTAAGTAAGTAGTTATAATTAAATTGAAGATAGATTTTGCCTCTGATCCCCCCTGCCCCCCTTAATAAGGGGGGTGCCGATAGGCGGGGGGATCCCCCCTGCCCCCCTTGATAAGGGGGGTGTCTGACAACTTTTAACACCTACCTACTTAAGTACCTAAGCAAAATTGATTAACCAATAAGGCCAGGGTTAACTTGTCAAAATTGTACCAAATGTACTTAGCAAAAATGTCGCTCAAATTCAATTATAATTAACTTCTTATTCAAAATTTTAGTTAATTATGCGTTACAAACTTTTAGGTAATAGTGGTCTGCGAGTTTCCGAACTATGTCTAGGAACGATGACATTCGGGCAAGATTGGGGTTGGGGGTCGGATAAAGAGGAAAGTCGGGCGGTTTTTCAGGCTTTTGCGGAAGCGGGGGGCAATTTTCTCGATACGGCCAATATCTACACAAACGGAACCAGTGAAACATTAGTGGGGGAATTTGTCAAGGGCGATCGAGAAAAATGGGTAATCGCCACGAAATATTCTCTCAACACGCGCCCCGGCGATGTCAATGCTTGCGGAAATCATCGAAAAAACCTCTTTCAAGCGGTAGAAGCTAGTTTAAAGCGTTTAGGCACTGATTACATCGATTTACTCTGGCTTCATATTTGGGACTCTCTCACTCCTATCGAGGAAGTGATGCGCGCTTTCGATGATTTGGTCAGGATGGGAAAAGTCCTTTATATTGGCATTTCTGACAGTCCTGCTTGGATTGTCTCTCAAGGGAACACCCTGGCCACCCTACGGGGATGGACACCCTTTATCGGACTACAAATAGAATATTCTCTCAAGGAACGCACCCCCGAACGGGAATTATTGCCCATGGCCAAAGCATTAAATATCGGGGTGACAGCTTGGAGTCCCCTGGGAGGAGGAGTTTTAACGGGAAAATATAATCAACCCAACCCCGTCGATGGTCGTTTAAGCATGACCGACCAACCTTTTCAAATTCTCGATCGCGATCTGAAAATTGCCGAGACCGCCCTAGAGATTGCCAGAGAAATCGGCAAATCACCGGCACAGGTGGCGTTAAATTGGCTCAGAAATCGCCCTAACTCCGTAATTCCCATCATTGGCGCTCGAAAATTGTCCCAATTGCAGGATAATTTAGCCTGTGTGGACTTTAACCTGACTGGGGAACAGCTGCAACGACTCGATAATATCAGTGCCATTTCCCTCGGTTTTCCCCACGAACTTTTAGCCAGTCAATTTGTTTGCGATATCCTATTAGGAGGAGTAGCAGCACAATTGGATCGATGATGGAAGTCTTTGTTTATGGAACCCTGAAACCCAAGGAAAGTAACTATTCTGCCTACTGTGCAGGAAAAGTGATCAACTCTAAAACCGTCTACACAAGGGGGCATTTATACCATCTTACCGCCCTCGGTTATCCCGGACTGACCGAGGGCGAGGGCTGGGTGAAAGGAATTTTATTGACTTTTAACGCAGATTATGATCTGGGGCTTTTGGATGGTTTGGAAGATTATCAACCCGGCAGAGATGCAGAAGAAAACGAGTATCAGCGTCGCAGAATTCCTATTTATAATCTAGAGCGAGAATTAATCGGCGAAGCTTGGGGATATATGATGACACCGGCAAAAATAGCTTTTCATGGCGGTATTTGGCTGCCTTCCGGTTGGTGGACCAGTAGCGATCGAGAATAGGGATGAGGGGGCCGATTCTGTTAAGATATACAAATTAAAAGCTTAATCGTGAAAAAATTATGTATCTACTCCTAGAAGTGGCCAGTGGCAAATTCCCCGTTTATTTTGTGGCAGTTTATGTGGTCGGTTTTCTCGCTGCTGTCACCATCGGTTCGATCGCTTGGTACAATTCTAAACGCCCGGTCGGTTGGGAAGATGCCCAAAGACCCGATATTGTCCCCGAAGTGAAGACAGAGGTGGATTCTGATTCTCAATCCTAGAAAAAGGCAGTGATCAGTTATTTTAGCCGTCAGCTTTTTCTCCCTTCTCAGCAATCAGGTTGGTTGGGATTGACCCTTGGCTGCGGACAAGGGACTAAAGACCTGACTAGGCGGTTATTTCAGGCATTTCCGCCCTTCCTGCCGAACAGAAACAGATAAATCAACCAAGGTCGATCGCAAATCGCTATGATAGAATATTGGGTCTTTAATTTCCGTCCCCTCCTCCTCTTATGAAACTGCCTGTCGTCGCTATCATCGAAAATTTGGGTCTGAAACCCCGCCGTTTTACGGCGGCTTTGCTGTTAAATATTAGCACATTTACGAAATATATGCTAAAATATGAGACATGGAAAAAGCCTATTCTTACCGATTTTACCCCACACCCGAACAAGAGTCGCTATTGCGGCGCACATTGGGCTGTGTAAGATTAGTTTACAACAAAGCTCTCCATGTCAGAACACAAGCATGGTACGAAAAGCAAGAAAGAGTAGGCTACGCTCAAACTTCTTCAATGTTGACCGATTGGAAAAAACAAGAAGAATTAGACTTTTTAAACGAAGTAAGCTGTGTACCTTTACAACAAGGGTTAAGACACCTACAAACAGCTTTCACTAATTTCTTTGCTGGTCGTACTAAGTATCCTAACTTTAAGAAAAAACATCAGGGAGGAAGTGCCGAATTTACCAAATCTGCTTTTAAATTTAAAGACAGACAAGTCTATTTAGCTAAATGCACAGAACCTTTACCTATTCGATGGTCAAGACAAATACCAGAAAGCTGTGAACCAAGCACAGTAACAGTCAGATTACATCCATCTGGACGTTGGCATATTTCAATTAGATTTGATGACCCAACGATTAAGCCATTACCAGTAACAGATAAAGCCATCGGAATTGACTTAGGAATTAGTAGCCTCGTGATTACCAGCGATGGCGATAAAGTATCTAATCCTAAGCATTTTAACAAGCATTATCAGAGACTGCGAAAGGCCCAAAAAAGCCTTTCTAGAAAACAGAAAGGGTCAAAAAATCGGGAAAAAGCAAGAATCAAAGTAGCCAAGATTCACGCTCAAATCACCGATAGTAGAAAAGACCATTTACACAAGCTAACCACTCAATTAGTTCGTGAAAACCAAACGATTGTGGTTGAGAATTTAGCCGTCAAGAATATGGTCAAAAACCCGAAATTATCTCAGGCAATATCTGATGTAAGCTGGGGAGAAATCACTCGACAATTAGCCTATAAATGCCGTTGGTATGGGAGAAACTACATCGAAATAGATAGATGGTTTCCTAGCTCTAAAAGGTGTAGTAATTGCGGGTATATTGCCCTTGAAAATGCCGTTAAATGTTCGAGAATGGGATTGTCCAGACTGTGGGACGCACCATGACCGAGATATTAACGCCAGTAAAAATATTTTGGCCGCAGGGCTTGCGGTGTCAGTCTGTAGAGCGACCATAAGACCAGAACAGAGTAAATCTGTTAAGGCAGGTGCGAAAAATCCTTCGGGAAAGAAGCAGAAACCCAAATCGTGAGGTTTGGGAATCGCCGTCCGTTTTACGGCGGCGAGGATGTCAAGTAGTCATGGAAAATGTTCCTGAAATTTTGAAAGCTTATGGCGGTATCATCAGAGATGAAATTGTAGCACATTTAGAATCTTGGGGTTATCAAGTAGTTACTACTTCCCTAAACGCCGCTTATTATGGAGTGCCACAAACTCGCTCAAGAGCCTTTTTTTTAGCTAGTCTAGAGCGTTTACCATCCCTTCCCCAAGCAACTCATTCTGGTGATATCAGAAGTGATTATAAAGCTGTAAAATCTTGGACACAGCTTACTTTACTAGAACCAAATATTGCCCCAGTTACTACTGTTAAAGATGCCATTAGTGATTTACCTACTTTAGAAGCAGGACAAGCTTATGATCACGAAATTTATACTAGGGAACCCGAGACCATATATCAACAGAAGATGCGTGAGCAAAGTCAAAAAATTGTTAATCATATTGCCCGTGCTTTAACACCAATTCAAATGTCAAGAGTGCAAATTCTGGCGGAAGGACAAGATGCGAGAGATTTACCTGCTGAATTAGCACCGAAAAAACACTATAGCGGGGCCTATGGTCGACTTTCTTGGGATAAACCAGCAAGAACAATTACAAGGTGGTTTTTTCATCCCGGTTCTGGCAGATTTTTTCATCCGACCCAGAATCGGACAATCACAATTCGTGAAGCAGCAAGATTACATTCTTATCCCGATCATTTTCACTTTTTAGGGACTTATACTGATATGGCCTCTCAAATTGGAGAATCTGTGCCACCACTGTTAGGCAAAGTGGTAGCAGACTCTATGGGACAAAATCTTGAGTATTAGTTTGGGTTTGTAGCGCTGCAAAAATTGTCTCCACATATCGATCTATTGTCAGACGAGTTCTCTCAATTCTCAGACGAATAGCGGCAGCGGGGATTGTTCTGCTTCTAAACAACTGTTTCTGATTTTTGTACCAAACTAACTGAGTTTTGCCAGCGATGCTTCCCTGTAAACCTGCCCCTACTCCCCCAGTTTTTTTATCTATTGCCCATGCCCAAGAAAAAACATTAGGATCAAGAGGATTAAGGGGGTATTCACAGTAAACATATTCATTGCCCTCTCGGTTTTTTAGCAATATTCCCTCATAGCTGTTGATGACATTTTGAGCAGTTTGACTGGAGCGAATCTTCTCGTTCCAGTGTTGAATAATAGCGGTTCCCAGTTGTGCGGGGGAAGATTGCAGATTCAAAGAGGGAACCCCAAGTTGAATGGCTTTTTTGATAATATCTGCTCGTTGAATTACGAACAAAAAGGTATTATCTGTAGTTAGGGTCTGCTGAAAAAGTTTTTCGTGGGGGCAGGGTGTGGGGTGTGGGGTGTGGGGTGTAGGGTTTTACCGATTTTGAGGTAGTCAGTTACCTGGGGTCTGCTGAAAAAGTTTTTCCTAGGGGCAGGGTGTAGGGTGTGGGGTGTGGGGTTTTACCGATTTTGAGGGGGTCAATTACCTAATTTTCAGGGAAAAAGTCCCTGAATTTCCCCCTGATCACTCCCATATCTGGTACTTTTGGATTTCAAAAAAGTCTAAAAGTCTTATCCAGCAAGGTTTTTAGATTTATTCAGCCAGCCCTACCTAATTTTCAGGGAAAAAGTCTAGGAATTTTCCCCCCGATCACTCCAATGGTAGGCACTTTTTGAGGGAAAAAAAGTCTAAAAGCCTTATCCAACAAGGTTTTTAGATTTATTCAGCCAGCCCTAGTTAAACTATTCAGTTGTAGAGATTTTAGCGACCAACCACTGGCAGTTTTACTGTCCACTGCATCGTAGAGTAGTTTGCTTCTGCCTAGGGCAGGATCGGATAAAGGAATATTCTTGATATAATGAAAAATTGCTTCCCAGCTATAATCCTCGATCGAGCCAATCAATGGTGAGGCAATTGCGGCTAGAATGGCCTGCTTTAGTCTTTTAGTCTCGTCGTTCGTTAACACTTAGGGATTCCTCTACGGAATACAAAAATTCACTCATCCTCAGACCTAGGGACTTCCAAAAAATAAACTATTCATGCTCAAGAATAATAATCATTCTCGGAGTGTAGGAGGTAGGGGTCGATGGTTGCCTCCTCCTTCCAATTTTGTAGTAGAATTAATCCTGTACATTATTAATCAAGTTTTTCTTTGTAAGTGTATATGGAATTAACTGATTCCCTCAAGAAATTGCTCAGTGAAACTGCACTTCAATTAAAAGGTGCAGCTAAAAGAAGATTCATGGCCCAAACAGTCTTAGAATTAGGCTATGGGGGACAAACCCTTGCTGCACAGGAGTTAGGCTGGAATCGAACTACTATTCGTAAAGGAATTAAAGAACTAAAAAGAGGTATTATTTGTGTTGATAATCATTCAGCTAAGGGGCGGAAAAAAGCAGAAGAACATTTACCTTTTCTATTGGAAAACATCAAAAGTTTAGTGGATTCTCAAAGCCAAACTGACCCAAGTTTTAAAAGCCAAAGGCTTTATGTGAGACTGAGTGCGGCCGAAGTCCGAAAGCAATTAATCTCTAAATATGGGTACAGTGATGAGGATTTACCGAGCGAGGAAACTATTCGGGTTAAATTAAATAACTTAGGTTATCGTCTGAAAAGAGTCGCTAAAGTTTTACCTCAAAAAAAATTCCAGAAACCGAGGCAATCTTTGAGGAATTAGCTAACATTAATCGGGAAGCGGATGAAGACCCTACGATGTTACGTCTTAGTTTGGATGCCAAAGCCCGTGTTAATATTGGACTATTTGATCGAGGAGGTAAGAATAGAATAACTGTCGAAACAAACGATCATGATTTTAATCCGAAAACAACCCTAACCCCTTACGGAATATTTATTCCAGAATTTGATGAGTTGTTTTTGTATTTCACTGCCTCCACAGTCACCAGTGACTTTATTGTTGATATATTAGAAGATTTCTGGGAGTCGGAAAAATCTCGTTTTGAGAAAATTAAAACTTTGATAATTAATCAAGATAATGGACCAGAAAATAATTGGAGACGAACTCAGTTCATGAAACGTATAGTTGAGTTTTCCCAAAAATATCAAGTTAATATACGTTTAGCTTACTATCCCCCTTACCATAGTAAATATAATCCTATTGAACGAACCTGGGCTGTGTTAGAAAACCCTTGGAATGGGAGTATTTTAGATGAAATCGAAACGGCTTTGAAATTCGCCCAAACTATGACTTGGAAAGGAAAACACCCGATTGTTAAGTTGATTACTGAAACTTATGAAAAAGGAGTAAAGCTTACTAAAAAAGCCATGGAAAAAATCGAAGAAAAAATCGAACGTCTCACAGAATCAACGAATCAAGACTTTCCCGATTTGGGACAATGGTTTATTGATATCTATTATGATAAGACCTAGTTTGTAGTTAACTAAGATGGTTAGCTAAAAACTGTCTTTGATTCTTTAACTTGTCCTTGTTATACTCGAAAAAGCTCGGAAGTATAAGAGTTTGTGCTGCCTATTTTTTCGGAAAAATAGGTTGTAATGGGAGACTCTTTGTTTTCCTAGACAAAAATAATTACTTTTTCAAAAAAACACTTTTCTATTTTTTTGTTGGGTATTTTATTCTCTGGAAGTCCCCTAAAGCATTAGTAATATGACTAAGCACTCTCACCGATGGACTTTTTAATCCTCGCTCTAGTTGACTGATGTAAGTTCTATGCAGACCTGTTACTTCCGCCAAATACTCTTGCGACCACCCTTTTTCTTGGCGATAACGCTGTAGCTCTCGTCCTAAAATTTGCTCTAGTTGACCAGATTGCATAACCTGAATTCTAGTCTTTTGTATACCAAAGTTCTACAGACTAAAGTATTCAATGTCTCAGTGCCGAACAGAAACAGATAAATCAACCAAGGTCGATCGCAAATCGCTATGATAGAATATTGGGTCTTTAATTTCCGTCCCCTCCTCCTCTTATGAAACTGCCTGTCGTCGCTATTATCGGTCGTCCCAATGTGGGCAAATCCACCCTCGTCAATCGTATCGCTGGAGATCAACAGGCGATCGTTTTCGATCAACCCGGGATTACCAGAGATCGCACCTATCAACCAGCTTTCTGGTGCGATCGAGATTTTCAAATTGTCGATACAGGGGGGCTAGTTTTTAACGATGACAGCGAATTTCTCCCTTTAATCCGCGAACAGGCTTTAATCGCCCTAGCAGAGGCAAGTGTGGCGATTTTTGTCGTCGATGGGCAAGGGGGAATTACCGCCGGCGATCGAGAAATTGCCGCTTGGTTACGACAGCAAAATGTCCCGATACTTTTGGCCGTCAATAAATGTGAATCGGTGGAACAGGGTATCCTGCAAGCGACGGAATTCTGGGAATTAGCCATCGGTGAACCCTTCCCCATCTCGGCCATTCACGGCTCTGGTACAGGCGAACTACTCGATGCGGTGATTAAATATTTGCCACCTGCGGCGGAAATTCCCGAAAATGAAGAGATTAAAGTGGCAATTATCGGTCGTCCTAACGTGGGTAAATCCAGTCTCCTCAATGCTTTAACCGGACAACAACGGGCGATCGTTAGTCCGATTTCGGGAACCACCAGAGACTCGATCGATACTTTAATTGAACGAGAAGGACAGGTTTATCGGTTAATTGACACCGCTGGCATTCGCCGTAAGAAGAATGTGGACTATGGAGCCGAATTTTTCAGTATTAACCGTGCTTTTAAGGCCATTCGCCGGTCTGACGTGGTACTATTCGTCATCGATGTGCTAGATGGTGTCACCGAACAGGATTTAAAATTGGCGGGACGAATTATTGAAGAAGGGCGCGCGGTGGTGCTAGTGGTCAATAAATGGGATGCGGTGGAGAAAGACACCTACACCATCAATACTTACACCAAAATGCTCCAAGATCGGCTGTATTTTATGGATTGGGCAGAAATGATCTTTGTCAGCGCCATGACGGGGCAAAGAGTCACCAAAATCCTCGAATTAGTCGATATTGCCGCCGAATCTCACCGTCGTCGCGTCAGTACCTCGGTAATCAACGATGTGATCGAAGAGGCGGTGAAGTGGCACAATCCCCCCACCACCAGGGGCGGAAAACAGGGGAAACTATACTATGGCACGCAAGTATCGAGTCAACCCCCCACGATCGCCCTTTTCGTTAACGATCCCCAGCGCTTTAATGATAACTATCGCCGTTACATCGAAGGGCAATTCCGGCAACAGTTAGGCTTTAAAGGAACCCCGATCCGCTTAATCTGGCGCGGCAAACCGGCGCGAGAAGTGGAAAAAACGGTTAATAGAGCCACCAAGGTCTAATTTATGGATTTATTGCGAAGTTTGCCCATCGGTCTTTATCTCGATCAACCGATTACCCGACTACATCAACTAGATGCCCGGGTAAAATTTATCTGGTTAATGGCTTTTTTAGCAGCACCTTTATTAGCTAATCCTTGGTGGCGTTTAGCTTTGGTGGGATTGTTAATGTTTTTAACCCTGTTAGCTCCTATTCCCCCCCGCGTCTGGCGGCAACAGATGGGCTGGCTGATATTTTTAGCGATTATCGTCTTTCTGATTACTGCTATCACTCCCGATGGTTTAGCGGTGAGTATTCAGCCGCGTTTACCGGATGAAGGGCTGAATTTACCGCCAGCAAGTGATTATCAGTATGTTTTATGGGATAGAGGTCGTTTATTTGTTACCCGACGTTCTTTGGAATTAGCAGTGAGAATTAGTACCTTAGTTTTTACTTTAATTTATAGCACTAATCTCTTTTTATTGACGACGGCCCCGGAAGAAATTACCGAAGGTTTAGAGAATTTAATGAGTCCTTTACGGCGATTTAATGTGCCGGTGACGGAAATTTCTCTGACTCTGACCCTCTCTTTGCGCTTTATTCCCCTGGTTTTAGAAGAAGTGCAAAATCTAGCTAGGGCAGTGAGAACTAGGGCGATCGATTGGCAAAAATTAGGGATTAAAAAGAGTTTAAACGTCTGGTTAACAGTAGTGGAAAAATTCCTAGATAATTTGCTTTTGCGCGCCGAACAAATAGCGATCGCTATGGAGGTTCGCGGTTTTACCAGTCCCAATCAGCATCAAGTACGCTGGCACCAATTACAGTTAAGATGGGCTGATTTGATCGCTTTATTTTTGTTAATTCCCTTTTGGGCAGCCCGATTAGTTTGGGGGGGTTTATAGCAGTTATCAGTTATCAGTTATCAGTTATCAGATTTGAGTTTTAAGTGTGCAGTATTAAATAGAAGTTTCCTACTGTCTTTGCACTGATTACTGATTACTGTTTACTGATTACTGTTTACTGTTCACAGCAAAAAACTCCCCACACCCTACACCCAGCCTAGACTTTAACTGCGTTGTCACCCCTTCAGGGTGCGGATGTTGACGGCAATGTTGTGGAATTTATAACCGAGGAACCCTTCGCGCCTCCGGGAGGAGTAGTAATTAGGGTCTGCTGAATAAATCTAAAAACTTTGTTGGATAAGACTTTTGGACTTTTTTCCCCTCAAAAAGTGCCAGCCATTGCGGGGATCGGGGGGAAATTCAGGGACTTTTTCCCTGAAAATTAGGTAGTTGACCACCTGAAAATCGATAAAACCCCACACCCCACACCCCACACCCCACACCCTGCCCCCAGGAAAAGCTTTTTGCCGCAAACCCTAATTATCCCTCTGTGCTGCCCCAGGAGACTCCTTCCACAGAATCAATGCCACTGGCTGCTTGCCACACTAAATGGTTACATACGCTACATAATCTGTTACCATTTGCATACGGCGATTCTTCTGTCCGTTTTGTACCGATAACTCCTTATTGGATAAGCCTTTCCACTTAGAAGATGTACCAGACTGAGCCTGAATCTGCCGTATGTATAGAATTGTTGATTGGGAATTTTTATTATGACATTGCAGGAAGGCACTTACATCTGGGAATACGGCGACACCACCCAGGCTCTCTGGTTCACCGCTTCTTACAACACAGTCACAAATCAATGGACTGTTGATATGAAGAAGGGGTCAATGGACCTCAACGCATTCTGGTGGTCGAATGGCGATAGCAACGCGGATGGCAATATAGTTCTTTCCAAGGCTGACAACAGTCTCAATATGAATGGGACTGGTATCGTCTGGGATGGATACGACAAGATTTCCGATACGGGGTTAACGGGAACGGAGCATAATGGCAGCAGTCTTCTTACTGCGGGTAATACCTATACTTACAGCTACAGCAAGGATCAAGGGGTAGAGATCGAAGCGCTCTTGGCGGGGGGTGTTACGACTCTTGGTGTCAGAGCCACAAGCGTCAACGGCACCGACGGTATCAAGGCGGTAGATGGACAATATGTTTTCGTTCCCTACGATACAACTCCACCTACAGTGACAGTCAATATCGTTGATGCTTCCTTGAACGATGGCGATAACAATTCTCTCGTCACCTTCCAGTTCAGCGAAACCGTCAGCGGCTTCACGGTCGGTGATGTGAGCGTCAGCGGCGGAACACTGAGCAACTTCACCCAGGTGGATGGCAACAGCTACCAGGCCACCTTCACGGCCGACGATGCTGTGGAAACCACCGGCTCGGTGTCCGTGGCAGCGGCCAGCTACAGCGACGTGGCAGGCAACCAGGGCGGAGCGGGTACGGACACGGTGACGATTGATACCAAAAATCCGACCCTTGCAGTCGATATTGTTGATGCTTCCTTGAACGATGGCGATAACAATTCTCTGGTCAGCTTTGAGTTCAGCGAAGATGTCGCCGGTTTTGACAACAGTGATGTGAGCGTCAGCGGTGGAACCCTGAGCGACTTCACCCAAGTGGATGGCAACAGCTACCAGGCCACCTTCACGGCCGACGATGCTGTGGAAACCACCGGCTCGGTGTCCGTGGCAGCGGCCAGCTACAGCGACGTGGCGGGCAACGATGGCGGAGCGGGTACGGACACGGTGACGATTGATACCAAAAATCCGACCCTTGCAGTCGATATTGTTGATGCTTCCTTGAACGATGGCGATAACAATTCTCTGGTCAGCTTTGAGTTCAGCGAAGATGTCGCCGGTTTTGACAACAGTGATGTGAGCGTCAGCGGTGGAACCCTGAGCGACTTCACCCAAGTGGATGGCAACAGCTATACGGCCATCTTCACGGCCGACGATGCTGTGGAAACCACCGGCTCGGTGTCCGTGGCAGCGGCCAGCTACAGCGACGTGGCGGGCAACGATGGCGGAGCGGGTACGGACACGGTGACGATTGATACCAAAAATCCGACCCTTGCAGTCGATATTGTTGATGCTTCCTTGAACGATGGCGATAACAATTCTCTGGTCAGCTTTGAGTTCAGCGAAGATGTCGCCGGTTTTGACAACAGTGATGTGAGCGTCAGCGGTGGAACCCTGAGCGACTTCACCCAAGTGGATGGCAACAGCTACCAGGCCACCTTCACGGCCGACGATGCTGTGGAAACCACCGGCTCGGTGTCCGTGGCAGCCGATAGCTACAGCGACGTGGCAGGTAACAATGGTGGAGCGGGTACGGATACGGTGACGATTGACACGCTTAATCCGACCGTGGGCATCACCTTCGACAACTCACCGCTCACTGGCCAGAACTTTAGCACTACGATCACCTTCCAGTTCAGCGAAGCCGTAAGCGGTTTCGCCGCCAGCGATGTGACCCTGACCAACGGGGTGCTGAGCAACTTCACCGGCAGCGGCAGCAGCTACACCGCCACCTTCATCGCCACCAACTTCCAGTCGCCAACGGGAACAGTGGCGGTGTCCAACGACTATTTCGATACCCCTGGCAACCAGGGTGCTGCCAATTCGGCCAACATCGCCATGACCGTGGGCGGCGGTCCTGACCCGAATGATGGGCCGTCTGGAGGCGGCAGTGTGATTGGCTCAGGTACAATTGGCGCGGATTCCATCACCGGATCAACCGGTGACGACAACCTTAGCGGCCTCGACGGCAACGACACCATCAATGGCGGCGACGGCAACGACACCATCAACGGCGGCACTGGCGCCGACATTATCAGCGGCGGCACCGGCAACGACAACATCATCGGACTCGGCGGCTTTGATCTGATCTACGGCGGATCCGGCAATGATACCATCAATGGTAGTAATGGTATTGACACCATCGTCGGCGGGTTCGGCAACGATTCCCTCACCGGTGGCGGCGGCGACACCTTCCGGTTTCTGAGCATCTACGACCAGCAGGATGTGATCACCGGTTTCAACGACACCATCGTGTTCGATATAACCGGTGCCAGCGCCTTCACGTCCTTGGGTAGCGGGGCTTTGGGAACCACAACCTACACCGGTGCAATTGCCGGCGGTTACCTCACCTACAGCGGTGGGGTACTCTCCTACGATGCCGATGGTTCCGCGGGATCAACCTTCAGTCCGTTGGCGATCGTCACGTTGACCGGCTCTCCCACCCTCTCCAACACCAACGTACTGTTCCAGAACCTCTAGCCCAAGCAGGCATTCCCCGCCTTATTTCTCCGGCCCCTGCTGGCCATTATTGCGGGGAATGTTCTTAACTTCTTCTGCTCTGCACCTGCTTACCGGCTCTGGTTTTGAGCCAGTCCGTAGCGATTGTCTTAAAAGTCAAGGGGAATAAAGAAAATCTTTTGTACCCCAAATAGGCAAGACAAAGTAACGGCACCAGTCATCCGTTTTGTCAGCGATGAAATTGTTCGGAAAACTGGACTAAGCGGGTGCTTGCCAGCATTTATTATCACGAATCATGGCATTGAGGATAACCAGCAATTTCCTCATACAGGCAACTAAGGCCACCTTTTTCAACTTGCCATTGGTCAACAACCGTTCGTAGAACTTCCGAATCACCGGGTTATGACGAATGGCTACCAATGTGGCCATGTACAAGCCACAGCGAACCGAGGTGCGTCCCCCCGAAATCATGCGTTTACCCTTGTGCTGGCCACTATCGTGGTTGATAGGAGCGACCCCGACCAGCCGGGCAATCTGTTTTTCGCCAGAGTGTTCCCATCTCGGGTAATTCCGCCAAACATAGGGCAGATGAAACTTTGCCGATCCCTTTAACGGATTGTAAGATTTCATTTTTGCGTTGCCAATCGGCTTGCTGTTGGGCGAGGGACTGAATCTGCTCGTTGAGGCTTTCAATACGCTGTTGGATTTCCTCAATATGGGCTTTGATATCTAGTTGCACCGTCTCAGACGCACGACTGAGGCGGTTTTTCTCCGCCACCTGCATCTCCACCAACTGCTGTCGTCGTCGTACTAGGTCGCTCAATTGTTGGGCTTGGGGGGCAACCACGGGTTGGGGTTGGGGTTGCACGGCTCGTGCGAATTGAGCGATTACCTGTGCGTCCAATTTGTCCGTTTTTGCTTTCCCCAATGCCGTCGCAAACCCTTTGACCTTGCGGGGGTTGGCGATCGCTACCGGTATTGTGGCGGCTTGTAAGCCCGATACGAGTGCGCGCTCTAATCCACCCGTCGATTCCACCACCACCAAACTCGGTGAGAGAGGATGTAATTGTTCAATCAGCGATTGAACGCCAACGTCGCTGTTGGGTTGTTGCAAGGTCAGACCTTGCGGCAACACGTAGATATCTAGAACCTCTTTACTGACATCGATCCCTACCCATGTTTTTTCTTCTGTCATCGTTTATGCTGGGGTTAAGTTATTTTGTCCCTTTGGTAACTCGTCCTTGCGAATACGAGGTTAATCCTCCAGCGATTGTTCGAGCTTGTCTCATCGGGATGACGGCGTGGCTCCGGTGGCTACCCAACGGTGTCAAGCACCTCGGTTGAACTGGATGTCCACGCCCTTTTTCAGAATATAGGCACCCAAGCTACAAAGCGGTATTTTTTACCTAGGTTGGGACGGGTTGCCTACTTCTCAAGATACAAGCGACTGTATCGCCAGTTCGTTCATCGGAAATTTTGGGTCTGAAACCCCGCCGTTCTAGGTTGGCTTTACGTTAGAATTAAAAGGCCAGTCTCGAAAACCAAGTGGACGGCGCAGCACCTTGAAAACTCGGCTTAGGGGGTTCCGACCAGAAAAGCTTGGCCGGGTAAAAAGTCGCGCGCAACAAGTACAAGAAGCTATAGGCGGTCAACGTACCGTGGGACACACGGAATCGGGCTTCTGAAATGGGGCGAAAGTCTGTGGACTCTGTGTAAGACAGTACATGGTTTTTTAACTGTGGTATGCGACGGTGGTGGAAGCAGAAACTTAAATCGTGAGGTTTAGGAATCGCCGCACTTTTAGGGCGGCGAGGATGTCAACAGGTTCGGTTTCACCGTCCCGTTAACGTAGTCGCCAGCTTCCGCAAACGCTTTCAGTGTCGCCTCGATAGCGGCGACCTGTTCGGGTGTTACCTGGAGTTGGCAAGATACGGTCAGGACTTGTTTCATCCCCTCATTAATAATAGACCTCTTGTAAAAATCAAAAATTGTTGTTAGGGTTAGGAGTCAGGAGTCAGTAGTCAGTAGTCAGGAGAATTAAGAATGAATAATAATCAATTAAACGGTCTATTTCCAGATTTTATGTAATTTAATCCTTGTTTTTGCCGTTTTTGAATCCTCAAAAATTAATTATGCAAGAGGTTTAATCAATACATGAGGATTTTGAGGAAGATGCAAGAATTTATTGGCGATTTTTGGGGCATCGAACCCCTCAAAGCCGAACAGTAGGGACTCACGCGGTTTCGTTGAGAAAATTGTCGGAAAAGAGATATTAGCTCAGAAAGCGATTATACTCAATGATCGAAGACTATTGGCCGGCGATCGATGAACCAAGACAACGAGATTAGTCACTTACTAGACCTCATGCCTGCTTCGGGACGGATGATGACGCGCATTGTCAGCAAACCCGAAAGCACCAAGGTAATCGAAACTAATTTTCCCCTGCCCTGGCAAAGAGGAGTCAGACCGATTCAAATTAATTTTGACCTCTGGCGGCAATTATCAAGACCCCAACGGGATCTAGTCTTGTTAAGGGCCGTCTCTGTTTTAACGGCAGTAAAATGGTTTAAACCCGATCTCGATCGATTAATTGCTCTGGCTGGTATGATCGGTTTAACCGTGGAAACCCTGCAAACCGATGCCGTCGGTATGGCAGTAGCGGGGGGTTTAACTGCCTTGGCAATTAACCGGATTTGGCGAGAAAAACGCAGCCCCCAACGGGAATTAGACGCGGATGAAGCGGCCCTAAAAGTGGCTGTTAGACGCGGTTACACGGAAACCGAGGCCGCTAAGGGTTTATTATCGGCTATTGAGACTATAGCTGAAATTGAGGGGCGATCGAGTCTCAATTTTAACGAGTTATTGCGCTGTCAAAATCTGAAAAAATTAGCCAATCTCTCCTTTGTTGGTGTTCCCGATCAGGTGAGACAATCTTAAGGTCAGTTGTTTTGGCTATCAGCTTTCTTTTTACTGATTACTGATCACTGATCAATGATCGCTTAAATCCCTAACCTTAAAATAACTACTATAAAAATATTTTTCCCCTTGCTCAATGGCTGCAATTGACTCTTTAGAAAAAGCCTTAAAATATCACTTTGGCTACGATCAATTTCGACCGAATCAACGCCAAATAATTGAGGCTGCTTTAAATAATCAGGATTTATTAGTAATTATGCCCACTGGAGGCGGTAAATCTCTCTGTTTTCAGCTACCCGCTTTAATCAAAAAAGGGGTGACGGTGGTGGTTTCTCCCTTAATTGCTTTAATGCAGGATCAAGTAACTGCTTTAGCTGATAATGGCATCGGGGCAACATTTCTCAATAGCACTTTAAACGCTAAACAAGTCAGAGAAAGAGAATCTTTAATCCTGCAAGGAAAAATTAAACTGTTATATGTCGCCCCAGAAAGATTATTATCGCCTAGTTTTTTAGACTTTTTAGCTGTTATTGATAATTACCTCGGTTTAGCCTGTTTAGCAGTGGATGAAGCTCACTGTGTCTCCGATTGGGGTCATGATTTCCGCCCTGAATATCGACAAATTAAACAAGTTCGTCAACGCTTTCCCTCCGTGCCAATTCTGGCTTTAACTGCCACCGCTACCCAACAGGTTAGAGAAGATATTATCCAACAATTAGGATTGCGAGATACTTCCATTCATATTGCTAGTTTTAATCGTCCTAATCTTTATTATGAAGTTCAACCTAAAACCAGTAAATCTTATCAGCAATTGTATCAATATATTAAAGGACAAAAAGGAGCAGGAATAGTTTACTGTATCAGCCGCAAAACCGTCGATAAAGTTGCTGAACAGTTGCAAAAAGATGGTATTAATGCCCTACCCTATCACGCGGGTATGGAGGATCGGGAAAGAAGTAACAATCAAACCCGTTTTATTCGGGATGATGTGCAGATTATGGTGGCAACAATTGCCTTCGGTATGGGGATTAATAAACCGGATGTACGCTTTGTCATTCATTACGATTTACCCCGCAATTTAGAGGGATATTATCAAGAATCGGGCCGCGCGGGTAGGGACGGAGAACCAGCTAAATGTACACTCTTTTTTAGCTTTGCAGATGCCAGAAAAATTGAGTATTTTATTAACCAAAAAACCGAGCAAAATGAACAACAGAAAGCTCGTCAACAATTGCGACAGGTGTTAGATTATGCTGAAGGGACTGAATGTAGAAGATCGCGCGTACTAGGTTACTTTGGAGAAAGTTTTGCGGGTAACTGTGGTAACTGTGATAACTGTCGGAATGGTACAAATAACCAGGATTGGACAATCGAGGCACAAAAATTTTTATCCTGTGTGGCGCGGACGGGACAAAAATTCGGTATGATGCACATAATCAACGTACTCAGGGGAGGAAAAGGTGAAAGAATCACCCAATATCAACACCATTTATTATCTACTTATGGCATCGGTAAAGATAAAACTGTGGAGGAGTGGAAACGTTTAAGTCGTTCCCTTGTCCAGCAAAATATATTAGTAGAAACTGAAGACGATTTTAGAATCTTGAAACTTAATCAACACAGTTGGGAAGTGATGCGGAAACAACGTTCCGTGTTTATTGCCGTCCCCCAAAAAGCTAACGGTCAAATCGTGGGAGACGACAATCCCAATATGGTGGAAAGTGATTTATTATTCGAGCGCTTGCGGCAACTGCGGAAAAAAATTGCCGATAGTCAAGGGGTTCCTCCCTACGTTATTTTCCATGATTCTAGTCTACGTTTGATGGCCCAATCGAAACCCCGGAATTTGGGGCAGTTTCGTCAAATTTCTGGAGTAGTACACAGTAAAGTACAACAGTATGGGGATATATTTATAGCGGCAATTAATGATTTTTGTCAGGATAGTCTTCCCTCTACTCAATTCCTCACTCTCCAATACTATCAAGATGGGTTGAATGCGGAAGAAATCGCTCGCAAAAGAAGCTTAAAAGTCTCAACCATCTATGAACATTTAGCTAAATTGCTGGAAGCGGGTTACGAAATTGATATTAATCAGTTAGTCTCTAAAAATAAACAGGAATATATTCGTTTAGTGATCAAAAAATTGGGCGATCAATCCCTGAAAACTCTCAAAGAAAATCTGGGAGATAATTATAGTTATGAGGAAATTAAATTAGTTGTTGCTTGGCAAAGACGACCCCGGCAATAAGGCCAGAGGAACTCTTTTGATGCAACCCTCCACTTTACAGGCAATAGGCAATAAATAATCAGTTTTTAATAACCGGATTTAGTATTACAACCAGTGGGTTAATCCGCTCAAAAATTGCTTTTTCTGGGGTTGAAACATTTTCAACCCTGATTTTTATCATCCAGGAAAAATAACTTCTAGGGGAGCGGGAATCATCTCGCTACGAAAGTCAAGAATCTGGACTAGGATTAAATAGGCAACGGCGATTAAAATCGAAATTGCTCCCGTGATAATGGCGATAATTTTAGCAGAATTCATATAATTAACCGTTAATTTCCTGAGATTATTGATCTATTCCCGCAAAAGCTACCGAAATTTATTCTCATCTACGATTGCGAGGATAAACAATTTAAACTGAAGATATCTTACAGCACAATTCTCCGAGGCGATCGAGAGGAGGAAAATCTTTACCGAATCAAGGTTAGTTACGGTTAAAGAGATTTTGCCATCAGTTCCACGAAAGAATAGGGTTTATCAGCTAGGAGAACATTCAGAATTTTGACTAATCCCGAACTGAGGTTCAGGTTGAAACCCAGTTTGACGAGAGATAGTCCTTGCGGCTCAATGTATAGATTAACATCTATGGTAAAGCTTACAATTATTTGTTATTTGAATCTATACAACCAGCAAAACCCTTGCTATAATCGACAATACATGGTAATAGACCAATTCCATCCACGGCATCCGCATCGGCATCCTCAAAGTTGATCAACCTCGTTTTGTTTTAAGGTAGGCTAAGGCCTGCCTTACTTTTTATCAGTGATCAGTAACCAGTAAGCAGAAAATTGCCATTTAATACCAATCAGCGCTCAGACTGTCCACGGAAAACTCAAATCTGATCACTGGTAACTGATAACTGATAACTGATCTGATCCCCTAGCGTGATAAGCTGTGTATTGGCTAATTTTACAAAAAATTAAGACTTTCCCCTTGTGGGAGTTATCAGCTAAAACCCAGAGTAGACATAAACAATGGTAGCGACAACAGAAACTAACGTTGGTAAAATCGTCCAGATCATCGGTCCTGTCATCGATGCCGAATTTCCCAGTGGCAAACTGCCCCGTATTTATAATGCCTTAACCGTAAAAGGAACTAACTCCGCCGGTCAAAATCTATCGGTTACTTGTGAAGTGCAACAGTTACTCGGTGATAACCAAGTGCGCGCCGTTGCCATGAGTACCACCGATGGTTTAGTGCGCGGTATGGATATCGTCGATACCGGCGCAGCGATTAGCGTTCCCGTGGGTAAATGCACCCTCGGTCGGATTTTTAACGTTCTTGGTGAACCCGTGGACGAAAAAGGACCGGTTAACGTCACCGAAACCTCTCCTATTCACCGTCCCGCTCCCAAATTAGTCGATCTTGAAGTAACACCGACGGTTTTTGAAACCGGTATCAAGGTGATTGACCTGCTCACCCCCTACCGTCAAGGGGGCAAAATCGGCCTCTTTGGGGGTGCTGGTGTGGGCAAAACCGTCATTATGATGGAATTAATCAACAATATCGCCATTCAACACGGTGGTGTCTCGGTTTTTGGCGGTGTGGGTGAAAGAACCCGCGAAGGAAACGACCTCTACAACGAGATGATCGAATCGAAGGTAATCAACGCTGATAACCCCGAAGACTCGAAAATTGCCCTCGTTTACGGTCAGATGAACGAACCCCCCGGAGCGAGAATGCGCGTCGGTCTCTCCGCTTTGACCATGGCCGAATATTTCCGCGATGTCAGCAAGCAAGACGTACTCTTATTTATTGATAATATCTTCCGTTTCGTGCAAGCTGGTTCGGAAGTATCGGCGCTCCTCGGTCGGATGCCTTCTGCGGTAGGATACCAACCCACCCTCGGCACTGATGTAGGCGACCTGCAAGAGCGGATTACCTCCACCAAAGAAGGATCGATCACTTCCATCCAAGCGGTCTATGTACCCGCGGATGACTTGACTGACCCCGCTCCCGCTACTACCTTCGCTCACTTGGACGGAACTACTGTACTATCCCGGGGTCTGGCTTCCAAAGGTATCTATCCGGCGGTAGATCCCCTCGGTTCCACCAGCACCATGCTCCAAGCTGATATCGTCGGTGATGAACACTACGGCACCGCTCGCGCCGTCCAATCTACCCTGCAACGCTATAAAGAGTTACAGGACATCATCGCTATTCTCGGTTTAGACGAATTGTCGGAAGAAGATCGTCTCACCGTTGACCGCGCTCGCAAAATTGAGCGTTTCCTCTCGCAACCTTTCTTCGTGGCCGAAGTTTTCACCGGTTCCCCGGGTAAATACGTTACCCTCGCTGATACGATCAAAGGCTTCCAGATGATCCTCAAAGGTGAACTCGATAGCTTACCCGAACAAGCGTTCTATATGGTCGGCAGTATCGATGAAGCGATCGCTAAAGGCGAAAAACTCAAAAAAGGCTAATTACAAAGTCAGTAGTAACCGCTAAACGCGGTTACTTAACCCAGAAATCTGCCAAAATTATCGTTATTATCACCAATGAGCATTACAGTACGGGTTATTACACCCGATCGCATTGTCTGGGATAACGTGGCCGAAGAAGTAATCCTACCCAGTTCCACGGGACAATTAGGTATTCTTAGCGGTCACGCTCCTTTATTAACTGCCCTGAATATTGGCGTAATGCGAATTCGACCGGGGAAAGACTGGGAAAATATCGCAGTTTTGGGCGGTTTTGCCGAAGTCGAAAATAATGAGATCAAAGTCCTCGTTAATGGGGCGGAATTAGGCTCAAAAATCGATAAAGAAAAAGCTCGCGCCGAATACGAACGGGCCCAAACTCGTCTCGATGAAGTCAGTAAAGGGGATGACCGTCGCAAAACTATCCAAGCGCAACAATCATGGCGCAAAGCTCGCGCTAGATACCAGGCCGCCGGCGGTTTAGTATCGGTTTAAACCAAACCAAATCAAATTAAATTCAAGCAAAATCGGGCGGGTTTATATAAACCTACCCGATTAATTTTTTAGCCTTTAGCAATCAGCTTTTAGCCATTTTTCTGCTTACTATCAAGATTATCTAGCTGACGGCTAAAAAGCCGATTAATTGCTACCACTAAACACAACTTCGGGGAATTTTAACTGTGCATCGGCCATGGGGATTTGTCGGCCTTGATTGCGTAACTCTTGCCAAAAATTAATTACTTCTGTGGCTTTGTTGAGAACATCAACGCGATCGGACTCATCAATCCAGTGTTTTGCTTCTAACTCCTCTTGCAGTTGTTGCCAAGCATCATTGCGCGGCCAGAAAAAATAAGCGGTGAGGGGGCTAGTTCCTTTGCCGACCACCTGATCCACAGCGATCGCTACGTTCTGATCTAACCACAATACTTTTAAAATAAACTTTGATTCGGAACTGACTGTCATTGTTAATCGTTAATCGTACAATTCTCGATTATATCATCTTTTGACTCAATTTTCCGCAGTCAGTTTTTAACTATTTTTTGCTGTTTTTTCGCTAATAACCGCTATGATTCCAGAAACAGACTCTTTACCCTGTAAACAAATCGGTGTGGCCGTAATTAGAGATGATCGAGATTTAATTTTAATCGATCGCCGTCTAGCCAAGGGACTCCTGGGCGGTTTTTGGGAATTCCCCGGTGGCAAAATCGAAGGCAATGAAACGGTACAGGAATGTATTAAACGGGAGGTATTAGAAGAAATTGGCATTGAAATCGCAGTGGATAGTCATTTAATCACCATCGATCACACCTATAGTCATTTTCGGGTTAATCTACAAGTATATAACTGTCGTTATCTCAGCGGCGAAGCGCGGGCGATCGAATGTGAAGAAATCCGCTGGGTAACTATCCAGGAACTAGATAATTACACTTTCCCCGCGGCCAATCAAGAGATTATCGAAAATTTGGGTTAAAACCCCGTCCTTTTAGGACGGCTTTAAGCTACAATGGAAAAAGCGATAACCAAGCTAAAAACTGAACCTTGACAACAGATAGTAGGGGGTTTTGTTCAGAAAAGAATTCAAATTCGGCCTTGAACGAGTAAAACTTTCTAGGAAATAAGGTTGAACATTAGATTTTTTCGACTTGTTCAAAGTGGCCGTCCGGCATCCGGACACTCAAAACGGACGGGTCGAAAGAGTCAGACTTAAGCAATTAAGCGTTTTTCGCTATCTGCGTCAACCCCATTGACGCGACCACCCTAAAAAAGTGGCGTGGTGAGGAATCGCCGTCCGTTTTACGGCGGCGAGGATGTCAACAGAGCCTTAAAAGACATGGTAAACTCGAAATGATTGCTGCTAATCGTCGAGTAATTATGCTTAATCCTTCTATTCGTCAAGAACCCCGCTATGAACCGGCCGCGGTTATTCCCCTAAAAAAAGACGCTTCCATTGTCGAGTGGTTAGAAAAAAATAATCGCATGATTCCCCGGGATAAAATCGCCGAACCGGATCTGACTCTCGAAGAAGATGTGGAACTATCTGAACTCATGGATGTCGATGATATCGGTTATGATGACGACGAGGATGAATTAGTCTTAGATGAAGATTAATCCCGTCTTCTTTGGCAAATTTTACCCTTATCTGGCGCTTTAGTCGTGAACGCTAACATTTTTTCCGCCCCTATCTTTAAAAAACCCACTGGAACCCATCTCCTGATTCTACTAACGGGATTACTATTTCTGTTAGTAGTTTTTTTTCAGTCCACTAATTCCCTGTTAATCCCCCTGATGGCCACAACGTTAATCAGTGCTGGTCTTGGTTGTCAAGTAGTACCGATGCTGCGGCGCTTGAAAATGGGTCAGATTATGCGCGAAGATGGACCCCAGGCCCATTTAAAGAAAGCAGGAACCCCGACCATGGGAGGCAGCTTTTTTGTGCCAGTAGCCCTTATTTTCGCTTTAATCTGGTCTAAATTCACTCCTAATGTGGTGGCGGTTGCTTTGCTGACCTTTGTTTACATGGGTATCGGTTGGTTAGATGATTGGCAAATTCTGCGTTATAAGTCGAATAAGGGCCTGTCTCCCCAGATGAAGTTAATTTTACAGATAACGGGGGCGGTGCTTTTTTGCCTCTGGATGTTGGTCAATCAGGTGAGTACCGATATCACCCTTTGGGGTCGATTAGTCATTCCTTTGGGCTTTTTCTTCTGGATTTTGGCGGGATTTGTCCTTGTGGCTGAAAGTAACGCCACTAATCTCACCGATGGGGTGGATGGATTAGCGGGGGGAACAGGTGCGATCGCATTTTTGGGTTTAGGTATTATTATCGCCCCTAGTCATCCGGATTTGGCGATTTTCTGCACTTGTTTTGCTGGTGCTTGTCTAGGCTTCATTTTTCATAACCGCAACCCCGCTAAAGTGTTCATGGGTGATACGGGTTCCCTCGCTTTGGGAGGTGCTTTAGCTGCGGTGGGTTTAATTGCCGGACATCTCTGGGGATTATTTTTAATTAGTGGTCTGTTCTTTCTGGAATCTCTTTCGGTAATCGCTCAGGTTATCTATTATAAAGCCACAAAAGGACCCGATGGCAAGGGCAAAAGATTATTAAAAATGGCTCCTTTTCATCATCATTTAGAATTAAGTGGTTGGACGGAAACGAAGATTGTGGGAGCTTTTTATCTGGTTAATGCGCTTTTAGTTGTCTTGGCTATTTGGAGTAGTTAATTAAGCACTAAAGGAAAGACCACAACCGCAGGTATTTTGGGTGTTGGCATTGGTAAAACGGAAACCACCACCCATGAGATCTTCTGAATAGTCTAATTTTAAAATTTGTAGGTAGCGATCGCTGTCAGGATCGACTACAATATTAATACCCTGACTTTGATAAAAGCGATCGTTTTCTGCCGCAATAGGGGTTAATTCGAGATGATAGTGAAGTCCCGAACAACCACCGTTTTTTACTGCCAAACGCAGATAGGAACCAGTCAGACGACGGCTTTGACTCCAACGTTCAATTTCTCTAGCGGCGGCGGGACTTAATTCGATCATTGTTTTTGAGACTATTGTAATAATAATATCAAGTTCTTGTGAAGTTATACCACAGTTATTATCAAACTTTATGTTAAGTAGCTGGTTATAATTAAATTAAAAATGGATTTTAGGTTCGATCCCCCCTGCCCCCCTTGATAAGGGGGGTGCCGATAGGCGGGGGGATCGCCCCTGCCCCCCTTGATAAGGGGGGTGCCGATAGGCGGGGGGATCGCCCCTGCCCCCCTTGATAAGGGGGGTGTCTGACAACTTTTAACGCCTACCTACTTAAGAAATATGTAACTAATGGATGGCGGGGGTAGCTGACAATTTTTAACACAGAAAAAGGGTTTCTCCGAGAAACCCTTTTTCTAGGTGACTTAGAAGGAGAGCTTAGAAACTTAGATAAAGAAATTACCCACTGGAATGCTCCCTAAAGCTGGTAAAGTCCCAGTAAATCCGGTGATATTTATTAATAAATCATTGCTGGATTGGAAGCCAGCCGTGAGAGGAGCGGGTATTTGTCACAGGGGAATTAATTTGTGGTAGCATACAATTAAATGCGTTTTGTCTGCTAGGATAATGCTCAACCTTTCAAAAGACATTCATTCTTTAACTGAGTTTAAACGAAACACGACCCGGTTCCTAGAGCATCTCAAACAAACCAAAGACCCTTTGGTGCTTACGGTTGATGGGAAAGCAGCACTCGTCGTGCAAGATGCGGAATCCTATCAGACACTTCTTGAAGCTGCTGAATTGGTTGAGACGCTTAAAGGAGTCAAGCGTGGTCTTGAAGAGATGAAGCAAGGCAAAGGTAAGAAGGCAGAGGAATTCTTCTCTGAATTGTTCGATAAGCTGGACAGTTCTCCATGAGCCAAAAGTATCAAGTGGTCATACAACCTGAAGCACAACAGGGAATTGAAAAAGCCTATCTGTGGTTCAGTAAAGATTCTCCTCGAAAAGCGAGGTTGTGGCTAGAAGGATTGTTAATTAAACAAAGAAATTACCCACTGGAATGTTCCCTAAAGCTGGTAAAGTACCGGTAAATCCGGTGATATTTATTAATAAATCATTGCTGGATTGGAAGCCAGCCGTGCTATCATTAATAACGAGGTAAGTTCCAGCTATCGCACCGGTTGTTACCTGCACTAAGGCGGCACTATTAACCCCTAATCCTTGATTACCTGTAGTGGCTCCATTGGCATCAGTAAATACTTGATTGATTAAATTCTGTAAAGTGGTGACAGTGCTATTAGCAGCACGACTGAAATTGCTAGGCGCACTCGTGGCGTTTCCAGCTTGAGTTAATAAGTCAATTTTATCACTATTGATGGCAAAATCTGTGATACGATCCCTTGTTGATATGGTAGATTGACCAAATTGGAAGATAAAAGTATCTGCACCTAAACCACCGGTTAAGGTATCAATTCCCGCACGTCCATTGATTTGATTATTGCCACTATTTCCGGTGATTTTATTGTTACCGGCGTTACCTGTACCATTAATATTATTACTGCCAATTAGTCTGAGGTTTTCGACATTGGCGGGTAGGGTAGTGGTGACATTAGCGGTTAAGGTGTCGCTGATGGTGACAATTCCCTTGTTATTGCTAAGAGTTGCATTGACGGGATTACTGAGGTTAATGGCAAAAGTTTCGTTTGCCTCATTAAGGTTATCATTGAGGATGGGAATGGTAATAGTAGCAGTGGAAGTATTAGGTGCAATGGTGATAGTTCCAGTTTTGCTAGTGTAATCTACATTGGCGATAGCGTTAATGGGTGCAGTAGTATAATTGACGCTAATTGGTTGTGGATTGGGGTTGTTGACAGTGACGGTGAGGATGGCATTATTATCTTTACCCTCGACAACGGTGACATTATTGATGGAGAGTTTGGAGAAATCGTCATTAGTAATTGTCCCCGTCACTGCGGTGGCCGTACCTATTGTATAACCCGTCCCAGGAGCAAGGTTTAAAGTTACGGTTTCATCATCTTCAACATTTGTATCAGCAGTGGGGTCAATTGTTACAGTCGCAGTATCTGAACCAGCAGCGAAGGTGACTGTATTATTAGTCCCTGTACGAGTGTAATCTGTATTAAGGGTAGCTGTCCCTCCGAGGGTGTAATTGACTGTTAAAGCATTGGTTGTTACACCAGTACGAGTGAAGGTATAAACGAGATTAGCTGTCCCGTCTTCTGTCACACTACTGGGAGAAACCGCAAGAGTGACACTGGTATTATCACCATCATCATTAGTAATTGTTCCTAATCCTTGATTATCTGTAATCAGCGCATTGCTAGGATTAGAAAGGTTAATCAAGAAAGTCTCATCGGGTTCAATTGCAGTATCACCATTGACTGAAATAATAATATCTTGGCTGGTTTGTCCGGGGGTAAAGGTGAGAGTCCCTGTTGTGGCTGTATAGTCGCTTCCTGCTGTTGCTGTGTCATCAGCAGTGGCATAATTTACGGTAATTGTTTGGGTACTTGTGGTTGACAATGTAACTTTAAATACCAGGTTGTTTGTTCCTGAATTGTTTTCTACAATTGTCGGATTTGAGATTGTAAAGAATGGTTTATCCCAATCGGCTGCTGTCCAGGTAGTTGTTGCTTGCCAAGTTTGGGGTGTCCATTCATCAATACTGTTCCAAGCATCTCCTGACCATTTAGTTGTAGCTTGCCAAGCGTTATCTCCCCAGTCAGGTATGGCATCCCAAAAGTTATCAATTGTCTGTGATGCTGTAGCTGTTGTTGCTATTTGATAGCTATTTGTGTCGAGAAAAGATGATGCAAGCGTTTGCGTTGAATTGCTTTGATTTGCAGTTGATGGAGATAAACCAAGTTTCTTGTCAGACTGTCCAATAATCGCATCCCACGCATCTGAAGTCCAAGATTTAGCTGCGTTGTAAGCGGATGTTACTGCATCGGATATATTTCCAAGACCATCAATGGCAATTCCGATTGCTTGGCGTACTTTTTCAGTGGTTCCACGATAAGTTAAAGCCGCTGCCAGATATGTTCCTGTTAATCCAATTCCAGGAATAGGTAAGCTTCCCAATCCTCTAATCATCATTTGCAATGCAAAATAATCAGCATCAGGCAAATATGTAAACCAGTAACTACTTAAATCAGTGGTATTTCCGTTGGCAACTTTCCGAGTTAAATCTGTCGGCTTTGACAAATTAGTTCTTGTAATAGTTTGATTTAAGACGGGAACTGAATGTTTTTCAAAAGTAATTGCAGATGTTAGTTTTGAATATTTTTCTAAGTTCCAGAGTCCATTTAGGTATGTTGAACCTGCAATGCTAACCACATCGGCCGAGGTTATGTAATGAGTGACACCTAAGTTATTAGTAGCGTTGAAATTAATGCCGGGTTGTTGAGAAATACCCGGACTATTGAAAGTAACAATCTTTCCGAGTTGTCCTGTATAACTACCCCCTACCCACTGACTTAATGCACCGCCTAAACTATGACCTGTAATATTAGGTTTTAGAGTCAATCCGCTTACGGGATTAGATACTTCTGAAAGCCATTGATTGATTGCGGCTTTATTGTTAGTAAATTGATTATAGCCAACTCCTTCGGTTTCAGTATCACTTAATAAATCTTTACCAGATGAGAATTCAGTACCCCGAATGGCTAAAACAGGAGGTTTAGCAAGGTCATAAATTGTGCCATCAGTGAAGGTATAGGATTGATTGGCGCTGGTGAGTTGGTTGATTAGATTCTGTCCAGCAGTATAGGCGGCGGTATTGTTACCGCCTGAAGTATTGGCAATATCTTGCAGTAAGTTATTGCTATTAGATGTAAATTCATTGGCATTAAGGGGATTGGCTAAAACCAGAAAGAATTTTTCATCAGAAGTTAAACCAAAAGCATCAAATCCTGTGCTAGAATCTTTGAAAACTTTATTGATACGATAGCCTTCGTAACCCAGGTCACTATAGTCATAGATCTTATCTACTTCTTTGCCTTTGTCCGTATCTGTCCAATCACGATAAGCGGTGTCTCTAGCCAAAATCTCAAAGGTTTGGTCGGTAGGAGGCGCACTTCCTAAAACAGTAATTTCTATTTGTTTACTGGTTTGTCCTGGGAAAAAGGAGAGGGTTTGTTTGACAACATTGTTAAAATCTTTTAATTGGTTAGGGTCTATTGAATTGGCACTTCCATCAAGGGTATAGTAATCAACGGTTATGGGTTTATCATAGGTTGAGGATAGTTTAACCTCGAAAATAACCTTCCCTGCGGGAGCATCAAACCGCGCATTACTGACTGATATCGTTGGTTTAGGTGGAGGATTAGGAGTGGGTGGGAGTGCTGTGTAAGTGGCATCATCATATATATTTGGATATTTTGGATCTATTGGATTTGCTATCCATTGACCATTAATCCAGCTGGATTCAGATGTAGTTGAATCTCCATCTGAATCTATATACCAAACTTGGTTCGCAGTATGTCCACTAATAATACTATTTGAACTCCATGTACCCCTATTGTAAATACCACCACCTAAGTTGGCATTATTGTTAGTAAGAATGTTATTCGTTAATGTTAATGTACCCCCGTTGTAAATTCCCCCCCCAGCATCAGCAGTATTACCTGTTATTGTACTGTTGGTTATTGTTAATGTTCCCGTAGAGTTGAAAATTCCCCCTCCAGAACGAGTAGCCGTATTACCAAATATTGTACTGTTGGTTAATGTTAATGTTCCCCCATCGTTGTCAATTCCCCCTCCGTCATAAGCAGCCGTATTACCAGATACTGTACTTTCAGTTAATGTTAATGTTCCATAGTTTTCAATTCCCCCTCCAGAACCAGTAGCCGTATTACCAGATATTGTACTGTTGGTTAATGTTAATGTTCCCCCATAGTTGTCAATTCCCCCTCCGTCATAAGCAGCCGTATTACCAGATACTGTACTGTCAGTTAATGTTAATGTTCCATAGTTTTCAATTCCCCCTCCAGAACCAGTAGCCGTATTACCAGATATTGCACTGTCGGTTATTGTTAATGTTCCCGTAGAGTTGTAAATTCCCCCTCCAGAACCATAATAACCAGTAGCCGTATTACCAGATATTGTACTGTTGGTTAATGTTAATGTTCCCCTTCCCCAGTTGTAAATTCCCCCTCCAGAATAAGTAGCCGTATTACCTGTTATTGTACTGTTGGTTAACGTTAATGTTCCATCGTTCTCAATTCCCCCTCCAAAATTAGTAGCCGTATTACCTGTTATTGTACTGTTGGTTAACGTTAATATTCCCCTTCCCCAGTTGTGAATTCCCCCTCCAGTATTACCAGATATTGTACTGTTGGTTAATGTTAATGTTCCATCGTTGTCAATTCCCCCTCCATAAGTAGCCGTATTACCTGTTATTGTACTGTTGTTTAATGTTAATGTTCCCCCGTAGTCGTTGTCAATTCCCCTTCCTGCTTTGTTGCTGATATAGAGATTATTTAATGTAACTCCAAGTTGACTAGAGTTACTTATAATAGAATTATAATCATTCTCCCCAGAGATAGGACTAGCATTATTAACAATAGAAGCTAGTGCTGTTCCATCAGTTTCAATGGTAATCGTACCATTCGTATTCAAACTGCGATCGCCTGTTGTCGTATTATTAACATAAGTTAAAGCATAAGTCGTTCCTGATTTCAGCTTAATAATATAGGGAGTATTAGGACTTTTATTAGCAATTGTAACAGCATCCCGCAAAGATAAACCACTCCCAATAGTGGCACTTCCATCATTCTCATCTATAGTAGTATTGACAATTAAAGTAATTGGTGATGTTTGTTCAACCCCTATAAATTGTCCACCTAAATTAATAACAGAACGATCATCTTCTGTTTGAATATAAGTTAACTCAGCCTCAGTTAAATTAACCCCTCTCACCAGATGAGAAAATAATTCTCCCTCATCCCCCACCGTATCCACCCTATTAATTTGAGCATCCACATAATGCCCAATTTCTTCTAAAATCACCGCAACCAAAGCATCTAAACTAGCAGAAGCAAAAAAACTTTCAGATAGATATATCTTATTGGTGCTAATCCCATAAGCGCCATTTGCACTACCTAAAACACTGCTATTGACAACCTCAATCTCAGGAAGTTGACTAAAATCTCGGCTTTGCCACTGCTGTCGTAATTCTGTCGCTTTAACCACATCATAACTTGTGCCAAAAGCGGTTTCTAAATTCGCCCAAAAGCCATCAGATTGAGCGAAATCGAACAAAACATCGTCAACAGCAGGAAGGAGGGGCAACAGGGTAGAAGTCATGACGGTAACAGCAGAGGTTTATTGCTAACAGTTTTAGCTCAACAATGGCCAATTTTTCAAGACCCCTGTAACAGAAATTAACATTTATTCCAAGAAAACGGGTTTCTCAAAGAAACCCGTTTTCTAGATATTAGGATAAGATTATTGGATTCTTGCCAAAGACTGCCTAAATTCTGCGAGAGAATTAGCGGTAGCTGCTAATTTTAGTAGCTCTTCTAAGATAGTAGGGTTAGTCATTTTGCCGATTATCTCTTCAATTTCTGAAGAAATCTGTCCAAACCGCACAGTTAAAACTGTTTTTATGGCATCGCGGCTTTTTTGTAACGCGCCAATTTCTTTACCAATTTCTTTACCGCGTTCTATTCCTCGTAACTCCCCAATTTCCTTGCCAATTTCCTTACCGATTTCCTTACCGCGTTCTATTCCTCGTAACTCCATATTACTCATTAAAGGCATGGTTCTTTCCTCCTCAAATTGTTTGATTTTACTCTCTAAACTTGACTGCAATTCAGGGGATAAAGTCATCATATTGTCGATGATTTCAAACAGTTTACTAAGTAAGGTAGGTATTACCCACCCTACTTATTTATGATGATACTAAAAGACTTCCTACACTCCTCAAAAGAATTTACTATAAGTGCGGCTTTTAACATCTCTTCTAAAACCGAAATAACTGAAGCATCATTGAGACATTGTCCAATATCTCCAGGGATATCGCCTAGTCGGTTTTCCAAAACTTTTTTCACAAAATCACGAGCATTTTCTAACGCTCCAATTTCCTTACCAATTTCCTTACCGCGTTCTATTCCTCGTAACTCCCCAATTTCCTCACCAATTTTCCTTCCTCGTAACTCCATATTACTCATTAAAGGCATGGTTTTTTCCTCCTCAAATTGTTTAATTTTACTCTCTAAGCTTGACTGCAATTCAGGGGATAAAGTCATCATATTGTCGATGATTTCAAACAGTTTAATTATCTGTTCCCTCTCGAACTCCTTTTCATATAATCCCCTGATTAACTTCCACTTCCACTGTTCCCGTTGTGGCAGCTTCCCAGTAGTCGCTTTTGTTTTCAGGTGTGCCATGACTATTATAGCAAAGGGATTGCTACTTGCTTCTAGTTCTGACCAGCTTTCCTCATAGTCCAGTAATTTGACTGTTGGGAATTTCAGACTCACTTCACAGCCGGCGATAGTATAATTATAGGAATCTGGTCGCCAATTTACTCGTTCATCTCCTAAAATTGCCAGACTGATAACTGGTTTCTGATACAAATCAAAGGCCCGATAGTTATAAATATACATCCTCTGAGGGAAATTTTCTTCGTATTGACTTTGAATTTCAATATGAATCAAAATCCAGACTTCTTGTCCCTCAAGTAGCCAAGCCTTATAAAGTTTGTCAGCGAAACGTTTTTTTGTCTTTGCTGAAGCGGTAATCCGTTTGAGTTCTTTTTCCAGGGATTCGGGAATTTTTGTCCAATCAATTAGTTGGTGAACTTCAGGAAAAAAGAAGCATAAAAACGCTTCAAAATACTCGGTTAATGCTTCTTTCCAGGGTTCATCATAATTGGCGGTTGTTGGGTTCATTTGAGTTGTTTGCTTACTCGTAGGCTGTGAAGCGCGATAGCGTAACGCACCGATTTAATAATAGAGTTGGTGGTGGTAATCTGGGGATTTTGTGGTAAAAAAGCGGATATTTGTTCGATTCCGTCTTGATTGGGAGAGAGAATAACCGTGGCGACTCCAGGGATTACCCCAGCTTGGAGACTTTGATAATCGCTAACACCAGCATCGAGGAAAACTACGGTAGCGGTTAAACGCTGATTTCTCGCACTATCCACCCGATTAGCTTGACTCAAGCCATCAGATTGAGCAAAATTGAACAAAACATCGTCAACAGCAGGAAAGCTCGGCAACAGGGTAGAAGTCATGACGTTAACTGCAAAGGATTAATGCGACTATTTTGTGCAAACAATCGCCAATTTTTCAAGGGGGATATAACAAAAATTAACATTATACAGAAAACGGGTTTCTTTAAGAAACCCGTTTTCTAAGAAACCCGTTTTCTAGATATTGATTTTAGCCAAAGACTGCTTAAATTCTGCGAGAGAATTAGCGGTAGCTGCTAATTTAACAATCTCTTGTAATGTAGATAGTACCGAAACTTTATTCAGGTATTGTTCCACATCTAAAGGAACTTCACCTAAGCGAGCTTGCAAAACTGTTTTGACAAAATCACGAGCATTTTCTAACGCTCCAATTTCCTTACCAATTTCCTTACCGCGTTCTATTCCTCGTAACTCCCCAATTTCCTTACCAATTTCCTTACCGCGTTCGATTCCTCGTAACTCCATATTACTCATTAAAGGCATGGTTCTTTCCTCCTCAAATTGTTTGATTTTACTCTCTAAACTTGACTGCAATTCAGGGGATAAAGTCATCATATTGTCGATGATTTCAAACAGTTTAATTATCTGTTCTCTCTCGAACTCCTTTTCATACAATCCCCTGATTAACCTCCACTTCCACTGTTCCCGTTGTGGCAGCTTCCCAGTAGTCGCTTTTGTTTTCAGGTGTGCCATCACTATTATAGCAAAGGGATTGCTACTTGTTTCTAGTTCTGTCCATCTTTCCTCATAGTCCAGTAATTTAACCGTTGGGAATTTCAAACTCACTTCACAACCAGCGATAGTATAATTATAGGAATCTGGTCGCCAATTTACTCGTTCATCTCCTAAAATTGCCAGACTGATAACTGGTTTCTGATACAAATCAAAGGCCCGATAGTTATAAATATACATCCTCTGAGGGAAATTTTCTTCGTATTGACTTTGAATTTCAATATGAATCAAAATCCAGACTTCTTCACCCCTGAGTAACCAGACTTTATAAAGTTTGTCAGCGAAACGTTTTTTTGTCTTAGCTGAAGCGGTAATCCGTTTGAGTTCTTTTTCCAGGGATTCGGGAATTTTTGTCCAATCAATTAGTTGGTGAACTTCAGGAAAAAAGAAGCATAAAAACGCTTCAAAATACTCGCTTAATGCTTCTTTCCAGGGTTCATCATAATTGGCTGTTGTTGGGTTCATTGGAGTTGTCCGCTTACTCTTAGGGGTGAAGCGCGATAGCGTAACGCACCGATTTAATAATAGAGGTGAATGGTGGTAATCTGGGGATTTTGTGGTAAAAAAGCGGATATTTGTTCGATTCCGTCTTGATTGGGAGAGAGAATAACGGTGGCGACTTCTGGAATTACTCCAGCTTGGAGACTTTGATAATCGCTAACACCAGCATCGAGGAAAACTACGGTAGCGGTTAAACGCTGATTTCTCGCACTATCCACCCGATTAGCTTGACTCAAGCCATCAGATTCAGCGAAATCGAATAAAATATCGTCAACAGCAGGAAGAATCGGCAACAGGGGAGAACTCATGATATTAACTGTAAAGGTTTATTGCTAACAGTTTTAGCCCAACAAGCGCCAATTTTTCAAGACTTCCATAACATAAGTTAACATTGATCGGGAAAACTGTATTTCTAAATCATCAGTTTTTCTGAATATTGTCTCTCAATTCCCCCCTCACAACTTAATCTAATTCATTTGCAGTTTGCAAAACCTCCTCATAAAGTTGATGACTGATGCGAAAATTTGCTTGGCTAATTAGAGACTCCATTATCGGTTTAACCTTAGAAACTAATCCTCTATTTTTAGCAATTAAAAGAACTCCTAGAATACCCGTAATTGACAGCCCCAAACGCACAGCCTCCCTCCGTCCAAGACGTTCATAAATTAACAATTCATCCGCCTTTAATTCCCAAGCAAGAGCGATTGCTTCTGCTTCGCCAAGATCTAAATTATATTCATTCCTCAAACAAGCCACAAGTTCTAAATTAGTGGCTTGTTGAACCTGTATCCATTCCAGAGAAAGCGTCGCTTTAATGCGGATATCTTCCTCAGTTAAATTGGCCAATTCATTGGCAACTGCTTGGGGAATAATAACATTAGTATAAATATCTTTTAAGATTGACAGATAACCAACAAGAGCAAGACTGCTGAGAGGAGAAGTATCGCTAATAATGATCATAGCCAACCTTTGTTTTTTAAATGCTTAATATCTTCCTGAAACTCAGCAACATCATAATGAATACAAATTCCTCTTTCAGAAAGCAGCCGTTGAAACTTGATTTGATTAATACCTAATAACTCACTTGCTTTTCCCAAGCTAATCTTATCTTGTTGAAATAACATAATAACAATCTCTTTTAACAGTTCATCCTCTGATAAACCACTTGCTTTAATCACTTCTTGGGAAATAACTAGACTCATATTTTCTTCGTATTTTGACAAGAATTATACAAATGTTATCCTATTTTTCGCCGCCTGTCAAGGTGAATTGGTGAGTAATTCCCACCCTACGGTAAAAAGCATTGTCTTTGACCTCACTTCAATCAACAAGCTATAATGACAATTTTAGCGGGTCATTGTCAGGGGGATACTTCCCGCGTTAACTTTTCTCTTTCAGCCAAAACCACCCGAAGTAATCTCACCGCTTGTGATGGCGAAGATGCGATCGCTAACGTCAAAACTAGGCAGTTAAAGTATTTAACCAATTGATTAAATCTTCAACCGTAGAGAAATCGAATAAAGCTTCTCCTAATACTTCGACATCATCAATACTTAACTGCATAATTTTAGTTTCTAATGAAGGATTAATCTCCCCTAACTTGCGTTTAAGTTGACGAAGAATCAATGTCTTTTCGCGTTCAATACCTTGTTCGATACCTTGACGCATCCAACTGGTGGTAATTTGCATAACTCCCTCCTGTACGGGTTGACTAAATGTGCTAATCTCTTGTTGAAATTGTATCTCTTCGACCGGATTTAGATTGAGATAAGTATCAATAAATCCAGAAATTAATTGCATTCTCGCCGCATCTAACCTTAAAGTAATTAACAAGCGCAGACATTCGGCCTTAACTTTTGCTCGCTCTTTCTCGGCAATGTTCATCTTCGCCATCAAAGCTGAAGCAACCGGATTCGGCTGATTGAGAAAATCTCGCCAATTTAATCGATTTAACTGCACTACTTGATAGTTAAATTCTAAGACCTTAAAATCGGGAAAATCGACCACATATTGACTAATCGCTGCTCTTTTTGGCCTTGAATAAGAAAAAATTACAATCGGATAAATCGGTAAGACAAATTTCTCATGAAAGCGAGCAAAATAAGTAAACATTCGCCGGTTAAACCACTTTCGGGAACTTTCCTGCGCCTCTACATGAATCAGAAAGAAAGATTCTTTTCCTCGAAACTTAACCTGTGCGACTAAATCACTTTCATACCTTTCTCCTTCCGTGACATCTGTAAATACTTCTTTGTCTAAAAAAGTAATCGAGTCCCTATCTAAATAATTGATCAATTGAGGGAAAAACAACTCGATAAATTCGACAAAAAAGATGGAGATTAACTCCTTAAATAAGCGATCATGGTCAATATTATTAGTCATGTAATATCATCTTAACTAATCTGAGTGATGAATGACTACTCTTCTCTATTATATTCTGAAAAGTCTGTTTTGGCAGCAGATTGTTATAACCTTACCCCTTTAACCTAAGTAGGTAGGCGTTAAAAATTATCAGACACCCCCGTTATCAAGGGTAGGGTTGATTCATGAATCAACCCTAGGGGCAGGGGGGATCGAACCTAAAATCCATTTTTAATTTAATTATAACCAGCTACTTACGAAAAGAGGGGGATGCTTTCAGAAAACGGGTTTCTTAAAGAAACCCGTTTTCTGTGGGGTTCAATCTTATCGAGTGCGATTGCCTTTCTTATCGTTGGTATTAACGCAGTGTAATGCAGCATTGCCTTATATCTCAGTCCAGATTCTTGAAAAATGGCTTAAATTCATCTTCCACAGCTTAGGGAAACTGATTACTGGTCACTGATAACTGAATATCCCCCAATAACTAAAGGAAAGATAAAGTTATCGATCGCCCTCCGGAGCCAGTGTCAGAATAAAAGCAGGGAGATGACCAAGGAAAACCGACAACTCTCCATCTTTTTCCCGTCATCGCCCCTAAAATTTATTTGGTTCAGATTTATGCAAACTGCCAATCCTCGTCAAACGGAGAAAAAAGAGCATCCCAGTGGCGATAAACGCTTCAAAGTCCTCGACATCACCATGAAGCGGGCAGGATATAATCAATCAGCCCTGATTGAAGTCCTGCACAAAGCTCAAGAAGCCTTTGGATTCCTAGAAGAAGATGTTCTCCTCTACGTTGCCCGGGCGCTAAAACTGCCCCTCAGTCGCGTCTATGGGGTAGCAACCTTCTACCATCTCTTTTCCCTGAAACCGGCGGGAAAACACACCTGTATCATCTGTATGGGGACTGCTTGTTATGTCAAAGGCAGCGGCAAAATCCTCGAAGACATCGAAAACGCCTTTGATGTCAAAGTGGGAGAAACCACCGCCGATGGAGAAATTTCCCTAGTGTCGGCCCGTTGTATCGGGGCCTGTGGGATTGCGCCGGCCGTGGTCTTCGATGGAGTCGTGGCCCCTAAACAAGATTCGGAAACTGTCTTAGCGAAACTACAGAGTTTCTCCCAGTAATTTTTCACTCTAGTGGATTGAGAAGAATATGGACTTACAAGAATTATTGGCAGTGGCCGAGAAAGAAAAAACTAGACAAAAAAGCATCCGGGTGCATTGTTGCACTTCCACCGGTTGCCAAGCTGCTAACTCCCTCCAAATCAAAAAAAACCTCGCCACTGCCGTCCAAGAGGCAGACCTAGAGGATACAGTCGAAGTGGTCGGGGTCGGTTGTATGGGTTTTTGTGGTCGCGGTCCGTTGGTGGAAGTGGATCCCCAGGATCTCTTATACGAAGAAGTCACCCCGGAAAGTGCGGCCAGCATTATTGCAGCCTTAAACGGCGGCAAAACCGAGGTGCAATTAGGGGACTCAAAACATCCCTTTTTCTCCCATCAAGTCAAAATTGTCCGGGAAAATAGCGGTAAAATCGATCCCGATCGCATTGAGGAATATATCGCCGTCGGGGGTTATCAATCTCTCTACAAGGCCCTCTACGAGATGACTCCGGCCCAGGTGGTGGAGGAAATCACCCAAAGCGGTTTGCGCGGCCGGGGCGGTGCGGGTTATCCCACCGGTTTAAAATGGGCGACGGTGGCTAAACAACCGGGTAAACAAAAATACGTTATCTGTAATGCCGATGAAGGGGATCCCGGGGCGTTTATGGACCGTAGTGTTTTGGAAAGTGACCCCCATTTAGTCCTGGAAGGAATGGCGATCGCTGCCTATGCTGTGGGGGCCGATCATGGTTATATCTATGTTAGAGCCGAATATCCTCTGGCGATTGATCGTCTGCAAAAAGCGATTAATCAGGCCAAAAAATTCGGTTTAATGGGTTCCCAAGTATTCGAGTCCACTTTCGATTTTAAGGTGGATATCCGCATCGGGGCGGGAGCTTTTGTCTGTGGAGAGGAAACCGCTCTCATCCATTCCATCGAAGGCGGCCGCGGCACTCCCCGCACCCGTCCCCCCTATCCGGCCCAATCGGGCCTCGATGGTTGTCCCACCCTGATTAATAACGTCGAGTCCTACGCTAATATCGCCGCTATTATCCGCGAGGGAGCCGCTTGGTACGCCAATATCGGTACTGCCAGCAGTAAAGGCACAAAAATCTTCGCTTTAACGGGAAAAATCCGCAATAATGGGCTGATTGAAGTGCCGATGGGTATTACTCTCCGGGAAATTGTCGAGGAGATGGGGGGTGGTGTTCCCGATGGTCAAGTAAAAGCGGTACAAACCGGCGGCCCCTCTGGGGGTTGTATTCCCGCTAATTTACTCGATACTCCCGTGGATTACGAATCCTTAGCCAAACTCGGTTCGATGATGGGATCCGGGGGGATGGTGGTTATGGATGATACCACCAGCATGGTGGAAGTGGCGAAATTCTATATGGAATTCTGTCGCGAGGAGTCCTGTGGTAAATGTATCCCCTGTCGCACGGGAACAGTACAAATGTTTGAATTATTGGCCAAAATTATCGCTCGAAAGGCCGATATTCACGACCTCGAAAACCTAGAACATCTCTGTCAAATGGTCAAGGAAACCAGTCTTTGTGGTCTTGGTCAAAGCGCTCCCAATCCGATTTTAAGTACCCTAAAGTATTTTAAGGAGGAATATCTGGCTCTGTTACAGGAAATCAAGCACCCCGTCTCTGTTTGAGATTGACATCCTCACCGCCGGGGCCGGACGGTGATGACCGGCAGATCAAACAAACTTAATTGAACGATCTTCGGTTGGGTTGACGCTTCACGGGATGCTGCTTCTTTAACAGAAGTCTTACACTTTCCTCTGCGTCCGTTTTTTGAGGTCTCCGATTGCCCACCGGCGACCTTGATATTAATTGCGGCGTTCACGTCTCGATCATGGAAAGTCCCACAGAAAAGACATTCCCACTCACGGATATTTAACGCTTTCTTCCCGCCGATATTCCCACAACAGGAACACCTCTGAGACGTTGGCTCCCATCGGGAAATTATCCGAAAATCACGCCCATATTTGTCAGATTTTGCCGATAGCATATCTCGAAAAGAACGCCATCCTAAATCTGATATAGCACGGGACAACTTGCGATTTTTAACCATTCCCGATGTGTTTAAATCCTCTAAAATTATCGTTTGATTTTCACGAACAACTCTAGTGGATATTTTATGCAAGAAATCAGTGCGAGTGTCTTTAATCTTTGCGTGGATTCTAGCTACTCGTTTCCTAGCTTTTTCCCGTCGTTTACTTCCCTTCTGTTTTCTAGAAAGGTTTTTCCGATGCTCTTCTTAGTCGTTTTAATCGTTTCTTTAACGGTTTCGGTGCGTCTATCTTTTCTCCTGTTGAGAGGGTAGCAAAGGTAGCAATCCCTAGATCAATTCCCACTGACTCCCCATTATTGGGAAGTATTTCGGACTGAATCTCGACGACAAAACTAAGAAAGTATCGATCTGATGCGTCTTTGATCACGGTGACGCTAGAAGGTTTAGAAGGTAATGGGCGACTCCAAACTATTCTTAAATCACCGATTTTCGCTAAAGTAACGCAGTGTTGGTTAACGGTAAAACCATTATCGGTAAATCTTGCTAATTGTTTAGATTTACGCTTCTTAAATTTAGGAGGTTTGACTTTCTTTCCTTTTCTTTCTCCCTTGCAAGATGCAAAAAAGTTAGAATAGGCTGTCTCTAAGTCTCTCAAAGACTGCTGTAAAGGGATAGAAGAAACCTCGGTTAACCACTGTTTTTCTTCTGTTTTCTTGACTTGAGTTAGTCTTTTAGATAACTCAGTATATTTTGGCTTTTTCTCCCCTTGTCGATAGAGTTCTTGACAGTAAGCTAAGGTATCGTTCCAGACAACGCGCACACACCCGAACAACTGAGACAAAAGCCTCTTTTGTTGGTCTGTTGGGTAAATACGGTATTGATACCTTGCTTTCATTGGGTTAAGATATGTGTGTCTGTATTTATTTTAACTAGGTCTGTTAATAATGTCAAGTCGGTTGCGAAAAGAAAGAAACTCTGTTTCCGATTTAAAGATACACTTGGTCTGTGTGACAAAATACAGAAGAAAGGTTTTTACTGGTAAAAGTCTGACTTTGGTTGAAAAGTCTTTTAAAAGTCTGACTTTGGTTGAAAAATCTTTTAGAGAAGTTGCGGAAAAGATGAATTTTCAGATATTGGAATTTAATGGGGAGTCTGATCATGTACACGCATTGATTGAATACCCACCGAAACTATCTATTTCCGTGATGGTCAATTCTTTAAAGGGAGTCTCTAGTCGCAGGTATGGACAAGCTGGTTATCCTAAACCGTACGGGAAAGACGCTCTTTGGTCGCCCAGTTATTTTGTATCTTCTGTAGGAGGTGCGCCACTGGAAGTTCTTAAGTGCTACATTAAAAATCAGGAAAAGCCGTCGTAAAACGACGGGGTTTTAACCCAAATTTTCGATAACTCGATCGAGGCCTAACAATCTTCGGCCTCGATCAATTTCTTCAGTTACGCGAAGTCTGGTGGGCTGCCGGGTTATCTTGAAGAGAGTTAGCAGTAGTCTCAGGAGACAATAGATTATGACTTGGCGCGGCTCAACCGATACAAAAGATCGCATTTTTGCAGCTTTAGTATATCTTTTACCCTTATATTCGGCTTTTGCCTTCGGGATCTTTATCTTTCAGCAAATTCCTTTTTTAGGAGCGGCCTTAGCAATAGCCTTATATCCCTTAGCTTTTCTCTATAGTTCTCTGGGAAGCTTTGGCAGTTTAATTATCTTTTTCGTCCTCTTTTTCGCCGTGGTACGCAATCCCCGCATCAGTCATTTTATCCGCTTTAACACCATGCAGGCGATTTTAATCGAGATTTTGGTGTATTTATTGGGATTGGTCTTAGGTTTCGTCGCTAGGGGTTTAGGGGCGAATTTAGTGGTAGAAACTCTTTTTAACGTCGTCTTTTTGGGAGCATTTGCCGCCTGTGTTTACAGCATTATACAGTCGGTTATCGGCAAATACGCCGATATTCCCACAATTTCCGAGGCGGCCTATTCCCAGGTGGGAGGTTAGGTTAACTTGAGTTTGTCCCCTTTTTCGGCTACAGTCTCTCCAGAATCAATGCGTTCGCTGCCAGGCCACATCTATGAGTCCATTTAAACAGACGCTACGGGAACTCAACGCTCAGAAGGGGAAAATAGCCGCTTCTGTGGGCAGAAAAACGCCTAAACGAGTTAATCGTTGGTTTAAATGGCTTTCTCCCGGTCTTTTTGTCAAACGCTGGCTTTTAATCAGTTTAAGCGGCGTTTTTCTCACCTCCTTCGGTTTGGCTATTTGGGTAAAATTAACCCCAGTTAATCGCTTTTTAGAGTTTGTTTCCCAAGCATTAGAAACGATCGCCCGTTTGGTCCCCAATTCTGTTTCCGGGCCGCTGGCGGTTTTGTTGGGTGTCTTTTTGTTATTCTGGGGTCAGAGTCGCACCGTGGAAACGATTACAGAAGCACTACAACCGGACGCATCGGAGGAATTAGTTGATCTCCTACGCACCCATCGTCGTCTCCATCGCGGTCCGAAAATTGTGGCCATCGGTGGAGGTACAGGTTTATCGACGCTTTTACGGGGTTTAAAACAGTATAGTTCCAATATCACCGCTATTGTCACCGTAGCTGATGATGGCGGTTCTTCGGGCCGATTACGTCGGGAAATGGGCATTTTACCCCCGGGGGATATTCGCAATTGTATCGCCGCTTTAGCCGATGAGGAAAAGTTATTAACGGAATTGTTTCAATATCGCTTTCATGCCGGGGATGGTTTATCGGGCCACAGTTTTGGTAATTTATTTATCAGCGCTATGACCGAGATTACTGGGGATCTGGAACAGGCGATCGATGCTAGTGCCAAAGTTTTGGCCATTCGCGGTAAAGTGCTACCTGCTACCCTTACCGATGTTAGTCTCTGGGCTAAGTTAGCCGATGGGCGCATTATTGAGGGAGAATCGAAGATAACCGAAGCTATGGGGCAAATTCGTCAGATTGGCTGTCATCCTGCCGATCCGGTCGCTTTACCGGCTGCTTTAGCGGCAATCAAGGAGGCAGATTATATTATTATCGGGCCGGGTAGTCTTTATACCAGTATTATCCCTAATTTGTTGGTTCCCGCAATTCGTCAGGCCCTAGCACAGGTGACAGTCCCCCGTGTCTATGTTTGTAATATTATGACCCAGCCGGGGGAAACGGATAATTATTCGGTGGCTGATCATATTCGGGCGATCGAAAAAGTCTGCGAGGAACGCGTCTTTGATGCGGTTTTGGCCCAAAGAACTGCACCATCGCCCCAATCTCTGCAATTATACGCCCAAGAGCATAGTCATCCTGTGTTTTTAGACCGCGAGGAGGTGGGAAAAATGGGTTATCGCATTGTTTTAGCGAATGTAATGGCAGAAGATGAAGTTACTGCCAAAGTTAGTCATGATCCCCAACGTTTAGCGCGAGTTTTATGGCGCTGGTATGCTAAAAAGTGAATAGCGAGTTGACTAAATGTTTTTATCTAGCTTTGTCAAGTTATAAAATCATATTTTTTGCTTTAATTTGCCGACATTAGCCAAATTTGCTGATTAAAGCCCTAGGAAAAAATTAGCCTAAAAACCATTTCGCCTTATTCTGTGTTATACTCAGATTTTGAAGAGAGATGATCATGCACTACTCTACTAAATCTAATCAAGAGACAGGTGCGACAGTCTATTCCCCAAGCGATGGAAGTGAATTAATTCCTGCTGAGGTTAAACTAGATATAAACGGGCAAAACTATCAATCACTTAATATACCTCTCCCAGAGGGCTATACAGTAGATGATGAAGGAATCATCAATAACTATGGTAGCGAACCCAAGATTTATCTATCAAAATCCCCATCTTTAGAACAGCAAAAATGGTATATTTTGCAAGGAGTAGGGGCGGTTTTGTTGGTTGCTTTGGTGTTATTAATCACCTTTTCCGTTAGCTAGATAAAAACCGTAGGATTGACATTTAAGTTGAGCGAGACAGGAAAACTTTAATTTACACCATAGAGTCTGCATCCCAAGTATCGGGAGCATATCTTGGAACCGACTCTATCTATCTGTCCAAATAGTAAATCTGACAGCTGAACTTTTTTACTTTGCTAAACTTGACAATTTTTTTCAGTTTTTTGTGGGTTGCTTCGTGATCAACAATAGAACAACCAATAGAGATAACTTCTCAAAGGAAATTCAACAGGTATGAAATTTAATCCTTCTCTTAGTCAAGAACCTCGCTATCAGGCAATTCCTGTTATGCAGATAACTTCCAAAGAAACCCTTCTCCATTGGTTAGAACGGACAGGAAGATTAAAATTACGTCAATCTGATGCTCATCCCGATTTGCAAATTTTAGAAGAATTAGACGATATTATCGATCCAGATAATTATGCTATAGAAGAAGAAGAAGAATAAATAGTCTTAAGTAGGTGGGTGGAATTAAATATAAGATGAACGTAGTTGGGTTGAAGCATGAAACCCAACGCCCGCTCATGTTACGCTACTGCTAACCCATCCTACAAATAATTGTGCCTCCCTACTTACTGGGAGTTAGGAGTGAAATTTCAATTATCTAATATTCAGGAGATTAAGAAAGTGGTATCAACGAAAAAAACGGCTTTAATTTACTGTGAAAATCAGTTTGGACGTGTGGACGGAAAAACGGCAGCTGGCTTGATCAGACAATCAGAAATATATACAATTGTTGGAGTGCTGGATAGTTCCTTAGCGGGAAAAGATGCGGGAGAAGCATTAGGAGACAAAAAAAATCATATTCCCATTTTTGCCAATTTACAAACAGCCTTAGAAAAACTTAGAGATGTTCCCAATTGTTATATCTACGGCAAAGCACCCTTAGAAGCGTTTATTCCCCCCCTAGAAAGACTGCTAATTTTAGAAGCAATGGCACAAGGAATGGAGATTATTAATGGTTTGCATCAATTCTTCTCCGAGGATTTAGAATTTAGGGAGCAAGCTAGTCAGTATGGTGTGCAAATTACAGACATTCGTAAACCACCACAATTAGCTGATCTTCATGTATTTACTGGGCAAATTTCCCAAGTAAATATACCCGTTATTGCCTTTTTAGGAACCGATTGTGCTTGCGGAAAAATGACCACTGCGGTGGCAGTTAATCAAACTCTCCAAGGCTTGGGTATTAAGTCTGTCTTAGTCGCTACTGGACAAACTAGCTTGATGCAGGGAGCAAGATATGGGGTTTCGATCGATGCTTTGGTTTCTCAATTTGTCATCGGTGAAATTGAAAATGCTGTGGTTCAAGCTTTTGAGCAAGAAAAACCCGATATTATTTTAGTGGAAGGACAAAGTTCTCTGAGTCATCCTGCTTTTATGAGTTCCGTGGGAATTTTGAAAGGAAGTAGGCCCGATGGGATTATTTTACAACATCCCCCAGCCCGAAAATTTCGCTGTGATTTTCCTCATTTAGCCATGCCAAAATTACAGGAAGAAATTTCACTAATTGAGGCAATTTCTCCCACTAAAGTTATCGCTATTGCGATTAATCACGAAAATCTCACCGCAGCAGCCACTGAGCGTATTATTGCCAAATATGAGCGAGATTTTCAGTTACCGACTACTGATGTTTTGTTACACGGATGTGAGAAATTAGTCCAAGCTTTATGCGATCGCTTTCCGAAATTAAACCGGAAAATCAAAGGGGAAATTTTAGCTGCAATTCCCGCAATTGGGAGCAAATAGGCTGATGAAAGACCTTTTACCCAGAATCGAGATTTCTCTCCCGAAAATACGCCATAATGCTCGTTTACTCTGCCAATTCTACGGTAGCAAGGGACTTTCTGTGATGGGAGTTTCCAAAGCGATTTTGGGTGATCCCTCGATCGCCTTGGCGATGATTCAAGGTGGAGTCAACTTTATCGCTGACTCTCGAATCGAAAATATTCTCAAAATGAAACAAGCAGGAATAGTGACAACTTTTGTTCTGTTGCGTACTGCCTTGAGTCAAGCAGAATCAGTGGTTAACATTGCAGATATCAGCTTAAATACCGAATTAGCAACAATTCAGGAACTTTCCTATTATGCTCAGGAAAAGCAAAAAATACACCGCATTATTATCATGACGGAGTTAGGGGATTTACGCGAAGGTGTACTGCCGAAAGATCTGGTCAAGTTCATCAAAAAGACCCTCGCTTTTCCCTTTATCAAAATTATTGGACTGGGTTGTAATTTGGCTTGTTATGGAGGTATTAAACCTGATAGCCATAATATGAGCAAATTATCTGTGTTAACAGATACAATTGAGCAGGAATTTTTAATAAAATTACCGATTATTTCAGGAGGCAATTCTGCTAACTATCAATGGTATCAAAAAAGTAGCGAAGTTGGTCGGATTAATAATCTGCGTTTAGGAGAATCAATTTTATTAGGTTGTGAAACAGTTAATCGACAAGTGATACCTGGCTTATATACCGATGCTTTTCGGTTAATTGCTGAAGTAATCGAATCCAAAGATAAACCATCTCTACCCTCTGGAGAAATTGGTCGAGATGCTTTTGGTAATGTTCCCAGCTTTATCGATCAAGGCATTCACCGTCGAGTTATTATTGCATTAGGAAGACAGGATATTCTTATCTCTGGATTACAAACAAGTCAGGAGATAAAAATATTAGGTTCTAGTAGCGATCATCTAGTTCTTGATAGTCATAACAAGAGGTTAAAAGTAGGAAGCGAAGTCAGTTTTAATCTTGATTACGGAGGACTTTTAACAGCCATGACTTCTCCTTTTATTACTAAAAGTTATGCTCTCAATGCAGTAGCACAACTGTCTTGAGCGATGAATAAATAGGGTTTGCGGCAAAAAGTTTTTCGGTGGTGGCAGGGTGTGGGGTGTGGGGTGTGGGGTGTGGGGTTTTACCAGTTTTGAGGTGGCCAATTACCTAATTTTCAGGGAAAAAGTGCCTAAATTTCCCCCCGATCACTCCCAGATCCAGTACTTTTTGATTGACAAAAGGTCTAAAAGTCTTACCCAACAAGGTTTTTAGATTTATTCAGCAGACCCTATTTAGGGGTTGCTGGCTTATCACCTTGACATCAGGGCCGTAGAGATTTGTACTCAATTACTATCCTATCGCTAAATTCTGGGAAGAAATCAAAATCCCCCTCAATCCTTAACAAATTCCTAATCATCTCGTTTGGCATCATGATAAGCCGCCCCGAGGTATAATTCCCCTACTTTCGGGTTATTGAGTAAATCTTGACCCGATCCCTGAAAACGATCTTGACCACTTTCTAAAACATAACCTCGATCGGACATCATTAGGGCTTTTTTGGCATTCTGTTCCACTAAAATAATTGCAGTTCCCGTCTGATTAATCGCTTTTATCTGTTCAAAAACGCTGGTTACTAAGATAGGAGATAAAGCTGCCGAAGGTTCATCGAGAATTAATAAATCTGGTTCCAACATCAGCGCTCGTCCCATGGCTAACATCTGTCTTTCTCCTCCGGATAAAGTGCCAGCTTTCTGACGACGGCGCTCAAGCAAACGGGGAAACATGGCATAAATGCGCTCTTTTAGCGGTTTAATCGCTTTTTTACTGGTAAAAGCCCCCATTTCCAGATTTTCCTCGATGCTCAGGGACGGAAAAACATTAGCAATTTGGGGAACATAACCCATTCCGAGGGGAACGATTTGATTAGATTTCCAACCGGCGATATTTTGTCCCTTAAAAGTGATAGTTCCAGCACTGGGTTTTAATAAACCAAAAATCGTCTTAGCGAGGGTAGATTTTCCCGCACCATTGGGACCGATAACCGTGACTAATTCCCCCGGTGCAATGCGAAAGTTAACCCCTTGCAATATGTATAAATCCTGCACATAACCAGCATAAACTTGTTCAACTTCTAAAAGATAATCCATGGTAAGGTAAAAAGGAGATAGCAGACAGTAATATGAATTATGAATTATGAATTGGGAAGTGGGAAGCATTTTCAGTGAACAGTAATCAGTGAACTGAAAACTCACATCTGATAACTGATAACTGATCACTGATAACTGATAAATGGTTCTTCGTTACTTGGTATGGTTCGATAGGGGGTCATAAATCGACTAAATCCTTATCTGGTAAGAGACTTAATTGATTAGTTCGCTCTAGATCAAAAATAATTGACAAAAATCGCTAAATGCCTTTCTATATAAGGGTTCCATCCCTTATAACCCCCGTCCATTGCATAACAATTACCGAAGAGCCTGATAAATTAGGGAGTTTTTTGTAAATCGGGACGTTCTTGTGGCAGAATTGCACCTTCGACGGGGCATACTTGAAGACAGATACCACAGTCGATACAAGTGGCAAAATCAATCCAATACCAATCGGTTCCCTTAACATTTTTACCCGGTCCGGGATGGATGCAAGCAACAGGACAAGCGGAAACGCAATCGGCAACCCCTTCACAAGTTCCAGTGACGATCGAATGTGGCACAGTGTTTTCTCCTCTAATTCTTAACATTACTTTACCACTTTTAGGCCCTGCCGTGCCAGGATCGGATCATTGTTAGGAAACTTTCTCTTAATTCCCTAAAATATTGGGAGTTTTTTCTTGATCTTAGCAAGAAGTAAAATAGAAGTTTTCGATAGGGTTTTTACTATTCCCTTACGGGAGGACAAATAGTTAATTTCTTCCCGTAATTCCTGATTATTTTTCTGGAGATAGTTATGATTATTATCTAATTCTTTTAGGGATATTCCCATCCCTTGCATAGTATGATAATCTTGCTGTTGTTTCAGATACATTGTCTGTTGTGCTTCCTGTAATTTTCTTAACTCTAACCAGACTTGATGCTGACTTGATTCGTTCCCTTCACTGAGCGCATACCAGAGAAAATTACTGATTTCTTCCGCTATTTTTTGATTAACTTCAAAAAGCTCGATAATATCAATTTTTTCGGGGTTAATTTTCGGGTATGACTTTCTTAAGTCTTGGGCGATATCAGAGGAAAAAGCGATGATTCTAGAAGCGGATAAAATTGCATAGTGTTTTTCTAAATCCACTGTTAAATTGCCGTTTTTTTGTTGTAGTTCAGAAGCAAGTAAAAGTAGAGAAGGAGTGTTTAAGGGACTGGTATAAAAAGTGGAAATAAATAAATTTGCCTGTAGGCGATCGCAAATAGCTTGAATTTTTCTGGCATCCTTTCCCGTGCAATTATAATCGTAGGATTCCGCAGGCCAATATTTAAATTCTTCCCATCTTGGTGCGGTGTTATTTCTATCTAAAATAACAATGTGTTGACTAAATTCTAATTGACTCCAATGCTCTAGAATTGAAGACCAAATTCTGGCTAATTTTCGTTGCTCAAGTTGAAAGATCACGCCATCAATAACAATAATTGGGCATCTTTTCCGGGAGATAGCTTGAATTGTTTGTAATTTTTCTCGCTCATCTTCCTGTAAAATTATGCCTAAATCTTCCATCTTAACTGGATTGGGTTTAATTTCTATATCCTTAATGTCTGGGTGGGGAATTTTATAGATTTTACACACTTGATAATGTTCCTGTAATGCTTGACCATTACTGCCATGTTCTAAGCCTTGGAGATTTAAATAATATAACCCTAAAATCTCAGGAATTAAAGCCATTTTTTCGCCTTGAATGCCGATTCTTAACCAAAATTCGTAATCACCGGCACAGCGAAAATTTTCCTGAAAATAACCATATTTATCGTGCAGCATTTTTCGCCACATTGGTTGAGAACCCACACAACAACCTTGACGCATCTGTTGATAGGAGTAATTTGGCCAATTCCAATGTTTTAAAGCTGGGGTGGTGGCAAAAGTATCATTTTTGAGGGTGGTAATTAATTGATCGGCATAAACTAAACTAATCTCTCTATTGTTATCTAGATAATTAGCCATAATTTCCAGAGCATTAAAACAGCGACGATCATCAGTATTCCCATTGGTGATATAGGAACCCCTAGCTAGTTTAATAGCACGATTCCAAGCGCGGTAGAGGGTTTCTCGTTCTCTAGTTCTCTGGTAAATAATATTAGGATAATTTTCTTGAAACTCTTGAATAATCTCCCCTTCATTCTCCGGAGAAGCACTATCGATAATAATAAGTTCTACTTCTCCCTTTTCATAAAGAGTTTGAGTAACTAAATCCTCTAGACAACCCCAGATAAACTCTGCTGATTTATAGGTAGAAACAATTACAGAAACTTTGATCCTCTGCACTGGTATAGAGTTATTAAAACTAGGATTCATCGGCTTATCTGATCGCAATTCAAGACAGGGAAATTTTTTGATAATTTTGAAAAAGAAGATTTTAAGACTCTATATTTGATCGGGAGAATTGTCAAGATGTTATCGACTCTTATTGAAGATACCAGTTTATTTACCTTTTGCTTGTTACTTGACATAATAAAAAACTATAATGGGAAGGCTGTGGAAAATGAGCAACAATGACCGTATCTTCCTCCCTAGACTGGCTAACCCGTGGCACCAGTGACCTATTCCCCCATCAACCCGACTCCCAAGATCCTAGGGAAAATTTAACCCAACTACTGCAAACTACCGATCGCCCTTTAAGAATTAAACTAGGTATTGACCCCACCGGCAGCGATATTCACCTAGGCCATAGTATCCCTTTTCGGAAACTGCGTGCTTTCCAGGATGCCGGTCATGTAGCAGTGGTGATTATTGGTGATTTTACCGCTAGAATCGGCGATCCGACGGGAAAATCGGAAGTTAGAAAACAATTGACGAGCGAAGAAGTGAGAGCCAATGCCGAGAATTATCTGGCACAATTACGCCCAATTTTAGATTTTAACACGCCTAATCGCCTAGAAATTCGCTATAACTCGGAATGGTTGGGGAAATTAGACCTATCGCAAATTCTCGAACTTCTCTCCACCATGACTGTCGGGCAAATGTTGGCAAAAGAAGGCTTTTCCGAACGCTACGACCAGGAAAAACCGATTTTTCTCCATGAATTTCTTTATCCCTTAATGCAGGGTTATGATTCCGTAGCTGTCGAGGCCGATGTCGAATTGGGAGGAACTGATCAAAAATTTAATATTGTCGTCGGTCGCGATTTACAGAAATATTTCGGCAAAACACCGCAATTCGGGCTACTTTTACCGATTTTAATCGGAACCGATGGCAGTCAAAAAATGTCCAAATCCCTGAATAATTATGTGGGATTGCGGGAATCGGCCCTGTCCATGTACTCGAAACTGGAAAAAACCCCCGACGCTTTGTTAAAAGATTATTACGAACTATTGACAAATTTGCCCTTAGATGCTATGGCGAGCAATCCGCGGGAGGCACAAAAACAACTGGCGATCGAGGTAGTTGCCCAGTTTCACGGGAAAGAGGAGGCATTAAAAGCACAAAAAACGGCGCAGGAGATAGTTCTACAGGGAAATACAGCGGCCGCTGCTTCTGTACCCGAATTTTCCCTCGCGGCGGTCACTTTTCCCCTGAAATTATTCTATCTCCTCTCGGCCACTGGCTTATGTAAAAGTAGCGGCGAAGGGAGAAGACAGATTCAGGGGGGTGCGGTGAGGATCGATAGTGAGAAAATCACCGATGTGGACAAAAGTTTTGAGACAGCCGAAGCTTTAACCGGAAAAGTCCTACAGGTGGGCAAAAATAAATTTATTCGCTTTGTAGCTTAAATAAGCGAAAAAGTCCCTATTCGGCGGCTTTTTCCAGGATTTCTAACTCAAAATCTCGAAAATGGGCTTTAAACTTTTTACTGAACTCGACGAGGACGGGTAGGTTGGCGCTAACCGGCCTACCACGCCATTCGGTGACAATCCCTTTCACCTCTCCCTCTAGTCCTTTCACGTCAAAAGGATCCGATTTGTGTTCAGGATGGTGATAAACTACCACAGACTCAATTACACGAACTCGATCGCCAACTTTCATAAACTCTCTAGCGAAGACAAACGCCTATTGTATCTTTGAAAACAATCTTATCATTCTACGCCGTATCAGGGAACGGGGAACTGAAAACTCTTAAGATTGAAACCTAGAGCCTGAGCTTTTTTCTCCAGATAACGGAGGCAGGGGGCAGGAGGCAGGGGGCTGACGGCTAAAAAACTGATAACTGCTCACTGATTTGATAGCATGGGGGAAAACCTATAGAGGGTTAAGCGGTATGAGTGACTATAAAAATTCTTCTTCCATGCGCTATTTCCTGGCGGGATTAAAACCCTTTGCCCAACCTTTATTTTGGCTACCGTTAGGAATATTTTCCTTGGCTCTAATTGGTTTGTGGGTATATCAACAGAATCCTGAATGGTTGGGTTCGGTATTAGATACCCCAGGAATGTCCTTGGAGGAGCGGGAAATCAGGGCTAACCAGATTACCGATACTCCTCTCCCCACTGCTGTACCATTGCCGGCCATTCCTGCCCATAATAATACCGCTCGCCTGAACAAACCGGCCTCGACGCAGCCTTTTGACCCTTTAAATACTAATCCCGATAACAACCAGAAACCCTCTTTGTTCACCCCGTTAATGCCGCAGCCTAAGCAAAATCAGGCTCCGAAGGCTAGTAAAAGTCTGCAACCGATTCAAGTGCGACCGATTAGTGGCGACACTAGCAATTATCCTTTACAAAGGGAAATCGAAAATCGCTCGCGGACTAATAACTGGAATAATTTTCCTAATCCCAACCCCGGGGGCAGCCCGAATCAAGTCAACCCCCAGGGAAATTATTCCCCTGAGCAACAAAATGTTCAGGCCCTACCCTCCCGGAATAATGCCAACCCTAACCCCGTCCCCGGCTCTAGCAACCAATCCAACTATTATCAACCCCCCGTATATCAGGCCCCCGTCTACGGCAGTCAACCTAACGTCACTGGTTATCCCAATCAGGGAATGCCACCTAACAATAATGGCACCCCCAATCAAGTTCCACCTCAAAGTATTAACCGAGGTTTCTCCATCCAACAACCCATTAATACCAGGTCTTCTGGTTACTAGAGGAACTTAGATAGGGTTTGCTGAATAAATCTAAAAACCTTGTTGGATAATATTTTTAGACTTTTTTGAAATCAAAAAGTACCAGCGATTGGAGTGATTGGGGGGAAAATTCCGGGACTTTTTCCCTGAAAATTAGGTAATTGACCGCCTGAAAATGGGTAAAACCCTACACCCTACCCCCACCAACAAACTTTTTGCCGCAAACCCTAGATAGGAGCTTGTAGGAAGTCTAATAAAATCGGATTAACTATTTCTGGGGCCTCGTCCTGGGGACAGTGGCCTAAACCGGCTAAGGGGATAAACTGTTTTACTGTCGGGAATCGTGCTAATTCTTGGCCCAAGGCCAAGGGCTCCCAGGGATCTTCGCTACCCCAAAGCAGAATCGCCCGACAGGGGAGAATCGGCAGTAGGTCTTCTGGCAGCGGGCCGCCAGAATAAGCGGTAAAAGCGAGGAAAACCTCGATCGCTCCCTGATCTCTGGCGGGTTTTAGGATTATTTCTACTAATTCCTCCGTTACCGCTTCCGAGCGCCGATAAGCTTGCAGGAGAATTTTACGCACTGTCTGGGGTTTAGCGATCTGTTGGAAGAAAAAAGCCCCAATTGCCTTATTTTTTAGAATTATTTGGGCAAAATCTGCGCCTAAACGACGATACCATGGTAATTCCCCCCGTTTTCTTTCGTGCAGTAGTCTGAGGGAACAATTGATCGCCGCTACCCCAAGGACAAAATCGGGATAATCGACGGCAGCCTGCATGATGGCCACACAACCGATGGAATTACCCGCCAAAAAAGCAGGACCCCCCACCACTTCCCGACAAAAATCGGCAATTTGCGCCCCCCAAGTCTCGAAAGTGTAATCGATCTCGTTTTTCGGTTCGGGTTTGTCGGAACCGCCAAAACCAATTAAATCTAGGGCAAAACAGCGACATTTTTCGCCTAAAACGGGGATATTTTTCCGCCAATGTCCCCAAGATGCCCCAAATCCATGCACAAGCACGATCGCAGGTCCCGTCTCCCCCGCACTCTGATAGGTGATTTTGAATCCCCGCCAATGCCAGATTTTTGGTTGTGTCTCTAATCCTAGAATTTGCTGCATATTTTTGTTTATCTGTAAAGTATTTGTTGCTTTTCTTAATATATACTGTCAGGTTAAGTAGGGTCTGCTGAATAAATCTAAAAACCTTGTTGGATAAGACTTTTGGACTTTTTTCCCCTCAAAAAGTGCCAGCCATTGCGGGGATCGGGGGGAAAATTCCTGGACTTTTTCCCTGAAAATTAGGTAGTTGACCACCTGAAAATCGATAAAACCCCACACCCCACACCCCACACCCCACACCCCACACCCTGCCACCACCGAAAAGCTTTTTGCCGCAAACCCTAAGTAGCGGCTAGGAGAATGGGAAGTGGGCTGTTAAAGTTCGATCGGGAGTTAATCATACTATTTAAAAGGGATTTGGTATAATACAGTGTCTATAGGCGTTTTTTGAAAACGTCTGCCAAAATTTCTAGCTTCAACGCCTCGATCCTCTCAAGTTATGAGTAGTAGAGTGCGTCTAAGTTTAATCGCTTGCTCCCGGGAAATTATGAGAATTAAACAAATTACAGTTAAGCATCTTTTTGGCATATTTGACCATACAATTAATCTCAATATGGAGGAAAGAATAACTATTATTCATGGTAAAAATGGCTTTGGTAAAACCTCAATACTGCGATTGGTCAATGGCTTTTTTAACTTAAAGTATTCAGATATAAGAGCTATTCCTTTTCAAAAATTTACTATAATTTTTGACGATAACAGCTTTGTGGATGTTGTCAAAGCTTCCACCAGTAAGAATAAAAAAAGTAATGTAAGACCAGAGATTGATTTTAATTTTACTTCCTCCGATCAAAAAGAAAAACTGACTTTTTCTCCTAATTTACTAGACGGGAGAAAAATCCCTTTACTGACCGGCATGATAGCTGATGTCATACCCGGTTTAGATAGAGTTGGATCAGAAAAATGGCTCTATACCCCCACAAAAGAAATTCTGGATTTAGAAGATATTTATGAACGATTTGGAGAATATTTACCAAAGCAATTCCAGCAAGAATATCCTGATTGGTTAAATAAAATTCGAGACTCTATTAATGTTCGTTTTATTGAATCACAACGTCTATTAGATATTTCCAATAGTGCCAAAAATGGCAGAACTATAAGGATGCCGATGACATTGTACTCTGTGGCCAGCTATTCTGAAGATTTAGCAGAAAATATTCAAACTAAATTAGCAGAGTATGGACAACTATCTCAAACTTTAGACCGAACCTTTCCAGCGAGAGTTGTACAAAAAAAGGCATCATTGACCGATGATGAACTAAGGGAAAAAATTGATCAACTTGAAAGCGAAAGAAATCAATTAATTAGTGCAGGACTATTGAAAAAAGATGAAGATTCTAACTTCCAAGTTAAAGATAGTATTGATGATAGCACCAGAAAGTTATTATCGGTTTATATTGAGGATGTAGATAAAAAGCTCAATGTATTCAATGACATTTATCCTAAAGTAGAGCTATTTAAAAATATAATTAATAAAAAATATTCTTTCAAAAGTGTTACTATTGATCAAAGCAAAGGGTTTATCTTCACTACCCAGGAAGGGGAGGTTTTATCGCCAACAGATTTATCTTCTGGGGAACAGCACGAATTAGTAATTTTATATGAATTGTTATTTAAAGTTAAACCTAATACTTTGATCTTAATTGATAAACCAGAAATGTCACTTCATATTTCATGGCAGCAGGAATTTTTAAAAGATTTACAGGAAATCACGAAACTTTCCGGGTTAGATATTTTGATGGCTACCCATTCTCCTGATATTATTAATGATCGTTGGGATTTGACAGTTGAATTAGAGAAACCAAAGCAAAAAAGCAAAGATGAGAGAACAGATAACACCTGACAGAATTGCCAATAGCATTCGTTTACTACGCAGCGATCATGAGGGAGTTTTTTTAATTGTTGAAGGTCATAGTGATAAACTTATTTATGAGCGATTAGTAAACAAGCAAGAGGTTAGGGTGACAATTGCCTCTGGTAAAAATAATGCTATCAAAGCATTATCCATCTTAGAAAAAGAAAATTTTTGCCGAGTTGTTGCTGTTATAGATGCGGATTTTTCGAGAATAGAACAGCAAATTTCCGACAGTAATAATCTCTTTTTAACCGATGAACATGATTTGGAAATGATGTTAATTAAATCTGCCGCTTTCGATAAATTATTAAAAGAACGAGGAAGTGAAGAAAAAATTGCAGCTTTTTCCAAAGATATTAGAGAAACTTTACTAAAGTTAGGTCAGGAAATTGGTAAATTAAGATTGCTATCTCTTAGAAATGAGTTAGATTTAAAGTTTGAAGGATTAAAGTTTGGTAAGTTTATTGACAAAAAGAATCTGTCAATAGATATTGACAAATTAATTATAAGTATCAAAAATCATTCTCAGAAACTGTCCTTAGACGAACAGCAAATTAAACAGTATTTATCGGTAATTAGCGATGAAAATCATGATCCGTGGCAGCTATGTTGTGGACACGATTTTATCAGTATTTTAGCGATCGCACTCTGCAAGGTTTTAGGTACATGGAATGCTAATGATGTTAAAAAAGAAGACTGGGAAAGAGAGTTAAGATTAGCTTATGAGTTATCTTATTTTTATCAAACACAAATATATCAACTAATGGTCAATTGGCAATCTAATAATCATCCTTATCAAATATTCTGATTTGGCTTATTGCCTTAAGTTTGAGATGATATATTTAACAAATCGGCTCGACTTTGTGTTATAATCAAAGCAAGGCTTTAAAGACGATATTCTCAGCAAATTATGCCTATTGTTCTTCCTGGCACTCTAATTTCACTGAAAGATTAATTTAACCTTGATCTGTCGGGATTGATTTCTTAACCTGTTAATAAATTGATTTTTTCCCCAGTCAGGCTAGAATCAGTAGGATTAGCATCCAAGATAATCGGGGTAACTTTGGTTAATCTGGGGCAGTGTAGCCTAAAAAAACGCCAAAAATAGTCAAATTTAGACTTGAGTGGCTTCTTACTAACTGTTTAATCTATTATTTAGGTATTAGACTCTATGGCTAAAGCTTCTACCGTAACTTCCGAAATCGATCTTAAAGATTCGCAATATTACTTTAACCGAGAATTAAGCTGGTTAGAATTTAATCGTCGCGTGCTTTATGAAGCACTTGATCCTCGGACTCCCCTACTGGAAAGATTAAAATTTACCGCCATTTTTTGTGCCAATCTCGACGAATTTTTTATGGTACGGGTGGCAGTTCTTAAACAACAGGTAGAGGCAAATGTAGCCGTTTTAAGTGCCGATGGCCGGACTGCCTCGGAACAGCTAACCGAGATCAGTAAACGTCTGCGTCCCCTTGTACAACAGCAGGATCGTCTTTTTGAACACACCCTAAAAAATCTCTTAGTGGAACAGGGAATTCATCTGATTAACTATGTAGATTTACATCAAGAACAGCGCAATTATCTCCATGATTACTTTGAACAAAATATTTTCCCCGTTTTAACTCCTCTAGCGGTGGATCCTAGTCATCCTTTTCCCTATATTTCTAATCTTAGTCTCAATTTAGCCGTAGTCGTTCGCGATCCCGACACCGATAAAGAACTATTTGCCAGGGTGAAAGTGCCGCAGGTTTTCCCCCGTTTTCTGGCATTACCCAAGGAATTACGCCACCAAGACGGAAAAGCTTCGATTTGGACGGGAGTACCCCTTGAACAGGTGGTAATGCACAATTTAGAGGCACTTTTCCCCAGCATGATCATTCAAGAATGTTATCCTTTTCGGGTGACGCGCAACGCCGATATCTCCGTCGAAGAAGATGAGGCCGATGATTTATTATTAGCGATCGAGGAAGAAGTACGCAAGCGCCGCATCGGTAAATCGGCAGTACGTCTGGAAATTCACAGTTCTACCCCTAGCAATATTAAAAACCGGATCATGCGCGATCTCGGACTTGAGGAGATCGATGTTTACGATGTGGATGGACTGCTGGGACACAAAGATTTATTTTATTTTATGTCTTTACCCTGTCCCGAACTGAAAGATCCGCCTTGGAATCCTGTCACTCCAACAGTTTTACAGGGATTGCGAGAAATAGTTGACGGTAACGAAGACGGTATCCTAGAACAGGATGGCGAAGATATTTTTACTTTAATTCGCAATAACGATATTCTCGTTCATCACCCTTACCATTCCTTTAGTGCCTCAGTACAACAGTTTATCGCCCAGGCGGCCTATGATGCCCATGTTTTAGCGATTAAAATGACTTTGTATCGTACTTCCGGAGATTCCCCGATTGTCAATTCCCTGATTGCAGCGGCGGAAAATGGGAAACAGGTAGCGGCGTTAGTGGAACTAAAAGCACGCTTTGATGAGGAAAATAACATTACTTGGGCGAAAAAGCTCGAACAAGCCGGAGTTCACGTTGTTTATGGCTTAGTTGGTCTAAAAACCCATACGAAAGTGGTTCTCGTGGTCAGAAAAGAAGGGGATAAAATCCGTCGTTATTTCCATATTGGCACGGGCAATTATAACCCAAAAACTGCCAAATTATACACTGATTTGGGTTTACTTAGCTGTCGTGAGGATTTGGGGGCAGATATCACCGATTTATTTAACTTTCTGACTGGATACTCCCGTCAGCAATCCTATCGCAAACTTTTAATTGCTCCGGTGAGTTTGCGAAAACGGATGTTAGCAATGATCGATCGCGAGGCCAAAAACTGTAAAAATGGCGGTACGGGGCGCATTGTCGCAAAAATGAACTCTATTGTCGATAAACCGATTATAGAAGCTTTATACGCCGCTTCTCGTGCTGGTGTGCAGATTGACTTAATTATTCGCGGCATCTGTTGTTTACGACCCGGATTGCCAGAAATAAGCGAAAATATCCGAGTAATTAGCATTATCGGCCGCTTTTTGGAACATTCCCGCATTTTTTACTTTTACAATGATGGTCAGGAGGAGGTTTATATTGGTAGCGCCGATTGGATGACGCGGAACCTGACTCGTCGCGTGGAAGCAGTGACACCCATCGATGAACCAGCGATCGCCAAGGAACTAGAAGAAATTCTCGGCATTATGTTGTCAGATAACCGGCAAGCATGGGAATTACAATCCGACGGCAGTTATATTCAGCGTCGTGCTGCCAACCAGGGACAGGAAAGCAGTACCCATGTAATTTTGATGGAAAAAGCCCTTAAATCTGCGGGTATTAGTCAATAGGAACAGTTATCAGTTATCAGTTATCAGTTATCAGTTATCAGTGGGTAAGTTGTCAGTGATCAGATGTGATACTAAATCTGGTTATTAAAAACTGATTATCTATTGCTCCTTTTGCCTATTGCCTATTGCCTCTCCTGATATGTAGCCTATACTCAACGGATTTAGTATGACTAACTGGTTGAGAGGTTAAACCATCTCAAAAGCTGAGAGCAAGCATCTTGATCTGTATTTTCTCAACCAGTCAAATCAAGCAAGAATCCTAATAATAATTACCGACTTTGCGATGGTGAACAGCCGTTAAACCATCAGGTTTAGAAACGCGACCATCGGCGACTTTATTGTAAACAATCCAGTGGTCAGCACATTCCATACGACTAACTACCTCACATTCTAAATAAGCGAGGGCATCGGCTAAAATCGGCGAACCATTATTAGCGGTGCGAGTATCGACTCCTGCAAAACGATCTTCCCCAGGTCCGAAACGTTTTAAAAAGTGTTTCATCAGGGTTTGATAATTGCCTTCTTCCAGAATATTTAAAATGAATTGATCCCCCACTTGCAGTAAAGACTCGATCGCCCGATCTTTGGCCACAGCAACGGTAAAACCGGGAGGATCAAAACTTGCTTGAGTGACCCAAGAAGCGACCATTGCCCCGCTTCTGTCTCCTTTCTTGGTGGTAATAATATATAGACCACCGCTAATCCGTCCGATGGCTTTATCGAGGTCAGTATCGAGGGATTTTCTTTGTTTAACTTTTACCTCTTGGGTTAATAGTTGTCCCAGATCTGTCCCCGCTTCTTCACAGCGTTGATAGAGACTCTCGTTAGGAGTTTCCGCGCTACGAATGGGATCGAAAGCTTTGGTTAAGCCAACTTCACGAAACTTATTAAATAGAGGTAAAATCGGTTCATCATCATCCCCTTGAGATTCAAACATTCCGAGGTATTGTTTGGGGTTAACCGAGGCGAGAATTGTGCCTAGATTCCCCGTAATTTCTTGGGCATGAATACCAGAAACGGGGGGAGTACCGATGACGATTCCCACCGCGGAAGAAGCTAATTCTTTTACCTCTTGGGGGTCGGCGGATTTCAGGTCTAAAGTTTCTACAGCCACACCGGTTTTAGTAATACCTTTGGCAATAGATTGACAGAGGCGATCGCTATAACCATAATCGGAAACATAGAAAACTGCAACGGTTTTTTCTGCCTTAGTTTGTGCCTGACTCCAATCACGATAATGGGTCAATAATTCAGTAACATTATGTTTTAATAACGGTCCATGACCATTAGCCACGAGATTAATATTACCTAGGGGTTCCATCCTTTTCATCGCCGCTAGTACGGAACGAGCATTAGGAGCCATTAAACATTCATAATAGAAACGATAATCCGGTTCAATAGCACTTAATTGCTCATCGTAAAGATCATCGGAACAGTAGTGCATTCCGAAGGCATCACAGGTAAATAAAATTCCCGAACCGTGATCGTAGGTAAAAATAGTATCGGGCCAGTGTAAATTAGGAGCATTAACAAATTCGAGAATGTGACCGTTGCCTAGGTCTAACTGATCGCCATTTTTGACCAGTTGACGTTGAAAGGGATGATGCACTAAATTCTCTAAAAACTGAATTGCTACTTTCGACCCAACGACGGTAATATTGGGAGCGAGTTGCAATATATCTCTGACTAACCCACTGTGATCGGGTTCGGTATGACTGATAATTAAATAATCGATTTCTTGGGGGTTAATTAATCCGTTGAGACTATCAAAATATAGTTGACGGAATTTTTCGTGAGAGGTATCCACAAGGGCGATTTTTTCCCCACGAATCAGATAGGAGTTATAAGTCGTACCGTTTTGTAATCCGAATTCAATATCGAAGCGATCGCGATCCCAATCGAGGGAACGAATAGCGGTAGTGTCTGCGGTGAGATCGGCCACCTGCACGGTGAGACGTTTTGTTTTGACTGGTGTAGCAACCATCGAACCTCTCCTTATTGTTAAGTTTTTTATACTTTGTCTCTATTGTGCCACGAGGAAATAAGGTATGGGGATTTATTTTCTCAATAATTACTGATAACAGTTATCTTAATGGTCAGGTAGGAGTCGATCGTCGATACCGAATTAGCTTATACTTCATCTTTATGAGAAAAGCTCTCTATCGATCTGTGTGGGGAAATGGGTCTTATACATTCCAGTCAAATTAAATTTGAGGCGTTGCTGATTTCAGATATGAATCCTCTTTTCTGGGATTTTTAAAACCTAGACCCAAACTAACTTTTGGATACGATTGAACGCCTTTATTAGCTGTCACCTTCTTTTTAACAGTTCATATTTATCCCCCAATGTGAAAATTGGCGGTCTTTGTAGGCAAGGGTAAAAGTGGATAAATAATCTTGACCGTCTAAATCGAGATTAAAGGCAGAAAAGCAGACCCACAGACTACGTTTATCAACGGCGACAGAGCGACTAAAAATTTTACTGAGAGTATTGGCAGTCAGTCCAGTGTGTTGGCTAAGAATGTCTAAGGTGCAGCGAGTGTTTTGTTTTATTTCCCAATTCACTTTAGCACGGTGCAGTTTTTGGTAGCCGATAGAGGTTAAGATTACGCCGCGCTGACGAGAGGATTTACCCTTTGACTGTTCCATAAGTTACCTCATCAACATAGAGATTAGCAGAATTTTCCATTATGGTAATCAGTGGGAATACAAAAAATTACTTTTTTTACAATATTTAAAGTTTGCGCTAGGAGTCAGGATTTTAACTAGGTGAGATCACCGATGATTCTCCTTGAACAGTTATTATGTACTTAACCTATAGGAGTCCATCGTTATTTAGCGATTGAATGGTGCGATCGCCGTTATGCTTCATCAATTTCCCATAGATTGTGATTAATCCCATACGGCATTTTCATAATGATTTAAAATGTGATAATCTTTGGTTAGCAAAATATGGTTATCTACTGAAGCGTTACTAACAATTAAGCGCTCAAAGGGATCACGAGTCTCGTTAATAATGACAGACTGATTAATAATTAAATTAAAATCTTTTTTACATACCTTTAAATCAAGGCAACTTACTAATTCTAGAACAATGTCGTCTGATTTTTCAGTAATTCGCCCAATTTCGTATAAATATTGTAACTCTAGCCTTACTATCGGCGAAATATAGAGTTCATTCTCGTTAATTAGATGTTTGGCGCAATCGCTTAATTTAGCAGTTAGTCCTGCATAAAGCCAGACAACAATATGAGTATCAAGGTAAATCAAGGTTTATCTCCTGTTCCCAACTGATTTGTACAAGATCATCGGGATCGCCAATAATGGCTTGAGGACGATAAATTAATTTTTGTAATTTATCTACGGTTTCAACGGGACTAATGATTAATCGTTTGCCGTTGCGATCAATTTCTAGGGGTTTTCCTGTGTTGAGGATTTCATCGAGCAGTTGGTCTAGGTTATTTTGTAATTTACTTGAGGTGACGCTTTTCATTGCTGGTCAAGGGAGTAGGGAGTTTTGGGGACGGGAGATATTCGATATTATAGCGATCACCGTTATGCTTGATAAATTTCCTGACGATGCCCGATTTTGTGGAGATCAATAATGAAATACTGCTCTGGGCAATCAAATTCTAAGTAAGATTATTAAAATTAGAATCTTGGAACAAAATCCGCAAGTTCTCTTGGGTAAAGTGTTTGTCATGGGTTAAGACTTCTATAATGCCTCTTTGTTTCATTACAATCATAGAGATGCAATCTGTGAGGCTATAGCCTTTATCAGGACGTTCATCGAATAGTTGAAATCCAGCTTGTCTTAGTTGAGGCGTGTAAGAAATAATTTCCATATTCGACTCTTGGCAAATTTGAAGGTAGGTAGCAAGAGCTTTTCGACGCATAATAGCACCTTTAGTTGCAAAATAATTCAGTGTTTCATCTATGATGCCATCGGTAGTTATTAGGTAATCATCTGCATATTTTTGGGCATAATCTAAGGCAATAGTGTGCCAGTTATCTCTGGGATTAATCAAGGCAATCCAATAAAAGGTATCAGCAAAAATGACTTTCATTATTATTGTTTTGGTGTGCCATAAAGATAATGATCGTGTTGTTCGGCTCCGTCGGTGGGTAAGGTTTCTAGGACTTCTGGGGGAATATCGGCGGTGAGTTCTTCAATGAATTGCCAAAAGGGTTGTTTCGGTTTGGCGGTTTGGGTTTGATGGAGGAAATCGAGGAGTTGGTGAATGGTTTCATCGGAAGCGGTTTCGATTTCCTGGAGGAGTTGTTCTTTGGCTGTCATGGCTGGTTTGGGATGGGGAGATGTTCCAGATTATAGCGATCTCTATTATAAACAGTTGAAAAAAGTAATTGCCTTTATTTTTTAGGGGTTTTCAAAGAAAAAAGCTTCTAAATCTCGCTCTCCTTTGATAAAAGGCATGATTTCTAGCCCTTGCTCAGTTAAGCGATAGAAAATAATGTAGTTTTTCATCGGTAAGCCACGCAAATAGGGACGAATCTCTCGATAACTGCGCCCCATTAGAGGAAATTGGCTAAGATAACGACACTTTTTGCTAAACTCTTCTAGGAATTTCTCGCCCGCATTAATATTGGTATTAGCCAAATAATCAAGAATTTGTTCCATATCTCGAATGGCTTCGGTCGAAATGATGTATTGATTCATGAATATTTAAGCTTCACAGTTTTTTTGAAGTCTTGCTTTGAGTTGAGCGATCGCGGTTTCTCCATCAATCCCTTCGCTTCGATCTAATTGTTCGGCAGCAATATCAATTTTTTGGCCAATGTCTTCCACCCATTGTTGATACTGATCGCGTTTACTGAGTAATTGTAAGGCTTCGGCAATAACTTCATCTGGATTGGCATAATGCCCTGTATCTAGTTTGGCTTCGATCAGCTTTTGGTGTTCGGGTTTTAAAGTTAATTTCATGGTTGTTAAGGCTTGACTTTTTTTCATTATAGGTTTGTCGCGGTGAAATCATTCCGGGTTTGCCGAGGCAGAATGATCATTTTACCCACATTCCGCACCCTAAAGTGTCACATTGAAAATTTTATCTAAATCGTCAAAACGATTGCCGGCTCTGAATTACAGGCTAATTTGTTTGCCCAGCAGATGCACAATTAGCCCTAAAAATCTGATAGCTCTGATACCAAATTATTGAGATAAACTCTCATTAAGCTGGCGATCGCTGACTAGAGTGTGACACTTCATAATTCTTAGTAATCGCTAAAAGTCTTACTATACAAGGGCTAGAGCAACTTTTGATTTCAACGACTAGGGTGCGGAATGTGGGATTTTAGAGATTCCCAATCTTCTTGATCCACGATAGGACTGACAATATCCCCTAAGGTTTTGCCTTTACCGATTAAATGAGCAGGGGTCGTGCGTTTTACTTGGGTCGAGAGAGATGGTTCTTCTTCAATGATAATGATGGCGCGAACATTCTGTGCTTTGGGCTTTTCCCCTAGCCATTGGCTGCGGTCTTGCGAAGCAAGTGCCTACGGCATCGCCCTCTCAGGTCAAGTCATAATGTTTGAGCATGGTTAAGATTCTCTAACAATTCTTTTAACTAAGTCTACGGTATTGCAATGATAAGCTAAAACGCACTTAAACCACCTAAAATAGAAATAGTAATTTTAGAAAAATCCTACTTATGCCAGCCAAAGATTTCCTAGACTTAGAAGAAAAGAAAAACTTACAAAAAGCTCTTAAAGAAGAAGAAAGAGCAGAGGTTAGGGAAAGAATTTTAATGTTTCTCTTGCTAAACGACGGAAAAACTCAACGAGAAATAGCTGACTTTATTGGCTGTTCACTCAAAACGGTCGCCCATTGGTGTGTTCACGGCGATCCTAACAATTTAGAAAGTCTAGAAGATGGGAGAAAAAATGGAAATCATAAAAAAGCCACAGAGGAATATATTAATTTACTATTAAAAATAGTTGATGAAGACCCGAAGGAATTTGGATATGAATTCGGGAGATGGACAGCGGCAAGATTAGCAGAGCATCTAGAAAAGGAAACAGGAATTAAACTGAGTGGCTCGCAAGTGAGAAGAATATTGAGAAGAAAAAAGTATGTGTATATCTGGGCGAAATATAGTCTAGAAGATAAGCAAGACAAGAAATTAAGAAAAGCATTTAAAGAAAAATTAGATGAATATTTAAGGTTGGCTAAAGAAAAGCCAGAGTCAATCCAGGTATGGTTTTGGGACGGGGCTTTCAAGGTGGCGACGCAGGTTCGCCACAGGGTTCCCCTCATGAATGTGGATTTAGTTTGAGAGTAATAAGAAGGAGAGCTTGGACAAAAAAAGGAAAGCGAAAAAAAGTGAATGGACAAAGAAAAAGAGGAAGGGTGAATGTGATGGGATCCTTAAGATATAATGACAAAAAACGAGTCTGTTTTATGAGCAAAAAAGGAAATTCAGAAACTTTCCATGAACAATTAAAGAAACTTCATGAAGAGATTCGTCAAGAATGGATAAACTTGGGAAATCTGCCCGAAGATTTTCGAGAAAAAGGACCGAAGATTATCATTATATTAGACAATGCTAGTTATCACAAAAAGAAAGATGTTATTGAGCAGGTGGAAAAAGAGTTGCCCAATATTAGGCTAGAGTTTTTACCAGCTTATAGTCCAGATTACAACCTAATAGAATTAGTGTGGCATTCCGCTAAAGAGTACATAGCTAATCGAGAATTTGAAAATAAAGAAGAACTGGAAAAAGTAGTCAATCAGCTTTTAAATGAAGGGGGATTGATTATTAAATGGAGTAGAAAACTTAAAAATAAGGGTAATGCTGTCAATGTAACTTAAATGCGTAAAAGCTTAGTTTAGTTTAGTCTGAATTAGGAGTTTCGGCAGAAAAGGGTCGGCTCTTCTAGGTTCTGTGTGAGCATGGTATAATAGTAACACAGAACAGGAGGTGGGTTATGTGGATAAATTTTGATCAACTCCTCGATTTACCAAATGTAACAGTGGTCAATTATCAAAAAATTGATGAGACAATTTTCCTAAAGCTCGCTCTTTTAAATGAAACAATTGAATGTCCGAATTGCCATCAAACCTTGGACAGAATCAATCAGACAGAGTATAATCTAGTCAGAGATTTGTCAATATTAGGCAATCGAGTATATTTGGAAGTACCACGCCGCCAGTTTCATTGTCAAAAGTGCCAAAAGTATATCAGCGAAAGACTAAGTTTTATGAGATTAAGACAGCATCATACAATTCGCTATGAATCGATGATTTATGAGAGAGTAAAAAATTGTAGTATCGAAGAAATAAGTCGAGAAGAAGGGTTAGGATGGTCAGAAGTTGAGTTAATATTTAATCACTGTGCTAAAGAACTAGAAAAGGAAGAGTGGGAAGCACCAGAACGAATAAGCTTAGATGAATTTAGTAACTTAAAAGGACACAAAGATTTCATAACAACGGTCGTAGATCTGGACAAGAAAATTTTACTAGATGTGATTAAAGGACATAAGCAAGAAGAATTAATGGAAGCCTTAAAAGCACAGCCAGAGGCAGTTCGGGAGAAGGTGAAAGAAGTGAGCGTCGATATGTGGTCAGGATTTACAGCAGTGATCAAGGAATTATTTCCTAATGCTAAAATCATCTATGATCGTTTTCATGTAATGGCTATCATCAATGACGAGCTTAATAAATTGAGAAAATTAATGGGGGTGCATGAAAAAGGATTACCTCATTTATTATGGAAGAATAAAGAGGACTTAAAAGACGAGCAAAAACAACAACTAGAAGTTATCCTGAAAGAACATCCCTGCTTGGGAATAGCCTGGGAAATGAAAGAAGAAATTAGACAAATTTATCAAAGTAGTAGAACGTTCAGAGGTGCTGAGAGAAAATTGGAAAAATGGATAAGAATAGGCGGAATATTATATGAAAGTGGTGCCAGCATGATCCAGAAGCATTTGCAGGGTATTTGTAATTACTTTGAAAATCATACAACCAACGGATTAATTGAGGGAATGAATACCAAAATAAAGCTTATTAAAAGAATGAGTTATGGATTTACCAATTTTCAACATCTTCGACTTAAGCTGTTTGCTTGCTTTAATTCATAACAAAAATTAACACACGAAAACCAGAAGAGCCAAGGGTCTATATTCTTCTTAAAAGTCAGGGTTAGGCGATCGCCGTTATGCTTGATAAATTTCCTGACGATGCCCGATTTTGTTGACATAAATAATGGGATTCTGTCTGAGTTATCAAAAAAGAATAGTTAGACCTTCTTGGGTAAAATGTTGGCTCTTCTAGGTTCTGTGTGAGCATGGTATAATAGTAACACAGAACAGGAGGTGGGTTATGTGGATAAATTTTGATCAACTCCTCGATTTACCAAATGTAACAGTGGTCAATTATCAAAAAATTGCTCAGACAATTTTCCTAAAGCTCGCTCTTTTAAATGAAACAATTGAATGTCCGAATTGCCATCAAACCTTGGACAGAATCAATCAGACAGAGTATAATCTAGTCAGAGATTTGTCAATATTAGGCAATCCGGTATATTTAGAAGTACCACGCCGCCAGTTTCATTCTCAAAAGTGCCAAAAGTATATCAGCGAAAGACTGAGTTTTATGAGATTAAGACAGCATCATACAATTCGCTATGAATCGATGATTTATGAGAGAGTAAAAAATTGTAGTATCGAAGAAATAAGTCGATAAGAAGGGTTAGGATGGGAAGAAGTTAAGTTAATATTTAATTCCTTGGCTAAAGAACTAGAAAAGGAAGAGTGGGAAGCACCAGAACGAATAAGCTTGGATGAATTTAGTAACTTAAAAGGACATAAAGATTTCATAACAACGGTCGTAGATCTGGACAAGAAAATTTTACTAGATGTGATTAAAGGACATAAGCAAGAAGAATTAATGGAAGCCTTAAAAGCACAGCCAGACGCAGTTCGGGAGAAAGTGAAAGAAGTGAGCGTCGATATGTGGTCAGGATTTACAGCAGTGATCAAGGAATTATTTCCCAATGCTAAAATCATCTATGACCGTTTTCATGTAATGGCTATCATCAATGACGAGCTTAATAAATTGAGAAAGTTAATGGGGGTGCATGAAAAAGGATTACCTCATTTATTATGGAAGAATAAAGAGGACTTAAAGGACGAGCAAAAACAACAACTAGAAGTTATCTTAAAAGAACATCCCTGCTTGGGAATAGCCGACGAAATGAAAGAAGAAATTAGACAAATTTATCAAGGTTGTAGAACGTTCAGAGGTGCTGAGAGAAAATTGGAAAAATGGATAAGAATAGGCGGAATATTATATCAAAGTAGTGCCAGTATGATCCAGAAGCATTTGCCTGGTATTTGTAATTACTTTGAAAATCATACAACCAACGGATTAATTGAGGGAATGAATACCAAAATAAAGCTTATTAAAAGAATGAGTTATGGATTTACCAATTTTGAACATCTTCGACTTAAGCTGTTTGCTTGCTTTAATTCATAACAAAAATTAACACACGAAAACCAGAAGAGCCAAATGTTTATCATTGGTGAGTATTAGAGCATCAATTTTGTTTTGAGGGATAAAAAAAGAGCTAATCTGGAAGAAGTTATCCAACTTCAGACAAAAAAATGCCGAAGAAAAAATATATTGTAGAGCTAACAGACTCCGAAAGAACTGAACTCGAGCAGCTAACCAAGAAAGGAAAAATAGCAGCTTACAAAATGAACCATGCCAGAATACTACTTTTAGCAGACGTCAATCAACAGGAAGGTGGTTGGACTGACTCGAAAATTAGTGAAGCCTTAAATGTTGCTCAAGCCACCATTGAGAGAGTACGACAAAGATTTGTCGAGTCAGGAATTGAATCATCATTAACTCGAAAAAAGCAAGAACATCGCCGTGCCAAAATTATCGATGGGGAAAAGGAAGCAGATCTGATTGCCATCGCTTGTAGTGAAACACCAACGGGACGAGCAAAATGGACACTTCAAATGCTGGCAGATAAAATGGTCGAACTTGAATATGTGGAAAAAATATCACGAGAAACCATCAGAAAAACCTTAAAAAAAATGAATTGAAACCATGGCTGAATCAATCATGGGTCATTCCCCCAAAAGAATCAGCGGAGTTTGTCTGTGCCATGGAAGATGTCTTGGATATTTATAGCAATTCTTGGAGCTATGAGGTACAATAGAAAGTAAATAGACAAATAATAGAACTTACCAGCTTCCTATGAGACCCTATTCCGTAGATTTTCGCCAAAAAATTATCGATGTCTGGAAGAAAGAAAAAATTTCCATTCGAGGACTAGCCCAGAGATTTGACGTGGCTAAAAGCTTTATTCAGAAGTTATTGAAGCAACATAAAGAAACAGGAGATATCCGTCCTCGTCCGCAAGGGGGAAGTCCGCCAACCAAGTTAAATAGTGAACAACTGATAATTTTAATAGAAATCATCGAAGCTAACAATGATGCAACTCTCGAAGAATTATCGGACTTACTGTATGAAAAGACACAGGTGAAAGTCAGTAGAGCCACCCTGGGGCGGCTTACGCAAAAACTCAATTACAGTTTCAAAAAAAAACACTACACGCGGCGGAAAAAGAAAGTGACAGGGTACAGCAAAAAAGAGTGGAATACTGGTCAGAAGTTCGGGAAATTGAGGCATCAAAACTAATTTTCATCGATGAATCGGGGGTAAATTTAGCCCTTTTGAGACTCTATGCTAGAGCCTTAATTGGCCGAAGAGCTCGGGGAAGAAAACCACAAAAAAGAGGGAGAAATATTTCAATAATTAGTGCTATAAGCTTAGAAAAAGTTGTCGCATCAGTCAACATATACGGTGCAGTGGATGCGGTAACATTTGAAGGATTTATTCTAAAGGAAGTGCTGCCAAAAATTAAAGAAGGAGACTGTCTGATCATGGATAACGCCAAGATTCATCTCGGAGAAATGGTCAGAGAAATAATCGAACAAGAAAAAGCTAGACTCATCTATTTACCTCCTTATTCTCCCGAATTCTCTCCTATTGAAAACTTTTGGTCAAAAGTGAAAGCGACGTTAAGAAAACTGAAGGCGAGAACTTACAAAGACTTAATAGAAGGGATTGAATTGGCTATGTTAGAAGTTACTCAAAAAGATATTCGCAATTGGTTTACTCACTGTTGCTACTGTACCTCATAAGTCAGAGAATTGCTATATCATAGTGAGTATGACCAGCAAAATCCCTGGCTGTGTTTTGATGAGAGTTGTCAACAATTAGTCAAAGAAACAAAAGAGAAAATACCAGCCGAACCGAGAGAACCAGAAAGGTATGACTATCAATATGAGCGTAATGGTGTAGCCAATATGTTTATGTTTTTTGAACCATTACAAGGTTGGCGACATGTAGAAGTTACACAACAAAGGACGGCGAGCGATTATGCACACCAAATGAAATATTTGGTTGATGAGCGTTATCCGGATGCCCAGAAAATTAGAGTAATTCAAGACAACTTAAATACTCATGTAAAAGCCTCATTATATAAAGCCTTTGAACCGGAAGAGGCCAAGAGAATTTTAGATAAACTCGAATTTCATTACACTCCCAAACATGGCAGCTGGTTAAATATGGCAGAAATTGAGTTGAGCGTTTTGAATCGTCAATGTCTCGAGCGTCGTATCCCAGACATGGATAGTTTAAAACAAGAAATTAAGGCATGGGAAGAAAATCGAAATGAAAAGTCAAATTCAGTTGACTGGAGATTTACTACTGCTGATGCTCGTATTAAATTAAAAAAACTCTATCCCTCAATTCAAACTTGACAGACTAGTAGATTCAAGAATAGATAATTAAGTTTGTCAGCAAAAAATTAAGTAAGTCAACTCACTAAAATTCAGTAATCTAAGGATTTACGCTCATGGCGATACAAGACGATGCGAATAAACAGTTGGGATCACTCCCTTTTGGTAATATCATTGGTGGGCCTTTGGTGGCGGCGATTGAAGCCCAAGCAAAAGCTGCAAGATCTTCAGTTGATTTTATCCAATCAGTTGCTTATAAGCCGCTCGCAGTAGGACAGGACGGAACGACCGATCCCAATGCAGTAAGAGAACTTCAAACAGTTGAATTCGTATATGAGAGTGGTGACAAAAACGTAAAACTAAGCGTTCCATTACTGTCGATTGTACCGATTCCGTATATCCGCATTGATGATATGACAATCCAGTTCAAAGCAAATATTAGTGCTGAGACGGCCTCACAAGACACAACTACAACTGGAACAAATACCAATGTCAATGCAAACGTGACTGGGAGATATGGATGGGGGCCAGCGAAGGTTGAAGCAAGTTTTAATGCCTCCTACTCCGCTAAGAAAGACAGCACTTCTGCTGCAAATTCTAAGTATTCCGTTGAATACACTATGGATATTTATATCCACGCCGTTCAGGATGATATGCCAGGTGGAATGGTTGAGGTTTTAAAGATCCTCAAAGAGAGCATTAAGGGAATACCTCCAAAAACGGATGAAACAACACCTACCTCATAATAGCTAACCTATATCCACGTTTGAACTTGATTTAGGTGAAAATGAGGGAACCGAACTGTAATAAATTACGCGTATTCGGTAGGTGGGCAGACTTATTTTTTTGTGAGGCTAAACTGAGTGCAGATTTTCAAATTTTAAGCGTCATAGTCTTAGTCACGCCCATCTAGATTTATCAGGAAAACTATCTTAGGACTCATATGGCTAAATTAAACCAAGTCATCGGCGCGATTCTCACTGAGATTACTAAAGCTCAGGCTACTTCGGATGCTTATTTACGGGATTTAAAGGCTTCCTACCGAGAAAATCCCTTTCTGAAATTGCTTTCTGTTCCTCGAATAGAAGTCAGAGATGTCACGGTCGATCTGAAGTTTGCTATTCTTACTGGAGAGGCATTACCAAGTGGCAAAGTTGTAATCTACGCGGATGGGAGTTACCAAGGAGCCAGTCAAGAACTTGCTGAGGGGAACTACGATATAAACGATTTGACGATTGGCAATGATACCTTGAGTTCTTTAAAAATACCACAAGGAATAAAGGTAACGGTTTACGAACATAGAGGGTTTAGTGGCCGCTCTAAGGTATTTGTTGAGGATACGCCCTGGGTCGGCGATGATTTCAATGATCTGACCTCTTCAATCAAAGTTGAAAAAATTTCGATTGACTCAATGGATATAGAAGTAAACACAGATTATCTTGAAAAGTTATCCGAAACTGCTATTTCATCAATTTCTATTCAACTAGATGTGGCAAGCACTTAAGGAAATTCATGTTTAATTGTAAACAGTTTTGGGCGTTACACCATGTCTGATATTACAGATGTACCTCTCTATCAAATTATTGGCGCACCCTTGCTGGCACTCGTGCAAGGTGAAACGCAAGCCGCACAGGCCACTGCTCGATTTATTCAGGAGATTGGCTTTGAGACTTCTCCTGATGAGCCGTTACAGTTTGGCAGGTTAAAGACCCTTACCTTTCGCTATAGCAAAATAAGCGTAGGAGGAACGATTACTGAATTAGAAGTAGAAATTCCTGTTTTATCAACCCACATTCCGCACCCTAAGTGTCACAACGTCTCAAAAGAGGAAGGGGCGCGAGTCAAAATACTTATCTAGAGGAGTGAGTTGGCGGCAAGCTGCCGGCAACTAAGCCGAAAATTTCAGAGTTCCCCCGGTCATTCTCAATAAACAGTGCTTGTTGAGAATGACTAGGCAATCAGACTTAACATCTAGGGGGAGATGTTCCAGTTGCTCGCTTTGTTTTGTCACCCCTTGAAGTCAATCCATCTGGTCAAGATAAGAGATAATATTCCTGGCAAGGTTTGGGAAAAAATCTCAAAATGTTGCGCCTCTCATCCGTTAAGTTGCTAATCTTTTGATTGTCTTGAATACGGACGAGATGAATCCCTTGAAAGCCCTGAAATATCCAGCGTAACGTCGGTCGGTCAGTTAACTTACCCAACGGATTTTTCAGTCCCGTCTCCTGCTGTTTTAAACTTAAACGAAGTTGTCTTTGACCAATAGTATAAACCAGCAGGCACAAGCCCATGAGCATGGCCATGACCTCGATTCTATGGGGAGATTTGAGAAAGACACTGTGGGCAAAAAAGCAGGGGTCTTTGAGAAAAGAAAATCCTCTTTCCGGAGCTTGTTGCCCTTTATATTTTTTGAGTATATCCTCACTGCTTAATCGTTGTTTCTCCAAATCGTTAGTTGCTAAAACGAATCGTCCTGCTCGTTTCTTTAGCCTCTCAATGGCGGTCAAATTCAACTCTAATTCGGCTTGAACTTGATAGCTTTGAGAGGGTAAATCGTCTTTTGATTTGAGTTTTGACCCCTGGGACTCAGGCGGAATGAGATTGACTTTAATCTCCGTTAACTGATGAGATTTTAAGGAGTCAGATAATCCTTTGGCTATCGCCAACGCCACCGCTCTATTCTCAAATTCTCTTCGGGATAGTTGCCGGATTTTTTCTTGGGCAGAATTCTTTTCCTGCTCGATTTTTTTCTCTAATTTTTTCAAGTCTGATTCTTGTCTAGCTTGACTTTCAACTAGCAACCATCTTTGTTCTATCCCCCCATAGTTAGAGATGGTTTCCCGCCAGGAATAACCCGGTATTTCTGAATCGGTTAACTCTTTTTCTGAGATGCTATCAACCAACTCTTGAGCCTCTTTAATGCTTAATGGTACTCGAGACAACCAACGCATTTCTTTCATTAGTTTTAAATTCTCTTTGCTATAGAGGGCGCTATCGCCGACTATTAAACTGTCAAAGTCAACTTGTTTTTTAAATTCTCGGGCGATTTGACCAAAAACCGCTTTGTCCGCTTCATTTCCGTCCCCTACTTTCAGGAATAAAGGTACATCTCCATCCCCACTTACGATTAAGTCAATCATAAATTGTTTTAAGTCAGGTCTTCGGTCGCGGGAGTATCCGTAGGTAATTTTTATTGGCTGTTGTCTGGTTTCAATTTCTTCTCCCACTGCTCCTGATTTCAGGATTTCTACTGTTGGGTATTCCTTGTTATATTCTCCTTCTACTGATAGAGAAGTCGAATCTAAATGGGAGTTCTCGGTTGCTACACCAAATTTTTTCACGGCCGCTAAACTAATCAGTAGGAAAATGACCGAAACATTAAGTTGATAAAGTTTGTCCATTACTCGACCAATTTTATCATCATTCAGGTGTTTTGGTTCGATGCCCTCTCCCAGCAGATGTTCGGTTGCTTTATCTTCAAAAAATTGAGGAAATAAATACAAGGCTCGGGAGACAAATCCCAATCCATTCAGGATAATTGCTTTCACGACTTGCCCAGCTGTGACAATTTCTCCTCGCTCAATTGAGACTTGTTCGTTGATAATTTCAACGATTCCTATTTCATCGATAATTCCGGCTACTAATCCCAGATGGTCTAGATTTTTGACTTCAATTTCTGTTGATTGATTCATGGTCGAACAGTCCACTCGCCTCAGTTTTCCAACAATTCCTATTTTTTCATAATTAGGGGTCTCAAGACCCCCCTAGCGGCCACCGAGAAAACCTTCACCAGCTAGGTATTTTTACTCAAGTCTCTGGCGGGGGACAGCTTATGTGACAGTTGAGGGTGCGGAATGTGGGTTATCAATCGTGCCTATTCCGACACTTCAAATTCGTGAAGCGGAAATCGACTTTTCAGTGGAAATCAATAGCATCGTTAAATTGGATACGCCCAATGCTGTTAGCGTTGCTGAGGTTTCTGAAGACGAGTCTTCTTCAGAAATTAAAAAAGACTCATCTTTAAAGCCAGAAATGGTGGCTTTTAGAGCAGGTTTGGCTAGACAAGATTCCAAATCAGCAATGAAGATCAATATCAAAGCAGGTCAAGCAGACACTCCTGTTGGCTTACTGACAATCTTCAGGTTATTGGATCAAGGAATTTCTAGTCGCGAAGTCAAGGATAATCAAACTCCTCCTTCTGAGGGGTCTGGATCATCGGCAACTTAGCTTTAACCTTTTAGTTCATCAAGTCCTTTTTCAAGGTGGAGAATTTATGACCGAACAACCTACTAATGGGACTTAGACAAAAAACAAATCGAGAAAAGCTTCAACTCCAATCCCCGCTTGGGATTTACTTCGAGAAGCCCAAAATCGCTGAAACCCAGATATATCAAGGAAAATCATAAATCGAGGTTAACCCTTTGTCCCGTAATGGTTTGAGCCTTTTTTGCTGACCGAAAACGCCTAAGTCCCACTAACCAAAATGGTGTTCCTTGTCCCGAATGCAATTTTACGATTCCCACAACAATGCCGATGTTGCTCTCTGGTGAGCCAATTGTTTGCCCAATGTGTGGATTAGCTTTGCACGTTGACAGGGAAAAATCGGCTGAAAGTCTCAATTTGATTCGCAATCTGTATGAGGCTACTAAGGAGGTTGAAGAAACCAAACAGCAGTGGAGATAATGTCCGAAGCTCCTTAAAGCAATCAAACTGTGTGAGTGCTAATTATGCCCAAGTATTATGTAATTCCTATCGATAATTTTGATCAAGCCTATTTTGGCATTAGATCACTTTTGAATCCTTATAATAGGCAAGTCAACTGGTGTGCAGGAACACCGAATGTATTTGGCGGACGTGGAACAGAAGCTCGTGAAACTATATATAGGGAGACTCGCGAAGAATCTCGTTTCAAAATAGATATTGATCAGTGTGGAGCTACTCTTCATCAGATTCATCAAAGTAATGGAATGACTTTCTATGCTATCCGAAATAGGTTTGTCTACTATCCAGATCCTTACTTTCCGGCGTTACTGGGAAATCGACCTGAGTATCAAGAATGTACTGGTGAAATCCTAAGGGTCAACTTGAACGCTGTTAATACAGACAACAGTATTTCTGCTGGTAGTTATGTTATTAAAGAATTTAGGCTCTTCGTTACCCTTTATGCTAAATCAACATACAAGATGCCAAGATAACATACTTCTAACCCAAAAATTCCGAAAGTTTCTAAAGCCATAGCCTCTCCGTTTTATTAGTTTAAGTTTATTGTTGATTCCTTCGACCACCCCATTCGTTGTCCTTCGCTCGAAATAACTAATTATTTCTCCAAACCAGTTTCGGATTGTTTGACAACTCTTGGTAAAAACACTGGAGGATTTTGCCAACCATTCCGAGATGGATAGCATTCCCTCTGTCGGATTCTCTGAGGTTTCATAAATCTTTCTAAATTCTTCCTTTAATTCCTGCATCTTTTTCAAATTTGGGAATTTTTCTTTGATAGCTTCTAGTTTAATTTTTTGGGGTTCCGTTAAATCTTCTTCATTTTTTAACAGGCTATATTTACTTCGCTTTAAAACTTCTAGCTTGGCTTCTTTTTCTGCTTTCTGTTTTTTATTTTTCTGCGCTTCTACGGCTCTTTTTTCTGCTCTTCTCTGTTCGTCTAACTCTTGATTAATTTGTTTCATTACATGGAATCTATCGGCGACTACTTCGGCCGATGGCATCAATTCTTTCACCAAATTTTTATAAGGCAACCAAAGGTCTATGCTCACTTCTTCAATTTGCTCTAACACCTCTTTTCCCCAGCCCGTAAGCGTTTCTCTCAACTCTTCTTGTGTTCGCTTCTCTAGAATAGCTATTAGTTTTCCCGTATCTAAATTTACTAAAACCGCACAGTAATTTTTTTGTCCTTTGACTAGAGCGATTTCATCAATTCCTAGTCTTTTTAATTCCGATAGGTCTGGCTCTGTAATTTCTTCGGCGATGTCCTCTATCATTCTTTGAATCTCTTCTTCCGTTACGTCATTTATTCGACTAACATTTAAAATATCTCCTTCTTTTAATTGTTCGAGTATATTTGCGGCTAGTCTTTTCGTATAGGTTCGTTTCTTGGCGACAAAATCTAACTCTTCGCTAAAGGGTCTCTGACAATTATCGCACTTAAATTGACGACGATTAACTTGTAGGTATACTGGTTGACCTGAGATTGGTAAATCTTTGACTAAATGTCGATGATTTTGGTGGAGTTTATCGCTCTCTAACCCACAACGAGGACAGGTTGCTTTTTGATTTTTCGATTCGATTCGGCAAACTATACCGATATTTTCTAGGTGTAGATAGCCTTGAATACAGGTTCCTTTTAGGTTCAAAAATTTGTCAAGTATCATAAGTAAAATAATCTCGTTTTTGGCTATTATATCAAATCTTAACTCAATTGTCTATCTTTTGGTATTAACCTGTTTGTGCCTTAAGTCCTTCCCTGTATGGATTTCAGCTACTTTTGAGCGTAGGCGCTCTCATCGAATTTTATTTTAAGTTAATTATTTGCATAACAATTCCCGAAGAGCCAGAATTTAAGAGACGATTTAAACGCACTCTTACTCCTTCAGCTACAAAAGAATTTTTATCCTCAGAAATGGCTCAAGCTATACAGATGGCAGCTTGTGAAGTGCAAAAAGGACTGTTTTGAGTGTTATTTACTTAGACACCCACATCTTTGAGGGAAAGACCAATTCAATGATTGAACAAAAGCTTATTGTTGGGAGGTTCATAGATTTACCATATCCAGCAGTTGCACCACCAGGTATAGAAGTTCCTCGCGGTAGTTTCGTTACCCTCCCGCCCCTGAGAATGACAATTCGGCAGTCAACTGGTTTTCTTAAGAAGACAAGTAGCATTGTTCGGGGAACAGATCCAAAAGACCACCGGAATTTTCGATGGCTTCATTATTTTCCTGGTTTCATAACCCAGATCCCCTTTTGCAGAGTGGATATATTGACTGGAGAAATGAGCGGATGTTGGATTGTCCTTTATAAAAGAGATGGCATTGAGTATGTGGGGCATATTGGTACGGACAATGGCTCTATAGATAATACAAATATGGTTAAAAATACTTGGATGACGTTTGCTACCACTGCTCCTGCTGGTGATGTGATAGCTGGTTTTAATCCCTTTGGCGATTGGGATGGTGCTTGGCCAGCACAGCTACCAGGAGAAGGAGCTGCGGCAATTTATGGGTTGATGACAGCAAGCAGAGAACTTTACTCAATTTGGACTTATAAACAACCTTCACAGGCAGGAGTCGGTAGTATGCTTCGTATCGCTGGTATTCAACGAGTTGAATCAGCAAGCCGTCGGGAAATTCAAGAATTAAGGCGCGGTTAAAATGAGAGCAGTGCGATCGCGTAGGGTGCATCCCATACACCTTTTCCTTTTTCAAAACACTTTAATCTAAATTGCGATGCCTTACATTGCCCTAACATCTCCCGCATTATTCATTGCCCATACCGTCAGGAGTTGTTATCGTACCCAAATCAGATCCATAAAAACCTTCAACAATCAATTAATAGATACGGAAAAACAGGGCAATCTTGGAATTTTAAATAAAACCCCTACCGCATGGGATAATAACGAATATAATCACAGTGTAAAGCATAATCTCATTCATCTCGAATTAATGGTATATCCAGCCTGTTGAAATTAGCTGATAAAATCAAAAAGGAAACCAACCAAACAGCAAACCATGCTAAAAACCATCGAAGGCATTTATCAGGATGGACAAATCCGCTTCACCGAACCACCGCAAGATATTGGCGATCGCGTCTAGGTTCTCGTCACCTTTCTCGATCCTGACAAAATTAATTCTGCCAAACTAAGCCAACTATTAGAACAATTGGAAACAATCAAGGGGATTCAACAAGGCTTTGAGGAACTAAACGCAGGTCAAACTCGCCCGATTGGAGATTTCGTTCAAGAAATGCAACAAAAGTATGACATTTCAGGTTGAAATTACCCCAATATTATTACTTTCTTTGTTTTGCCCTTTCATAAGCAAGATCGTGTTCTGCAAAACTTAAAATTAAGACTCGTTTGGGACTGGATTTTCCATGAACTTGATAAACCAGACGATAACTAACACCATTTTAATCAATTTCAATCGCATAAAATTGAGGTTTAATATAATCGTCCCAAGCTCTAAGTAGATAGACAGCATCTTCGTTTGAAATCCTTCCCAATTTAGCAAGCAGTAAGTTTTTTTCCAAGCAATCAAGACGGGATAAACGTACAGTAGAGGGAACCCTCAAACCACTATTGGCCCAATCCTTTAATAATATGTCTGTTTGTGTTCGGGGCATTGCTGAGGTTACTGCCGTTACAACCACGTCATCTCCGTCAACCCAAAGAATCAACACAGGTCTTTTTTTTGATGACGTACCATCAGTAAATAGAATTTTGGCAACCCAGAACTCACCTCCTTTAATAATCGTCATATAAACCTTCGTCTTCTGGGGCATAACTATTCAGAAAAGAAGAATGAAGGCGATCGCTAACTAAGGTTTTGGGCTGAATGGTGATCACCCACTTGCCTTTACCAATTCCTTGCACAATAGAACTGGGAAGATTGAGTTGCTCCCCTTCTTCAATTTCTACTTCAAAAGCTAATTTTAATAACTGATTTTTCATAAAACAAAAGCACCTATAATATTGAAGATATTAGCACAGCGCGTAGAAGCATCAGTGATCGCCATCATCAAAAGTGAAAATGACTCAGCTTGGCAATAAAGCATAAGCTAACTGTTCCTCATTCAGAAGCCCCAATCAGTGCTTTCTCTGAAGACATTGTAACATCAATCCCTCGCATCCTTAAACCTTTGGCGATCTCCAAGTACTAACATGGCACACCCAAGAAATGTCAATTCCATCCCAACCTAAATACACCTGTAAGGAATGTCAAGTTTTTATACCCCATCAAATCCTGACATTAATCCGTATCGCTTCAATTTCCGCTCAATCCTGATGTATTTCTGCTGATAATTCCTTCACCTTTCCTAAAGGATTCAATTATCCCACTAATCGAAAAGCAGCATCAATCGGCAATTGTAACGGAAATGGTTGATTCCAGCGTTTCGAGAAAAATAAAATCTCCAAATTCTCAATCTCCCCAGAAGTCGGATTTAGACGAGCGACAATTTCATCCCCAATCTCCTCCGACTCTTGATCTGCATAGGGAGAACAGACATCTACATAAAGAATATCTCCCGTCGGGTCATAGCGAAAAGTTAGATTTTTTTCCATACCATTATTCCCCCTGTAATTTTTCGGGCTGTGTATATAGTCACGATCCAATGACGACTAAGATTAGATTGGGAAACCACCACCACAATTAAAAATCGTCCCGTCCGAATCGTTGAAAACCACTTAGAAAATAACAACGCCTTTTCATCGTGATCGCTAGAACGAATTAAATCTGGATCAGCTAAAGTCTGGGCTAATTGCTCCTCATAATCGGGTAATGTCCCCGGATGGCGAACAATAATATGCTGTTCTCGCTCATCGGTTAATTCAACCTCTACTTCTAAATAACTACAGAAAAAAGACCTGGTCAAATTTTCTTCATGTCTCCAAAACTGATCTTAAATTTAAAAACCAAAACTTAATCATCGGCGATCACAGCTGCCAATATTAGAGACATGAAACGTGAAAACAACTCAGCCTTGCGACAAAGCATAAGCTAACTGTTCCTCATCAGAAGCCCCAATCAGTCGGGAGCATCTCACTTACGCGATAAGTAATTATACTTAGCCTAAAAGCCACTCTTAATCGTGTCTTGGAACGAAATAGAGGCTTTTAAAGACTGCGTACATGGAGAATTAAAACAAGAATTACCCTCGAAAAGCCTATTTTTCCACTAAGTATTTATGCTCATTGCAAAGGTGAGATGCTCCCAATCAGTCCTTCCTCTGAAGACATTTTAACCCACATTCCGCACCCTAAGTGTCACAACGTCTCAAAAGAGGAAGGGGCGTGAGTCAAAATACTTATCTAGAGGAGTGAGTTGGCGGCAAGCTGCCGGCAACTAAGCCGAAAATTTCAGAGTTCCCCCGGTCATTCTCAATAAACAGTGCTTGTTGAGAATGGCTGGGCAATCAGACTTAACATCTAGCGTCGAGATGTTCGAGTAGTGCTTAAGTTTTGTCACCCCTTGAAGTCAATCCATCTGGTCAAGATAAGAGATAATATTCCTGGCAAGGTTTGGGAAAAAATCTCAAAATGTTGCGCCTCTCATCCGTTAAGTTGCTAATCTTTTGATTGTCTTGAATACGGACGAGATGAATCCCTTGAAAGCACTGAAATATCCAGCGTAACGTCGGTCGGTCAGTTAACTTACCCAACGGATTTTTCAGTCCCGTCTCCTGCTGTTTTAAACTTAAACGAAGTTGTCTTTGACCAATAGTATAAACCAGCAGGCACAAGCCCATGAGCATGGCCATGACCTCGATTCTATGGGGAGATTTGAGAAAGACACTGTGGGCAAAAAAGCAGGGGTCTTTGAGAAAAGAAAATCCTCTTTCTGGAGCTTGTTGCCCTTTATATTTTTTGAGTATATCCTCACTGCTTAATCGTTGTTTCTCCAAATCGTTAGTTGCTAAAACGAATCGTCCTGCTCGTTTCTTTAGCCTCTCAATGGCGGTCAAATTCAACTCTAATTTGGCTTGAACTTGATAGCTTTGAGAGGGTAAATCGTCTTTTGATTTGAGTTTTGACCCCTGGGACTCAGGCGGAATGAGATTGACTTTAATCTCCGTTAACTGATGATATTTTAAGGAGTCAGATAATCCTTTGGCTATCGCCAACGCCACCGCTCTATTCTCAAATTCTCTTCGGGATAGTTGCCGGATTTTTTCTTGGGCAGAATTCTTTTCCTGCTCGATTTTTTTCTCTAATTTTTTCAAGTCTGATTCTTGTCTAGCTTGACTTTCAACTAGCAACCATCTTTGTTCTATCCCCCCATAGTTAGAGCTTGTTTCCCGTTTCCCGTTTCCCGGGGAGCATCTCACTTATGCAATGAGTATTAATACTTATAGCCGTCAACAACTAGAAAATCTTCAACTTGATCACAAAGAGAAATGAGATTATAATAGTTATAACTTACAATTCAGAATAGCTCTCGATGGGAGGAATAATTCAATGTTATCAGAAAATGAAAAAAGAATTAAAGAGTTATGTCAAGAGTTAGGGCAATGTCTCTATGAGCAATCCCCAATTAATAAATTTAATAACTTGGGAGAGATAGAGGAGACAGTCAGAGATTTAATGATTCAGTATGTCAACCCAGAAATCGGTATTTTTTTGTCAAAACAAGCACAGGAGAAACAGCTGGTCGGACAAGAAAAGTGAAAAGTATTTTGGGGGAATTACCAATTACAGAAAAACAAGCGAAAAAATTAGAAATAAAGTCTCGGACTCAGATGAGTCCAATGTTAGAGAAGAACTGTTTGCTATTAAGTGGCGATGAATCCTACGAGAAATCGGCGCAGAAAATCAAATCATTGACAGGGATTGCTGTTTCTCACAGTACCCAACAACGCCTCGTACATCGCTATGCTTTTGAAGAATTACCGTCTAACCCAGAAGTGGAAGTGGAAGAAATGAGCCTAGATGGCGGTAAGGTACGACTAAGAACTGCCAAGGGAAAAGCCTTAATTTGGCGTGATTATAAAGCAGTGAGTTTTCATCAACTGGGGGTAGCGGCTTTTTTTCAAGATAACTCAGCTTTATTAGATTTGGTTAATTCTCAAGTTTTGGCCAAGCCTTTAATTTGTTTAGGAGATGGACATGATGGTATCTGGAATTTATTTCGTGAGATAGGAGAGAAACAGGAAAGAATTGAAATATTGGATTGGTATCATTTAATCGAAAACCTCTATAAAGTTGGCGGGTCATTCCAGCGAATTGAGGAGGTAAAATGTTTTCTCTGGAAGGGGGAAGTGGAGGCGGCTATCTCTTGTTGTGAAGGATGGTCAGAGCCGCAAGTTGAGAATTTTATTACTTATTTAAACAAGCATAAACATCGAATTGTCAATTATGGTTATTTGCAGGCAGAGGGGATTTCCATTGGCTCTGGCTCCGTCGAATCAAAAATTAAACAAATTGCTCATCGTCTTAAAATTACTGGTGCAAGTTGGGAATCTGGTAATGTACCGCAAGTCCTTCGTCATCGCTGTGCTTATCTAAATGGTTGCCTTTTTTAACTTTTTTATTGAGATCATTAAGCATTTCTACTTATTGCAAAGGTGAGATGCTCCCGTTTCCCGCCAGGAATAACCCGGTATTTCTGAATCGGTTAACTCTTTTTCTGAGATGCTATCGACTAACTCTTGAGCCTCTTTAATGCTTAATGGTACTCGAGACAACCAACGCATTTCTTTCATTAGTTTTAAATTCTCTTTGCTATAGAGGGCGCTATCGCCGACTATTAAACTGTCAAAGTCAACTTGTTTTTTAAATTCTCGGGCGATTTGACCAAAAACCGCTTTGTCCGCTTCATTTCCGTCCCCTACTTTCAGGAATAAAGGTACATCTCCATCCCCACTTACGATTAAGTCAATCATAAATTGTTTTAAGTCAGGTCTTCGGTCGCGGGAGTATCCGTAGGTAATTTTTATTGGCTGTTGTCTGGTTTCAATTTCTTCTCCCACTGCTCCTGATTTCAGGATTTCTACTGTTGGGTATTCCTTTTTATATTCTCCTTCTACTGATAGAGAAGTCGAATCTAAATGGGAGTTCTCGGTTGCTACACCAAATTTTTTCACGGCCGCTAAACTAATCAGTAGGAAAATGACCGAAACATTAAGTTGATAAAGTTTGTCCATTACTCGACCAATTTTATCATCATTCAGGTGTTTTGGTTCGATGCCCTCTCCCAGCAGATGTTCGGTTGCTTTATCTTCAAAAAATTGAGGAAATAAATACAAGGCTCGGGAGACAAATCCCAATCCATTCAGGATAATTGCTTTCACGACTTGCCCAGCTGTGACAATTTCTCCTCGCTCAATTGAGACTTGTTCGTTGATAATTTCAACGATTCCTATTTCATCGATAATTCCGGCTACTAATCCCAGATGGTCTAGATTTTTGACTTCAATTTCTGTTGATTGATTCATGGTCGAACAGCCCACTGCCTAAGTTTTCCAACAATTCCTATTTTTTCATAATTAGGGGTCTCAAGCTCCCCCTAACGGCCACCGAGAAAACCTTCACCAGATAAGTATTTTTACTCAAGTCTCTGGAGGGGGACAGCTTATGTGACAGTTGAGGGTGCGGAATGTGGGTTTTAACATCAATCCCTCGTATCCTTAAACCTTTGGCGATCGCCTAAGAAACACTTTCATCCAGAGCGATCACTGCCTTCTTGTTAATTAAACTTTAAAACTGCAATTATTTTAGCCTTGGAAACGTCAATCGCCGTGTTACCCCAAGGGATAGAAAATAGTCTACGAGCTATCAGTTAAAGCTATGAGTGAAGCAGTTGTAACACTTCTCATTGCGATCGCTGATCCCATAGGATGGTTTAGCATACTGTAACCCGTCAAAAACGTTGATGACTAAGGCAAGTATTTTTTAGTATTGCAAAATTTAGAAAATTTTGCGGTTGCGGTTTTATTGTTGATGGTTGATAAGGGGCGTTTTTCAAAACAATTTGCCTTGAAAACTTAATGCTAAAATGAAATTAAGTCAACAAAAATCTAATGCCTGATTTTCAGACCTTTATCGGTATCCTTAGCACCCTATTCGTCTTTTTAACAGGAATAATCCTCAACTATGACTCAATCCAACTCGGCAACGAACAAATTATCATCCCCCAATGGTTCGGACTTCTCTTCGCCGGGATTACTTTCAGCCTTGTTACATTGGATCAAATCCTACGGGGGCTTGTCCGACTTGAAAAAACAGAACGAGAAACTCGCCGAACTCGAATCGAAACTCGATACCGTACTGCAATCATCCGATTCCAACTTAACCCCAACAACTTCCACAGAAACCAACTAGCAGATATTTTAGCCCTACTTGAAGAATACCGAGATACACTTTAGTGCAATTCTTGAGGGCGATCGCCGATCTTGTCGGAGGTCAGTGCGATCGCCCTCTTCTTGTTAATCTTGTTGTTAATTAAACTTTAAAACCGCGATCACCTACGCAAATCCGTCTTACGGTTGCTTGAACTATCAAAACAGATTAGAAAGGCGGTAACTGAAAATGACCAGCGACAATTCCAGGAACGGTAATATCCTCATCCAATTCTTCCCACCGTAGAGCATAGCCATTTACCTCAACCTTAACCGCCGCCAATTGCTCATTCGTTGCTTGTTTCAAAATACGGAAGCGATCGCCAGGAAAACCGATAATACGTCCATCACTGAGTTCAACGTATATCATGCGTTCTTCTGCCCAGGCTCGAATGGCGGCAGGCTCAACAGTCATTATAGGATTAATGTTTGTGGAAATCACGATAAGCACTCCTTAAAAGGTCTTGATTTTTATAAACTAGCCTCTCTACTTCCCGTAGCTCATGGGAAGGAATACCACGATTGGAAGCTAAAATGATTATCGGTTCAAGCCAAAATTTACATTCACCATCAGGAGAACGTACATGAATATGTAGCGGTTCGGAACCTTCATCGGAATAGAAGTGAAACCGAAAATGTCCAATTCTAATGACCGTTGGCATTCAGTGAAATTCGTAATCATTGAGAGTTGCTGGTTCTTTATTATAGTCGGAAATTGTAGCGATCATTGTCGCACGCCAATCAGACCGATAAGGACTTTCAGAGCGCTCGCCAATCGCGTAGGGTGCAATTAACGCACCTTTTTATTGGCTCTTCGTTACCCTTTATGCTAAATCAACATACAAGATGCCAAGATAACATACTTCTAACCCAAAAATTCCGAAAGTTTCTAAAGCCATAGCCTCTCCGTTTTATTAGTTTAAGTTTATTGTTGATTCCTTCGACCACCCCATTCGTTGTCCTTCGCTCGAAATAACTAATTATTTCTCCAAACCAGTTTCGGATTGTTTGACAACTCTTGGTAAAAACACTGGAGGATTTTGCCAACCATTCCGAGATGGATAGCATTCCCTCTGTCGGATTCTCTGAGGTTTCATAAATCTTTCTAAATTCTTCCTTTAATTCCTGCATCTTTTTCAAATTTGGGAATTTTTCTTTGATAGCTTCTAGTTTAATTTTTTGGGGTTCCGTTAAATCTTCTTCATTTTTTAACAGGCTATATTTACTTCGCTTTAAAACTTCTAGCTTGGCTTCTTTTTCTGCTTTCTGTTTTTTATTTTTCTGCGCTTCTACGGCTCTTTTTTCTGCTCTTCTCTGTTCGTCTAACTCTTGATTAATTTGTTTCATTACATGGAATCTATCGGCGACTACTTCGGCCGATGGCATCAATTCTTTCACCAAATTTTTATAAGGCAACCAAAGGTCTATGCTCACTTCTTCAATTTGCTCTAACACCTCTTTTCCCCAGCCCGTAAGCGTTTCTCTCAACTCTTCTTGTGTTCGCTTCTCTAGAATAGCTATTAGTTTTCCCGTATCTAAATTTACTAAAACCGCACAGTAATTTTTTTGTCCTTTGACTAGAGCGATTTCATCAATTCCTAGTCTTTTTAATTCCGATAGGTCTGGCTCTGTAATTTCTTCGGCGATGTCCTCTATCATTCTTTGAATCTCTTCTTCCGTTACGTCATTTATTCGACTAACATTTAAAATATCTCCTTCTTTTAATTGTTCGAGTATATTTGCGGCTAGTCTTTTCGTATAGGTTCGTTTCTTGGCGACAAAATCTAACTCTTCGCTAAAGGGTCTCTGACAATTATCGCACTTAAATTGACGACGATTAACTTGTAGGTATACTGGTTGACCTGAGATTGGTAAATCTTTGACTAAATGTCGATGATTTTGGTGGAGTTTATCGCTCTCTAACCCACAACGAGGACAGGTTGCTTTTTGATTTTTCGATTCGATTCGGCAAACTATACCGATATTTTCTAGGTGTAGATAGCCTTGAATACAGGTTCCTTTTAGGTTCAAAAATTTGTCAAGTATCATAAGTAAAATAATCTCGTTTTTGGCTATTATATCAAATCTTAACTCAATTGTCTATCTTTTGGTATTAACCTGTTTGTGCCTTAAGTCCTTCCCTGTATGGATTTCAGCTACTTTTGAGCGTAGGCGCTCTCATCGAATTTTATTTTAAGTTAATTATTTGCATAACAATTCCCGAAGAGCCTTTTTATTTTTATTGGCTTATTATATGCGTTCTTTATCGAAAGCCTCAATTAATATCTATTCAGGAGACATTATAACATCAATCTCTCGCATCCTTAAACCTTTGTTGATCGCCTTAGAAATACTTTCATCCAGTGCGATCACTATCTTCTTGTTAATTAAACTTTAAAACTGCGATCGCTGGTGGCATTGTTAAGTTTTCTTGAACGGGCGATTTTTGTAATCAAGAGTAGAACCATCAATATTTATGGTTCGGTTGGCTCTTGGTATGATACGAATGTCTATGGAGAAATGGGTGTTATACATTCCAGTCAAATTAAATTTGACAACTAGCGATCGCTTTTCTACGGGAACAGAGAATTAGATAAAAAATACTAATATTTTGTCGCCATCAGGTTCTAGCCGCAATTCAATTGAGTATAAAATGATCTCAGAAAAAGCCTCCAGAAAATGTCAAATCAACCATGAAAAAAATTATTTTGATTTCTAGTCTATCTTTGACAATGGTAGTCGGTGCTTCCTGGGCAAAACCGAATATAGTTTTGGCTGAAACTTGTAATTACTTTGCCGGAACTGCTGTGACGGGAAAAAGCGTTAACATCGATTTATGTTCGATTGTTCCGGCTAGTTCCCGTAGTGTTGACTTTGTTTATTATTTAGGAAATCAACGACTGGTTAGCCAAGCTAATTGTGATAACGGAACTTGGACGACTTTTCCCGAAAGACAAATTCATCGTCCCCGCTCTCAGGCGACTCAAACAATGCTAGAGGTGGTGTGTAGTTACAGATTCTATAAGCTTAGACGCATTTAAGTTTCCTACTCGTATCCCTATCTACAAGGCGTTCCAGGATATTAAAGTGCAATGTAAGTGCGTCTAAGCTTAGTTCTCAATCCACATCGAGAATCGCTGCGGCAATAGTGTTTTCTCCACCATCAAATGTGAGAACATCCCCCAATGGCAATATCATCTGTTCAGTCAGAGAACGTAGAACCATCAATATTTATGGTTCGGTTGGCTCTTGGTATTATACGAATGTCTGTGGGGAAATGGGTGTTATACATTCCAGTCAAATTAAATTTGCCAACTAGAGATCGCTTTTCTACGGGAACACAGAAACGGGTAGAATCGATCAATGCAGTTGTTTTCTTTCGAGGTGTCATCATTACTAAGAAAGCTACCCGTTCCTTAGCCGGTATTGCCGGAATTGTCGCCGTTGCCACCTTAATCAGTAAGGTTTTTGGTTTAGTCCGCGAACAGGTAATCGCCGCTGCCTACGGTGTCGGGCCGGTGGTGAACGCCTACGCTTTTGCCTACGTTATCCCCGGTTTTCTGTTAATTCTCCTCGGTGGCATTAACGGCCCCTTTCATAGCGCTTTGGTCAGTGTTTTGGCCAAAAGAGATAAATCCGAGTCCGCGCCGATTGTCGAGACTATTACCACCCTAGTCAGCGCGATTTTATTAGCTGTCACCGTCTTTTTAATCGTTTTTGCCAATATTTTTATCGATGTTCTCGCTCCCGGTTTAGATGCCGCCACCCGCAGCATGGCCATTCAACAACTGCAAATTATGGCCCCCATGGCGGTTTTAGCCGGTTTAATCGGTATCGGTTTCGGTACTCTCAATGCGGCGGACCAATACTGGCTACCGAGTCTCAGTCCGCTTTTTTCCAGTGTGGCGGTGATTATCGGGGTGGGTTTGCTGGCCTGGTTCCTTGGCGATCGCATTGATAATCCCCAATATATTCAACTAGGGGGTTTTGTCCTCGCCGGCGGTACTCTCGTCGGGGCACTCTGGCAATGGTTAGCACAAGTGGGCGCACAAGTCAAGGCAGGTTTAGGAAAATTAACATTTCGCTGGGATTGGCGGATTCCGGGGGTGTCGGAGGTGTTGCGGGTGATGATTCCGGCGACCTTATCTTCGGGAATGTTGCATATTAACGTTTATACTGACCTCTTTTTCGCTTCTTTTATCGAAAATGCCGCCGCTTCCATGCGTTACGCCAGTTTTATCGTTCTCACGCCCTTGGGCATCATGTCTAACATGATTCTCGTGCCGTTTATGCCGATATTTTCTCGACTGACGGAACCGGAAAATTGGGGAGAATTGAAGCAAAGAATCCGTCAGGGTTTATTATTGACGGCTTTAACCATGTTACCCTTCACCGCTATCTTTATCGCCCTCGCTTTCCCGGTAGTGCGAGTTATCTATCAACGGGGTGCCTTTAATCTGGCTGCCTCGGAACAGGTGGTTCCCGTATTAATGGCCTACGGTTTCGGGATGTTTTTCTATCTCGGCCGCGATGTTTTAGTACGAGTGTTCTATGCTTTGGGTGATGGTGACACTCCCTTTAAGGTGAGTATGGTGAATATTTTTCTCAATGGTGTCCTTGATTTCCTCTTGTATAAACCCTTTGGTACTCCGGGGATTGTTTTAGCAACCGTGGGGGTTAATATCATTTCTATGGGCATTTTTACGGTAATTTTAAATCGTCGTTTAGGGGGTTTACCTCTAGGAGAATGGGGTTTATCCTTATTGGGATTAACGGTAATTACAATGCTTTCTGGTGTTGCTAGTTGGGGAGCTAGTTGGGGATGGGAAAAGGTTTTTGGTGCTGGTAATATTTTCTTACAATTGTTACAGTTGGGTTTTGCTTCGACCGTAGCGGTGGGTTTATTCCTCCTCGGTGCGATGTTATTGAAGTTACCTGAATTAGACCTGTTAATCTCGCGAGTTCGTCAGAAGTTCTTGAAAAAATCTTAGGTTTAAGTTGCTGCCTCACCTCATCATTACATAGGGTTTGCTGAAAAAGTTTTTTCTGGGGGCAGGGTGTAGGGTGCAGGGTGTAGGGTGTAGGGTTTTACCGATTTTCATCTGGTCAATTATCTAATTTTCAGGGAAAAAGTACCTGAATTTTCCCCCCAATCACTCCAAGGGTCGGCACTTTTTGATGGGCAAAAGGTCTAAAAGTTTTACCCAACAAGGTTTTCACATTTATTCAGCAAACCCTATTTATTTTTAGGAATTGGGGGCAGTTGCGGGGATTTTCGGCGAGAATTAGAACCGGATATTTTCGGGGGTAGGGGTGCAGAATTGCGATTAGATAAACTTTGAAGGCTCTTTTTCATATTAGCAGGTTCCGGCAGTTCTAGAGTTACCCCTTCTCTAGCGGTCATTGTTTCCTCTGGTAGGCATAAATCAAAAACAAAGGCGGAATTATTGGTTAAATCGGCCAGTTCTAATTTTACCATCTCTGGAGAGTATTCTAGTGCTAATAAAGGTTCAATTTCGGTCTTAATTAACTGTTCTAATTGAGCCAGATAATTGATCTTAACAGGAGTAACAATTAAAGTTAAGGTTTCTTGCCAACCTTGCCCCCCCAATTCTGCCAGAATATCCCCATAACAGCGAATTTTCCAGCTACCTATTCCTAAATCTCGATAGGAAAAAATTTCTAGCCAACCCCCGGCATCCGATCGATAATAATGAGTATATCTTTCACTACTTTCGGGAGATTCGTAATCGATACGCACTTCAATATGAGCAAAAGGAGAATCCAGACGGGCCAAGAGACGATAGTTTCCCGAGACAATTTCTAGAGAATTATTAGAAATTGTGTGTCCGTGATTCTCCCCTTGTTTTTGCAGTATAAATTCCATAATCCTAGCCTAGGCCTAATGTTTGGCCATGACGCTAAAACTTAGGATTTGTGCCGAGAGATTTGCGCTTTTAATTCCCCTGCTTGTGTCAGTAAATCCGCTTGGGTTAGACTAATTTGTTCTTGGGTGGCCATCCATTTCAGTTGTACCGTGCCATTTTCAGCCTCAGCATCCCCCAAAATTATACAGCCCACGGCCTTAGCTCGATCGGCCCGTTTAAATTGTTTCCCGAAAGCGCTGCCGCTTAAGTCTAACTCGACGCTAAACCCCAATCCGCGTAATTGTTGCGCTAACACCACACTGCGTGCCTCAGCTTTTTCTCCTTTGGAGACAAGATAAAAATCGGGAACCAAAAAAGATAAAGATTGCTTTTGTTGTAATAATATAATCAGACGTTCTAAACCGATCGCCCAACCCACTGCCGGCGTGTCTAGACCGCCTAATTGAGCTATTAAACCATCATAACGACCACCACCGCAAACCGTGGCTTGAGCGCCTAAATCATCGGACTGAATTTCAAAGGCCGTATGGGTGTAATAGTCCAATCCGCGCACTAAACAGGGATTAAGATTATAGATAACTCCCAAATCAGTTAGTAAAGATTGCACCCGTTCAAAATGCTTTTGAGAATCACTGCCGAGATGTTCAAGAATACTGGGGACATTCTCACAGATAATCTTGGTTTTTTCGTCCTTACTATCCAAAATTCGCAGGGGATTTTTTTCTAATCTCTGTTGAGAATCTGCGTCTAAATCAGCTTTGTAGGGAGTCAAATAATCTAGCAAGGCCTGACGATAATTTTGCCTATCTTGGGCATTTCCCAGGGAATTAATATCTAATTTTAGGTTTTCTAGCCCCACAGCTTTTAATATCTCGCTGGCAAGGGTAATTACTTCCACATCGGCCCTAGGGTCATCACTTCCCAACAATTCGACCCCAATTTGATGAAACTGTCGCTGCCTACCCGCTTGCGGACGTTCATAACGAAACATCGGCCCCTTATACCAGAGTCTTTGTACTCCTCCAGCGGCCTGTAATTTGTGTTCAATATAGGCGCGAACGACCCCAGCCGTTCCCTCCGGTCGCAAAGTCAGGGAACGTTGACGGCGATCGAGGAAAGTGTACATTTCTTTACCCACCACGTCCGTCGCTTCCCCGATACCCCGTTCAAAAAGTTGCGTCTGTTCAAAAATGGGAGTTCGTATCTCTTGATACAGCGCAGTCCCTAAAATTCTGCTGGCAGTTTCCTCTAACCACTGCCAGTAACCGACCTCCGCCGGTAAAATATCTTTTGTGCCTCGGATTGCCTGGATTTCGCCCATAGTTCTCTGTATTTTTATCCCTATTTGAACAATCTTAAACCGCTTAGAGTCACTAATACCGTCGATCCTTCATGACCGATGACACCTAGAGGTAAAGTTATATCACCGGCAAAATTGGCTATTAGCAATATGCCGATAAACGCGAGGGCGAAAGTGATATTCTGTTTAACGATGCGATTGGCACGACGACCGAGGTTAATCGCGCTGGGAATTTTGGCTAAATTATCGGACATAAGGATAATATCGGCCGTTTCCAAAGCGACATCACTACCAGCTTTTCCCATGGCAATCCCCACATTAGCCATAGCTAAAGCGGGCGCGTCATTAATGCCATCCCCCACCATAGCGACAGTGTGATATTTTTCTTGTAGATTTTGGATAACGGTTAACTTATCTTCGGGCAGTAAATCAGCGTAAACCTCCTCAATGCCGAGTTTTTCAGCAACTTTATCGGCACTTTGTTGATTATCACCCGTAATTAAAACGATATGTTCGATACCGATCTTTTTTAGCTGCTTCACCAGATTAACTGCCGATTCACGAAGGGTATCGGCAACGGCAATCGCACCGATTATCTGATTCTCTTGTACTACCCAAACTAGGGTTCTGCCTTCTTTTTGTAAACGTTCGCGGATAGCTAAAATATTCTGGTCAAGATCGGAAATATGGTCACGAATATAGGCAAAATTGCCCACAGATACCGACTTATCGGCAATTTTTCCCGTGATACCCCGTCCCGATACCGCTTGTACCTGATTAGCACTGAAGAAATTTATACCACGTTCCCTAGCTGTGGCGGTAATAGCGGATCCGATGGGATGTTCCGAACAGGATTCTAGGGATGCAGCCACCGCTAACACCTCATTTTCACTGACTGCATGGATAGGGATAATTTCCACCACTTGCAACTTACCAAGGGTGAGAGTGCCGGTTTTATCAAAAGCGATCGCTCGTATGCGGCCGATCATCTCCAATCTTGCGCCATTTTTGAATAAAATCCCCTGTTTTGCCCCGTTAGCGATACCCGATAACAAAGCTGGCATAATTGAGGCCATTAAAGCACAGGGAGAAGCCACCACGAGAAAAATTAAGGCCCGATAGATAGTGGTTTCCCAGGTCCAACCCCAGAAAAAAGGCGGTAAAATCCCGAAAATTAAGCCCAAAATCACGATAATTTTCGCATAACCCCGCTCGAAACCTTCGATAAACTGTTGGGAGGGAGGGGATTCATTTTGCGCTTTTTCTACCAAACGAATCACCCTCTCAATTAAGCGACTTTCGGGGGGAGTTTCCACCTGTAAACGTAGCACTCCTGCACCGTTGAGAGTTCCCGCAAAGACTTCTTCACCGATGGTTTTATCCACGGGAAGCGATTCTCCCGTAATTGGCGCTTGATTAATGGGACTGTTTCCCTCCATAATAATGCCGTCAATGGGGATTAATTCACCCGGTTTGACCAAAACTGTGTCACCGATCCGTAATTGCTTGATAGGAACCTCTTTTTCCCTGTCTCCCGTGATTAATCTAGCAGTATCGGGGGTCATGGCCATGAGAGAACGAATATTGCGATCGGTTTTCGCCATGGCAATCTGTTCTAAAGCACCACTAATGGCGAAAATCAGGATTAAAACGGCTCCATCGATGATGAGATAGTAATTACTGTCCCAGAGTCCCAAAATCGCCGCCCCCAAGGCCGCTACAATCATTAACAGGTCCACATCCAGTTCTTTTTCCTCCCATAAAGTCGTCAATCCTGCTTGGGTACTCTCGTATCCTCCCACCACATAGGCGATCGCTAGTAGGAGGAAAGCTGGGCCGATCAGATTAAAGTGTAGGCATAACCAACCAAAAAAGACTAAAATAGCGCAAATTCCTGCGGCAACTGCCGAGGAATACTCAGACAACCAAGAGGACGAGATACTCTGAATCATGGATCGATGGCAATTACTTTTCTCCCCATTCTAGAAAAAATTGGATCGATGCAGAAAACCCCTAGGACGTTATCCCCTGCAGCTAACCTAGCTGATAATAATTGGAATTTTGCCGAGGTTTGGATCGATCCGCTGCTATCTCCTCCCTATATCTTGCTTTTACTGGCTGAATCTTCAGGAAACTATCGCGTGTACGATCCCTCTGAGGGTTATCAGGTGGTATTTACCGGTGCGAGTTACGAGGAAGCGGAAAATTGGCTACTAGAGGACGAATTTGAACCGGTAGAGGGACGACTTTCGCCAGTAGAGATATAATTTCCTTATCTTCCTTTCCGCTTTTCTTCGATGCTATCCTTACTAAAAAAGCGATGGAATTGGCTAAAATCGCTTTTTATTGGCAGTCTGAAGGCAATTAACCCCAAAGAAGTCAAAAATACTCCTCCAGAAGCCAGCGACGCACCAGAGGGATAGACCGAACTCATGAAAACCGACACGATTTTCTACCGACTTTTTCAAACCTTTCCCGATCTTCTGTTTGAGTTAATCGACTTTCCCAGGGAATTAGCCAATTTCTATCGATTTTCCTCCGTAGAGGTGAAACAACTATCCTTTCGCATCGATGGAGTCTTTCTACCAGAACGGCAAGATTTACCAATTTATTTTACCGAAGTTCAGTTTCAGAATGATCCGGAGTTTTATGCGCGTTTTTTCGCCGAAATTTTTCTCTATCTCAAACAGACGCAGTTAAAAAATAATTGGCGCGGGGTGGTGATCTATCCGAATCGAAGGGTGGAAAAGGATAATATAGAGCGATATAGAGAGCTATTACAAGAAACAAGAGTACAAAGGATTTATCTCGAGGAATTAGCCGAGAGTCCACCAGATTCGCTCGGATTAGCGACGCTAGAGTTAGTAAGCTTACCCGAAGCGCAAGTGATCAACCGGGGAAGGGAGTTAATCGCGCGAGTGAGGGAAACGGGGGTAGAAAATCGCCCACAGGAACTTTTAGAATTGATAGAGACGATTTTGATTTACAAGTTGCCGCGGATTAATCGAAAGGAGATAGAAGCTATGTTTAGTTTAAGCGAGTTAAGACAGACGCGTGTGTTTCAGGAGGCCCTAGAGGAAGGTCGCCAAGAAGGTCGCCAAGAAGGTCGTCAAGAAGGTCGCCAAGAAGGTCGTCAAGAAGGTCGCCAAGAAGGTCGCCAAGAAGGTCGCCAAGAAGGTCGCCAAGAAGGTCGCCAAGAAGGTCGCCAAGAAGGGGAAATCATCGGAAAATTGGCTTCTGTTCCCTTATTATTGCGAGCGGAGGTTAATCCCCAAGAAATCGCCGCTTCTCTGGGATTATCTCTCGAACAGGTCTTAGAAGTGGCTCGCTCGCCGGGAGAGAGCGATCGCTAGGGTATTTTCAGAACTAAAAAAGCGATGGAATTGGCTAAAATCGCTTTTTATTGGCAGTCTGAAGGCAATTAACCCCAAAAAAGTCAAAAATACTCCTCCAGAAGCCAGCGACGCACCAGAGGGATAGACCGAACTCATGAAAACCGACACGATTTTCTACCGACTTTTTCAAACCTTTCCCGATCTTCTGTTTGAGTTAATCGACTTTCCCAGCGAATTAGCCGATTTCTATCGATTTTCCTCCGTAGAGGTGAAACAACTATCTTTTCGCATCGATGGAGTCTTTCTACCAGAACGGCAAGATTTACCAATTTATTTTACCGAAGTTCAGTTTCAGAATGATCCGGAGTTTTATGCGCGTTTTTTCGCCGAAATTTTTCTCTATCTCAAACAGACGCAGTTAAAAAACAATTGGCGCGGGGTGGTGATCTATCCGAATCGAAGGGTGGAAAAGGAGAATATAGAGCGATATAGAGAGCTATTACAAGAAACAAGAGTACAAAGGATTTATCTCGAGGAATTAGCCGAGAGTCCACCAGATTCGCTCGGATTAGCGACGCTAGAGTTAGTAAGCTTACCCGAAGCGCAAGTGATCAACCGGGGAAGGGAGTTAATCGTGCGAGTGAGGGAAACGGGGGTAGAAAATCGCCAACAGGAACTTTTAGAATTGATAGAGACGATTTTGATTTACAAGTTGCCGCGGATTAATCGAAAGGAGATAGAAGCTATGTTTAGTTTAAGCGAGTTAAGACAGACGCGTGTGTTTCAGGAGGCCCTAGAGGAAGGTCGCCAAGAAGGTCGCCAAGAAGGTCGCCAAGAAGGTCGCCAAGAAGGTCGCCAAGAAGGTCGCCAAGAAGGTCGTCAAGAAGGTCGCCAAGAAGGTCGCCAAGAAGGTCGCCAAGAAGGGGAAATCATCGGAAAATTGGCTTCTGTTCCCTTATTATTGCGAGCGGGGGTTAATCCCAAGGAAATCGCCGCTTCTCTGGGATTATCTCTCGAACAGGTCTTAGAAGTGGCTCGATCGCTGGGAGAGAGCGAGCGCTAGGGTATTTTCAGAAGTTCGATTGCCGATTTCCCCTTTAAGATAAATAGGAACCCCTAAAGGGAAGACTTTCGGCAGCGGAATAGACCGAACTCATGAAAACCGACACGATTTTCTACCGACTTTTTCAAACCTTTCCCGATCTTCTGTTTGAGTTAATCGACTTTCCCAGGGAATTAGCCGATTTCTATCGATTTTCCTCCGTAGAGGTGAAACAACTATCTTTTCGCATCGATGGAGTCTTTCTACCAGAACGGCAAGATTTACCAATTTATTTTACCGAAGTTCAGTTTCAGAATGATCCGGAGTTTTATGCGCGTTTTTTCGCCGAAATTTTTCTCTATCTCAAACAGACGCAGTTAAAAAACAATTGGCGCGGGGTGGTGATCTATCCGAATCGAAGGGTGGAAAAGGAGAATATAGAGCGATATAGAGAGCTATTACAAGAAACAAGAGTACAAAGGATTTATCTCGAGGAATTAGCCGAGAGTCCACCAGATTCGCTCGGATTAGCGACGCTAGAGTTAGTAAGCTTACCCGAAGCGCAAGTGATCAACCAAGTTCGGGAGTTAATCGTGCGAGTGAGGGAAACGGGGGTAGAAAATCGCCAACAGGAACTTTTAGAATTGATAGAGACGATTTTGATTTACAAGTTGCCGCGGATTAATCGAAAGGAGATAGAAGCTATGTTTAGTTTAAGCGAGTTAAGACAGACGCGTGTGTTTCAGGAGGCCCTAGAGGAAGGTCGTCAAGAAGGTCGCCAAGAAGGTCGCCAAGAAGGGGAAATCATCGGAAAATTAGCTTCTGTTCCCTTATTATTGCGAGCGGGGGTTAATCCCCAAGAAATCGCCGCTTCTCTGGGATTATCTCTTGAACAGGTCTTAGAAGTGGCTCGCTCGCTGGGAGAGAGCGAGCGCTAGGGTATTTTCAGAAGTTCGATTGTCGATTTCCCCTTTCAGGACGAATTTGAACCGGTGGAGGGACGACTTTCGGCAGTAGAGATATAATTTTCTTATCTTCTTTCCCCCCTTTCTTCGATGCTATCCCTACTAAAAAAGCTCTGGAATTGGCTAAAATCGCTCTTTATTGCCAGTCCGAAGGCAATTAACCTCAAAAAAGTCGAAAATACTCCTCCAGAACCCAGCGATGGGGAATATGAAGGGATATTGATGGGGTTATTCGAGCAGGTGGCGGCGGGAACCACTACCGACGGGTTACGGGAATGGCTACACAGTCGCCATTGTGACGATAAAAAGCTGGCGCAGTGGCTAGGGGTCAAAAGCGAGGAATGGCTACAGTATCCAGAAGATTATCAAACTTTAGGGCGAGATCTGGCGGCTTTAGGCAAGGTGATGACGGGAAATCTGGGGGAAGTGTCCCAACGGATTAGCCTCCAGTTGCGCGACGCGGTGAGGGATGTTTCCGGTGTGGAGGAGGAAAATCTAGACTCAAAGGAGACGGATTTAACGGAAGTGGTTCAGGATGTCGCATTCTGGTTTGAGCAAGGATACCAGAAACTAATCAATGGGGATTTTATCGGCGCGATCGCCTCTTACGACAAAGCTTTAGAAATTAAACCCGATGACCATGAAGCTTGGTACAACCGAGGGATTGCGTTAGGTAATTTAGGCAGATTTGCAGAAGCGATCGCATCCTACGATCGAGCTTTAGAAATTAAACCCGATTTACATCAAGCTTGGTACAACCGAGGGATTGCGTTAGGTAATTTAGGCAGATTAGAAGAAGCGATCGCATCTTACGACCAAGCTTTAGAAATTAAACCCGATCAGCATGAAGCTTGGTACAATCGAGGGATTGCGTTAGGTAATTTAGGCAGATTTGCAGAAGCGATCGCCTCTTACGACAAAGCTTTAGAAATTAAACCCGATGACCATGAAGCTTGGTACAACCGAGGGATTGCGTTAGGTAATTTAGGCAGATTTGCAGAAGCGATCGCATCCTACGATCGAGCTTTAGAAATTAAACCCGATTTACATCAAGCTTGGTACAACCGAGGGATTGCGTTAGGTAATTTAGGCAGATTAGAAGAAGCGATCGCATCTTACGACCAAGCTTTAGAAATTAAACCCGATCAGCATGAAGCTTGGTACAATCGAGGGATTGCGTTAGGTAATTTAGGCAGATTTGCAGAAGCGATCGCCTCTTACGACAAAGCTTTAGAAATTAAACCCGATGACCATCAAGCTTGGTACGGCCGAGGGTTTGCGTTAGATGATTTAGGCAGATTTGCAGAAGCGATCGCCTCTTACGACAAAGCTTTAGAAATTAAACCCGATTACCATCAAGCTTGGTACAACCGAGGGTTTGCGTTAGGTAATTTAGGCAGATTTGAACAAGCGATCGCATCTTACGATCGAGCTTTAGAATTTAAACCCGATTTGCATGAAGCTTGGGTTAATCGAGGGGTTGCGTTAGGTAATTTAGGCAGATTAGAAGAAGCGCTCGCATCTTACGACAAAGCTTTAGAATTTAAACCCGATTTGCATGAAGCTTGGAACAACCGAGGGATTGCCTTAGATAATTTACGCAGATTTGAACAAGCGCTCGCATCTTACGACAAAGCTTTAGAAATTAAACCCGATTTGCATGAAGCTTGGAACAACCGAGGGATTGCGTTAGCTAATTTACGCAGATTTGAACAAGCGCTCGCATCCTACGATCGAGCTTTAGAAATTAAACCCGATTTCCATCAAGCTTGGACTAACCGAGGGAATGCGTTAAGGAATTTAGGCAGATGGGCAGAAGCGATCGCCTCTTACTACCAAGCGGTAGCCATTAAATCCGATGACCATCAAGCTTAGTCTGACCGAGGGTGGGCGATTTGTTCTCTGGGTAAAATAGGGCTAGATCAACTAACAGAATACAGCGATCCTTACCATTGGGCAGCCTATACCCTGACTGGACAGGACTAACTTATGGAAATTCCCAAAACAATTATCGATCTTGAAGCGCTGCTAATTGCCCTCGCACAGCAGACTGAACCCTTGCCAGAATATCTACAGCGATCACTCAAAGAAATTGGACGATTACTAAGGTGTTAGGTTTCATGCTTCAACTCAACCTAAGTTCTATAAAAATTATCGGTAAACCCAAAAAAAAGGAAGCTAAATCATGAAAATTACTATCGATATTCCCGATGAATTGCTTCAACATTACAACTACAATAATCTTACCCGTGAAATTTTAGAGGCTTTGGTGGTGCAGGCCTACCGAGCGGAAAAAATCACCAGTGCCGAGGTCGGAAGTATTTTAGGTCTATCTTCTCGTTGGGTGGTGGATGCTTTTTTGAAAAACCACGATGCCGATTTACATTACAATGAAGTCGATCTAGAGAGCGATCGCAAGACTCTTCAGCAACTTCGCAACAAACACGATCATAGTCTTTTATGATAGTCGTTTCAATTAAATTGAAGATAGATTTCGCCTTTGATACCCCCTTAATAAGGAGGGTGCTGATCCCCCCTTGATCCCCCCTTAATAAGGGGGGCGCTGATCCCTCCTTGATCCTAGGGTTGATTCATAGTAGGGTTGATTCATGAATCAACCCTACTACCCTTAATAAGGGGGGTGCTGATGGTTTTTAACACCTACCTACTTAAAACTACATTCCCATAATTTCGTAACCGGAATCTACATAAATAATCTGTCCGGTAATACCACTAGCAAGATCACTGGCTAAAAAAGCGGCCGTATTTCCCACCTCAATTTGTGTCACGGTGCGATGTAAAGGAGCGATTTCTTCCACATGATGGATCATATCAAGAATTCCCCCGACGGCCGAAGATGCTAAGGTGCGAATTGGACCGGCAGAAATACCATTAACTCGGATCTTTTGGCCACCTAATTCCGCGGCTAAATAGCGAACACTCATTTCTAAACCAGCTTTTGCCACCCCCATTAAATTATAGTTAGGAATTACCTTGACACCGCCGAGATAGGTAAGAGTAATAATACTTCCCCCTGCCGTCATCAAGGGTTTAGCCGATCGAGCTAGACGGGTTAGGGAAAAAGTGCTAATATCTAGGGATTTAGTGAAAGCTTCCCGAGGGATGGCGGTAAAATCGCCCGTTAAACCCTCTTTATCGGCAAAAGCGAGACAGTGAATCAAAATATCCAGTTTGCCCCATTTTTCCGCCACTGTAGCGAAAGTATCTTCTACCTGTTGGTCATTTTGGACATCGCAGGGGACATAAAAAGCGGGATTAAGTTCATCGGCCAATTCTCGCACTTTTTTCTCAAAACGGCCCTTTTCGTCGGGGAGATAGGTGACACCGATATTCGCACCAGCTTGATGGAGTTGTTGGGCAATTCCCCAAGCGATCGAGCGATTATTGGCAATCCCCGTCACTAAGGCGTTTTTTCCCGTTAAATCTAACATAGTTCTCGTTTCTCTTACAAAAATCTCCCCAATAGCCGACCCCAGCGAGATTCGGTATAATAGGGATACAGATAACGGGGCAGCAATGATCACCCCTCCCCCATTGTCTGGCAAAAAGCGCCCAAAACTTTTCCCAGTTTAGGCAGCGGTTATGTTTAATAGAGGTGACACTCGTTGCATAATAAAAACAATTTTCCCCTTTTTTGGATGTGAGATGGACTTATCCCTAATACAAGACAAACCCCTAGCAGATGTGTTCCGTCGAATCGGCAGCGGCAATTTCCCCCCGGTGGTGGAATTGTTCGAGCGTGGCAAAACGATCTTTTTCCCGGGAGACCCCGCCGAAAGAGTCTATTTTTTGCTTAAAGGAGCCGTTAAGTTGTCGCGAGTCTATGAAGCGGGAGAGGAAATTACCGTGGCTCTACTGCGGGAAAATAGCGTCTTTGGTGTGCTATCCTTACTGACCGGCCAGCGATCGGATCGTTTTTATCATGCCGTGGCTTTTACTCCGGTAGAATTACTCTCGGCCCCGATCGATCAGGTAGAAAGGTCCCTCCGCAATAATCCCGATTTATCAATGTTGATGTTGCAGGGGTTGTCCTCGCGCATTCTGCAAACGGAAATGATGATCGAAACCTTGGCTCACCGGGATATGGGTTCACGTTTGGTCAGTTTTTTATTAATTCTCTGTCGTGATTTTGGGGTTCCCACCACCGATGGCATCCGGGTGGATCTAAAATTGTCTCACCAAGCGATCGCAGAAGCGATCGGTTCTACCCGCGTCACTGTCACCCGTTTATTGGGAGAGCTGCGGGATCAAGAAATGGTCTCAATTTACAAGAAGAAAATTACCGTCCATAATCCCGTCGCTCTCAGTCAACAATTTACTTAAATTCTGGATGACTAGCGCTTATATTTTGGTTTTGGCCATCGTGGTTTTAGGTGGTCTGATAGCGGCGGTTGGCGATCGCATAGGGAGCCGTATCGGTAAGAAAAGGATGCGTTTATTTAATCTGCGTCCGAAACAAACCGCAACTTTGATGACGATTGTAACGGGAATTTTGATCGCCGGTTCCACTTTAATTGTCTTGTTTGCTTCTAGTAAATCCCTGCGTCAAGGGGTTTTTGAACTGGATCGTCTTTTAAATGAACGTCGTGCCGCTATTAAGGATTTGGAAAGTCAGGTGAGAAAAACCACCGAACAAAAAAATCAGGTGGAAAAGGCTTTAAAAACGGCTAAAAGTGAACAGATAGCTGTGCAGAAACGTCTAGAGGTTCTTAACAAAAATTATCAAGCTTCTCGTCAACGTTTGCGATTAGTTTCGGGACAGTTGGAAAAGTTTCGTAAGGAAGTTGCTAATTTAAACAATGAACGAGTCATTTTAACTAATCAAAAGGCACAGTTAATCAGTCAACGGGATCAATTGTCCCAACAAAAATCAATTCTTTCTAGTCAGATCAATCAACTACAAACCACCGTTCAAGTTAGAGATAAAGAGTTGGCTAATCAACAAAAATTATTAACAACCAGACAAGCGCGACTTCAACAGTTGGAAACCCAACAAAAAACCCTACAGCTAGAAATTGATCGCCGGGATCAACGCATTGGAGAACTTGATCGATCGATCGTCGATAAAAATTTAGCTTTGGAACAGCGTGAGGGAAAATTAAAAGATTTAGAAACCCAAATGGCTTTTCTTAAGCGGGAAGTGGAAGTTTTAGAACAATACTATCAAACCTATCAAGAATTGCGGGAAAAACAGATCGCTATTTTCCGGGGACAGGTGTTATCTTTTGGAGCTTTTCGTATTGTTGATACTCAAGCTATTGTCGCTGTTATTGATAAGTTATTGCGAGAAGCGAATATGAATGCTATCCGTGCCACCCAACCGAATCAGCCTAATTTTGACCAGCGTTTAGTTAAGATCACAAAAGCACAGGTAGAACAGTTAAGTCAACAATTACAGGACGGTAAAGAATATGTGGTGAGAATCCTTTCAGCAGGTAATTATGTCTTAGGAGAAAGCGAGATTCGTGTCTTTGCTGATGTGGTTCCCAATCAAAGAGTTTTTGAGGAGAAACAGGTAATCGCTGCCGTTTCCATTGATCCCCAAAATATGACAGAAGAAGACCTACAAAAGCGCTTAGATTTACTCTTAGCTTCGGCTCAATTTCGCGCTAGAAGTGCGGGAGTTTTAGGGTCAATTCAGGTGGAAGATGGTTTATTAACTACGGTAGTTAACTTTATTGGTCAAGTCAAAAAGTCGGGTAATTCTATCGAGACACTTGAGGCAATTGCCGCTAGTAAAACTAATACGGCTGGCCCCTTAACTTTGCGTTTAGTGGCGGTAAAAGATGGTAAAATTGTTTTTAGTACGTCCTCTTAAAAGATAGCTAAAGTTAGGAGTTGAGATTAAAATCAATTCCTTCGTAAATATCGGCAAGATTTAAGCTAATTCCTAAAGAATCTAGGGATATAATTCCCCTGGCTGGGGTGTATTCTTGCAGTAACCAATTATTGTCTGATGTTTTGCTATAGGATTCTATTAGTATCTCCCCTTGACTGACGAGAAGATATTGGTTTAATTGGGGTATAGAACGATAATAACGAAATTTATCACCCCGATCATAACCAGAGGTGGAAGGAGATAAAACTTCGATAATTAGGCAGGGATTTAAAATTTCATCGTTGCGATTATCACTAAATAATGGTTCCCCGGCAATAATCATTAAATCTGGGTATAAACCGCGATTATATTGGGGTATCCATAGTCGCAAATCACTGGGAAAGACTTCATAAATAGTTTTCCTTAAAGCATTGTCTAACAAGCGAATTAAATTGCGTACCAGTCGATTATGATTGATGCTTCCCCCTGTCATCTCGATAATTTCTCCGTCGTGATATTCGTGTTTAACCTCGGCTATGGTTTCTAAATTACGATATTCTTCTAAGCTGCGGGTTTTGGTAGGAGATCGAGTTAGCATTTTCTCTGTCACAGAATTTTTAATCCTCCTGATTATAACCTAGATCACAGAAAAAAAGGTTATCATTCATAAATTATTCCTCAATTAAAATCAATTCCTTCGTAAATATCGGCAAGATTTAAGCTAATTCCTAAAGAATCTAGGGATATAATTCCCCTGGCTGGGGTGTATTCTTGCAGTAACCAATTATTCTCTGAGGTTTTGCTATAGGATTCTATTAGTATCTCCCCTTGACTGACGAGAAGATATTGGTTTAATTGGGGTATAGAACGATAATAACGAAATTTATCACCCCGATCATAACCAGAGGTGGAAGGAGATAAAACTTCGATAATTAGGCAGGGATTTAAAATTTCATCGTTGCGATTATCACTAAATAATGGTTCCCCGGCAATAATCATTAAATCTGGGTATAAACCGCGATTATACTGGGGTATCCATAGACGTAGATCGCTAGATTGAAGACGATAATTAGTTCCTCTTAAAGCTAATTTTAGCAGGACAATAAGATTAATTAGAATACTATTATGATTGATGCTTCCCCCTGTCATCTCGATAATTTCCCCGTCGTGATATTCGTGTTTAACCTCGGCTATGGTTTCTAAATTACGATATTCTTCTAAGCTGATAGTTTTGGGGGGAGATGAAGTCAACATTTTTCCAGATTAGAGATTCTTTTATTTAATCATAACACAATTAATTTTACCCATTTAATTCTAATTCCCCTTGGAGAAAATCAATAAATTGTCTAGCAGTTCTTCCCGATCGCCCATTATGTTGGGTTGCCCATTGTTTGGCACGAAATTCTAAGTCTTCTAAGCTAATTTTTAATTTAGATAAAGCTGCCAAATGACGCACTATTTCCAAATATTTTTCTTGATTAGCTGGTTCAAAAGTGAGGGTTAAACCAAAGCGATCACTAAAGGATAATTTTTCTTGTACTGTGTCCCAATTATGCACTTCATCACTATCTTTTGGTTGTGGTCGATCCGCAAAAAATTCTCTGACTAAATGTCGGCGATTAGAAGTGGCATAAACTACGACATTTTTCGGTCTAGCGGTGACGCTTCCCTCTAAAATAACCTTTAAAGCTTTAAAAGCTTCATCGTCTTCTTCAAAGGATAAATCATCGACAAAGATAATAAATTTTTGGGGCAAATCTCGCAAGATTTCAATAATTAATGGTAGGTCTTTTAACTGCGATTTTGCCACTTCAATTAAGCGCAATCCCTGACTATGATATTTTTGCAATAATCCCTTAACCAGAGAGGATTTTCCCGAACCACGGCTGCCATAGAGTAAGACATTTAAAGCTGGATAACCTGCTAATAAAAACTCAGTGTTTTTAATCAAGGTTTCCTTGGGCATTTCATAACCGACTATGTCTTGAATCTGCACGGGATCGGGATGAGTAATTCCTTGTAATCTGCCTTCTTGCCACCTTAAAGCTTGATAACGGGCAAAAATTCCTGTACCACACTCACGATAATAATCGGCTAGATCTTCGACTAATTCCGTCCAATCTAAACTAGAATGTAGGAAACTTTCTAATTTATTGTCCACTTCCCAAGCGGGGAAAATTAGAAATTTAATTTGTTCAAAAACTGTCGAATTACTTAAGCTATAAATGCTAGAGTTATAAAGAGATTGGAGGATAGATAAATCCTGTTTAACGCCATCAATTAAAGATTCGGGTAACTCCGAAACACTTTTTTTCTGTACCTGTTGACTAAAGGGATTATCATCTAATAAAATTTGTTCGATTAGAAAATCATTCCAACTGATATTTTTAGATGCTAAAGCTTGAAACAATTTACCATAAGCTTTGAGAAAATCGGCAACATTATCCGTAGATAATAGGGTAATAAATGCCTGACCAATAGCATTATCAAAAACCCCTTGATACAAAACTAACAAGCTGACTTTTTTGTAAATTTCAGAGTTCATTTTTAATTCTCCACTAATAACTAACATTTCATGGCCGCCTTTTTGCAATTCCTAATCAGATGTAATAATTGCCGCCTTGTAGCCGAGGGAATGCCAATTAGTTATGATTCTATCAAGATAGGGCGATCTCTGCAACATTAAGGTTAAAAAGGGAGAAATGCCTACCGACTAATTCTTAGGATTTCTTGAATTGATTCTCGATAAAATTGATAACTTATAGCAGTTATCTTCATGGTGAGGTGCAAAGTTTTCGTTTTGGGGAGACGGTCGATGATACCCTGTCAGGTTACACATCATCTTGAGGAGAAACGCTATATTTGATAAAATTTAACCAATCTTGGATTTCCTGTCCTAACCAGAGACATTCATCCTCGCGGAGATTCTGACCGATAAGATAATAATTTTTAGCCGTCCGCAGACGAATCTGATAGTTACCTTCTGTGCCATTGCTATGGAGAAAAATACCCCATAAATCTTGAGTTTTGAAAGCAAATTTGTCGTAAATAAAATTGAAGATTTTATATTTAATTAAAACTTCTTGAGGGGTAAGAATTAATTGCATCTCACGCAAACAAATAAAACCAATTAGAGCTAAAATAAAGGTAAGAATCGGGGAGATAAAGATACTGACAGTAAGGACAATCGCCAAAGACCAGAGGGTAGGTGCATCGGAAGGTAGCTTAATTTTAGGGGGTAAATTAATCTCTAAATTATCCCGGTGTTTAGCGATACGGATGGAACTGTGGGGAGGTTTTGGTAATTTCTTAGGATCGATTAAACTTGAGGCTTGGCGATAGTAGGGATGTTGGAGAAATTTCAGAGCTTCTCTGGCACTTTTAAACCGCTTTTCTACCGCTATATCGGTCATAGTTTCTAACCAATCGATTAAATCATCATCAATTGTCACCCGTTGGCGAAATTGAATTTTAGAGTCGCGGTGGGGCAATTCTATCGGGACAATTCCCGTCAATAAATGAATTAAAGTCATACCCAAGGCATATAAATCAGAACTGGGAACCGCCCGGCCCCAAAATTGTTCTAGGGGTGCATAACCACTCGTCCCCACCACGGTAAAAGTAACTCCCGTCACTGCACCGCGGGACTGGACTGCCCCAAAATCTACTAAATAAACGTTATTTTCCGAGTTAATAATTAAATTACTAGGTTTAATATCTCGATGTAATACTGGGGGCGATAATTCATGCAAATAGATGAGAATTTCGAGAACTTCTTGGGCAATAGTCCGAATTACCGTAGCGGTGAAACGTTGCCCCCTTTCTAAGCGATCGCTTAGAGATTCTCCGGGTATATAATCTTGTACAAGCACAAACCAAGGAATCCCGTCACCTTGATTTTTATCGAGGGAAAAATAATCGCGATAGCGGGGAATACGGGGATGATAGAGAGAAGCTAAAACGGCGGCCTCTCGTTCAAATAATTTTAATTCTTCCCACTCCATCTGGGGACTAAAAGCGAGGAGTTTAATAATTACCGATTCCTGGGATAATACATCGATAGCTAACCAAGTTTGACGACCGATAGCGGTATTGCCTAGGCGTTGTTGCAGTTGGTAACGTTCAGCTAAAAGAGAATCAGAAGTAAAGGTCATAGTGGCTTTTCCCTTATTTAGGGTCTGCTGAAAAAGTTTTTCCTGGGGACAGGGTGTGGGGTGTGGGGTGTGGGGTGTGGGAAGTGGGAAGAATAAATAAAAATAATCTCCTATCTCCTATCTCCTATCTCCTATCTCCTGACGACCGGCTACTGACGACCGGCTACTGACTCCTAACCCCACCAACAAACTTTTTGCCGCAAACCCTAATTAATATCAATTTGTTTTTTGGCTGTCCAACAAAGGGCGATTCCTTTTTCTTTATAGGAAGATTCTCCGACAAAGATAGGATATAATTCAGATTCCCCACGATAGATAATTTCCTGACCATCAAATCCTAGAAAAATCGGTTGATTGGGTTGAATTGCCTGATAATCTCGTTGGAGAATCTGAGGATGTAACATGGCTTTAATTTCACCCTGTTCATCCCTAGGATAATCGATCGAGCCTAAACGTTGGTAAACTGTGAGGGATTCGCTGAAAGTATCGAGATGGGCAGCCAGATAATTTTCCTGTTCGATGTAGTCTAGGATTTGATAGATGAGTGTTTCGGTTTGACGAAAAAGATAGGGACAGATGACACCATGGTTAACCGGACCGATTTCGAGGGTAAAAGCTAGGGGACAAATTCCTTTCAGAAAATGATTTTCTTCCTCGCTGACGGGATGATAAATTAAGCGCACATCAGGATTAATTTTAGTCAGATAGGTAAAGAGTTTTAATAGCCAAGGATGGGGATTAGAATAAATAATTGCCAGCATCATGTTAGATGTGGTGCTGTGAATATCGATTAATAAATCAATGGATTTTTCTCGGATTTCTTTGACTATTTTTTTGGCTCGTTTTTGTTCGTATTGCTGACAATCGGGATTAACTAAATCTTTCTGGTTAAAACAACGATTTAAATCCGTATCGATATATCTAAACCGTTGCTTTAGGGCTAAGGGATTAGCGATGAGACTGTGGGATTGAAAACTGCTGCGAGCAATAAGATTAGGTGACTTTTGCAGGTATTTAACCAAATAAGCGGGAGTTAGTTCATTGCCATGCACACCGGCAATTAAAGCCAGATTTTTAATAGTAGTTTTCTGCTCGATCATTTTTTATAATTTTTGAGAAGTTAAGTGGGTGGGTGGAATTAAATATAAGATGAACGTAGGTTGGGTTGAAGCATGAAACCCAACGCCAGATTATGTTACGCTACCGCTAACCCATCCTACAAATAATTGTGCCTCCCTACTTATAATTATTTATGGTTTGCGGCAAAAAGTTTGTTGGTGGGGTTAGGAGTCGGTCGTCGGTCGTCAGAAGATTATTTTTATTTATTCTTCCCACACCCCACACCCCACAACCCACCCCTATAACTGATTTAGAAAAACCAGCCGTAGGAATGAAGACCTTTACCTAAAAGATTCACCCCTAAATAACATACCCAAACCACAACAAAACCACTGGCAGCTAGAATAGCCGGTTTTCTTCCCTGCCATCCCCGGGTAATGCGGGCATGGAGATAAGCGGCAAACACTAACCAAGTGATTAGCGCCCAAGTTTCTTTCGGATCCCAACTCCAATAGGAACCCCAAGCTTCATTGGCCCAAACTGCCCCGGCGATGATACCGATAGTGAGAAGGGGAAAACCGAGACCGATGACCCGATAACTGATATTATCGAGGGTTTCCGCCAAGCTAAGACGTTGGGGCGAAAGAGTCGCCATCGCTGTTAAGGTGGGAGTTAAAAGGGCGGTTGTGCCACCGTTAGCCGTTTCCATGAAAATTGGGGCAGAAAGAGTGGTAGATAACTTATTTTGCAGACGATAGGCTCCCGTACCCACGGAACTGCCTTTTAACTCGATATTTTGACCTCTAGTGACGATCAGAAAAGCGATCGCCATCAGGGAACCCACCATCAAAGCAGCATAACTTAACATCATGACGCTAACGTGCATCATCAACCAATTCGATTTTAAAGCTGGAACCAAGGGCGCCGAAGTTTGCATTTCCCCGGGTAAGGACAAAGTGGCAAAAGCAGTAATCCCCATGGCTACAGGAGTCGTCACCACCCCCACCAGGCGACTGCGGCTAGTGTACTCAGCAATTAAATGAACCGCAGTTACACCCCAAGCGAGAAAGAATAAAGATTCGTAAAGATTGCTGATGGGGAAATAACCCGCTTCTAACCAGCGCGCCCCCAATAAAGCGGCGATACAGAGGTTAGCGATGGCCACTCCCGTGCTGCCCAGGCCCGGCAACAAAGGTATGCTAGGAAAGGCTGCCCCAGCCCAATAAACCAGCATGGTTAAAAACAGGACTAAAAAAGAAGTGTTATCGAGAAAGTTCTCTAAGCTAACTAAATTCATGGGATTTCTCTCGTTTGTCGCTCGCTCGCTACCAAGTATTCCATCCTCTATCCTATCCCATCGGTAAGGCGATCGAGACAGGGAATTGTTAGTATAAACTTTGCATTTTCACTCTGACCCACCCTAAAAATTATGACTAATCAAGAAGATAATCAATTTTCCTGGTCGCGTTTGCCTCTGTTAGGCAAAATCCTGATCATTTGTTCTGGTGTTGCCGCTTTAGGCTATTTTCTTATCCCTCGTCCCTCAGAATTATCCAATATTCCCCTCGAACCCTACAGCGAATTTATCAATAAAGTGGAACGGGGCGACATCAGTAAGGTCAGAATTGGCAATCAAGTCATCTTTTATCAATTAAAAAATCCTTTAGAATCCCTGCCTATTCCGGGTAATCCCCCCGTTAATCCCCCAGAATCAAGTAATCCCTTTCACAGTGATTCTAGTTCTCTGGCCAGCAAACCAAGCAGTAATCTAGTCTCCGGACGAGTCTTGTCCACGATTCCAGTTTATAACCCCCAATTACCCCAACTATTACAGCAAAAAGGCGTAATCTTCGAGGCGATTCCTGTGGCCGAAAACAGTTGGATCAGCACTCTCCTCGCTTGGGTGGTTCCTCCCTTAATTTTAGTCGCCGCCATGCAGTTTCTGTTCTATCGCAACGATGACACGCGTAAATCGCTGCTTTTTAACAAAAATCTCGCTAAAGTTTACGGAGACGGCGAAAAATATCCGATTACCTTCAGTGATGTGGCCGGGGCCGAGGAAGCAAAAACCGAGTTAAAGGAAATCGTCGAATTTCTCAAGGATGCCGAGCGCTTTAATAAAATCGGGGCGCGTATTCCTAAGGGTGTTCTCTTGGTTGGACCGCCGGGGACAGGAAAAACCCTCTTAGCGAAAGCGGTCGCGGGAGAAGCGGGAGTGACTTTTTTTAGCATTTCGGCCTCGGAATTCGTGGAGTTATTTGTCGGCACCGGGGCGGCCCGGGTGCGGGATCTATTTGCCCAAGCGAAGAAAAATGCCCCTAGCATCATTTTTATTGATGAATTGGACGCGATCGGTAAATCGAGAAGTTCGGGATCGGGAACTAGCGGCAGCAATGATGAGCGCGAGCAGACTTTAAACCAACTTTTGACAGAAATGGACGGTTTTAGCCCCAAAGAAGCCGTCGTCATCGTTTTAGCCGCCACCAATCGCCCAGAGACTCTTGATGCCGCTTTATTGCGTCCGGGGCGCTTTGATCGCCAAGTTTTGGTGGATCGTCCCGATTTAGCGGGAAGATTGGCAATTTTGGAAATATACGCCCAACGAGTCCAGATGGGTGAAGATGTTAACCTCAAAGCGATCGCCACCCAAACCCCCGGTTTTGCTGGTGCCGATTTAGCCAACCTCGTCAATGAGGCTGCTCTCTTGGCTGCCCGCAATAATCGGGAAAAAGTCAGTCAAATTGACTTTAAAGAGGCGATAGAAAGAGTTATCGCTGGCTTAGAAAAGAAAAGTCGCGTTTTATCGGAAAAAGAAAAGAAAATCGTCGCTTATCACGAAGTTGGCCATGCTTTAGTCGGTGCTGTCATGCCGGGAGGTGGTCGGGTGGAGAAAATTTCCATCGTTCCCCGGGGTTTATCCGCTTTGGGTTATACCCTGAAAATTCCCACGGAAGACCGTTTTTTGATGACAGAAACCGAATTTAAGGAACAAATTACTATGTTATTGGGCGGTCGGGCAGCCGAAGAATTAATCTTTGGCAGTGTCACTAATGGCGCTTCCGATGATTTACAAAGGGCGACGGATATTGCTGAAAGAATGGTGACAATGTATGGTATGAGTAAATCCCTGGGACCCCTAGCCTACGATAAAACAGGACAGGCTAATTTTTTAGGTAATAATCAGGGTAGTCCCCGCCGTTCGATCGGGGAAAATACGGCCAAAGCGATCGATGAAGAAGTTAAACAAATTATCGACGCTAGTTACCAAAAAGCCCTAGCAATTCTCAGTCACAATCGCAATTTATTAGAGTCCATTACCGCTAATCTTTTGACCACCGAAGTAATCGAAGGAGAAGAATTGCAAGAATTCTTAAATCAAGCGCAAATGGTCTGATCAATCCCCATAAATAGGGTCTGCTGAAAAAGTTTTTCGTGGGGACAGGGTGTGGGGTGTGGGGTGTGGGGAAGTGGGGAAGTGGGGAGAACAAAGCTGCCTTTTGCCTTTTGCCTTTTGCCTCTCCTCATAACTAGGGTTTGCTGAATAAATAGTCGAGAAAAGCTAAGCTAAACGGCTTTTACTTCGGATCACCGATATAGACTCCAAAAGGGTTATAGCTGTTGGATCATGCAGGTTAAGCGCCGTTTAGCTTAACTTAAGGAGAAGACAGGATCAAAGCATTAGAAAATTGATATTTCCCTGCTTTGACGGTTAATTTGCCCTTTTTCCATGGCAAAGAAACGGGAGAGTTATCTCGACTTAAACTGTTATAAAGGGCGAAATTTTTTGACCAATCGTGCTTTTGACCGTTACGAATTAAAATCGGCAGTAGATTGATTTGATTATAGGTCAATTGTAAACTCTGCCCTTGACTGCCTTTAAATAAGAGGCTGCCTTGGTTAATTTGAGTTAAATTTACTTGACTTTTTTGCTTAAATATGCTCTTGAAATTCTCATAACTACCCTGGGTTGCCGCTTCCCCCACTTCCAGAGCAAAACCCGCATAATTGTTACCTGTGGGTAAAGCTTGGTAGGTATTATCATCGGGATAAGGGGAATTAGGAATCTCGATCATTTCAGGAGAAGAAAGATTTATTAATCTCAGGGCTAACCAAGTTTTTTCTAATTGAATAAACCAGATATTATCATCTTTTTCTACCTTGGCAGTTTTCGGTAATTGCCAGAAAAAAGCTTGGTCTGCTGGTCGTAACCAGATTAAAAGATTACGATATTGTCCGATTTCATCCCCGGGATTTTTGCCCGGTTTTACGCCATTTTTGCCAGTGTTAGCCACAAAAAAATCCACCCCTTTGTGTTGATTAAAGGCCATTAATTTAAATGGGGCCACATCGCCATCGGGGAAAGTTCCCGCCAGACTACCCATTTGATAACTAGCCCCGATAAATTGAGTTTCCCAATAACCTGGACTTTGATTATTGCCCGGTTTCCAGTTTTCATACAGGGGTTTACTGGCGAGAATTTCTACCGGTTTATTAAAGTTTTTTCGGGCTAATTCCATCACTGCTAAAGGAGGACGATAACCACTGGTAATTAGATAAAGAGAGTCCAATTCCGGGCGATTATTGGGGACAGGAGTATCACCAAAGTATAGCCAAAAAGTGCGGCCTGCGTGCGATCGCATTACGCCATGGCCATCACCATAATCACGTTTTACAGGGCCCCCCCAACCACCGCGATAATATTTAACACTAGCGGCCATGGATAACCAATCTAAGGCCATTTTTGCCCATTGTTTAACTTCCGTATCTTGAGCAAAATCGTAGAGATTGAGATAGGGAGCAAAGGTGTGACCGTGATAAACTTCTGAATCCCATTCTCCCATACCGATGTTATATAAAGCTGAAACGTAACGCTTAATTTTACTTTTATAAATTTGACGAGTTGCTTCATTTCCGGTTTCTTCGGCCATCAGATAAACCGATGTTTCGCGCATCGCTCGCAGGTTATCAGTATTGCGACTATCTACCCATAAACCCCGTCTTGTTATACTCCAATCATTACCCGTTCCTTGGCCCGTACCGTGGACAGGATGGGGCCGTTGTAAAGGGTCGGTTTCTGTCCAAATTTTCGCCGCATTATACATTCTCTGACGATAAACAGGATCGAGATATTTTCCGAGAAGAAAATACTTTCTAATTTGTCCTTTCAGGGTAAAAGAAAAATAATAATCTATATAATCGGTGTGGGCCTGTTCCCGTTTTTGTGGGTCATCCTGCTGCAGGAAATCTAGGGCTTTTTGCCGGTTTCCTGCCAAGAAATCAAACATGGCCATAGGATAGGATTTTTTCTCGTTTTCTCCCCACAAATTGCCATAACTTTCTGCCTTAGCAAAATGGTTAATAACTTGCTTGGCCCTTTGTTGAAATTCTGCCTCTAATTCCGGTTTCCAATCGTTAAGATATTGGGGTTTAACTTCGGCAACGGGGAAGGAATAGATCGAGTTTTGAGAAACAGAATAGAGGGAATTCAAGCCAATAGTAAATAGGGCAATTATTACCGCTAAAATTAGATATTTAATTCTAGATCCAATCGTCATCTTCGGCAAATTCATCGATGTTTCCTTGATTTTCTGGGGACTCAGGTTTATTTTCTTTATCTAATTGTAAAGGAACTGGTTCAGGAGCGATAATTTCTGGTAATAATTCTTCGGGTTTTTGACCATCTACCTCCACCACAATCATTTCTGTGACGGGAAACCAAAGTATGCGGCCTTGATCATCACAAACCGTCAGCGATCGAGATTTATCTGGAGTCTCGGTTGCGAAGAAATCTCCTAACATTTTGGCGGGTAAAATATTCTTACTTTCACCCCCACTAACTCCTAGGAATATATATTCGTTACCTGTGGTCAAATGTTGGACAATAATCGCCATAGTTAAAAAATTCAGTCAATGAAATGTACTTATTGATAAGCTGTTGACTCTTGAATGATAGCTTTCAGCCATGAGCTTTCCACTGATAACTGATAACTGATAACTGATTACTGATTACTGATTAACTTGACTGCCGTGACTGCGAGGATCGGTTTGACTAGCGCCCGCAAGGATATTAAAATCAGAAGCCTGTCCCGTAGTGGTGGCATAGGGTAGGGTAGAATTGGTTAAAAGTGCTTCTAAATTAGCGGTTAAAATTGATTTTGGCTGTTCTCCGATCGCTTGGGCAATCGGTTGTCCTTGATTATTTAAAAAGACAAAATGGGGAATACCATCCACACGATAACGGAGAATTTCCGGCAACCATTTATTATTATCAACGTTGAGCATGACAAAATTAATGGCATTACCGTATTGTTTTTTAATTTCGGCAATTTCAGCGGCCATCGCCTGACAACTGGTACACCAATTAGCATAAAATTCTGTCAGGGTGGGTTTACCATTGCTGAGGGCAAGATCGAAAGGTGTCGCTTTTTCCGCTTGCGCTTCCAAAGATACAGAACTAGCGGTGGTTTGAAACCCGAAGAAAATCGCTACACTAAGAATAACTGCCGTTACTGCCAGCAGCAGATTTCTGATTTTATTGGTGGGTGTGGTGGCTGTCATGGATAGTCTCTCAAAAATTATTCCTATCCTATCCTATCCTCATGAAAAAACGCGTTACTCTCACTTTTCCCAAAAAAGCCGTCCATATGCCCGTTACCTATCGACTGGCGAAGGATTTTAATGTCGCCGCTAATATTATCCGCGCCCAAGTTGCCCCCAATCAAGTGGGAACATTAGTATTAGAATTATCGGGAGATATCGATGAGTTAGAAGCGGCGATCGAATGGTTACAATTACAAAATATTGGCGTTTCCCAAGTTAGTCGCGAAATCGTCATTGATGAAGAAAAATGCGTCGATTGTGGGTTATGTACGGGAGTTTGTCCCACGGAAGCTTTAACCCTTGATCCCGAAAGTTTTCGTCTCAAGTTTTTGCGTTCCCGTTGTGTGGTTTGTGAACAATGTATCCCCACTTGTCCCGTGGTGGCAATTTCCACAAACTTGTAAAGTAGCAGTTATTAAATTAATTTTTTTGCCCATTTAAATAATAGCCATCTCTGGAGATTTTAAGCCTTCATTTGTCTCCAACGCGGTTAATCGTCACAAATATCCCCTTCCCTTTCTGCCTAAAGACCCTTTCTCCGATACCATAGTTAAAAAGAGATTGCTGACTCTGGCCACATCTGTGGGGATTACATACCATTAATCATGGTTTTTTTGCAAAAAATACAAAAAACTTGACATGACTTCTGCCGTTCCTCGCCTTTCCTATCCTGATAGTCCGATTGCTGATCTTCGCGGCCTCTATAACTTTATCCTCAACCCGCAACTGTTAGCCGCAGAAAAGGGAAATCCGTCGATCGTTAGTTTTTGTCAAAAAATTTCCCCCGTTGATCCCCTAGAAATTCTCTCTCGGATTGCCTCTAGCTATGCCACCCATTGTTATTGGGAAAATCCCGAACGAGAAACCGCTTTTCTCGGCTACGGCATCGCCTTTGCTGCCACTTTCCACGGCAAACAACGTTTTTTAAAAGCTCAAAAATTTATTAAAAACTGTCAACAAAGAATTATTAAAATTGATAACTATAGCGAGATTACTCCCCGCATCTTTTGTAGTTTCACTTTTTTCGACTCGGAAAGAGCTACCCCCTTTCCCTCAGCTACCCTAACCCTGCCTAAGTTTCAAATTATCAAAAAACAGTCGGAATATTTTTTCCTTACCAATCTCCTAATCACCGGCGAAAAAGAAATAGAAAACTCCCTCGAAGAAACTATCAACAACCTCAAAATTATCCAAAATAACTCGAGCAATTGCCGACAAAATCCCCACCAGGATCCCTGTAGTTATTATATTCATCCTACCTATAATTTTCAAGCGGCTGTTGCCGATGCACTCCAATCTATCCACGCCGAAAAATTTAGCAAAATTGTCCTCGCTCACGCTCTTGACGTGATTTCTCCCCGTCCTTTTCATCTGGTAAACTGTCTCGATAATTTGCGTCAGCGTCATCCCGATTGCTACACTTTTTCCCTCGGCAATGGACGGGGAGATCATTTTATCGGCGCTAGTCCCGAACGCTTGTTAACTGTCCATCAGGGGCAATTAATCACCGATGCTTTAGCGGGATCCGCTCCCCGGGGAGAAAATGCGATCGAAGATGCTCTCTTGGCCAATAAACTCCTCGCTAGTGAAAAAGAACAACGGGAACATCGGGCCGTTAGTGACTTTATTAACCAAAAACTGCGACAAATTGGCTTAAATCCGCAAAATTCTCCCTCTAGATTGTTAAAACTCTCCAATATTCAACATCTCTGGACTCCTATCCATGCCAAACTCAAACCCTCCATCCATCCCCTCGAAATTGTTGCCCAACTACACCCCACTCCTGCTGTTGCTGGGGTTCCCACGGAGATCGCTTTAGCACAAATTCGTCATTATGAAACCTTCGATCGCTCTCTTTATGCCGCTCCTTTGGGTTGGATCGATTGTCAAAATAATAGTGAGTTTATTGTTGGTATTCGTTCGGCCTTAATTAAAGGCGATCGAGCGCGATTATACGCCGGTGCGGGTATTGTTGCCGGTTCCGATCCGGAAAAAGAACTAGCAGAAATTCAGCTTAAATTTCAAGCTCTCTTAAAAGCTTTAACTTAAACTGTAGCTTTTTAGCGAACTAATAACTTAAATAAGTTTAATTTACCCTTAAAAGGCGGATATTTTAAAACAGGATTGAACCAAAGAGGTGTTTTCATAATCGCTTTTTGGTGACTAAAATTCTCAAAGGAAAAACGACCATGATAGCTACCAATACCGCTATTTCCTCGACCACCAAAGGGTAAACTAGGATTAGTAAAATGAAAACTATTGTTGTTAATACAACCTCCCCCAAACTGGACTGATTCTAACCATTTCTTTTCGGTTTTTGCCTTGGTAGTAAACAGATAAAAAGCTAGAGGGTTAGGATTTTTAGCAATAATTGCTAAAGCTTCCTCAAAAGTGCTAAAGGCAATGATCGGTAAAATTGGACCGAATATTTCCCCTTGCATAATAGGAGCATCGAGGGAAACATTAGTTAATAAAGTTGGTTGAATATATAAATTTTCTCGATCGGTTTTGCCTCCAAAAACAATCTCACCATCTTGGAGAAAGTCAATCAGGCGATCAAATTGTTTCTCATTAATTATCTTACCATAATCAGCACTTAATCTGGCATCTTTACCGAAAAAATTAACAATAGTGTTTACTAATTCTCTGATCACATTCTCCTGCTGGGATTGATGTACTAAAACATAATCAGCTGCGATACACATTTGACCACAATTAGAGAATTTTGTCACGGCAATGCGACGGGTTGCCACGGAAATATTAGCATCAGCTTCGATAACACAGGGACTTTTTCCCCCTAATTCTAGAGTAACGGGAATTAACTTTGCTGCCGCTAGTTGATAAATAATTTTTCCTACCCTTGTACTGCCAGTAAAAAATATATGATCAAAGGTAAAACTGTCTAACATATTCGGAATTACTTCCGCACCATCTCCCGGGACAATTAACACATATTCTTCGGGGAATATTTCTTCAATTATTTTAACTACTAATTTTTCCGTCGCTGAGGCAAATTCACTCGGTTTTAATACCGCACAGTTACCGGCAGCAATGGCACCGACTAAAGGCACTAATAACAATTGGAGGGGATAATTCCAAGCACCAATAATTAAAACCACTCCTAAAGGTTCCCGAATAATCTGACTGGAGGATGGGAAATTTAAGAGATTAGTTTTAACAGTTTTGGGTTGCATCCATGAGCGCAAATTTTTTAAAGCGGTATTAATTTCCACCAAAAGGAAGCCATTTTCAGTAACCCAACAATCCTCGGGACTTTTCTTTAAATCGCTATATAAAGCTCGATATATCTCTGCTTCATATTTAATGATTGCCTGTTTTAACTTCTCTAACTGCTGACGACGGAATTGATAGGAACGAGTTGCACCACTGGCAAAGTACTGACGCAATTTGGCTAATTTTTCTGAGTTTGACAGCATCGAAATAATTCCTAACTTAATGATGAAATTCTACGGCATCCACTGGGGACGAATTCCCGCTAGAGGTAATTCAATTAAATCAGATTTACTGGCTTTTACTCCATCTTGTAGGGGAGGAATTAACATCCACAAACGACCACCGATAATTGTTTCTCCCGAATCGGTAGTCAAGAGATTAGTAGGATTAGTATCATAACTGGTGCGAAGTTGATCAAAAATAATTGCTAAACCATCGGGAGATAAACTAATGTGAATATCACGATAATCAGCTAATTCCAGTAGGGGAGTCACTTGACCGGTCTTCACATCTATTTTAGCAAAATAGGGTTTTTCTTTGTACTCTTGACTGTTAGTAACTAACTCGGTTAACAAACAATACAAATCACTACCGGTGGCATTAAATTGACAATCTATAATCGAACCTTGTAGATTGAGTAAGCGTTTTTGTAATCCTTGATTATTGACATAAAAAAGCGATCGAATATAACGCATTTTGGCATTATCAGTATTAAAATTTACCATTGCTGCGGCCGTACCATCGGCAGAAAAATTCAAAATTCGCCCAAATTTTGGTAAAAAATCCAGGGGTTTTGTCTCGAATTTTAAGGGCAAAAGCGCAATTCCTTCCCCCTGGGTTACAGCCAAAGTTTTACTATCAGGTGCGATCAAAAATTCTCCGCCTTGGATGTTTAATTGTTGGGGTTTTTCCCCCGATTTAACTGCCCATAAATCGAAGTTAATCGGATTGCGGCGCTCAATTCTCTGCACGACAATAGTTTCCCCATCTTTAGCTAAATCAAAGTGATTATTTTGATAATCTTTATTGTCTAGCACTAACTCAATTTTTAGAGGCGATTGACTGCTATCAACTTGGTAAAGCTGCAGTTCACGAATTCCCTCTATTCCCCGATTTTTCGCCACGGCCGAAAAGAGGATTTTTTTACCATCAGGATAGAATTCAAAAGCCATAACGGTCAAATTTGCGGGGGTTAAGAGGGTTTTCTTCTCCTCCGTCAAGTTATAAAAAATTAATCTTCCCTGTTCTTCCCCATTAGTGCCAATATAGGCAAAAGCACGATCGCGACTTTTAAATTCTCTTTCAAAAATTGCCAGGGTTTGTCCTAATCGATTACCGCTGCGAAATTGTTCCCGCGCACCTTCAATTTGCAGATGATATTTTTCTCCGTAGGGAATGGGAGAAGTGAGGGTATAAGCTAATCGTCTTCCGGCCCAACTCAACTTACCCGGCAGCGGAGGATCGATAACTAGATTTTTTTCTACACTAGCATGATCCATGGGGCGATCAAAAGTGATAATAAATGCTTGATCTTCTGAGCCAATTTCTCGATTTTCCCAGCTAAATTCCTTGACCCTTGGACCGGTTTGCAAAAGACATTGATTACCACAGCTATTACCTAACCAAATTAAGCCGCCAATTACTAAGGTTAGCGATACAATTAATGTTATCGCTAATTTATCAATCGGTTGTAGTTGTAAGGTCTTGATCATTATAGTAGATGGTTAGAAACAACTGATAACTGATAACTGATAACTGTTAATATCCGTAGGGATCCACAGGAGTGGGTATAGATTTCACGGATTTAGCCTTAATTACTAATTGTCTTCTGGTGGTTGATTTTCCCACCTCTACGGGTAAAGATTCCGTGGCCATTTCTCCGGTGATTTCTAACCAAGTATCATTGGGATATTGACCGCGACTTCCTGATAGTTTCACCGGCAAACCCACGGGATAAGCATCCACGGCACAACAGGTAAGGATAAAGCGACTAATTAATAAATAATTATCGGGTAATTGGGGCAATTGCACCACAAAACCTGTGACTTTTACCGGTTGTCCCGTGTAAGCATCAGGTTCGGGGTAAGCATTCAAAGTTCTTACCCATTCAATTAAACTTTTTTCCTCTGGTTTAACGGTAGTGCCAAAGGATTGAGTTTGCAAGCGAGTTAGGGGTAAAGATTCACTAATTCCCCTCTGTAATGCGATTTGACTGCTGAGGGGCTGCGGGGCAATAAATAGGCCTAAAAGGGCAGTGATTACTAATAAACCTGAGCCAAAATGTTGGGGAAGAATGGTAATATGCGATCGATTATCGTTACTATCTAAATTAATCTTTTTTTGCCACTGTTTTAATAATGTCCAAAGCTTGACTATTCCCAGAACAAATAAAGCAATACTGGTGATGATAACCAGGATAAAATAATTAGGATGGATCAGTAAATTTAACTGTCCAGTTATCCAGTATTTAAATAGTAACGAACCCCAACCGATTAGGGCAATAATATCGATAAATTGGGGGGCGATTATTTTTAGACGTGATGAATTCATGGGAAAAACTATCCGGGTACTGACCTAAAATAAATAACTGTGAGCCAAGGTGAGTAAAAAAGTCATTTGCGCTGCTAAAGCAAAGAGATAAATTAACATTCTCGGTTTAAAAATAGACAACATTAAACCAATCCCTTTCAGGTCAATCATTGGACCGAACACTAAAAAAGCCAGCAGGGAACTACTGGTAAAACTAGAGGCAAAGGAGAGGGCAAAAAAAGAATCAACCGTGGAACAAATCGAAACAATTACCGCTAACAGCATCATGGCCAAGATCGAAGTAATCGGATCCTGACCCAAATTAAGAACAAATTCCCGGGGAACAAACACCTGTAAACCGGCCGCTATAGCACTTCCTAAGATTAACACTCCTCCTAATTCCCGTAATTCCATCACCACGTTTTCCACAAAAGTTAACCAGCGCCTTTTCATCGGGATAGCTTGCACTGCTGGTAGGACAGCAGTAGCGGCAAAACTTTCATCTAAGCGCAAAGTTTGCCCAGAATTACCGATCAGAAAAGAACCGGATTGTAGTAGTAGTGGGATAGATTCTTTTTCCGGTGTTTGCGGTTGCCAATTGAGACTTTTTGCCAAAGAGGTTTGTAGGAGCGGTCGGGGATCTTTTTGGATACTAAAGATAATACCGATAACCGTAGCGATGAACAAAGAAAAGATAACTCGATAGAAAACAATTTCCGGTTGATCGCGAAAAGCTACCCAAGTGGACCAGATAACAATCGGGTTAATTGTCGGCGCTGCTAAGAGAAAACTAACCGCTACTGCATTCGGCATTCCTTGCACAAGTAAACGTCGCGCCACCGGCACATTGCCACACTCACAGACGGGAAACAAAAAACCAATACATCCCCCCACAAATGCTCCTAAAACAGCATTTCGAGGCATCAAGGCAACTAGGCGACGTTCATCGACAAATATTAAAAGAATACTAGAGAGAATCACCCCTAGCAGCAAGAAAGGCATCGCTTCCACCAACAGGCTCAGGAATAGGGTAAAGGCATTTTGTAGTTGACTCATCTATCCTCGCCTTGGCAATTAGAGGTTTAGGGGTAAAGACTTAGGAACCCCAGAAAAAGGTTCATCAGTCCGCTCCCCGGCTTTTTAACATTTTTTTAATATATCCGATCGAGTGACTTCTGTGTTGTCAGGGGACAGGAGCCAGTTATCAGGGGACAGGTTTTAGGTTTTGGGGTTTTGGGGTGTTAGGGTGTTAGGGTGTTAGGGTTTTAGTTGAAATTCCCCCACTTCCCCACTTCCCCACTTCCCCACTTCATAATTCATAATTCATAATTCCCACTCTCCCATCACCTCACACTTAGAGGACTCGATTAAGCTTGCCGCTTTGATAACCTTCTAGATCGAGGGTGACATAGATAAAGCCTAATTTTTGCAGATCAGCGACTAATTCGCTTAAATTTGTCCGATTAATAAAGTCGGGAATTGCTGCTGCTGGTAATTCAATCCGTGCCGTATCGCCGCTCGATCGCACCCGTAATTGACGATAACCTAATTTTCGCAGATAAATCTCCGCCCGTCCGACTCTTTGCAATTTCTCCAGGCTAATTTCCTCCCCGTAGGGAAAACGGGAACTTAAACAGGGTTGCGCCGGTTTATCCCACCAAGGTAAATTTAAGTAACGAGATAGTTGACGAACTTCGCTTTTTGTGATACCAATTTCCGCCAAAGGTGAACGAGCGCCGCGCTCCCTAGCGGCTTGAATTCCGGGACGATAATCCCTTAAATCATCAGCATTAACGCCATCGATGACGTAGGAATAACCACGAGCGAGGGCGATGGGTTTAAGGGTGTCGTGTAGCTCACTTTTGCAGAAATAACAGCGATTAACGGGATTACTGGTGTAATTGGGGTTATTCATTTCCTCGGTTTCCACCAATTCGTGCCGAATACCGATATAATCGGCCTGAGCGATCGCTTCTTCTAATTCTTCCGGCAGTAGGGAAGGGGAAACCGCCGTAATTGCCAATGCTTGACTCCCTAGCAGATCATAAGCCACTTTTGCCACTAGGGTACTATCCACGCCCCCAGAATAGGCAATCAGGGCTTTTTCGCTGGTTTTTAAGAGGTTTTGTAATTGTCCGAGTTTATCAAGTAATTGACTGTCCATGGCGGCGATTTTGGCAACTGGTTTAGGGAGACCGTTTTTTATTTGGGTATAGACAAGTAGCTTAAGCCACTTGTCCCAAGAATTTGCGGCAATGAGGTAAGTAGTAGTGCAAAATAAATTTCCTAGTCAAGATAGGCACTCATGCAAGAGGTAAGAGGTGGTTAGATATGTGTAATTAATTTTGCCTAGGTACTTAGTATAATTTAAATGCGTCTTAGCTTAACCCTCTCTACATGACAACAAATCTCACAGACTATAAACATATTGCAATTGATCATCGGGGAGTACCAATAATTGCGGGTTCTACCCTAAAAGTGATTGATCTAGTTATGGCACAAATAGCTTACGGTTGGACTCCAGCAGAAATTCACATTAACAATCGTGATTTAAGTATGAGTCAAATTCACTCAGCATTAGCTTACTATTGGGAACATAGAGAGGAATTATATCAAGCTATCCAAGCTGATTTAGAATTTGCCCAAAAAATGCGAGAAAAAGCCGGATATTCTCCCTTTGTTACCCGACTTAAAGCACAGGGAATAAGGTAAGAATAGGCGTTTAAAATGTATCTTAGCTTATTGCTGATCCCAATTATTTTAGTAAGTATTTAGTCATAAACTTCACTTCTATGACCTACTCTAACAATAATAATTATCCTACTCTCTCGATCAAATTCATAAATAACCCGATAATCTCCTACTCTTAATTTATTAAGAATCCTCAGTCTGATAAAATCGCTGATCAAATCTAAATCAGTTATCGACTCCGGTTCAAAAGTAACAGAATAGCTCATTTAAGGTTCTATCCCATATCTTTTATCCACCTCAGCTGCGGTAATAGTCGCTCTTCCTTGTAATCTTTTTTGTTTGATTTCTAATAACTTTTGTTGAAAAGATTCTTTAACTTGTTTTCCCTTATCCGGATCACCGAAGTACTCATCTAGAGTATCATCTACTGTATTACGGATTAAACTTTGTAACTCTTGGGGAGTCATGTCTTTTATCTGCATATTTTCTCTAATTAAAAATTAGAAACATACTCAAGAAACATTGTAACAAATTGCCGAGGAAACGTAAAGGACAAGGAATATAGTCGGGAATAGGGCTAGGATTCATGCTTCTAAGGGTGAAATTAATCCTCTTTTAACCGATTTAATCCTTGTGCCTTTTTTAACAAGTTTATTTGATAAATTTGCATCAATGACCAAAGTTCCCTATTTTCAAAGGTTGATAAATCCCTCTCTTGTTGTTGATTGAGCAACTCGCTTAATTTTTGATCCTGTTCCGATGCCATTTGTAATTGAGTTAATTTGATAATTTCTTCATCTGATAATGAATTTAGGGATGAGATTTTTTCGCCTTGATAATTGGGACTAATAGAAAAAGCGATCGCTTCTACTAAGATATCATTAAGATCACGGTTAATTGAATGGGCTAAGGATTGAGCTAGATTAAAAATCTCATCAGGTAGGGTTAAAGTAATTGAAATGGCCATAAGCCTTTTTTATGTGGGGTTATAGAGATATTATGATTATAGCTCAAATTCTTGTTACCCATAGGGATAAACTGGTTCAAAAGTAACAAAATAGCTCCTTTAAGCTTCTTTTATCAACCTCAGATTTCCAGGCAAGATTTACCGATAACTTAACTCACAGCAAACCCTGTTAACTTACGAGTTTCCAGATCGTAAAAAGCTAAAACTATATCTTCTTTAGAAATACCCTCCCTTAATAATTCCGTAGCGATACCTTCCTCAGTCCAATCCTCCTCAATATAAATCTTCTCATTTTTAATCCTAATATGGACTTGAATATTCCTGATTTTTTTCTTGCCTTCCCAACCCATAAAAAGCCAAAAATACTGATCATGTATCTCATCAAAAACCAGACAACTTTCTTGATCTAAATTAGCAGAACCAGAAACCCATTCGTGATATTCTGTTAATACTTTTTTAATGGCATTGCGATATTTTTCTAGTCTATCCATTGTCAAATTTTCTCCTTTTCCATCTCAACAACCAGCAAAAGTAATTGATTTATTTTCAGAATATCCTGAATTGATTCTCGTTGGAAAAAATTTTCATAAATGCTGTCTTTAATGGCTAGATAAATTTGATATTCTGGTTCGGTAAGACTGATTAAATTTCGATATAAAATATACTGTCCTAAAGCTATTTCAAAATCTCTCATAGGTGAGGGACTTAAAAAGCTTTTGATTTCCACAACAATTTTACGTCCATTTCTTTCAGCAGCCAAAGGTTTTTCTGCTGCTAAATCAGCAAAAATTCAACATCTTTATATTTAATTTTATAAGGATCAGCTAAAATACTCCAACCGTCTTTAATTAAGGCATTTTTCACGGCTTCATGGTAAATATCTTTTGCTGGCATGGTTCTAAAAAAGTAATTTCATTAGTTATATTTAATTTTATTAACAATCCTAAGTCTGATAAAATCGGTGATCAAATTTAAATCAGTTATCGAGTCTGGTTGAAATTTAATTTTTGTTGATTCCCCCCTTAATAAGGGTGCTGATCCCCCCTTATTAAGGTAGGGTTAATTCATGAATTAACCCTACCTTGGGGGGTGCTGATCCCCCCTTCCCCCCTTGATAAGGGGGGTGTTGATCGCTGGGAGGATCTGAATTAAAACCCACTTACTTAGGGGAGAATTGTTGATTACTTCCCTCTAGTTTTTTCAGCCCAAACTTTGCTGGGTAATCCCCAAACATAGATGAAACCTTCGGCAGCTTTATGATCAAATTGATCCTCGGCCCCGTAGGTAGCTAAATCGGGAGAATAGATAGAATTGACTGACTGACGACCGACCACTTTAGCGTTACCTTTAAACAGTTTGACTCGCACCGATCCCGTTACCTGTTCTTGGGTTTTGAGGATAAAAGCATCGATCGCTTCCTTTAAGGGACTGTACCACAATCCTTTATAAATTAACTGTCCGTAGGTATCTTCAATTCCCCGTTTATATTGGGTAACATCTCCAGTTAAAGTCAAACTTTCTAGGTCTCGGTGAGCATCAATTAAAACTAATAAAGCCGGGGCCTCGTAAATTTCTCGGGATTTAATTCCCACTACCCGGTTTTCGATCATATCTAACCGACCAACACCGTGTTTACCCACTAGGTCATTTAATTGACTAATTAGCGTGACAGGAGCGAGATTTTCTCCGTTTAAACTGACAGGAATCCCCTGATTAAAACCAATATCGACGTATTCCGGCTCGTTGGGAGTATCGGCGATCGCTTTGGTCATTAAATAGATTTCTTCCGGGGGTTCCGTCATCGGATCTTCCAAAGGACCGGCTTCAATACTGCGCCCCAACAGGTTACGATCGATACTAAAGGGTGAGGATTTTTTCACGGGAGACTCAATCCCGAATTTTTCCCCGTAGGCGATGGTTTCTTCCCGGCTCATGCCCCATTCCCTGGCGGGAGCGAGAACTTTTAAGCTAGGATTGAGGGCCATAATGCCCACATCAAAACGCACCTGATCGTTACCTTTGCCGGTGCAGCCGTGAGAGACGGCATCGGCCCCGTATTTCTCGGCGGCCTCTACTAATAATTTAGCGATTAAAGGACGAGCCAGGGCGGTAGAAAGGGGATAACGATTTTCGTACAGGGCATTAGCTTGAATTGAGGGAAAAGCGTATTCTTTGACGAATTCTTCCTGGGCATTGACGACTAAGGATTCGATCGCTCCGCAGCGCAGAGCCTTTTCTTGAATTGGTCCCAATTCGTCTCCCTGTCCTAAATCGGCGGCTAGGGTAATCACTTCTTCTACTCCCCATTCCTGTTTGAGATAGGGAATACAGACGGAAGTATCGACTCCTCCGGAATAAGCTAAAACCACTCTCTTGGCGCGTCCCATAATTTTTTCACCTAAAAACGACTAATTGATTACTCTTTTAAGTTTATTATATATCCTGGGGATTTGATGCTTCTTTTTTAATGCTTTTTTGTTTAGTTTTTGATGAAGAAAAGGAATAGGAAGTCACGAGCAAAGAGCCAAAACTAAACGGGCAACCAGCCGCTATTTACGTTTACTAGCAGGACGACGGGAGGATTTTTTCGGAGCGGTATTTTTGGGATTATCGTTAGTTTTATCTTTAAATATTGGAATAGTAAAATGAAACTGACTGCCGTTATTTTTGCCCCTCGATTCTGCCCAAATTTCGCCGCCCCAACCATTGACGATCTGACGACAGATAGCCAGTCCTAAACCGGTTCCCCCGGCACTGCGTCGCAGGGCCCCTTCCTCTTGGTAAAAGCGATCAAAAACCTGTTCTAAACGATTGGGTTCGATCCCGCGTCCGGTGTCAGAAATGGTTACTTCTAGAGTTTTTGGCTTTCCCAAAGCGACTTCGATCGAGACATTTCCCTCCCGTCCAGTAAACTTACAGGCATTATCGAGAAGTTTGGAGAGTAATTCCACTAACCACTCGCCATCGGCTAAAACAAAGGGCAGATTAGGGGGGACAAGATTGCTAATTTTTGGGTTTTCGTTGTCGAGATTGCGGGCGTGAACATGACTGATGGCTAATTCCACACATTCCGATAAGGATAAAGCTTCAGGATTCCAATTAACCCGGCCACTTTCTAACCTGGAAAGAGTTAAAAAATCTTGGATTAATTTACGCATTCGTTCCGCATCTTTCAGGGCAGTATCAAGCATAATTTGGCGTATTTCCGCCGGCATATCCGGTTCCGAGGCCAAACTTTCTAGACAGACTTGAATGGTGGACAGGGGGGTGCGTAATTCGTGGCCGGTAATGGCGACTAAATTAGAACGAGTGCGATCGAGGGCGGCTAATTGTTCATTTAAATCCTGTAAATTAGCGTAGGCTTCTGCTTGAATGAGGGCGACTCCGATTTGAGTGGCCACCGCGTCCACCAGGGCGACATCCTCGCTTTTCCAAGTGGTGGTATAGGGTCCACAGTGATGCAGTTCCAACATTCCCAAGAGACGACTTTGGTAAAAAATCGGTACTAATAACCAGGAATAGATGGAACATTCCCGCACCAGATTTTGAATGGAATCGCCGGGGAGACGGGGATCGTGAATAGCGTCTTCAATTTTCAGGGATTCTCTCAATTCCAGCGCTTCCTGAAAAAGAGGATTATTTTTCAGAGGCCATTTTTGTCCTTTGATGGAACTAATGCCGGAGTTTAAAAATTCGTGTTCGATGGTGGCGTTAATGTCGGCTTCCTTACAACGATAGACCACGCAGCGACAGACTCCCAATCCCTGCCCCAATTTCTGCACTGCCACCTGTAGGATAGCTTCCGGATCGAGGGAACGACGGATCGAGGCTGTCACCGAGTTGATCAGTCTTTCCTTGTGTTCTTTCGATGCCAAGGAACGATTGGCTTTCAGCAGTTTATACTGTCCCGCTTGCAAATAAGTGACCAATCGCTGGACAAAGGGATTTGGTTCCTCTTGATGATCCCTGTCCTTCAGTTCACAGATCAGGTATTCTTCTTGAGCGCGCCTAATTTTCTCCGCTAGTTCGGGACGATAATCGAGAATATGATTTAAAAGAATTTGCGCGGCCTGTTGACTCACATGGCGATCACTCGTCCAAATCCCCTCAAAACGGCGATTATTATCCATAGCTGCCCCATTTTCCCCCTCTGCTGTCAGATGGGTTCGTTCCCGACAGATTAAACAACTAGCATAATGGCCACCGATAACCACTAGATGCCATTCTTGGGCTAAACTGTCCTCCGGTTGAAAAGCGATCGTCTCGTAAATGTCGGAACTATGCTTAAAATCGGTTTCTGGGGCCGACAAAACATAAACTTGCCCGCTTTTGTGGGCAATGCGTCGATAGCGATGGGCCTCTTGACGATAAAAGCGCTCACGCTGAAAACTGGCAATCACTAACGGTTGATCGTCTTCCGCTAAAACCTGATCCTCCATGGCGTGGGATAGCGCGGTCAGGGATGCTTTGAAGTACATCTGCGATCGCCATTGGGGGAGTAACTGCAACAGTTCTGTTAAAACAGAAGTTGATCTGCTCATCGATGATCTGTCTCGAGTCGGGTGTGACTAGCAAGCGCAATAGAGGGAACTGGCAATTTCTACCTCGACCCTATCCTACACGCTCAAGGGGACAAGAGGTGAGATTGTGACGGCAAGAAATTTAAACCGAGTGATGCCAAAAGTGAGCGAAATTATTCTAGCTAACTAGATGTTGCTGAATAAATCTAAACCTTGTTGGGTAAGACTTTTAGACTTTTGGGAAACCAAAAAGTACCCGCCATTGGAGGGATCGGGGGGAAATTTTAGGGACTTTTTCCCTGAAAATTAGGTAATTTATCAGATGAAAAGGGGTAAAACCCTACACCCTACACCCTACACCCTACACCCTGCCCCCACGAGAAACTTTTTGCCGCAAACCCTAACTAGATGTAGGCGACTTTCATTGCCCAAAGGATCAGAGCAATAATACTACCGATAACGATAATGGACGATATCGCCACTACTGCCGGTTTATCGGCCCCCTCGAATTTCATGATGCCACGATTTAAGTCTGACATTGCCCTTAACTCCTTTTCATGAGATGGATGTAGAAAGTATGAGACACTTTAGGATCATAAATTAGCGAACTCTCATCTATCCGTGTTATTAGAAATTGGTATCATTCGGCTGTCTTTAATCATTCTAGGCGTTCTTTTCGCCCTTGCCCTTTTCCTTGAGGCTATTTTAAGAATTGTCTTCGGGTTCGGTAATCCGCTTATTTACGAAGCTGATGCCGAAATTGGCTATCTTTTGGCTCCTAATCAACAAATACGCCGGTTTTCTAATCTTATCGCCGTTAATCAGTATTCGATGCGGAGCGAGCCGATTACAACCCAACGGCCCCCGGAGACGACGAGAATCATGTTAATCGGTGATTCGATCGCTAATGGCTCCTGGTGGACAGATCAAAAAGAGACCATTGCTGCTTTAATCGCCAAAAATTTAGGCCAGAATCTGACGGGTTCAGTGCAGGTTCTCAATGCTTCGGCTAATTCTTGGGGACCGCGCAATCAATCGGCCTATCTGCGACGTTTCGGCACCTTTGAATCCCAGGTGATTGTGTTATTAATGAACACCGATGATCTGTTCGCTTTAGCTCCTAGTTCGGCGGTGGTGGGACGAGAAATTAATTATCCCGCTCGCCGGCCGGCTTTAGCTTTAATCGAGTTGTACGATCGATATTTTAAGCGCTATCCTCCCTTGCCACTGGTGCAAGAAGGAGGCGATCGAGTGGGCAATAATTTAACCGCTCTTGCCCAAATTCAAGCCCTTGCTCAGGCTAATCAAGCCCGTTTAATTATCGCTATTACTCCCCTCATTCGCGAAGCTCAAAAACAGGGGCGAGATTATGAATTAAAAGCCCGTCAAAGACTAGCGGATTTCACCAGCAACCAGCAGATTTTTTATCTAGATTTTCTGCCCATTTTTCAAGCCCATCCCAATCCCGATTCCCTCTATATCGATAATATTCATCTCAGTGGAGACGGTAACGAGTTAATTAGTCAAAAACTGACCGAGGCAATCAAAAATGTCTTTTAATTAGGGTTTACTGAATCAGTTATCAGTTATCAGTAATCAGTAATCAGTTATCAGTTAAGTAGGTAGGCGTTAAAAATTATCAGATCCCCCCGCCTATCGGCACCCCCCTTATCAAGGGGGGCAGGGGGGATCGAACCTAAAATCGATTTTAAATTTAATTATAACCAGTTACTTATCAGTGATCAGATGTGAGTTTTCAGTTTACATTTTTATCAGTAATCAGTAATCAGTTCACTGTTTACTGATTACTGTTCACTGATTACTGTTTACTGAAAATACACCCCACTTCCCTAACAACCATACCAAAGCTTTTCTATCTGTTTTGCTAGGGCCAATAACTCAGAGCGATCGCTTGTATCCCTTAAGAGGGTGACATGGCCTAATTTTCGACCGGGACGGGATTTTTTACCATACCAAAAAACCTGAGCGTCTGGAATTGCCGCTAAAATTGCTCTTTTTTCGCCATAATCGCCGTCACTATCCTCAAAACCCAATAAATTAACCATGACTGCCCCAGCAGATTTTAAGTCCGTGGCTCCGAGGGGCAAATTAGCCACTGCTTGCAGTTGTAGGGCAAATTGGGAGGTAAGACAGGCAGAAAGGCTGTAATGACCCGAATTATGGGTACGGGGAGCGATTTCATTAATCAATACCTCTCCCTGCGGAGTGACAAATAACTCTATCCCGAAAACACCCACCGCCGACAAACTACTTAACAGATGATGGGCGATAGATTCGGTTTGAGCCTGTAATGATTGGTTAAGAGCGGCGGGAGCAATCACCCAGTGACAGACTTGCTCCTCTTGATAGGTTTCCACCACGGGATAGGTGACGATTTCCCCGGTTAATCCCCTAGCGGCAACGATGGCTAATTCTCGCTCGTAGGGAATATAAGCTTCTAACATCAAGTCAAGACGCTCTAATTGCGGCTTTTTGGCGTTTAATTCTTCAGGAGTGCGGATAATAAAGGTTCCTTGACCATCATAACCCTGTCGTCGCGCTTTCAGCACTAGCGGAAAAGGATAATTTTCTAGTGGGGATAAATTATCTATCGCCCAAAAATCAGGCACAGGCAACCCTAGGGAGCGTAAATAACATCTTTGCTCGTATTTATCCAATAGGGGGCGCAGATTTGCCAAACTAGGATAGAATTTCACTCCTGTGGCCGCTAATTCTTCTAGGGCATCTAAATTAACAAACTCATTTTCAAAAGTGATCAGATCACAATGTTGAGCTAGTTTTTTTGTGCCTTCCACGTCAGCTATTTCCGCAAAGACAACCCCGTCAGCTAAAGCAACGGCGGGATCATCGGGGTGTGGTGTTTGTACAATTAGAGAAATGCCTAATTTCTTGGCTTCCTGTGCCATCATCCATGCTAATTGTCCACCACCAATAACACCAACCCTTGTTTGCATCATTGATCACATCCTAAAGATTCCGGGGTAGAGATGCCGGTTTTTGAGTTGACACCCTCGGCTCTTTCACAGAGATTTTTGATTTGTTGAGCGTCAAGCACGGCAAAACTAAAATCAGCACCGTTGATATTGACTCCCTCAAAAATGGTACGCAGCATAATTGCTTCGGCAAAAATGGCATCGCTTAAATCGGAATTTTTAAAGGTACTCAGATAGGCTAACCCATTGGTTAAGTCCGCTCCATGAAAATTGCCTTCGATGATAGAGGCTCCGTTAAACACTGCTCCGCGCAAATCGGCAGAACTAAAGTTAGAATCTTGCAGATTAACGTTAGTAAATTGGGCAGATTGCAAATTTTGTCCCGAAAAATCCTTTCCTGTCAGATTCTGGTTTTCATAACTGGCATTGGCTCCTGTGACAGCAGCAGAACTGGCAGCTAAGGCATTGACAGGAGATAGGATAAATAGTAAGGCAAAAAAAGCGATCGCTAATCGAAAGATAGTCTTCATTGGCGGAAAATTCCATCGGTGGGCATTCTTGATTTTATAGCAGTAAGCCATCAGCCGTCAGCTTTCCGCCAGCCGCCAGAAATTGCTGGCACACAAACCCTTATAGCCCGTCTAGTGATCCAGGTGAAACCGTCTATTCGTGATAGCATAGAGTTAGACTTCCACCATTTGGGAGAGGCAAACTATGATAGATTATAATTTGGATGCCGCCCATAGCATTCTCTATATGCAACCTACATCTGCACTGGCGGCGGAAGATTTTATCAAGATTGCGGAGGCAGTGGACCCCCACATTGAAGCCACTGGTGGTCTTGCTGGCGTAATCATCGAAGTCCCTAAGTTCACCGGTTGGGAGAGTTTTGGTGCCTTGGTTGCTCATTTCCGGCTGATACGCGACCATCACAAGTACGTCAGTAAGGTTGCCGTGGTGACTGATTCCACTCTGGTTAAACTGATTGAAAGTCTGGCTTCCCACTTTGTCGCCGCTGAAGTCAGGCAGTTCCCTTGGGGGGAAACTGAGGTAGCGACCCAATGGATCTTGGGCGACTCTACATTACCCCTAGTGGTTTCCTGACTTTTCAAACATTCTCTAAGTCCCTGTTTTGTTGTTTTGATAAACTGAGTTGAAGAGAGAAATGCCGATCACTTCCCTTACCAATCTGGACTACTATGACCGGGTGAATCCTGACCTATTGCGCTTATTACCGCCGGATGCCTCAGTGATTGTGGAAGTGGGTTGCGGCACGGGCGCATTGGGGCAATATTATAAGAAAATTAATCCAAATGCTAATTATATTGGCATAGAACTGAATGCCCAAGCGGCCGAAATTGCGAAAACTCGGTTGGATCAAGTCATTGTCGGCAATGTCGAAGCATTGGATTTAGGGACTATCATTCTGCCCAATAGCGTAGATTGTTTGATTTATGGTGACGTTTTAGAACATTTACAAGACCCCTGGCGAGTATTAAATCAGCAAATTACTTGGCTTCAACCCGCCGGCCAAGTCCTAGCCTGTATTCCCAATATTCAACATTGGAGTATTCTAATTAATCTGTTAAGAGGAGTCTGGGAATATGAAGATGAAGGGTTATTAGACCGCACTCATTTGCGTTTTTTTACGTTATTGAGTATTAAAAAATGGTTTGCTGAAGCAGGATTACAAATTTATGAGATTCAGACACGAGGACAGAAAAATGAGAATTTTCAAACTGCTCAAAAACTATTGGCTCCCACCCTTCAATCCCTGGGCATTAATGCCGAACAATTTGCAATTCAAACAGGAGCCGTTCAATATGTAGTCAGAGCCTTAAAATCTACCCAACCACCTCGCCCTTTACTGATTCAAACGATGATTATGGCTCCCCTCGCCTGCGATCGCGTCCGGGTCTTAGAACCGGATCAGTTCAGTGCCACCATTCCTGGTGTAAGAACCGTTTCCAGTGTTAAATCGGCGGATTTGGGCATTGCCCGGCCGGAGGAGGGAAAAGTCTTTATTTGGCAACGGGGATCTTTACAACTGGATGAACTTGCCAAAATTCAGGCCCTTTTAGCCAAAGATTATTTAATTATTGCCGAAATGGATGATGATCCCCATCGTTGGCCAGAACATGAACAAAATCAATTTTTAACCTATCGGGCTTGTCATGGTATTCAAACCACCACAGAGCCATTAGCCGAATTTTTTCGCACCATTAATCCCAATGTGGCTGTTTTTCCCAATCAATTGGCCTATCTCCCCCCCCCAAGGGAATATCGCCAAAATAATACCGTTAAGCTCTTTTTTGGAGCCTTAAATCGTCAAGCAGACTGGCAAGCTATTTTACCCACCCTCAATCAAGTCTTAGCCGACTACGGAGAACAAATCGCTGCTCAGGTGATTCATGATCGAGAATTTTTTGAGGCATTAGCCATTACCAATAAAGTTTTTGAACCCTTTTGTGATTATGAGCGCTATCAAGCCCTATTAAGAACCTGTGATATTGCCTTGTTGCCCCTCAATCCGACAGCCTTTAATAGTATGAAATCTGATTTAAAGTTTATTGAATGTGCGGGTCATGGCGTGACCGTTTTAGCTAGTCCCACGGTGTATGAAGCGTCTATTCAATCCGGTGAAACGGGTTTAATTTATAATTCTTTAACTGAATTTTCTGCACAATTACGACAATTAATTGAAAATCCTTCTTTTCGGCAACAACTGGCTAACAATGCCTATCAATGGGTCAAGCAAAATCGCTTACTGGCTCAACATTACCGCCGGCGATGGGATTGGTATTGTCAGATGCGGGACGAATTACCCCGTTTAACCCAAGAATTATGGCAACGGGTTCCAGAGTTACGTCAGAATCTTAACTAATCTTCTTTCATTCATAGGTAGGGTCTGCTGAAAAAGTTTATAATAGCTGTCTAGGCTTATACTGCCATGCAATTTGGTCTAAACAAAAATATTTAAGCCACGGGCCCCCAGCTTTCAGCTAAATAAAGTAAAAGACAAAAGTTAATTCATTTTCTCTCTCCTGACTCCTATTTCTAAGGACAATTTCTGATTTATACAAGAGGTTTGATGGATACACCGCAACTTTTATTCAATGGTTTAGCCGTCGGCAGTATTATTGCTCTGGCTGCTGTTGGGTTAACCCTTACCTGTGGCATTTTGCGTCTGTCTAATTTTGCCCACGGCGATTTTATGACTTTGGGTGCTTACATAACTTGGGTGGTAAATGCTCAAGGGATTAATCTCTGGTTAGCGATGCTGGTGGGGGCAGCAGTGACAGCTATTGCCATGCTCATTGCCGAGAGATTATTATGGAAACCCATGCGCGATCGACGGGCTGATTCTACCACTTTAATTATTATTTCGATCGGTTTGGCTTTATTTCTTCGCAATGGTATTTTAATGATCTGGGGCGGTAGTAATCAACGCTACGATCTGCCTGTGATGACCGCTACAGAAATTTTTGGGATTAAAGTAGCTTTCGATCGCTTGTTAGTTATTGGTTTGGCAATTATAGTTATTATTGCCCTCCATTTGTTATTGCAAAAAACTAAGATCGGTAAGGCGATGCGTGCCGTAGCTGACAGCACCGATTTAGCTAGAGTAACCGGAATTAACGTCGAATGGGTTGTCTTCTGGACATGGATAATTACGGGAGTTTTAACTGCTTTAGCCGGAGCGATGTTCGGGTTAATTACTGGGGGAGTGCGTCCCAATATGGGCTGGTTTTTAATCTTACCAATGTTTGCCGCCGTGATTTTAGGTGGTATTGGTAATCCCTACGGAGCGATTGCTGGGGCTTTAATTATTGGTGTTGCCCAAGAAATTAGTGTTCCCTTAATTGGTTCTGATTATAAATTAGCCGTGGCTTTATTAATTATGATCCTGCTGTTATTATTCCGTCCCCAAGGTTTATTTAAAGGCACGGTTTAACAGTTATCAGTTATCAGTTATCAGTTATCAGTTATCAGATGTAAGTTTTAAGTTTGAAGTTTTAAGTTATTTATAGCGCTTTTCACGTTACTGAGGTATCGACAAGTTTTGCCAACAAAGGACTTAAGCCCCTTGCCCATGCCTCATTCTGATGAAAACTGCTATATTTACTGTTTACTGATTACTGTTTACTGATTACTGTTTACTGATTACTGAAAAGCCCAATCTTTAATCCTGAATATATTCTTCCCCGGTGATTAAAGCGTATTCAGCGCGGGTGAATTCTCGACCTAAATAAGCAGCATGATCGAACATAGTAATCGGACAAGGTTGGGTTTCTTCGATCACTTTGACGGCTAATTCTTTGGCAGTCCTGGCGGTGTAAATAGTCTCAGGATTGCGATCAAGTTTTTGCCTAACACCGATAACTTTTCCCGTTTCTGGATCGACGGCTAAACCTTTTTCATTGATAATATTGCTGTAATGTTTGGCACAGATTAACCCTGCTTCTCGGTCTAGATAAATAATAAAATATCCTGCGGGATCGAGAGCGATCGGACGTTTGGAAAGTTGATGATCAATAGCCGTGATTTGTGATTTTAATTCGCTCATTTTCTTGACAAAATCACTTAAATATGTAGATGAAAGCAAGAGCAAATTATATCACATACCATCATCCTTTTTCTAGAGCATTTTGTAGATATAGGCCGTATGTATTTTCTGTGAGCAAATCTGACCTACTGAGCAATAATACTAAATCCTGTTTAAAAAGTATAGGAGCGTGGGGAGCGTTGGAGGAGGGAGAAACAATCCATAACCTGAGAGTTAATCGGACTATTAATACTAAATCCGTTGAGTATAGGCTACATATCAGGACAGGCAAAGGGCAAGAGGCAAGAGGCAAAAGGGGGAATAAATAATCAGTCTTTAATAACCGGATTTAGTATAAAAACGGATTTGGTATCATACCAGCTGCAATGTGGGGGCGCAAAGCTCGCGCCCATAATGTATGGTCGAGAAATAACAGGCTGATAGCTTAATGCTATAAATCTTCTTCTACCAAAGCCTCAACCCGTCCTGTTTTGACCGCTTCCACCAAAGCGGCGTGATCTTGTTCTGTCTGCTCGGCATAAGCGATCGCAAATTCGCCCATCGCTAGATCGAACTGATCTCCTTTCCCCAAATAACCGCTAATGGTGGCCGCATCTCCAGATTTAGCGTGGGCGCGGGCTAAGGTCCAGCCACAGAACTCGGCGTAGCGTTGCAGTTGGGCGGCCGACACTCCCTCAATGGGCAGGGAAAACTTCATATCCCGCAGTTGCCGTAAATAGAAGTTATTGCCCCGTCTTCCCTGGGTCCAGCCTAAAAATATGTCGCTAGAGGATTGCATCAATCTCTGGCCTGTAACCACCCGTTGTCCCTGATTTTCATACTGGCTCTTGGCGGTATAGGGTTCAAGAACCGAAGGGCAAGCCTCCTTAACTTGTAGGATGAGGGGATGGTTATCTTCCGAGAAAAATAGGGCGATATAACATCTGGTGCCGACACTGCCAATGCCTACCACTTTCAGGGCAAAGTCCTCTAACCGGTAGCGATCAAACAGGACCCGGCGTTCCTCCGGCAGGGATTGGCGATAGTCTTCCAGACCCTCACGCACGAGAGTCTCCCAATCCGGTTCGTTGACATGGTAGAGAATGGGCGGCTGATCGACAAAGCGATTGCGTCCCGCGGTTTGGGTGACGATCTTGGGGTAGAGATGTTCGATGATGCGCTCGCGGGCTTTTGTCATCATCTGTTCCCGTATCTTCCGCGTCTTTTCGTCGGGAGCCATCTCGATCACCTGTTCTACTCCTATGCGCGTGTACCATACCTCTAACGGACTGAGGCGAGAATATTCCCGCAGGTGTTCCCGATAGGAACGAGCGCAATCGATCGCCGCCGCCTTCGATTCTCGATCGGATAGATCGCTATCCCTGCCGGCGATGACAAAGCTGACCACTAGACGCTTGAGATCCCATTCCCAAGGTGCGGGTAGGGTTTCGTCGAAATCGTTAATATCGAAGACTAAATTGCGTTCGGGGGTGGCAAAAAATCCGAAGTTCAAGAGGTGGCAATCCCCGCAGGCCTGCACGATAATGTCGGTTTTGGGAGTGGTGGCCAGATCGTAGGCCATCAAAGCAGCGGAACCGCGCAGGAAGGTAAAGGGACTCCGCAACATTCGTCCGTAGCGGATAGGAATCAATTCCTGTAATCGCCCTCGATTTGATGCTTCGATGATCTCGATCGGCTCTCGACCAGCTGCGGGGGGTTGCCAGATAGCGTGGCGAGAACGCGGCAATCGCTCCCGGAGGGATTTACCGATCTGGATGCGTTCCTCCCGTGAACGGAATCGAGCTTGAGAGGGTGACCGGATCGGGGTTTCTATTTGGTGGTTCATAGCGACTTTTTCCCCTGAATGAGATTACATCCCTTGCTGTTAGATGACTAAATGAATACAAGCAATAGGAAATAGATAAGTTAAGACTGATGGTTCCCCTTCTTGGATAACTTTCTAACATTTCCTCCTGTAGAGATAGCTTCTGATGCTCGGTTCAACAATTAATCTTCACTCGCCTCTTATCCGGGGAAGATCAACATCATCGATGATACATTTTTTTCTGGAATGGCTATCTCTTAAATTTGCTTAACTTTTAGCCCAATGGCAGCCCTACTATTTCGATTATATCTTGCTCAAAAATTGCTGGCGGAATGCTCGTAACAAAATTTTATCTAATGGTCAGCCTTCAGCCAGGGGCTAAAATCTCGCTCTTTTGTCGGGAAAAGGGGGGTATATTTCAGGTTAAAGGTGAAAATTTCCCCCTTGCCCGACTTCTGTAAGAAGTTTTCTGTTTATTTTTTTGGGTGATGATTTGGTAGTATTAGTTTAGGTCTGTGAACCGAGAATTTCCCCCTAGATTGTCTAGAAATGAGCGATGAAAGTGTCAATCTTGAGCAGGGGATGATGGGGGTGGGTTACGATGATGAAACGCCTCGATCGCTTCCTCTAGGGTTGGATAAATACGTTCGGTCGAGATCGTCTCGGATAGGTCTCCTTTTTTTAATTGCTGATATAAATCTTGCTTCACCCGCGCCATGGCAAAAGTAATACCACTACCGATTAATTCTCGATGTAATTCTTTCAACATATCGACCGCCGTAATATCGATATCTAGAATCGCTTCGGCGTTGAGAACGAACCACTCGACGGGGACTTTCTCCGCCTCGATCGCCGCTATTACCCGTTTCCGAAAATTCTCGGCGTTGGCGAAACAGAGGGGCGCGTCGTAACGGTAGAGAACCAATCCGGGGATCGTCGTTGCGCCCTGCCAATCCTCGATGTCGTGCAGGCCCGCGAGATTCGGCACTTCCCCCAAAACCGCATCGTGTGGTCGCATCAGCCGCGTGAACAGATCGACCACCGATAACCCCACGGCAACGCCCACCCCGACGAGGATATCGGTGGCCAGGACACCGAACATGGTGACGAGTGCCAATCGGAACTCACTGGTTTTGAAACAACGCAGACGGTTGAACTCCGATATCTCGATCAGACGGAGCGCGGCGTAAATCACGATCGCCCCCAGGGCCGGTTTCGGAAACAGGGATAGTAGCGGACGTAAGAACAAGAGTACCAAAATCACGATCAGAAAAGCCACGAGGGAAAACAGTTGCGATCGACTGCCCAGAGAATCGCCGATCGCCGTGCGACTGCCGCTACTGCTGACGGGAAAGCCTTGCATGATGCCGTTACCGATATTCACCGCTCCCAGGGCGAGTAATTCCTGATTGCCATCGATGCGATAGTTGTTTTTCGCCCCGAAGGCGCGGGCGGTCAAGACGTTATCGGAATAGCCAACGAGGGCGATACCGATGGCCGAGGAGAGTAAATAGACGAGCTGCTGGGAAGAAAAACCTCTCGGTACTTTCAAACTCGGTAAACCGGCGGGAATTTCCCCGATCACGGCGATGCCTCGCTCGTTCAGATCGAACAAATATACTGCCGATGTCGCCAGTAGAACCGCGAGTAAAGGGCCGGGGGCATTGGGAAAGCGACGTTGTACCACTAGCAGGAAAATTAGAACAGCGGCGGCGAGAATCAGAGTTGGTGGGTGAATCTCGGATAAATGTCCCGAAAATTCCCCGATCTGTCCGAAAAGCGATTCCGCTTTCAGTGACATCCCGCTAATTTTTCCCAACTGACCGACGATCATGATCACCGCTACTCCGGCCATGTAGCCGACGAGGATCGGTTTGGAGAGGAGATCGGCGAGAAACCCCAACCGGGCGAAAGCGGCGACGCAGCAGACGCTCCCCACGAGTAGGGCCAATAGACTGCACAGACTGGCGTAGTTGCTACTATCCCCGGCGACGAGGGGCATGATAGCGGCGGCGGTCATTACTGCCGTCGTCGATTCTGGCCCGACGGAGAGTTGTGGTGAGGAACCGAGCAGGGCATAGATGAGCAGCGGCGGTAGGATCGCCCATAATCCGGCGATCGGTTGTACTCCGGCCAGTTCCGCATAGGCCAGACATTGGGGAACGAGATAGGCCGCCACGGTGATCCCCGCGATGACATCTCCCCGCAACCAGGCCGAGCGATAGGATCGCAGACGCTTTAACCCGGGTAGAGAAAACCGCTCCCTAGAAAAATTTAATCGAGTAGGCATCCTCATCTCTTCTCCTGTCATCGAAGTTCCTGTTGTGGGAATATTGGTGGCAAGAAAGCGTTAAATATCCGTGAGTGGGAATGTCTTTTTTGCGGGACTTTCCCTTCAAAAGCGACCTCGACCTTTAGCCCTGGCGGAAAACTTTCCTGTCGGCGAGCGATCGCGTTTTTCCTCGCCTCTCCAGAGGGTTATCAATAAAAGCGATCGCTATTTAGGGTTGGCTGAAAAAGTTTTTCCTGGGGGCAGGGTGTGGGGTGTAGGGTGTAGGGTGTAGGGTTTTAGCGATTTTGAGGGGGTCAATTACCTAATTTTCAGGGAAAAAGTCCCGGAATTTTCCACCCGATCACTCCGGGATCTGGCACTTTTTGGTTTCCAAAAAGTCTAAAAGTCTTACCCAACAAGGTTTTTAGATTTATTCAGCCAGCCCTATTTACAGGCCATTACCGCGATCGTGTAGGCGTTATTATTCATGCCGTTAATATTAAAATTAATCTGATAGGGCTGTCTACCCGTGGGTGATTGGAAGGGTAAAGAATAGGTTTCGCCCCGTTTCATTTCGACATTTTTCTGGAAGGCGCTATTGACTGAATTATCGGGATATTTGAGATTGATCGTCACTCCGTATTTGCCATCGTTTTCGGGAACCATTACCCCTTTAAAAGAGGCGAATTTCACCCCGGAGGGAACGGCGAAATCGGTGTTAAAGTTATTCTTTCCTATGGCATCGATCTGTTTGCGGATATGGGTCTGATTAGTGGCTACTTCCTTGAGGTACTGACAGTTTTTCGGAAGTTCGGTAGCCTGATCTTTGGTACTGGCGACAACGGCCATCGAGGTCAGTCCGAGGATTAAACCAGCCCAGAGAAAGCTGAAAGTTTTTGTCAACATGATAGTTTTTCCCGTTAAGTTTTTCTAAAATTGGCTCTTCGGGGACGATTAAAGATAATTAAGCCTTAATTGTCCCGCCTTGACTTTTTCCGTGACCAAAGTTCTCACTAATTCTAATTTTTGGGGCCGGACTTGGTCATTATCGCTCGCAGTGGAGCGAGTTCTCCTGTTTCTTCTGGGGTTAATTTTTGTGCGTCAACCCGTGAGATGTTCAGAGAATTGCTCCTCGTTTTTACTCTCCGAACCAAGCACAAACCGCTCACATACCCAAGAAAGCTAGGATTCAATATTTACCTTAAATGTCGGTTTGAAGGAACTCTCGGTTTCACCGACGAGATGAAAAACCGACCAGTTTGACATCCTCACCGCCGTAAACGAGCGGTGATTCCTCACCACGCCACCTTTTTAGGATGGTCGTTGAATGGGGTTGACGCTTCACAGGATACTGCTACCTTAGCGGTAGTCTTATGCCTTCCGACCCGTCCATTTAAAGTCGAACGTATGTCCTCCGGCGACCAATACTTTTTTGGGTTTGTACATACCGACCTAGGTTACGTTTTGCCTCTAGCATGGGGTTTCCAGCGGCCGTCAGCTTCCCCTTACTCATCCTCAACCCGTTGCAGGACTTTCAACCTAGTATGTTTATTGGAGGAGTATCTATGATAGGGCGGGTTTTTTAGACCACTAGAATCCTAACACAAAGCCGTCCTAAAAGGACGGGGTTTTCAACCCAAATTTTCGATAAAACAGCACTTCGACACATTTCGACACATTTCGACAGGCTCAATGTAAAGGCTCAATGTAAAGGCTCAGTGAGACGAAGCACAGCTAATATTCAGGGGAATCCTGATTCTCTACATATTTCTTAAGTTGGTCTATTGTGACACCGCCACAACTAGCCACAAAATATGCCCCTGTCCACAAAATTCTCTTATCTTGACCATATATCTCTTTCAAGTGGTCTGAAAAGTTATCCCACATCAGCTGGCAAGAAGTTGATTTTAAGTTAGCGATTAGACTACTTAACAGCTTATGGGGTGGGTAAGTCAGAAGGATATGGATATGGTCTGATTCTCCGTTAATCTCTATTACCTTCGCCTTCCATTTCTCAGCTATGTTTTGAAAAACTATTCTCAAAAACTCTAAATGCTTTTTCTGGAATACCTTTCGGCGATATTTTGTCACAAGAACTATATGTACGGTGAGTTTAAAGATAGCTCTACGAGTCTTAAAATAATTAGCCTTCATGCTATTGACACTTTTTACAATGAATTACTATACTCATAATATAAGTGGGTGGGTGGAATTAAATATAAGATGAACGTAGCGATTGTCTTAAAAGTCAAGGGGAATAAAGAAAATCTTTTGTACCCCAAATAGGCAAGACAAAGTAACGGCACCAGTCATCCGTTTTGTCAGCGATGAAATTGTTCGGAAAACTGGACTAAGCGGGTGCTTGCCAGCATTTATTATCACGAATCATGGCATTGAGGATAACCAGCAATTTCCTCATACAGGCAACTAAGGCCACCTTTTTCAACTTGCCATTGGTCAACAACCGTTCGTAGAACTTCCGAATCACCGGGTTATGACGAATGGCTACCAATGTGGCCATGTACAAGCCACAGCGAACCGAGGTGCGTCCCCCCGAAATCATGCGTTTACCCTTGTGCTGGCCACTATCGTGGTTGATAGGAGCGACCCCGACCAGCCGGGCAATCTGTTTTTCGCCAGAGTGTTCCCATCTCGGGTAATTCCGCCAAACATAGGGCAGATGAAACTTTGCCGATCCCTTTAACGGATTGTAAGATTTCATTTTTGCGTTGCCAATCGGCTTGCTGTTGGGCGAGGGACTGAATCTGCTCGTTGAGGCTTTCAATACGCTGTTGGATTTCCTCAATATGGGCTTTGATATCTAGTTGCACCGTCTCAGACGCACGACTGAGGCGGTTTTTCTCCGCCACCTGCATCTCCACCAACTGCTGTCGTCGTCGTACTAGGTCGCTCAATTGTTGGGCTTGGGGGGCAACCACGGGTTGGGGTTGGGGTTGCACGGCTCGTGCGAATTGAGCGATTACCTGTGCGTCCAATTTGTCCGTTTTTGCTTTCCCCAATGCCGTCGCAAACCCTTTGACCTTGCGGGGGTTGGCGATCGCTACCGGTATTGTGGCGGCTTGTAAGCCCGATACGAGTGCGCGCTCTAATCCACCCGTCGATTCCACCACCACCAAACTCGGTGAGAGAGGATGTAATTGTTCAATCAGCGATTGAACGCCAACGTCGCTGTTGGGTTGTTGCAAGGTCAGACCTTGCGGCAACACGTAGATATCTAGAACCTCTTTACTGACATCGATCCCTACCCATGTTTTTTCTTCTGTCATCGTTTATGCTGGGGTTAAGTTATTTTGTCCCTTTGGTAACTCGTCCTTGCGAATACGAGGTTAATCCTCCAGCGATTGTTCGAGCTTGTCTCATCGGGATGACGGCGTGGCTCCGGTGGCTACCCAACGGTGTCAAGCACCTCGGTTGAACTGGATGTCCACGCCCTTTTTCAGAATATAGGCACCCAAGCTACAAAGCGGTATTTTTTACCTAGGTTGGGACGGGTTGCCTACTTCTCAAGATACAAGGTTGGGTTGAAGCATGAAACCCAACGCCTGCTCATGTTACGCTACCGCTAACCCATCCTACAAATAATTGTGCCTCCCTACTTAACACATTGAGAGGTCGAATCGATGCGAGTCATAGAGTTTAAGTTAAAAACCAATTCACACCAGAAAATAGCCATTCAAGAGGCTATCAGGGTGGGACAGTTTATTCGGAACAAATGTCTAAGATTTTGGATGGACTCTACCAAAGAAGATCAGGTTAACTATGGTACTTTGTGTAAATTAACTACAGAATTAGCTAACAGTTCTGAATTTTCTTTTGTTGGTAAACTCAACTCTATGGCTCGTCAAGCAAGTGCCGAAAGAGCTTGGTTTTCTATATCCCGTTTCTACGACAATTGTCAAAGGGGTTTGGCAAAAAAAGGCTATCCCAAATTCAAAAAGTTTTCAAGGTCTGTCGAGTACAAAACTTCTGGTTGGAAACTAACAGAAGACAAAAAGTTTATCCACATCACGGATAAAACAGGGATAGGAAAATTAAAGCTAATCGGTACTTTTAACCGTGAGATTCTCGATAAATCTACTATCAAAAGAGTCAGGCTTATTAAACGAGCCGATGGCTTTTATTGTCAATTTGTCTTAGACATTGAGAGAGTAGAAACCTTTGACTCTACAGGAAAAGAAGTAGGGATTGATTTAGGTTTAAACCATTTCTTAACTGACTCTAATGGGGATAAAATTGATAACCCACGGTTTCTTCGTAAGTCGGAAAAAAGACTAAAAAAGGCTCAACGTAAACTCTCAAAAAAGAAAAAGGGAAGCCAAAAAAGATTAAAACAGAAATCTAAAGTAGCTCGCCTTCATCTAAAAGTTTCTAGACAGCGTAAAGATTTTGCCGTCAAGACAGCAAAAGCGTTAATCCAATCTAACGATTTGGTAGTCTATGAGGACTTGAAGGTATCTAATATGGTGAAAAATCCTAAGCTTGCTAAATCTATTTCAGATGCAAGTTGGTCAATGTTCACCGATTGGTTAGACTACTTTGGGAAAATACACGGGAAGTTTGTGGTAGCGGTAAATCCACAATATACTAGCCAACAATGTTCTAGTTGTGGTAATATTGTCAAGAAAACATTATCTGTAAGAACTCATGTTTGTTCTTGTGGGTGTGTCTTGGATAGAGACGAAAACGCCGCTATAAACATTCTCGCACGGGCAAATACTGTCGGGCGGACAGAAATTCAAGCCCTCGGACAGACTACCCACTGTCTATTAAGTGAAAGCTTAGTAGATCAGGTAACTGGATGAACAGGGAATCCCGAAGCGCTTGAGTGCGATGGGAGCGTCAATTAGGCAAGAAAATTTAGAAAGAAGATAGGAGATAAATAGCCTTAAAATTAATTAGCAGGAGGAAATATTACCAATTAAAGGTTCGCTGCTATGAAATTCCGTCAATTGATGCGGGCAACAGAAAATAAATACAATCGGCTGCTGGCAAATCTAGTCTTGCTCTACATTATTTACCCATTTTTAGTATATCTACCCCTCGGAGATTTGCTAGTTTTCTTTTTCTTCTCCCTCTCTGTGATCATCGCCGTCTATCAGATCGATCGCAGTAAATTGGCTTTAAGATGTAATATCGGTCTGTTTCTAATTGCCCTCATCCTGCGAGTATTCGGCACGATTATCCCTATAAATAGGGATTTAACCGGTTGGTTCGATCTGTCTAGTACATTAATTTCTCTAGCTTTTATTAGTTTATGCGTGTACTCGATTTTACAAGAATTAATTCTCGCCGAACAGGTAACATCCGATATCATCAAAGGGGGAATTTGTGTCTATTTTCTCCTAGGATTTTTCTGGGCATCCGCTTATAGTATCGTCCAGATTTTTGAACCCGATTCCTTTAGCTCCGCCGCTAAAACCGTCAACCAGGCGGATCTACTTCATTTCAGCTTTACTACCCTGGCCACGGTTGGTTACGGTGATATAGTTCCTACCAGTAAAGTCGCTAGAGTTTTAGCCAATTTAGAAGGAATGACTGGAGTTCTCTATCCCGCCGTTTTTATCGCTCGTTTAGTCAGTTTACACAATGGTCGTTAACCAAAACAATCCAGCGCCTTGGGGGAATATTAGATGATTATGCGTCGCTTTATGCCGATTCTTTCTTTACTTTTGCCTTGGGTCACTGCCGCAGGAGTCTTGGCGGAAATACCGACTCTATCCCAGGAAATCCGCCCAAAAACGGCGGAACAGGTGATCGAGCAACTCTGTGCTAATTTAACCAAACAGCGATCGTTCACCGTCAATATGGATGTCACCTATGACGATGTACTCGACTCCGGGGCGAAAGTTCAGTACAGTGCCTATCAAAACATCTGGGTAGAGAAACCCGATCGCCTGCGCTCGGACTACACTGGGGATGAACGAGTTACCCGCTTTTTTTACGATGGTAAAACCTTCACCCTCGCGGATCTGGAACGGGATCTATACGTCACGAAACCGGCAGCGAATACTCTAGATGAAGCCTTAGACCAAGTAGAGCAAAGGTACGGAATCACTATTCCCATGTCCAATCTGGCAGCGAACGATCCCTGTGCAGATCTAATGGCCGATGTCGGGCAAATTATTTTTATCGGCAACAACATGGTCAATGGCGAACAAATGTATCACCTGCTGCTGATTGGTAGCGATCGCGATTATCAAATCTGGGTCACGCAGGATGCCACCCCCCTACTGAGGAAAGCGATTATTACCTATAAAACTCTACCCGGTTCACCCCAGTACACGGCAATATTATCCGACTGGAATTTTAATCCCAGTACACCCGCCGATACTTTCACTTTCCAACCGGGATCAGAGTCGATCCCTATCGAACTTCTACCCCCTAGGGATAATCAATCCCAGCCTTAAACGCCGTTCATAAAATGCGATCGCTTGTCGGTATTCCCCTAAATCAGCGTTTTGATATACTTTGAATATCTAACGAATTCGAGGTGGGATAATGAAGTCGCAGATTGGACGCTGGGGTAATTCTTTAGCGATTCGGATTCCCAAGTATGCGGTGGAAGCACTAAACCTCAATCCCAATGACGTTGTTGAATGTTCTGTGGAAAACGGAAAGCTAGTAATTGAGCTAATTCAAGCCTTGCCTGAGTTAAGCCTAGAAGAACTACTGGCTGAGGTTGTTGAATCACCGGAGCCGGAAGTGGATTGGGGACGGCCAATGGGAGAGGAGGTTTGGTGACATACATTCTAAGGCGTTGCTGATTTGAGATATGAATCTTCTTTTCTGGTATTTTTAAAACCTAGAGCCAAACTAACTTTTGCATCTGATGCAAAGTTGGCATTCATACCTTGATTCAGCAACGCCCGTTTTTTTGCACCAGAAACCGTCGAACGCTTGCAGAAAATAATCTGGGAAGATAAAAAAATCAAGGAGTCCGGGCCATGAAAAGATCTTTATGTCAAAACTTATGTGTTCTTGCCGCCCTCCTCTTGGGTACAAGTTTACTGGTAACGGATTATGTGGACGCTCGCGGTGGCGGTGGCGGCGGTAGTCGTGGCGGTGGCGGTGGTAGTCGTGGCGGTGGTGGAGCTTCCCCACGGGTTAACCGCAGTAGTGATCTGCAAAACCGAGGGAATTTTAGTAATCGTTCCCAACCCTCTAGAGATTTTTCTGGAAGACAGGGTGAACGGCAAACCGGTCAACAAAACCGTCAAGGGGAACGCACGGAAAGACAGGGTGAACGGCAAACCGGTCAACAAAACCGGCAGGGTGAACGCAGCGAAAGAACCGATACCCGTCAAGGGGAACGCAGCGAAAGACAGGGTGAACGGCAAACCGGTCAACAAAACCGGCAGGGTGAACGCAGCGAAAGAACCGATATCCGTCAAGGGGAACGCACCGAAAGACAGGGTGAACGGCAGCAGCAGGTTAGCGATCGCCAACAGAACCGTCAGAACTTTATTGACGATAATCGCAACGGTTACTGGCGTGGTGGCGGTTGGTACGGTGGCGGTTATTATGTCCCCCCGGGTTGGGGTTGGGTGGGGTTGACCACTGGCCTAGTCATCGGTTCAGCGATCGCTACTCTCCCCCCATACTACGATACTGTCTATATGGGTTCTACTTCCTACATTTACTCGGACGGCATCTATCTTCAGCCTAGCGGTAGTTCCTACACGGTGGTGGCCCCGCCAATCGGCGCAATTGTCACCTATATCCCAGACGGCTGCACCACAATTACGGCTGACAATACGCTTTATTACAATTGCAGCGGTATTTACTATCGGCCTCTGTTTGAGAATGGTTCCACGGTTTATCAGGTCGTTCGCTTCTAATCGGTTTCTTCTTCATCAATAATTGCCGATCGATCTAATAATAATAAATCTCGCAGGCGATCGGTATCTAATTCTGTTAACCAATTTTCCCCAGCATCTACGGTTTGTTCCGCTAATTGTTTCTTGCTTTCGATCATCTCATTAATGCGTTCCTCTAGGGTTCCCGTACAGATGAATTTATGTACCTGAACATTGCGTTTTTGTCCGATGCGGAAAGCGCGATCGGTGGCCTGATTCTCTACGGCCGGATTCCACCAACGATCGATATGAAAAACGTGATTAGCGCGGGTTAAATTTAATCCTGTTCCCCCCGCTTTCAGGGAGAGAATAAAAATCTTTGGTCCTTGGGGATCATTTTGAAAGCGCTCGATCATTTCTACCCGATCTTTTGCTTTGGTAGAACCGGAGAGAAATAATATTTCCTCGGCTAATTTTTTCTGGAGATGGGTTTGTAGGAGTTTTCCCCACTCGGCAAATTGTGTAAAAATTAAAGCTCGATCGCCTTCTGCTATCACTTCCTCTACCATAGCTTCTAAACGTAATAATTTTCCCGATCTTTGACTGGTTTCTAAACTATTTTCTTTCAAAAAATGGGCGGGATGATTACAAATTTGTTTTAGTTGCATTAGCAAGGTTAAAATTAATCCATGTTTCTGAATTCCTTGAATTTCTTCAATTTTCTGGAGCGTTGTCTCGACTAATTGTTGATAAAGTTGTCCCTGTTCTTTCGATAAACCACAAAAAATATTCATTTCCTGTTTTTCTGGTAAATCTTCAATAATATTTTTATCGGTTTTTAATCTCCGTAAAATAAAGGGACGGACAAGGGAACGCAAATTATGCAGGGATTCTTGATCGCCGTATTTTTCAATGGGAAGGGCAAAACGACGCTGGAAAAATGTTTGAGTTCCTAAAAAATTGGGATTGAGAAAATCCAAAATTGACCACAATTCTGTCAGGCGATTTTCTACGGGAGTTCCCGTTAAGGCAATCCGAAATCCTGCGGGTATTTTTCGCACTGCTTGGGATTGTTTAGCCGTAGAGTTTTTAATATTTTGAGCCTCATCTAAAACTAAACCTTGCCATTGTACTGCTTCCAAAGTGGACAGATCGCGATAGATTAAAGGATAACTGGTAATAACAACCGATTTATTTTTTACCTCTTGAGCAAAAGCTTGACCTTTTAATCTTTTTTCGCCATGATGCACAAAAACAGCCAGGGTGGGAGCGAATTTTCTTAATTCATGTTCCCAGTTATTGACCACAGAAGTGGGAGCCACCACTAACACGGGATTAACTAACATATCCTGTTCTTTTAATGCTAGTAAAAAAGCGATTAATTGCGGGGTTTTTCCTAAACCCATATCATCGGCTAAACAAGCACCTAAACCCCACTTTTCTAGGAAAGCTAACCAACTAACTCCCTTGATTTGATAGGGACGTAATTCCCCCCGAAATTCCCGCGGTGGGTTGATTAATTGAATCCCTTGATTGTTATTTAAATTATCAATTAATTCCTTTAATGCTCCCTCCGCTTGGAAATTAACTACCGGCAGTTTAGCAATTAGATTATTATCTCCTGAACTCAAGCGCAGGGCATCCTCCACCGAGAGATTAAGGGGAGCGATGGTATTATTTAAAATTGCCTGAGCTGCTTTGACATCCGTAGGTTGTAGGATTAACCATTTGCCTCCCACTTCCACCACTGGCGATTTTTTCTCTAATAACTTATCAAAATCTTTTTTCGATATTTCCTGTTCCCCTACCACTAATTTAAGCTGAAAGTTTAACAAACTGGTTAAACTTAATCTTTCTCCTTTTTTGGGAGTTACACTGGCAGCAATCTTAATTCCTAATCTTTGTTCATTACTACCAGCAGTTAAACCCGTTGGCAAAATTACCCCTAATCCCTGATCTTGCAATTGCCAAGCGATCGAGCGAATAAACTGATAAACTTCGAGCGAATCAAGAGAACATTCCTCCGGGTGTCTTTGCTCTAAACTAATTCTAATTGGTTCGTACAATCGCGCCGCTAATCCCAATCCTTTTAAGAGAATTTCCTGAGGATTATTGACAACTCTTTGATAACTATGATAACTTTCTTTGCCCTCTAACCAAATCAACTTGGCACTAATGAGAAATTCGGGAGCATCTAACGCTTGTAAATAATAGGTGAGTTTCCACACTGTCCCTAGACTGGGAGGTTGTAAAGATAAACAGACACGGTATTGATTCTCGATTAATTGGCGATTATTGCCATTAACCAAACTTTCTTGGATAGGAAACACCCAGTTATGATAAGCATTTTCTAGACGCTGTAAATTCTTGGCTTCTAAGGCAATCTCATGATGATCACCGCTTAAAGATTGTAGCCAGGGTTTTACCATCAATGACGGCGAAATATTAACACTACTATCTATCTTTTGTCGCAAACGAGCATCGACAATATTTTTTAAGCAATCGAGAATAATTGTTTGTGGTTCGCTATTTTCTTGATAGGCAAGACAGACCGGGGGGATGGTTTGGATAAACTTAGCTAAACGAGTGCGATCGATGGTACTATCTAGCAGGGGATACCAGCAACTTTCACCCTGATTTATTCCCGCTAAAAACTTTCCCCTTGCTAATAAATCTAAACTCCAACGGTGCAAATACAGCCAAAATCGTAGATCATTGCCGATAAATTCGGCCTTAGCTAGGGGTAATTTCTCCCATAACCGCACTATCATCCCCGCAGAAAAAGTTAATCCCGATACCTGCCATGGTTGCCAAGACAAGGATTTAGCTGTGGGTTCGAGAATTTGCCCAGACAGCAGCGGTAAAAAATATTTTTTCCTAGGGGGGGAATAGCTCGGCAAACTGAGCTTGATTGATTCTGGAGAATAGCGGTCAAGCTGAGGAGAAAATTTCTCGATAAATTGGGCTAATGCCCCAGATTCTAGACAAAAAGGATGATTTTCTTGGGTTTCACTTAATTCTTTCCCTTGCCACTGTTCACCCCAAAGAAAAAAAACACTATCCTGCGAACGAATCAGCCAATTACCGTGTAGAGTAGTCATTATAAAATAGGGAAATTTCTCTAAAAAACCTGCTGTTGAAAAGGTAACAAATCTCGATTTTGTCGCTTCTTCTGACGTTAAGAGCCTCTAATCTTCTATTTTAGTGGACAAGGGCTGATTTCTCAAGCAGAATCTAGTTAAGCGATTAGCCCCGATCGAATGGTTATTATCAGTAATAATAAATAGATTTATTTTTAAACTATGTACAAATCGATCGCCCTCACCCTCGTCCTCAGTCTTCCCCTGAACTTCTCCCTAGTTGGTTATGGGGAAGATTTAAACCATCTACAGCAATTATTATCCACCCGAAAATGTCCCCAATGCGATCTGAGCGGTTCGGGGTTAGTGCAATCGAATCTAGTCGGGGCAAAATTAAATGGGGCCAATCTCGTCGGGGCCAATCTTAGTCAAGCTAATTTAAGTGGGGCGGATCTGAGTGGCGCAAATTTAACTGGAGCCTCTCTTTTTGGTGCTAATCTGACTGGAGCGAACTTAACCGGGGCAATCTTGACGGGTGCGGATTTAAGAGGCACTTATCTCAATAATGCTAACCTCGACAACACCAAACTAGACACTGCCTATGTACAGGGTGCGGTGGGAATTCCCAGTAGTGCCGGTACTCCTGAACTATTCTATGGTCTAGGAATGGTGGAAGGAAAACAGGGACGCACCAGCGCCGCTATAGAAAATTTTAATAAGGCCTTGACAATTAACTCAGAATATGCTCCAGCTTATCTGGCCCGGGCTATGGCTCACTATCGTCTGGGACAAAATGCTCTAGCGGCCCAGGACGCTCAAATGGCTTCGACTCTCTTTGAACGACAAGGTAATACCCCCGGTTACGAAGCGGCAGAGAATTTTATTAAAGGCATGGAAATCGCCCTAAAACCGCGAGAACAAGGTGGTGGCAACGCTCAATTAGACCAAATGGTGCAGGGGATTGGTTCTCTGCTCTTACAGTTTGTTTTACCCGCTTTGGGACTGTTTTAATCCTCGTCCGCTGGTTCTTCTAAATGTTCCGAGACCGCGTAATAAAGGTCAAGAACATGATGATCGGCAAGACGATAAAAGACTCTCCGTCCCTGTTTTTGGTATTTAACTAATCTTAAGGCTCTTAGGGTTCTTAACTGGTGCGATACGGCCGATTCACTCATCCCTAAGTCGTCGGCTAAGTCACAAACACATAATTCTTGTTTGGCTAAAAGCGACAGAATTCTGAGGCGGTTGGCATCCCCCAAAAGGCTGAAAAATTCGGCCATTTTTTGGGCTTTTTCTAGTTCTAATCCCTGCAAGTTCTGGAATTTCCCCTCTTGGTGATGGGATTCCCCACAAACCGGTGCTATTTTCTCTATGGCCATATTTTTTCCTGATCGGTTATTAAGGGAAAGTTGAGAAAGGGAGGTATCGATCAAATCTTCCATGCCGATACTTGTCCCCTTCTCCCCAATAACTAAATTTAAACGCAACCACAGCCCTGGTGTCCACAGCCTTTCTCGTTCTCGTTAACGTGACCATTGGCACAAGCTTGGGAACAGTAGTATTGATCGTTTTCTTTGATGGCATCGGCGATCGATACTACACACAAACAGGATTTACAAGCACATTTCATCATGGTGACAGCGATCATGGTTACTACCTCTGAACTTCTTTACTGACTTTAGTATAACATCTGAACAGATGTTCATGGATTGAATAAAGTTAAATTTTTCTAAAACTCAGACGGGTGGGAAGTTCTCCTTGATCAGTGATCAGATTTGAGTTTTCAGTTTGCATATAGAGCTTTTCACGTTACTGAGGTATCGACAAGTTTTGCCAACAAAGAGTTTAAGCCCCTTGCCCATGCCTCATTCTGATGAAAACTGCTATATATAGTCTAAGGTAGAAAAAAGTTAAATACTGACTAAACCGCCCAATCATAACAACTTAGGCGACAAATTCTGATGTTATTAGCATTAAAACAACTAACTGTTACCCCAGGCGACCGCCTGTTGTTAACTTCACTCACTTGGCAAGATTATGAAAAAATTCTTGACGAATTGGGAGAGCGACGGTCAATTCGTCTATCTTATAGTCAGGGAACTTTAGAAGCAATGACTCCTCTTTTTATTGATGAAAACACCAAAGTTTTAATCGGGGATTTGGTTAAAGTTCTCCTGGATGAATTAGAGTTAGACTATGAACCCGCTGGATCGACAACCTTTAAAAATCAGCAAATGGATCAAGGAATAGAACCAGATGAGTCTTTTTATATCGAAAATTGTGCTGCTGTTAGGGGAAAAAAGCGACTTGATCTGGCTATTGATCCCCCTCCCGATTTAGCAATTGAAATTGATATTACTAAGCGAACCCGATTTAATAATTATGAGCGATTGGGTGTTCCTGAATTGTGGCGATATAATGGAGAGAGACTGGAAATCAATGTTTTGCAAGGATCGGAATATGTTGAATCTTCCCAAAGCCGACTATTTTCTCAATTTAATCTAATAGAAAAAATTCCAGAAACGCTACAAAATAGTCAAAAAATAGGTAGTGCAATGGCATTAAAACAATTCCGAATTTGGGTCAAGCAAACGCTTAATCCCTGACTTTAAATGGACAACGAAGTCAGGGAACTTTTGCCGATGATAATTTAGGGGTTACAGTTTTCGCTTTAAAGCCGCACCTATTCCTAATACTCCTAAACTCAGTATTCCTAGAATTGATGAGGGTTCGGGGATAGAAGTGACAGGAGGTGGGGGAGTAATTTCTAATTGTAGTGTTGGTGGAGCAAATTGAGTAGCTTCCTTACCAGCAAAATTTTGGGTAGAAACGTTAAAATTATCGCGCGTGATGATTAGCGTTGCTAGATTGTTCGTATCATTCTGTAAAAAGCTGACTAATTTAGGATCGGAAAAACTAATTATCGTACCAAATGGTGTACTTGTAGGATTAAAAGAGAATAATCCTAGAAAAGTGGTTTGGCTGGAATCAATCGTGTTACCTCCCCCGTTAGCAGGTGCATTATTCCAAGTAATTGTGGATTCGTTCCAGTTCTCTCCAGCATTTCCATCATTTAACCCATAGACACTGTAGCTAGACAGTGGAGGAGTAGAGTTATTATCAACATAAGTCCAATTGAAAATAGCGTTACTAATGTTTGATTTATTGATGGAGTTTAGATCGAATCTTAGGTATCCTTTCCTTATGACAGTAGAATCACCCTTAATTGCAACTGTTGGATCTACTGCATTGAAATTTGTATCAGGATTAATATTAACAACAAAAGTATCTGCACCATTGCCAAAAGCTGTTGTACGATTAACAGTTGCTGCTTGAACAGGTGCTATAACAAAGGTACTAACAGCTAAAACAGAAGATGTAATCGCTATCTTGGATAAGCAATTCTTACCCCCCCCGCAAAATTAATCAGTTTTGCTAATGTCATAATTGAAAAGCCTCTGGAGAATTAGATTTGAGTGATTGTTTAGTTGTATAGTAGTATAGTAATGAAGCTTTCTGGATTGCTCAGGGGAAATTTAAGGAAATCTTTGGGATCGCTTTAGGAAAGTTAATCATTGGATAAAATCAATGCTAGGGAATATTTAAGGATTTTTTGAGGGCAGTTTGAACTTGGTTTAGGATGTCTGAGGGTAAAATGCCTAGTTTCTGTTGAAAAACGGACTGGTTGACCGTCGCAATCTTGTCAGTTCTGATTACAGAGGTCTTTTTTAAGCCTGTTTGTGAGAAGTTGGGATGTCCTTCCCTAACCAGTATCCAAGTTTCCCACCACTCTCCAGGGGGGATTTTGGAGAAGATTCCCAGGATGATTTGTTCTTCTCGATGTACAGCTAAAACTAGCGCGGGTCTGAGTTTTGTGGTGCTAAGGTCGCTGAAGGGAAAGCGAACTAACCAAATTTCGGCAGCTTTAGGGTTGGACATTGTAAATATCTTCCTCTGGGTCGTTCCATTCTGGAAAGCCTGTTTCTGCTAGTTTCATGAGGGTGAGGGTTTCTAGCTTGTCTTCGAGGTCTTCTAAGAGAGAAATTTGTTCTGAGAGGGGAAGTTGATAGACTAGGGTTTTGATTTCTTCAAGGGTTAGGGTGGAAATCATAAGACTCTGGGGTTGTCGAGATATACATTTATGTCAAGCAAACGCTTAATCCCTGACTTTAAATGTACAAGGAAGTCAGGGAACTTTTGCCGATGATAATTTAGGGGTTATAGTTTTCGGTTTAAGGCTGCACCTATTCCTAATACTCCTAAACTCAGTAACCCTAGAATTGATAAAGGTTCGGGAACTGATCCGGGAAGAGTACCCTGTATAAAACTATAACTGCTTATCTCCGCTAGTGCATTAGTGTAACCTGTTGCATCCCCAAAGAAAAGTCCGTCGGAAGCATTTGGGGTAACTCCACTCAAAAGGGCTAAAGTGGCAATCGGTAGGTCGTCAATGTATAATTGAGCGTTTCCGCTGTTAAATGAACCTTCCAAGCGATAATTATGAAACACGGTATTGTTAAATGATCCTGGCAGTATTTGAAATGCTGAAATGCCGATTGCGTCAGTCCCAAACCCAACCGTAAAACGTTGTGATGAACTATTGATGCTTAATCCCAAACCAAAGAAATTTTGAGGATTTAGTACAAATTCATCTTGAAGCACTCGTGATCGCCAAGATAAGGTAAAAGGCTGAGTCGTGTCAACGACATTCGCTAACCTATAGCCGTTAACACCATCACCTGATCCTAATGTATTTTGAGTGAGGACACCGTTACTGATAGAAAACACATCTGTCTCCGTTGCTGTATTACCATCTACCAAATACGTCCCTCCTTGTGAACTTGGTAAGGTATTAAAGTTCAAGGTGACGTTAGAAGCGTTAACAGGTACAATCACGAAGGTACTAACAGCTAAAACAGAGGATGTGATCGCTATCTTTGATAAGCAATTCTTATTGCTAATGTCATAACCGTAAAACCTCATTCAAATGAATATTACCTCTCAATGACAACCGTTTAGTATTTACCAGAATGTGCTTCCGATGACCACTTAGGCGATCGCCATTCGTCTCCTCTGGTAACATATTGTCTGGGAACATATTGGGTGAGGCGAATGCAATTAGCCTTCTAGTTCTAATCCCTGCAAGTTCTGGAATTTCCCCTCTTGGTGATGGGATTCCCCACAAACCGGTGCTATTTTCTCTAGGGCCATATTTTTTCCCGAGCGGTTATTAAGGGAAAGTTGAGAAAGGGAGGTATCGATCGAATCTTCCATGCCGATACTTGTCCCCTTCTCCCCAATAACTAAATTTGACTGCAACAACAGCCCGGGTGTCCACCGCCTTTCCCTTTAACGTGACCATCGGCACAAGCTTGGCAACAGTAGTATTGATCGTTTTCTTTGATGGCATCGGCGATCGATACTACACACTTACAGGATTCACAAGCACATTTCATGGTGGTGACAGCGATCATGGTTACTACCTCGGAACTTCTTTACTGACTTTAGTATAACATCTGAACAGATGTTCATAGATTGAATAAGGTTAAATTTTTCTAAAACTCAGAGGGGAAAGTTAGAGCAGTCATCTCATATTTACTGCTCACTGATTACTGATTACTGCTCACTGTTTACTGTGTTTAGACGCGGAACAGCCTACCAGCGATCGCCAGCATCGTAAATTGTTAAACGTCCGACTCCTAGAGCTAATCCGGGAGAATTCTCCCCGGGGGGATAAGCAGTAATTCCAAACTGATAGACACCACCATAATCAGGATTTCGTACTGGTTTCAGACCGATGGAAACGGTATTACCAGGGGGGACAGGAGGATCAAAAATGACAGTAATCGTCTGAGTCTTGGGGTCAAAAGTAGTGGATTTTAGGGTTAATTTTTCGCCTCGCTGATTGCGATCGCCAAGAAAAGCAAAGGTTTGATCGAGAAGAAAAGCAATAGTTTGAATATTAGGCTGCTGTTGTATGGTTACTTTACCCAAGGGCACCCCGAGAGACGGCGGTAGAGCGATGGTAAGATAGTATTTGGCTCCCCAAGCACGCACGGATTGGAAAGTAGCGGAGAAATTAACCAGAGTGGGAGAACTCTCAAAAAATACTCTGCCATCGGGAAATTGTCCTGCGAGAGAGACAGAATCATCAAAAGCGAGTATAGCAATCAAAGCGAGTTTAGATAGACTTTCAGTCTGTTTTAAAGGCAAAAAGGGAATCTTCAAGGTACTATAAAATACTGATTGTCAAGGGGAATTATAGCAAATTCACTTAACCCTCAACCGCTGCCATGATCAGTTGTCAGTTATCAGTTATCAGCTGTTTTCTCCCCACTTCCCACTTCCCACTTCATAATTCCCCAACCCCCAACTTGCAATGTATCTAGAACACCTGCACCTTCACAGTTTTAGAAATTATGCCGAACAGGTGCTAAAATTCGAGTCCAAAAAAACAATATTATTGGGCAATAATGCTCAGGGAAAATCTAATTTACTAGAAGCGATCGAACTTTTGGCCACTCTCAAGAGCCATCGAGTCAGCAAGGATCGGGATCTGGTGCTAGAATCGGACTCGGAGGCGAGAATTTTTGCTAGGGTTAATCGTCTTTATGGCGCATCAGAATTAAGTTTAATTCTCCGTTCTTCTGGTCGTCGCACCGTGATCCGTGATCGTCAACCCCTGCGCCGTCATCTTGATTTTTTGGGCGTGATTAATGCGGTACAATTTTCTAGTCTCGATCTGGATTTAGTGCGCGGTGGTCCGGAAGCTCGCCGAGATTGGTTAGATACTTTATTAATTCAATTAGAACCCCTATACGTTCATATTTTACAGCAATATAATCAGGTTTTACGACAAAGAAATGCTCTCTTAAAAGAGATTCGTAAACAGGAATTAGAGGGAAAAGTTTATGGGGATTTATCCCAGCTAAAACTCTGGGATTTACAACTAGCAGAAACCGGTTCAAGAGTAACGAGAAGAAGGGCGCGAGTCCTGCAAAGATTAATTCCTTTAGCCCAAAAATGGCACGAAAGTATTAGCGGAAAAACCGAACTTTTAGAATTACAATATATTCCCAATGTGCCTTGGGTAGAAGATGATGTCAATGGGGTACAAAGGGCTTTTTTAGATAAGATTGAAACCCGTCGTTTGGCAGAGAAACAACTAGGGACATCGGTAGTCGGTCCGCACCGGGATGAAGTGGATTTTTTAATTAACCAAAACCCCGCTAAATCCTACGGTTCCCAAGGACAACAAAGAACTTTAGTTTTAGCCTTGAAATTAGCGGAATTACAGTTATTAGAGCAGATTATCGGGGAACCTCCCCTACTACTCCTCGATGATGTTTTAGCGGAATTAGATATCGAACGACAAAATCAATTATTAGATGCGATCGAAGACCGTTTTCAAACTTTAATTACCACCACTCATCTCAGTTCTTTTGAGTCCCGTTGGTTGCAATCTTCCCAAGTATTTTCTGTCAAAAAGGGACATATTTTTTATTAGCCTATAGCCACCAGCCTTCAGCCATATTCAGTTATCAGTTATCAGGTTTTTCTCCCTATCTTTCCACTCTCTAGTCACCTCAGCAGTTTAACCCTAAACTAAAGCTACTCATTCAGTAAATAGCTGCGATATCTCGGTAGTTTGCTCTAGAAAATTTCTCATATCTTCTGGTTTAATTGTTTGGTTTAATTTATAAATTACTAACCATTCACCACCAGCTTGCAAATACCAACCATGGTTCTGTCCAAAAAATTGTCAGGTGTCAAAATTAAAGATTTCTCGGATAGTAGATTCTTACCATAATACGATCTCAAGCTTATGAACCTTTATTTACAGACCATTGCTGTCAATCGCGGTCATCCTGATTGCTGGCTAAATTGTTGCTGTTAGAAAGTCCGTATAGCTCCTTAACCGATTGGCGGGAAAGGACGATAATTGTGAAGACTCCGAGAATTGTACCCAACGGGGTGAACAAGCAGAGGATGCAAGCTATCACAAAAGAAAACCAGTATTTCTTGTGACGGCTGAGAAATCGACCCGAAAAAATCGCAGAAATCGCTAAAGCTTCTCCTAGCAGTACTGTTGTTGCACCTAGAGCGGCGAATAGATATCCAAATGCTTTGGGGGGTAACTCTCCCGACGGCTCCATCGGGAATGATTCAGGGGAGGTAATCATGCTTATTCCTATAAAAAAATGACCCAAGAAAATAAGAGAGAAAAAAGCAATTACTCCTCCCACAATGTAATGAAATATTGACAATAATCTTAGGTGTTTTCGGTCGTTATTTGTGTTCATATAGGTAACTCATAATAGAAATCTACATAATATTATATCGGGGAGCATCTCATTTATCCAAGTGAGTAATTATACTTATCCCTAAAACTGTTTTCTAGCAAGGCTTTCAAAATAGCTTGACATAAAAACCTGATTTAAGGGTTACAAAGGTGAGATGCTCCCATTATATCTTATATCATTATATCGAAGCTGAAAACTTTTCTAGTCAAGGGATTTACTCGAATAGAAATGATTCTAATTCTCCCATAGTTTTTCGATGAAATTGAATTAGTAACGAAAGACATACAGTTCAGCTATCGAACTATTTTTATTAGTATAGATGAGAAAAGCAGACCGTGATTGGGTTGTCGCTTTTGGGGATATCTCGTGTAATCATCTCGACATCACCTCCCTTGCCTAGCTTCAGGTAATTCCGATTCTGAGGGTTAACTCTCGAAGGTATTGACTTCTGGCAATAGCTAGAGATTTGTTATTAGCTAAAAGCAAATATTATTTGAGCCAAAATTGCTCGATTCCCCCTAACGATGGGTCTGGTAAAACGTCCTTGACTTTTTTCTTTGTCTGTATATACCCATAATAACAAAACAGGCCGCAGGCCTGTTTCACTGTTAGATTAAGAATAATTAATCCTACCTAATCTCGCGCACTACCGGCTTACCGTCAATAATTTCACCGACGAGAATCAGATCAGCAACCCCGACAAATAAACCATTTTCTAAAACCCCCGGCATATTATTAATAGTTCTTTCCAAATCAGCTGGATCATCGATACTATCAAATTTAACATCGATAACTAAATTGCCTTGATCTGTCACCACGGGGCCAGCTTTTTTCACTCCCATGCGGAGAGAAGGTTTACCACCGAGTGCCTCCAATTTTCGCATCACCGGAGTCATGGCCATGGGTAACACTTCCACCGGCAAAAGAAAAGTCGATCCCAACTTGTCCACCAGCTTATTGCCATCCACTACCACGACAAAAATATCGGCGAGACTATCGACAATTTTCTCCTGAGTATGGGCAGCACCGCCGCCTTTAATCAGGTTTTTCTGGGGATCCACCTCATCGGCCCCATCGATAGCGATATCCATCTTTGCGATGACATCGAGGGTAGTGAGGGGAATTCCGTACTTCCTAGCCAAAACTTGCGCTTGAAAAGAAGTAGGAACCCCGACAATATTGCTGATTTCCCCGCTTTGCAGTCTAGCGCCCAGATACTCGATCGCGTAGGCCGTCGTTGAACCAGTTCCCAATCCCACGACCGAATTAGATTGAACTAGATTAGCGGCGGCCTTACCGACCTCCTGTTTCATGATAATGACCGGATCGATTGCTGTCATGATGCACATTCCTAAAAGCGATGTTTTGAACCTCTTAGTTATCGGCTATCCCTTGCCCTCTTGTCAATGGAATTAGGGATTAGTGGCCTGAGCTGCTAACATTTCCTTGAGTTTAGCCAATTCATTAGCCCAACGGGGATCTGGCTGTAAAGCGTCACCATCGCTGGTAACTTTCGGGGCATTATTGCCACCCCGTTCAGCCTTGCGTTTTTTGCCGCCGCCGCCACCACCACTGGATTTGCGCGGTGCTGCCGTCGTCGGTTTCGGAGTCGGTCTTTCGACTTTTTCCGGGGTTTCTACGCTGGCCTCCGGCCCTTCTGCTTCTTCTCCTTCTTCTTTACCTCCCTTGCTGCGGGGGAGAGCTTTCTCGATTTTGATCGGGTTTTCCATGAAGGATTGGCCGTTGTATTTTTCGATAAACTGGTCGGCTAGTTCATCACTAGGGACGGTAACGAAGGCAAAACCGCGACATTTGCCAGTTTTGCGATCTTTGATGACTTTAGTGGTGATCGTATCCCCTTCATCGGCAAAAAGCGCCTGTAATTTTTCGCGCTCGACGGATTCTTTGGGCAAATTACCAACGTATAGACGAACGGACATGATGGATTCCTCCAAGTATAGGGTGATGTAAAAACTTGTGCGACATTCCGTGCCTGTATCCTGATTTTTTTAAGGCAAACAGAGCTAAGGAGGATGTTTCCCAGCGATAAGCTTGTAGTTTCTGCACGATAGCGGCTGTGGCCGTCAATTTCGACTATCCTTAACGATTTCAACGAGAGTAACGGAATCTAGGAGTTACGCTTTTTAGCTTTTAACAGGGCTAATCATTCAACTTACCCGATTTATGTCGCTCTCTTCGATTATTACAGAATGTTTACACAATTTGTCAAATATTTTCTCTCGCTCCGGGCTGCCATGGAAAAAAATAAGTATAACTACTTAAGTATTTGTTCACAGTAAGCAAAATTTTATTAAAACTCTTGCTAAATGTATCATTATATGCTTCTTTCCTTTTGGCGGCGGGGTATCCTAGCTAACGGGAGGGAAAAAGCAAAACCCTCTTTACAGATACATTGACACTTTGTCAAGTATTTGTTACATTAGTTAAAAAAGGTGATACCCATCACCCATCTCGCTTGTTATCAACCACTGTCTTCATCGAGGAGGAACACCATGTCTCAACCGATCGAACTTTCCTTAGAACAACAGTTCAACATTCGTTCTTTTCAGACTCAGGTAGAAAAAATGAGTCAGGAGCAAGCGCAGGATTTCCTGATCAAGCTCTACGAACAAATGATGGTCAGAGAAAATATGTACAAAGCTTTTCTCAAACACCAGTGGGGTCTAGATTCTAATCCCTGGGCTCCCCAATAACTCATTTCACCCCTGTGGGCGACCTCTTTCTCCGGCTGGGTTTCTCCGGAAACGAGCTAGGGATGCGGGGCGCATTTCTTCACCTTTTTAGCTATTCTTAGGGAAGGATAACCGAATTGCTAGGGGTTAATTTATGTTCGAGCGCGCTTTGATCTGTACAGATCTTTTCGATGGTCTCCATCGTCTTGTCCATTGTGTGCCACACTTAGCCCTGAGCGGCTTAAAACAAGTTATCTTCCTCCACAGTATTCCGGTTTGGGAACAACCCACCCTAGCTGCCGTAAATCAAGCGAAAATTGACGCGGCCAAAGAAAAATTATCCCCAGCTTTAGCAAATATTCCCGACGGTATGACAGTTAGTCTGGAAATCTCTAACCGTCGTCCCGTGGATGCCGTACGGGAAATCCTCGCGCATCACTCTATTGACGTGATTTTGATGGGCAATCCCATGCGCGGTGCTGTCCAAGAAAAATTGTTCGGTAGTACCAGTTTAGCGATCGCAGGTATTACCGATATTCCGCTGCTGATTTTCCGACCGCAATTATTATCAGTTTATACTCGCGATGAATTAGCCCTGCGCTGTCAGCATCTCTGGAAACATTTATTAATTCCCTACGATGGCAGTCCCGATGCGATTTATCTAATTGAACAGATGGAAAAATACGCTCAAACCCGCGCCCCTGGGTCTTTTGAGCAATGCCTCCTCGTCCGGGTAGTGGAAAATATCAGTCGCGATCCCGGTGTCACCGAATCTCGTTTAAATGATGCCCGTCGGGAATTAGAATCGGTGCAAGTGCGACTAGAAAAACTCGGTTTGCAAGTACAGAGCGAAGTGCGACAAGGAACACCTGTATTAGAAGTTTTGACGGCAGCAGAAGAAGATGATATCAGTGCGATCGCTGTGGCCACCTGCCATCGTTCCAATATGTTGGAATGGTTAGCCGTGCGTCGGATTAATGAAGATATTCTTCATCAACTGTGGTTCCCCTTATTATTTTTCTCCCCCAAGGGATAAGCTAGAAAAAAGGCTCTCTTGGTTTAGCTGGGTTGGATAAACCACAGAGACACAAAGAACACAGAGAGGAAGACAGATTCGATCAGTAAATCTATCACACAAACCACAAGAGAGCCGAAGATTTTTTTGGGAAAATTAACTTAAGTAAGTAGTTATAATTAAATTAAAAATAGATTTTGCCTCTGATCCCCCCTGCCCCCCTTAATAAGGGGGGTGTCTGACAACTTTTAACAACTACCTACTTAACTGCTCGATTAATCCAATAACTTTAGCCTTAATTTCATCGCGAACTCGGCGAAAAGTTTCGATGGGTTGACCATCGGGATCATCAATTAACCAATCCTCGAAAATTTCCTGTAAAACCCATCCTTCCGGCAGATTGACACCGCAACCACATAGGGAGATAACGGCATCGTAATCTTCAGGATTAAAATCCCTAATTGATTTGGAAGTTTGGTCAGTAATATCGATGCCAATTTCCTGCATAACTTCGATTGCCCCGGGATGAACTTTGGCCGCTTCTAATCCAGAACTGGTGACAGCAATTTTACCCGCACCTAAAGTTTTAGCGAAACCTTCGGCGATTTGGGAACGACAGGAATTTTTTCTACAGGCAAACATGACTTTTTTCATGATTTTAACTCCTAGAAATTGATTTAATTAATAGCTTTATGGGCAATTGTGGCTATTTCTTGGGCGGCTTTTTCCTTCCTTTCACTATAGCGATCGGTCAGATAATCTACCTGATCCCGCAGGAGAATGGTAAACTTATAAAGTTCCTCCATCACATCAATAACCCGATCTCGATAGGGGGAATCTTTCATCGTGCCATCCTCGTGAAACTCCTGATAAGCTTTAGCCACAGAAGATTGATTAGGAATAGTAAACATTCGCATCCAACGACCAAGAATTCGCAGAGTATTAACCGCGTTAAAAGATTGGGAACCTCCGCTTACTTGCATGACTGCTAAAGTGCGGCCTTGAGTGGGACGAATCGCACCAATACTTAAGGGAATCCAATCAATTTGGTTTTTGATAATGCCGCTAATATTGCCGTGAAGTTCGGGAGATGACCAGACTTGACCCTCAGACCATTGACTTAATTCTCGTAATTCCTGTACTTTGGCATGAGTATCGGGAACACTGCCATAAATCGGCAATTCACGGGGATCAAAAAAGCGCACTTCTGCCCCATATTCAGTGATAATTCTGGCCGCTTCTTCTGCTAGTAAACGACTGTAGGAACGTTCCCGCAAAGAGCCATACAGAAAAAGAATCCTTGGTTTGTGAGTCGATTGGAGCATGGTGAATAATTATTTGTAAGAACTCAAGCAACGAGGATCGAGAAGGGTGGCTTTTTCTGGATCTCTGGGAAACCAAAAGGCGGTTTTTTTACAGAATTCTACCAACATTAACATCACAGGTACTTCAATCAATACCCCCACTACTGTCGCTAAAGCGGCCCCCGAATTCAATCCGAATAACATCACCGCAGTGGCGATTGCGACCTCAAAATGATTACTAGCACCAATTAAAGCAGCGGGAGCCGCATCTTCGTAAACTAAATTGAGTTTGAGAGCGGCCACATAACTAAGTAAAAAAATCAGATTAGTTTGAATAAACAGGGGAATAGCAATCAGGAAAATATGCAGGGGATTACTAACAATTAAATCGCCTTTGAAAGCAAAGAGGAGGATTAAGGTTAACAATAAGGCAGTGATTGCCACAGGACTGAGATAGTGAAGAAAACGCGATTCAAACCAGGCGCGTCCTTTATGTTTAAAAATCCAGTGACGGCTATAGATACCAGCAATAAGCGGTAAACCAACGTAGATTAACACAGAAAAAACAATGGTCTGCCAAGGGACTACAAAATTATTAGCTGCCAGTAACCATTTACCTAGAGGAGCGTAGAGAAAAAGCATCGCTAGGGAATTGACTGCTACCATAATTAGGGTATGACCCTGGTTACTGTAGGAAAGATAGCCCCACATCAAGACCATGGCCGTACAGGGAGCAATTCCTAGTAAAATAGCTCCAGCAGTGTAGGAACTAGCTAAACTTACCGTCTGTCCTCGGATAATCTCCGTTTGACTCAACCAAGGCAGAAACAGCCAGCCGAGAAAAAATTGAGCCAGCGCCACCATGGTAAAGGGTTTGATCAGCCAATTAACCACTAAAGTTAAAATAACTGGTTTGGGAGTACGGGCAGCCCGAAGAGCTTGAGAAAAGTCGATCTTAACCATGATCGGATACATCATGAAGAAAAGACAGATGGCGATCGGAATAGAAACGTTATAGATACTCATGGCATCTAAAGTCTGCGCTACGTCCGGAAATGACCGACCGAGGGCAATTCCCGCCAAAATACAGAAAATAACCCAAAGGGTAAGGTATTTTTCAAAAATACTAAGGCTACCGCCAGCTTTGGCGGCTTTAGGATTGATTTGATTAGTCATCGCACAAAGGTGGAAAGGGAATAATGGGAGATTGGGCAACCCACCTTTATTATTTCAAAAAAAGTTGATATGTCAAGGGTAAAAGCTAGTCATAAAGCTTTAATATTTCTAAAAATCTTGATCGGTTACTGATTTTCCTCGCAGAAACGAGCGGGGACGAGGGCGGCAAAACGACGATATTCGGATAGATATTCTTCTAGGAGAAGAAATTGAGATAGATTCAGGCTGTAGTAGATCCAACGACCCTCTTGACGACTGCGGACTAAATTAGCTTCTTTTAGCGTTTTTAGGTGAAAAGATAATTTAGATTGGGCGATATCGAGATGGTCGCGCAATTCACAGACGCATAATTCCTGATGTCGCAACAGTTGCAAAATTTGCAGCCGTAGGGGATCCGAGAGTGCCTGAAAACCAGTGTAAATTTGGGTTAACGAGTCGGGAGATGTGGTCAGAGAGTTGAACATTGAGATGGTCCCTCGGTGGGAAGGAAAGAGGAAAGCGGGAAAATTCAGAATTGCAACAAAACTTTATGTATTTTTGTATCGAATCAGGAAAACCAGCGAATCATCCCCTGTATGATAGACAATGGTTTTGACCAGATTAGCCCTTAAAATCATTGTAAACAGGTTAGGAGACATCATGGAATTATTTGCGGCTCTCAATTTAGAACCCATTTTTCAACTCACCTTCGTGGCGCTAATCATGTTAGCTGGCCCCTTTGTCATTTTCCTACTAGCTTTTCGTGGTGGCGACCTATAAAAACCGCCTCCCCCCCATTGTTATTCGTGCTTTTTTGACTTCTCTCCTCTTTAGGGAGAGATTTTTTGTCTAAAAGTCAGGAGTCAGGAGATAGGAGTCAGGAGATTGCTTTTATTTATTCTCCCCACTTCCCCACTTCCCCACTTCCCCACTTCCCAATTCATAATTTATAATTCATAATTCATAATTCACAATTCCCACTCCCCCTCTCCTAACAATCGACTGCTAAGATCGAACAGAGCGATCGATCTCTCGCTCCCACGATACCTGATAAAACTATCTATGATCATTAAAAATAACCCCTATTATCGGGCTGTAATCGGCTTTTGGGTGGCTTTCCTTGTGTTTTGGGGTTTTGGGAGTTTCTCACCCCTTCTTGCCCAAGCGAAAGAGCAATCAGCCGATGTACAATCGATTACCCCCTACCTTAAGCAATTTCAACAAAAAATTACCGAATTTCGCCTCGACAACGGACTAAAATTCATTATCCTAGAAAATCGCGATGCCCCGGTTATTTCCTTTGTCACCTACGCGGATGTGGGAGGTGCCGATGAACCGGACGGTAAAACAGGAGTTGCCCACTTTTTGGAACATTTAGCCTTTAAAGGCACAAAAACCATCGGTACTAGCGATTATCTTAGCGAGAAAAAAGTCCTCGATCGCCTTGAAGCTATAGACAAAGAACTACAAGCGGCCAAAAAAGCGGGTAAAAGCGCAGAAGTGACCAAATTAACGGAAGAATTTCAAAAAACTAAGGCAGAGTCCGAGAAATTCGTCCAACGCAACGAATACGGGCAAATCGTCGAAACTCAGGGAGGAGTCGGTTTAAATGCCACCACTTCCAGTGATGCAACTAGCTATTTTTACAGTTTCCCGTCGAATAAATTGGAATTGTGGATGTCTTTGGAATCGGAAAGATTTTTAGAACCGGTGTTCCAACGGGAATTTTACAAAGAAAAAGACGTAATTCTGGAAGAAAGACGGATGCGGACGGATAATAGCCCCTTGGGTCTATTAATCGAAGCTTTTCTCGATCAAGCTTATACTGTCCATCCCTACAAACGTCCCGTTATCGGCTACGATCGAGATATTCGCAATCTGGAACCCTCAGATATCCAAAACTTTTTCGATAAATTTTATGCTGCCAGTAATTTAACCATAGCTATCGCCGGGGATGTGGACCCAGAACAGGTCAAACAGTTAGCTAAGGTTTATTTTGGTCGTTTTCCCGCTAAACCGAAACCCCCACAGGTGACGGTAGTGGAACCGGACCAAACCAAAACAAAGGAAATTACCCTAAAATTAGCCTCGCAGCCTTGGTATTTAGAAGGATACCATCGTCCCGCCCTCAATCATCCCGATCATGCGGTTTACGAGGTTATCGCCACTTTAATGAGTGAAGGAAGAACTTCGCGACTGTATAAAGCTTTAGTGGAGGACAAACAACTTGCCCTCGCTGCCCAGGGATTTAACGGCTTTCCGGGAGATAAATACCCGAATTTGCTGTTATTCTATGCTCTTACCGCTCCTAATGCCAGTGTGGAGGAAGTAGCGCAGGGTTTGAATTTGGAGTTGGAAAGATTGAAAAATGAACCGGTTTCGGAACAGGAATTAGAACGGGTTAAAAATCAACTACGGGCAGCCCTATTAAGAGGTCTTGATTCTAACATGGGCATGGCGCGATCCTTGATTGAATACGAGGTAAAAACCGGCGATTGGCGTAATTTATTCGCCCAATTAGATGCTTATAATGCTGTCACCGCAGCTGATATTCAACGGGTGGCTAAAGAGACTTTTACCCCCGAAAATCGCACTATTGGCCGAATTTTACCGAAATAGAGAGATGGGGAGATAGGGAAGTGGGGAAATGGGGGAAGTGGGGAAGTGGGGAAGTGGGGGAAGTGGGGAAGTGGGCGAATTTCAACTAAAACCCCATCACCCCCCGCAACGCGCACGCAGTGACCACCCCAACACCCCAACACCCTAAAACCCCAACACCCTAAAACCCTAACACCCTAACACCCAAAACCTAAAATAAATATAATCATGAAAAAACGCTTACAATGGCTAGGTTTAATCCTGATCACCCTGATAGGTGTCCTAGCTTTTCGTTCCCCGGCAATTGCCCAAACCCCGCGACATTTTACCGATTTAACTTTTCCTCCTCTTCCTGAAGTGACAGTTCCCCAATACGAACGTTATCAACTAGATAATGGTATGGTGGTTTATTTAGTGGAGGATCGGAGCTTACCTTTAGTGAGTGGTACGGCGATGATTCGGACAGGAGGGAGATTAGAATCCGGGGAAAAAGTCGGATTAGCCGATATTACTGGAACCGTGCTGCGTAGTGGTGGCACGGAGAAACATCCTTCTAATGTCTTAAATCAGTTATTAGAACAAAGAGCAGCCCTAGTAGAAACCTCGATCGATCTTAACGCTGGAACTGCTAGTTTTAGCGCTCTTAGTGAAGATTTAGAAGCAGTTTTTAATCTCTTTGCCGAGGTTTTGCGTTCCCCAGCTTTTGAAAGTCAGAGGGTAGAATTAGCCAAAGTTCAGGAAAAAGGCGCGATTGCCCGACGTAATGATGATCCTGATGATATTGCTAGTCGGGAGTTTAAAAAGCTAGTCTATGGTGATAATAGCCCCTACGCTCGTACTGTAGAATATAGCACTTTAGCTAATATTGACCGTCAGGATTTAATCGATTTTTATCGTACCTATGTCCGTCCCGACCAAATAATTTTAGGAATTGTCGGTGATTTTGATTCTCAGTCGATGAAAGCATTAATCAATAAAACTTTTGGCGATTGGAAAAATCCCGCCACTGCCACTAAAATTGTCACCCCTTCTGCAACCCAAAAAAATCTTCAAGGTGTCTTTGTTGTCAATCAACCCCAATTAACCCAGAGTAGCGTTTTATTAGGTCATCTTGGGGGTCGTTTGGATAGTCCAGACTATCCCGCTTTAACGGTATTGAATGAGATTTTAAGCGGTTTTGGTGGTCGTTTATTTAATGAAGTGCGTTCCCGTCAAGGATTAGCTTATTCTGTCTATGGTATCTGGAATAGTCGTTATGATTATCCCGGTTTATTTATTGCCGGAGGTCAAACTCGCACCGATGCCACCGTACCTTTTATTAAGGCAATTTTAGGCGAAATCGAGCGACTTCGCAATCAACCCGTTACTGCCAAAGAATTGGAAGATGCTAAAAATGCTATTCTCAATTCTTTTGTTTTTAAGTTTGAGAAACCTGCTCAAAATTTATCGCGATTGATGACCTATGAATACTATGGTTATCCCCAAGATTTTATCTTCCGTTATCAACAAGCGGTAAAAGGGGTGACAATTGCCGATATTCAACGAGTGGCCCAACAATATCTACAACCGAATCAAATTGTGACTCTTGTGGTGGGTAATGAACAGGAAATTCAACCTCCCTTATCCAGTTTGGGAACTACGGTTAAAACTGTTGATGTCACCATCACACAAATATAAATAAATCTAGGTTGGATTGAGCTAAACTAGGTGAAATCCAACCTAGAAAAATGGGACAAATATAGCACGATATATGACTTTACAACTCACCATAAATTATCCTGAAAAATTACCCGACTTTCTTCAAAAAACACGAGAGGAATTCGAGAGAGAAGCAACCTGGGCTATGGTAGTAAAACTCTTTGAGATGAAACGTATTTCATCGGGTATGGCTGCCAATTTATTAGGAGTGGATAGGGTTAATTTTTTATTGAGATTGACCGATTTTGGCGTAGGGATGATTGACTTAACAGAAGAAGAACTATTATCAGACCTTGAAAATGCCTAAAGCTAAATTACAGCCCTTCTCATAAAAAAAAGTATAACCTAATTTGGTATTGACTCCTGACTGCTGACGACCGACTCCCCAAAACGAAAACTTCCTATCTCACCATTGAGATAACTGCTGTAACTATTTTGAGATAACTAAGGCTATCATTCAGGAAAGTTACTGTTGAGACTCCTGATTAGTTTGTTAATTTTTGTGTTAAGTAGCTAGACAATTAAACCCTTTAGAGATAGGGTGATCGTAGCTGAGTTTGCTATTATATAGTTTTGTAAATAAATATCAAACTCAAGGGTTTTTGAAGATGGTATGTCGCTAAACTGAAAGTATAAAGTACAGAGGTAAAAATACTTATGATGCTACTACAAGATGTTGCGAGAACCTCTAGAGAACAAGCATTAATTCTGTGGTTTGAAGAAGTAGACAGCAAAGACGTGGGATTAGTCGGTGGGAAAAACTCCTCATTAGGCGAAATGATCCAACAATTAACCCCGAAAGGGATTAATGTCCCCACAGGATTCGCCACCACCGCTTACGCTTACCGTCACTTTGTCGAAAAAGCCGGACTAGACGCACAATTAAGACAAATTTTCCAAGATTTAGACGAAAACGATGTCCAAAACTTGCAAGAAAAAGGTAAACAAGCACGCACATTAATTCTCAATACACCGTTCCCCGATGATTTAAGTCATGCGATCGCTATTGCCTATCGCCGACTCTGTGAACGTTATGGCGATGATCTCTATCATTCCATAGATGTGGCCGTTCGCTCAAGCGCCACTGCCGAAGACTTACCAGAAGCGAGTTTTGCCGGACAACAGGAAACCTATCTCAACGTGCAAGGGGTAAGGGGAGTTTTAGAAGCTTGCCATAAATGTTTTGCCTCTTTATTCACCGATCGCGCTATTTCCTACCGTCATCATAACGGTTTCGATCACTTTGCCGTCGCCCTTTCCGTCGGTGTCCAAAAAATGGTGCGTTCAGATCTAGCCACCTCCGGGGTGATGTTTTCCATCGATACGGAAACAGGGTTCAAAAATGCCACTTTAATCACGGCAGCCTACGGTTTAGGGGAAAATGTCGTGCAAGGAGCCGTTAACCCCGACGAATATCTGGTTTTTAAACCCACTCTTAAAAACGGTTACAAACCCATCCTCGACAAACGCCTCGGCAGTAAAGCCATCAAGATGATCTACGATGATGGAGGATCGCGTCTAACCAAGAATATCCGAGTTAACAAGCTAGAACAGGATCAATTCTGCATTAGTGACCAAGAAATCCTCACTTTAGCCCGTTGGACGACCCAAATCGAGGAACATTACTCGCAAGTGCGCGGAACCTACACCCCCATGGACATCGAATGGGCAAAAGATGGGATCACGGGAGAACTCTTTATCGTTCAGGCGCGTCCAGAAACCGTACAATCGCAAAAAGCAGCTAATATCCTTAAATCCTACGAAATTAAGCAAAGAAGTCAAGTTTTAGCGGTGGGACGGAGTGTAGGTGCGGCAATCGGTCAAGGAAAAGCCAGAGTCATCCTCAGTGTAGACAAAATCAACAACTTTAAACCGGGAGAAGTTCTCGTCACCAATCGCACGGATCCCGACTGGGAACCGATTATGAAACAAGCAAGCGCGATCGTTACTAATCAGGGTGGTCGTACTTGCCATGCCGCTATTATCGCACGAGAAATGGGCATTCCGGCGATCGTGGGTTGCAATAATGCCACGGAAACGATTAAAACCGGTCAGGAAGTCACCGTTTGCTGTGCGGAGGGGGATGAAGGGAAAGTTTACCTCGGATTGCTACCCTTTGAAATTATTGAAACTCCCCTGGACAATTTGCCCCAAACTCGGACAAAAATCCTCATGAATATCGGTAATCCCGAAAAAGCCTTCGCTTTTGCCGATATTCCTGCTCAAGGGGTCGGTTTAGCGCGTCTAGAGTTTATTATCGCTAACCATATTCAGGCCCACCCCAGCGCCTTGCTGAAATTCCACGAATTGGAAGAAGGAGACGTAAAAGACCAAATCGCCGAATTAACCAAACACTACGAGGATAAACCCCAATTTTTCGTCGATAAATTGGCCCGGGGAATTGCCATGATTGCAGCCGCATTCTACCCCAAAGATGTAATTGTGCGGATGTCCGATTTTAAATCCAATGAATACGCTAATTTATTGGGTGGCAAACCCTTTGAACCCAAGGAAGAAAACCCGATGATCGGTTGGCGCGGCGCTTCCCGTTATACTGATCCTAATTATCGCGAGGCTTTCGCTTTGGAATGTCGGGCGCTGAAAATGGTACGGGAAGAAATGGGATTAACTAATGTGATTCCGATGATTCCTTTCTGTCGTACTCCCGAAGAAGGGATGAGAGTCCTCGAAGAAATGGCGAAAAATGGTCTCGAACGCGGGGTTAATGGTTTGCAAGTTTATGTGATGTGTGAGTTACCAAGTAATGTAATTCTTGCCGACCAATTTGCTCAGGTGTTTGACGGATTTTCGATCGGTTCTAATGATTTGACCCAATTAACCTTAGGATTAGATCGGGATTCTGCCCTAGTTGCCCATCTTTTTGATGAACGGAATGAGGGAGTTAAACGCATGGTGAAAATGGCCATTGAAACCGCTAAAGCCCAAAATCGCAAAATCGGTATCTGTGGTCAAGCTCCCAGTGATTATCCCGAATTTGCTCAATTTTTAGTGGAATTAGGCATCGATTCTATCAGTCTTAATCCTGATTCTGTCCTCAAGACTTTATTGATGGTGGCAGCAGTGGAGCAAGGACAATAGTTTAGTGATAAAGGTGGGACTTGCCCACCTTTTTTTGTACTAAGCCAACTAACTTCATCATACTGAAAATACATATAGCCCAATGGCTATTTTTTAGTTGTCTCTTAACAAAGATTAACTTTAAACTGCGATCAAGAGATAAACTTAGATTTCGTCAGGATTAAGGCCTAATTCCCGCAGTTTATTGGCTAATCGTTCCGCTCGTTGTTTTTCCTGATTATAGCTAGTGAAAGCTTGTCCATCGGGATAAAAAAGCGACATTTCCGGTTCGATCCCCCCTGCCCCCCTTGATAAGGGGGGTGCCGATCCCCCCTTAATCCCCCCTTAATCCCCCCTTGATAAGCTATCCATTAGTCGGATCTTTCTTAACAAAAAGAGAAGAAACTTAAAAAAAGGGGAAACGATTGATAGGTATAGTTTTGAAAGAAGGAATTAAGGTGGAGGTAAGCAAAAAAATGGAGAAATGGGCAGCCCAAGAATTACAGTATGCAGACCTAGGGGACACCAGAAGAAAGAAAAGGTTAATCAGTATCGTGGAAAACTTGGCCAGTCAACCTAGTACAAGTGTGCCACAAGCTTCAGGAAATCTAGCCGCAGCGAGTGCCACCTACGACTTTTGGAATTCCCCCTATTTTCACCCCTCAGATATAATTGCCGCCCAGGCCAAAAGTACAGTAGAAAGAATCAAAGAACATCCAATAGTTTTGGCAGTGCAAGACACAACAAGTTTAGACTTTACGACGCAAAAAGCCAAAAAAGGCATGGGTTATCTAGATTATAAAAAATCCTTTGGTCTCAAAGTTCATACCACCTTAGGAGTGTCCCCAGTCGGAATACCTTTAGGACTGATTAATCAATATGTCTGGGCAAGAGAAGAAAAGAATTTAGGGATTGCCAAGCAACGCAAAAAAAGAGAAACCCAAGAAAAAGAAAGTCAAAGATGGTTAGATTCTTTGTCAGAAACACAACAACAGATACCCGAAGATATTCAAGTAGTAACAATCGGAGATTGTGAGGCAGACATATTTGATTTATTTGCCCAATCAAGAAGTCCTAACTCTCATTTATTAATTCGAGGAACTCATAACCGAAAAGTTAACTATCTCGAAGACAAGCAAAGGTCAGGGCATTCAGAGCCTAAATATTTACATCAATCCATCAGAGAAATAAAAGCCTGTGGGACCTTAGATGTGCAAGTAAAACGCAATCCTAATCACGAGGCTAGACTAGCTAAACTAACAGTTAGATTTGCCAGTTTTGAAATACAAGTACCTAGCCATCACTCCAAGGCGACCCCTCGTCAACCGGTCAAATTACAGGTAATTTTAGCTGAAGAAGAAAATCCGCATAGCGGAGTTAATCCTATCAGTTGGCTGCTCTTAACTAGCCTAGACATTAGTAGCTTTGAATCAGCGATAACCTGTGTGCGCTGGTATAGTTATCGCTGGTTAATAGAACGCTATCATTTTGTTTTAAAAAGTGGTTGTGGATTAGAAAAACTGCAATTAGAAACGGGTAGGAGAATTGAGATGGCCTTAGCTACCTATTCAATTGTAGCTTGGAGATTACTTTGGTTAACCTATCAAGCACGCTTACACGGAGAGGAGAGTTGTGAAAGTTTTTTGGAAGAACATGAATGGCAATCTTTGTGTGCCACTATTCATAAAAAGAGTCCGCCACCTGAAAAGCCGCCCTCCTTTCGAGAAGCGGTCAGAATGATTGCTTCTCTTGGGGGGTTTTTAGGTAGAAAAGGTGACGGTGAACCTGGTGTTAAAACTATTTGGTTGGGACTGCGAAGGTTACATGATATCAGCCAGACTTGGAAACTATCTCATCAAATTAGTCCCCCTATAGAACCCCCTTGAGCCATCTGGCACACTTTTCTCTTTTTGTCAAATTTTATGTTAAGAAAGATGTGACTAATGGATAGCTTGATAAGGGGGGTGTCTGATAATTTTTAACGCCTACCTACTTATAAGCCAATAACACCACTCTAAAGGGGTCTAGTATAATTAGAAGAGGTTGATCAAAGGGGGTTTATGGACGATAAAACCACAAAGCCAGAAGCATCCGAATCTGAAGAGAAAAAAGAATCAGATTTTGAACAGGAAAGTAAACAGGCTGAAGTTTGGACGGGAAAAATCACTGCTTTTGTTGCCCATCAACTCCGAACCTCCGCTCCTTCCCTTCCAATTGTCGGGGGTAGCATTACAGGCATCTTAACTTGGCTTAGTCAACATGACACGGTTAAGGCGATTATTGTCGGGGGAGTCACCTTTATCGTCACGGGCTTTTTTACCTAAGGATCAGCCTGGAGTCAAGGGTTTTTAGAAACAGCAAGAACCAAAGGTAAAAATCATGGTAAAGGTACAGCCTTAAGCTTTTTTGTTTGGCTAGACAAAGGACTGGAAAAAATACGTTGGCAATTAGCCAATCCTGACGGGAAATATTTAATTAAATTACGGGATTCAGATTGTCGTTATGATGATATTGAAGGGATTGAAGATGCAATCTTTGGTTTTTCTACTCCGGAACTAGAAGAAATTTTTATTAATTTGGATCTGAGTCAATTAGAACTGCGCTCAGAAGAAGAGTCTAAAGGTACGGGGGATGATATTTGGGATTTATTGCGACGGGCTAAAAAGAGGACAAATTTACGGTTGTTAATTCTGGCTCCTGGTGGACGAGGAAAAACAACTTTATTGCGTCATTTAGCCTATAACTACGCTCTAAAACAACCGAAACAAAATGCACCTTTTTTAATTCCTGTCTTTTTACGTTTACGGAGATGGCAGGAAGTGATTACCACCACAGAAGGATTAGATTTACCGACTTTAATTGAGCGACATCTTAAACAAGATATTTCTCAAGAATTAGATTTACCTCAGAACTGGGCTAAAAGTCATTTAACCCGTCAGCGAATGTTAGTGATGTTTGATGGTTTTGATGAAGTTAAACCCGAATATGCCGAAAAAGTCAGTCAATGGATTGGCAAACAGTGGCATGATTTTCGCCAAAACTATTTTATTTTAACCTCTCGTCCCAAAGGCTATCAAGCGTTTCGCTCTGAGCATAAACCTCGGCAAAAGGTGTTTATTAATGAATTTACCGATAAAAATATTCGGGATTTTGTGTATAAATGGTATTTCTGGCAAGAGCAGGAAACCAGAGTTAGCAGAAGTTTAAAAGCTAAACAAGAAGCTGCCGACAATAAAGCAAAGGATTTAATTAATCAGTTATTTGCTCTCGATGATTCCGAGGAAAGTTCTACTCTATTAGCCTTGGCGAGAAATCCCTTAAATCTGAATATGATAGTACAGTTACATCGGGCAAACTTTGGCTCGGGACAAAAATTACCTCAGCAACGAGTGGATTTATTTCGCCGAATTTTTGATCTGCAATTGATCACTCGCCCTCAAGCTAGGGGCATTGATATGATTTTAGATAATAATGAGGAAAATCATCGTCAACGGGTATTACAACAATTAGCCCTGAAAATGGGAAATACAACCACGATTGAATATTCGGAATTACTGAGTTCTATACAAAATTTTATTCAGGAATTGGGTTATCCTGAAAGCACTTCGGCTAAGGATTTTGTAGAGCGGTTAATTCATGTGAGCGAGTTAATTTTGAAAAGGGATGAATACTATGAGTTTGCCCATAATTTTTTTCAATCCTATTTAATTGCTTTGGAAGTTAAACGGTTAAAGCAGGAAAATTTACTCTGGGAAAATTGGGAGCAAAATCTCTGGTACGAGGCTTGTATTATGTATGCCACTTTATTGATTAATCCGACTGATTTTATTGTGTATTTCTATAATAAAGAAGATAATCCTAAAGCTCAGGGATTAGCGGAGCGATGTTATCGAGAATTACCTGTTAAAAAACGTCGAGGTTTGGAATTTTTAGAACAAAAACGACAGACTTCTCTCTTTACCCAACTAGAAACCTATCTGAAAAATGGCCAATGGCGCGAAGCCGATGAGGAAACGGCGCGGTTAATGTTGTTAATTGCTAAAAGGGAAGATGAAGGCTGGCTAGATGAAGAAAGCATTAACAACTTTCCCTGTGAAGAGTTACGCACGATTGATAAGCTCTGGGTAGATAATAGCGGCGGCAAATTTGGCTTTTCTGTGCAGAAAAAAGTCTGGCTGGATTGCGGTGGTGTCCCAGGGAAGTACGATTATGAGGTGTATGAAAAATTTGCCGACGAGGTGGGTTGGCGCAGGGGCGGAGACTGGTTGAGCTATGATCAGCTAACTTTTTTATTAGATGGTAGTAAACACGCACACCTACCTCACCTGATATATGGTTGGGATATAAAAGAGTGGGTAGATCGAGGGGTAGAAGTTAGAATCTCTTTTCTCGCGCAGCGACTTGTAACCTGTAATATATCACAGACTTATACATCTTAAACCAGTAAAAAGCCCCCCTTATCAAGGGGGGTTGGGGGGATCAAACCTATGCAATTAACCAATTATTTTAAACCAGTAAAAAGCCCCCCTTATCAAGGGGGGTTGGGGGGATCAAATTCAACCAGTAAAAAGCCCCCCTTGATAAGGGGGGCTAAGTACGGTAACATGACTAACCAGAAAGTAAGCTTATGCAATTAACCAATCATCATCATCTACCCTACAATCCCAAACTCGTAGAACGAGCCAAAGAACTCCGTAAAAATATGACCAAAGCTGAAAGAAAACTTTGGTATGAATACTTAAAAAATTTTCAATATAGAGTTCATCGTCAAAGACCGATTGATCAATTTATTGTTGACTTTTATTGCCCAGAATTAAAATTAGTGATTGAAATTGATGGTGATAGTCATAATAGGGAAGATGCTCAGAACTATGACTTAGAAAGAACCCAAATTTTATCAGGTTATGGATTAACAGTAATCCGCTTTACTAATCAAGAAGTTTTGAGTAATTTTGAGGGAGTTTGTGGAGTAATTGGAAGTTTGATCCCCCCAACCCCCCTTGATAAGGGGGGCTTTGATCCCTCCTTATTAAGGGGCTTTGATCCCCCCAACCCCCCTTGATAAGGGGGGCTTTGATCCCTCCTTATTAAGGGGGATCTGACAATTTTTAACACCTAACTAATTAGAGAGGAAAAGAATACCCAAAAAGGGCTCTTCGGGAATTGTTATGCAAATAATTAACTTAAAATAAAATTCGATGAGAGCGCCTACGCTCAAAAGTAGCTGAAATCCATACAGGGAAGGACTTAAGGCACAAACAGGTTAATACCAAAAGATAGACAATTGAGTTAAGATTTGATATAATAGCCAAAAACGAGATTATTTTACTTATGATACTTGACAAATTTTTGAACCTAAAAGGAACCTGTATTCAAGGCTATCTACACCTAGAAAATATCGGTATAGTTTGCCGAATCGAATCGAAAAATCAAAAAGCAACCTGTCCTCGTTGTGGGTTAGAGAGCGATAAACTCCACCAAAATCATCGACATTTAGTCAAAGATTTACCAATCTCAGGTCAACCAGTATACCTACAAGTTAATCGTCGTCAATTTAAGTGCGATAATTGTCAGAGACCCTTTAGCGAAGAGTTAGATTTTGTCGCCAAGAAACGAACCTATACGAAAAGACTAGCCGCAAATATACTCGAACAATTAAAAGAAGGAGATATTTTAAATGTTAGTCGAATAAATGACGTAACGGAAGAAGAGATTCAAAGAATGATAGAGGACATCGCCGAAGAAATTACAGAGCCAGACCTATCGGAATTAAAAAGACTAGGAATTGATGAAATCGCTCTAGTCAAAGGACAAAAAAATTACTGTGCGGTTTTAGTAAATTTAGATACGGGAAAACTAATAGCTATTCTAGAGAAGCGAACACAAGAAGAGTTGAGAGAAACGCTTACGGGCTGGGGAAAAGAGGTGTTAGAGCAAATTGAAGAAGTGAGCATAGACCTTTGGTTGCCTTATAAAAATTTGGTGAAAGAATTGATGCCATCGGCCGAAGTAGTCGCCGATAGATTCCATGTAATGAAACAAATTAATCAAGAGTTAGACGAACAGAGAAGAGCAGAAAAAAGAGCCGTAGAAGCGCAGAAAAATAAAAAACAGAAAGCAGAAAAAGAAGCCAAGCTAGAAGTTTTAAAGCGAAGTAAATATAGCCTGTTAAAAAATGAAGAAGATTTAACGGAACCCCAAAAAATTAAACTAGAAGCTATCAAAGAAAAATTCCCAAATTTGAAAAAGATGCAGGAATTAAAGGAAGAATTTAGAAAGATTTATGAAACCTCAGAGAATCCGACAGAGGGAATGCTATCCATCTCGGAATGGTTGGCAAAATCCTCCAGTGTTTTTACCAAGAGTTGTCAAACAATCCGAAACTGGTTTGGAGAAATAATTAGTTATTTCGAGCGAAGGACAACGAATGGGGTGGTCGAAGGAATCAACAATAAACTTAAACTAATAAAACGGAGAGGCTATGGCTTTAGAAACTTTCGGAATTTTTGGGTTAGAAGTATGTTATCTTGGCATCTTGTATGTTGATTTAGCATAAAGGGTAACGAAGAGCCCCAAAAAGTTCTATATACAACTTTTGCCACAGAGATCAAGGACAAAATCAAGGATTTACAATCTCGGTTTCTGAACAGTCCACTGGGTTACGGGGGCCATGGCTTTCCAACCTAAAAACTTGCCGACCGGTTCGGCTTTTTCAATGCCAATTCGCAGCAGTTCCCCTCCTAATTTACTATGCCATTGCAAGAGGACTAATTCGCTTTCAATTGTAACAGTGTTGGCAACAAGACGACCCCCGGGGCGCAGGGCTAACCAACAGGTTTCCAATAGGTGGGGTGTGGTGATACCGCCACCGATAAAAATAGCATCCGGTTGCGGTAAATCTTCCAGGGCGCTCGGTGCGATTCCGGCGACGATTTGCAGGTGGGGCGTTCCCAGGGCGGCGGCATTATCGGCAATGTATTGTAATCTGGTGGGATGATGTTCGATCGCAATAGCCTGGCAACGGCGATCGCTACGCAGCCACTCAATGGCAATGGAACCACAACCTGCCCCCACATCCCAGAGCAATTGTCCGGGTAGGGGAGCCAATGTACTCAGAGTGATAGCACGAACTTCTCTTTTTGTCAACTGTCCGTCATGATGGTAAGCAGAATCCGGCAGTCCGGGAAGGCGCGGCGCCAGGGTGGGGGGATGGGAGGAGATGCAGCTAATGGCGATGACATTTAGATCCGCCAGATATGTAAACTGCCAATCGTTGGCGATGCCTTCAATGTGGCGTTCTAGGGTTCCCCCTAGATGTTCTAAAACCGTGATGCGACTCTCGCCAAAACCTCCCTCCCTGAGAAGCCGAGCAGCGATCGCTGGAGTCTGGGCATCGGCACTCAGTACCAGCAGTTTAGCGCCGGGATAAAGCACCCCATTCAACCAAGCCGGAGGCCGACCGCACAAACTCAAAGTTTCCACTTCACTCAGAGGCCAACCCAAACGACTACAGGCAAGACTGAAGGCAGAAGGAGAGGGAATAATCGTCATTTCCTCAAGGGGAATCTGACGGGTGAGGGTGACACCAATTCCGTAGCACATGGGATCACCACTGGCCAAAACACAGACGGATTGACCACGACGGCGGATAATCTCGTTAACAGAGTCTTGGATGGGAGAAGTCCAGAGCAGTTTTTGCCGTTGATCCTCTGAGGGTAACATTGCCAGATGACGTTCACCACCGACAATAACTGATGCTAAAGAAAGCAGACTTCGCCCTACCGAACTTAACCCTTCTAAGCCATCTTCACCAATTCCTATGATCGATAGCCATTTCGACTGACAATTGCGATCCGCCATATTAAAAAAAATCGCTACTATTTCATTATCTGCCATCAGGCTCTATCCTTCAAACAAGATATAATCAGGTTATTGTCAAGTTAATTCAGAGGAAAAATTATGACCACCACCGCCGATGACGTTTGGAGATTATTAGCCGAATTAGTAGAAGCTCAAAAAGAGACAGAAAGATGCTTTCAAGAAACCGAGCGACGCTTTCAAGAAACCGAGCGGATTCTCAAAGAACAATCTTTAGAAACCGAGCGACGCTTTCAAGAAACCGAGCGGATTCTCAAAGAACAATCTTTAAAAACTGATCGCCAAATTACCAGAGTCAGTCAAGAAATTGGTAATCTTGGCGGTAAATGGGGACGTTTTGTCGAAAATATGGTAGCCCCAGCTTGTGAGACTTTATTTTTAAATCGTCAGATTCCCGTACATCAAGTTAGTCAAAGAGTCAGAAAACGTCTCGACGGTAAAACCTTAGAAATTGATGTGTTAGTAACTAATGAAAATCATGTGCTAGTAGTGGAAGTCAAAAGTAGTTTAAGTGTAGATGATGTCAAAGAATTAATCAAGAATCTAACAGAATTTAGACAATTTTTCCAGAATATAACCACAAACAATTATATGGGGCAGTAGCAGGCATTGAAATCGAAGAAGGAGCAGATAAATATGCCTATCGTCAAGGTTTATTTGTCTTGGCACAAAGGGGTGAAAATGTAGCGATTCTTAACGATACTGAGTTTCAACCAAAAACTTGGTAGGGGCTTTAAAAACAAGATGTAATCAGGTTATTGTCAAGTTAATTCAGAGGAAAAATTATGACCACCACCGCCGATGACGTTTGGAAATTATTAGCCGAATTAGTAGAAGCTCAAAAAGAGACAGAAAGATGCTTTCAAGAAACCGAGCGACGCTTTCAAGAAACCGAGCGACGCTTTCAAGAAACCGAGCGTATTCTCAAAGAACAATCTTTAAAAACCGATCGCCAAATTACCAGAGTCAGTCAAGAAATTGGTAATCTTGGGGGTAAATGGGGTCGTTTTGTCGAAAATATGGTAGCCCCAGCTTGTGAGACTTTATTTTTAAATCGTCAGATTCCCGTACATCAAGTTAGTCAAAGAGTCAGAAAACGTCTCGACGGTAAAACCTTAGAAATTGATGTGTTAGTAACTAATGAAAATCATGTGCTAGTAGTGGAAGTCAAAAGTAGTTTAAGTGTAGATGATGTCAAAGAATTAATCAAGAATCTAACAGAATTTAGACAATTTTTTCCAGAATATAACCACAAACAATTATATGGGGCAGTAGCAGGCATTGAAATCGAAGAAGGAGCAGATAAATATGCCTATCGTCAAGGTTTATTTGTCTTGGCACAAAGGGGTGAAAATGTAGCGATTCTTAACGATACTGAGTTTCAACCAAAAACTTGGTAGGGGCTTTAAAAACAAGATGTAATCAGGTTATTGTCAAGTTAATTCAGAGGAAAAATTATGACCACCACCGCCGATGACGTTTGGAAATTATTAGCCGAATTAGTAGAAGCTCAAAAAGAGACAGAAAGATGCTTTCAAGAAACCGAGCGCCGCTTTCAAGAAACTGATCGCCAAATTACCAGACTCAGTCAAGAAATTGGTAATCTTGGGGGTAAATGGGGTCGTTTTGTCGAAAATATGGTAGCCCCAGCTTGTGAGACTTTATTTTTAAATCGTCAGATTCCCGTACATCAAGTTAGTCAAAGAGTCAGAAAACGTCTCGACGGTAAAACCCTAGAAATTGATGTGTTAGTAACTAATGAGAATCATGTGCTAGTAGTGGAAGTCAAAAGTAGTTTAAGTGTAGATGATGTCAAAGAATTAATCAAGAATCTAACAGAATTTAGGCAATTTTTCCCAGAATATAACCACAAACAATTATATGGGGCAGTAGCAGGCATTGAAATCGAAGAAGGAGCAGATAAATATGCCTATCGTCAAGGTTTATTTGTCTTGGCACAAAGGGGTGAAAATGTAGCGATTCTTAACGATACTGAGTTTCAACCGAAAACGTGGTATAATATTTAAGCTTGTCTTTGGGAAAGTCCAGTGCAATTCTGGTACTGTGCCGCAGCTGTAATCAAGTAAAAAGTAAAAAGAGTACATCTTCCCTTTTTCCTTGCGAGTCAGAATGCCAATTACAAGTTTTTAATCGGTAGATAGACAAATAATTTTCTAACTACTTCTCTGCGTCGCATGGAGAACACACAAAGGTGAATTGGTTAGTTGAAGCAAATGCTTGTCCCGGTTTGTTTTATGGAACTGCTGCCCAGGATGGGTTTTTAATTCGTCTCCGCACCCCCGGTGGATGGCTCAATTCTCAACAGGGAAAAGCGATCGCCACTTGGCTCGAACAATGGCAGACGACAATACAAGTTACCAATCGGGCAAATCTGCAAATTCGCGGACTGCAAAAATCCCCCACTTTAGAAGAATTTCAAACCCTGCAAAAATTAGGGTTAGCTGCCCATAATCCCAGTATCGATCATCTGCGTAATATCATGTCCAGTCCCACGGCTGGAATTGACTGCCAAGAATCGATCGATACTCGTCCATTAGTCCAAGAATTAGATAATTTTATCCAAAATTATCCATCAATTGCCGAACTAAGTCCTAAATTTAGTATCGGTATCGATGGCGGTGGTGCAGTGGGAATTGGCACTGGTTCAACTATGGACTGGCAACACCGCTATAACGAGATTCAGCTATCGGCAATTACCGTCAATAATCCGACAAATTTAACTTCTCTTGTTTGCTTTCGATTAGCCCTCGGAGGAGATAAACAATTCTATGACACGGACTTATTAATTGAGCCAGAAAACTGTTTAGCTGTGGTGAAAGCTCTAGTAAAGGTTTATATCGATTATGTTCAACAAAACCCCAATATCAAGGGTAAAAAACCGAGGATGAAACACCTGCTTAAAGATTGGGGATTAGCAAAATATCTCGAACAAGTTAACTCTCAATTACATCGGACTTCTACCGGCATAATAAAAGGGCAAGAATACCGGCAGGCTGCCCATTCTACTCAACCCTATTTTCATCTGGGAATTCATCCTCAAAAGCAACCCGGATTATCTTATATTGGTCTATCATTAAGATTAGGGCAATTGACGGCTAATCAACTATGGGGATTAGCGACACTATCAGAAACTTTTGGCAGTGGTCAGTTACGATTAACCCCTTGGCAGACTGTTATATTACCCGATATTCCCGATGAAAAAGTGTCAGAATTGTTGCCAAAACTGGCATTCTTAGGATTATCCGCTTCTCTTGGATGGGATGCGGGGATAGTTGCCTGTAGCGGTAAACCGGGCTGTGCAGCGGCGGCCACTGCAACTCAAATTCATGCTTCTCTCTTGGCAGATTATTTGAAAGAACGCTTAACCTGCAATTCTCCTGTTAATATTCATTTGACAGGTTGTGCTAAATCCTGCGCTCAACCGGGTCCAGCCGAAATTACCCTTTTAGGAACCACCATCGAGGAAAATGGCCAAATACTAGAAGCTTATCAAGTCTATGTGGGTGATAGTCAAAAATTCTTAGAAACACCTATATTTGAGGGAGAATTTACCAAGATTCCCCCCCTCATAGCCCAAATTTTAAGCTCCCAAAACTCGAAAATTTTAGATAAATAGAATGGAATACATTAAGAATGGTGAGGAAATTTACCGCAAATCTTTTGCTATTATTCGGGCTGAAACTAACTGGGAAAATCTCCCCGATGATTTAGCTCCTGTGGCGGTTCGTCTAATTCATTCCTGTGGGATGACAGACATAACAAAAGATTTAGAAGCATCACCGGACGCGGTTAAAATCGGACGAAATGCCCTCGCTGGGGGTGCAGCAATTCTCTGTGATTCTCAAATGGTCGCTAATGGCATTACCAAAGCGCGTTTACCTAAAGATAATCCGATTATTTGTACCCTCAATCATCCAGAAGTAACCGAGTTAGCACGGCAAATTAATAATACCCGCTCCGCTGCCGCTTTAGAACTTTGGCGACCTCATTTAGCTGGAGCAGTGGTGGCCATTGGTAATGCACCAACCGCACTTTTTCGCCTACTAGAATTGCTCGATCAAAATGTAGATAAACCGGCTTTGATTTTAGGCTTTCCCGTGGGATTTGTGGGAGCGGCAGAGTCGAAAATAGAATTAGCAACTAATAGTCGTGGCGTGCCATTTATTACCCTGCACGGACGTAGGGGAGGCAGCGCAATCGCAGCAGCAGCAGTCAATGCTTTAGCAAAAGAGAACGAATTATGAATAAATTAGGCAAACTTTATGGATTAGGAATCGGGCCCGGCGATCCCGAATTGTTGACGCTCAAAGCACACCGAATTCTCACAACTGTTCCGGTAATTGCTTATCCTACCTTAGAAAGTGGCAAAGTTTTGGCACGGGCAATTGTGTCGGATTTTATCCGTCCCGAGCAGATAGAAATTCCCATGCCTTTACCTTTTAGTGTCGAGCGCAGTTCTCAACCTCATTATGATATTGCCGCCGAAAATATCGCCGAACAGTTAAAATTAGGTCTAGATGTGGCGGTGCTATGTGTGGGCGATCCGATGTTGTATGGCACGTTTATGTATATTTTTAATCGCTTGTGTGATCGCTTTTCCATTGAAGTCGTGCCGGGTATTTCTTCAGTGATGGCAAGTGCAGCAATGCTGGGTGTACCTATCACTTATCGAAATGACGTATTTAGTATTATGCCCGCTACTTTAGAGGCGGAAATATTGCGGGATCGCCTAGCCTTTATCGATGCAGCGGCGATTATTAAATTGGGCAGACATTTCGCTAAAGTTCGCAATATTCTCGAGGAATTAGGATTATTAGAACGCGCCCTCTACATCGAACGAGCAACCTTACCCAATCAGCAAATTATTCCGATTACAGAAGTCGATCCAGAGGCTGCTACTTACTGGTCATTAATTCTGATTCCTAGTAAAACTAAACCTCAATAACTCTATAGACACTAAGTTAAATCTTCTATCCCCTACCTGACAGAACCTATAGGGTTTAGATAATATTATGAAAATGTCTTTTCTTCGTTGCTTTTTTTGTTGCATAGGAGGCTATATACAGCGTTTCTCGGATTGATAAGTAGGTAGGCGTTAAAAATTATCAGATGCCCCCCTTATCAAGGGGGGATTAAGGGGGGATCCCCCCGCCTATCGGCACCCCCCTTATCAAGGGGGGCAGGGGGGATCGAACCTAAAATCTATTTTTAATTTAATTATAACCAGCTACTTAAGGTAATCTATTTTATTCTCCGTTCTCTGTCACCTAAAAATAACTACCATGTCCGATTCTCCTGAATCTATCCGCAATACTAGCGTCAGCGATCAAGCTACTAATAATGATGCTCTCGGATTTGAGCCTTATGTAATAGCGATCGCTGAATTTTTGTTGCATCAGCAGACACAACCACCCCTAACTTTATCGGTTGAGGGAGAGTGGGGTAGTGGCAAGTCTTCTTTTATGAAAATGTTAGAGGAATATTTACGAAAAAAGGGAGGTCGGACGGTTTGGTTTAATGCTTGGCGACACGATAAGGCGGAGTCGGTATGGGCAGCCTTTGCGCTGTCTTTTATTAAGCAGATTTCTACGCCCAAAAATTGGCGAGATTTGCCTCGAATTATCCTAGTACACTTTAAATTACAATTATTGCGTTTTAACTTAGAAAAAGGCTTGTTTGAATTAATTAAAGCTTTACCAGTAATAATTTTTGTGATTTGTGCCTCAATTGCCATTCCCTTTATTTTAATCGGTTATGGCGTTGAAGGAATTAACGAATTAATCAGAGCAACAACCTCTCAAGATGTTTTTTGGAGCAAAATTAATTCAGTTTTTAAATTATTATTTACTGCGGTCGGTGTCACCTTATCAGGAGCGGGGATTTTCGCTGGTATTAAGAGTTTATTGAGAAATTTTCAAAGGTTACTCCAAAACCCCAAAAACAACCTAATTAAATATATAGAAGCCCCAGATTATAAAAAACAATCGGCATTTGTAGAAGAATTTCATGAAGATTTTGCTAAAATTGTCGATGCCTATGTTGGCAATGATCGGGTATATGTATTTATTGACGATTTAGATCGTTGTGAACATCCAAAATCAGCGGACTTGATGCAAGCGATTAATTTGATGATTGCTGATGATCCTTCAGTGGTGTTTATTTTAGGAATGGACAGAGAAAAAGTAGCCGCTAGTTTAGCGGTAAAATACGAAAACATTCTCAAGTATTTACCGTCGGAAACCACAGAAATTGATCCTGATATTTTAGCGAGACGTAGTGCTAATAAAGGGTTAGCTTATGGTTATACCTTTATTGAAAAGTTTGTCCAGCTTCCCTTTTTAGTTCCCCAACCATCCCGGTCAGATTTTGAGCGTTTTTTGATTCAGCTTGCTACTTCAACTCCTCCCAATTTACAGCCAGCTAAACCTCGTTTTACATTTTTTCAGTCATTCTGGGGTAAGTTTAAGTTAGCTTTACCCTGGAGAAATAATTCGCAAAAGCATCTCACTTCTGCAACAAGTAATCAGACAAGTGATTTAAAAAACTTGTCTCTAGATAATCCTTCGATAGAATCTGAACAAACCGAAAAAGAGAAAGCACGAGCATCTGTAATTAAGCGATTAGAAGCGATTCAAGTCAACAAATCTGATAATAGAGATTCCCAAACAGTGCGGAATATCATTATGATGGTGGCTCCCGCATTGGATTACAATCCGCGACGGATTAAACACTTTATCAATGTCTTTCGTCTCAAGGTTTATATCGCTAATGAAACTGGTTTATTTTTTGAGGAGCGAGATGAGAATGATAATTTGTTAGATCCTTCTTTGACTTTTGAACAGTTAGGTAAATTTACTGCCATTAGTTTAAAATGGCCATTGTTATTATCAGATTTAGAAAATGATAAGCGAATTTTAGCAAAACTAGAAGAATTTGCACTAGATGAAGAAAAAACCAAAGAATATGAAGAGTCGCTTCGCTATTGGGGTAGTCATATTAAGCTAAAAGCTTTAATGGCTTACGGTCATGACAAATTGGCAGCTAACTCTAAATTTAGCTTGGCAGAGGTAAATGTTGATAAATTATTACAAGTATCACCCAAGGTAATTCGGTTAGATAATGAGCCTATTCAACAAAAACAAATTTCCGATATTGAAATTATCCAAAAGATTACCTCATTGCCTCATATTAAAATTAGCCAAAATATTACCTCATTGCCTCCAGACTTTCACTTAGAAATGGTGGATATACCCGCCGGTAAATTTAACATGGGTTCTAATCAGTATGAAGATGAAAAACCGATACATGAAGTAATTGTGCCAGCATTTCAGATAGGCAAATATCCCGTAACCCAAGCACAGTATCAAGCGGTGATGGGATATAATCCTTCGATAGCGGCATATTATCCTTTAAAGTTTTCAGGAAATCCCCAGAACCCGGTAGAATCCATTAGTTGGTTTAATGCTCAAGCTTTTTGTGAAAACCTGAGCCAGTTAACTGGAAAAAACTACCGTTTGCCTACAGAAACAGAATGGGAATATGCCTGTCGCGCTGGTACAGAAACCCTATTTAGTTTTGGCGATGATAAAGATAAACTAGGAGATTATGCCTGGTTTCGTGCTAATTCAAATAATACAACCCATCCTGTTGGGGAAAAACAGCCTAATCCTTGGGGAATTTATGATATGCACGGCAATGTTTGGGAATGGTGTGCTGATGAATATCATGAAAGTTATGTTAATAAACCAGAAAATATTAAAGAAAATGGCAGTATTCCATGGTATGGTGGTTATTTAAGTACCAAACCATCACTTCGTGGCGGCGCTTGTGACTCCTATCCCGGGCTTTGCCGTTCCGCATATCGCGGCGACAGCGATGTTCACGGCCAGGGACACGGTTTTCGTGTTGTGTGCGATCTCCCCCAATCAGTTAACAGTTAACAGTTAACTTTTATCAGTTGGGGGCCACTATTGGCGCAATAATATTATTGTAGGGGCGAATTGCATTCGCCCTCTTTGAATAACTTCTACTGCTCACCTATAGGTGAGGGAAAGTCACAAATAGGAGATGCAGCCGATAATTTTCTGGAAATATAGTCTTTAAACCCTTGTCTGGCAAAACTACAAGGAATGATAAGCAATGATTATCACACAAAGTCGAGGAGAGCCATAGGGGGAGCCTGAGAATGGAGATCGCTGTAGTTAGCCATCACCGCTTTTTATGGTTACTTTAATGTTAGAATCGAATCACTTCTTTTAGGTTTTGCTATGCGTGCGATTGAAACCACTGGTATCCTCAATACCCAGGGACAAATTCAACTTGATCATCCTATTCCCCAAGAAAAAGATCGGTTTGTACGCGTCATTCTTTTGATGTCGGAGGATGAACTGAACGAAAAAAACTGGCTAGATGCCGTTTCCCATAACCCTAGCTTTGCTTTTCTGCAAGATACCGAAGAAGATATTTATACCCTTAACGATGGACAACCTGTAACTAATGAAGGGTAAAATTGTATTAATTCAATTTCCCTTCGACGATTTATCTTCCAGTAAGGTTCGTCCTGCTTATTGCCTAACCAATCAAATTGGAGGCTATCAACACATTATCTTTGCCCTAATTAGGGTTTGCTGAAAAAGTTTTTCTTGGGGGCAGGGTGTGGGGTGTGGGGTGTGGGGTGTAGGGTTTTACCGATTTTGAAGGGGTCAATTACCTAATTTTCAGGGAAAAAGTCCCTGAATTTTCCCCCCGATCACTCCCATATCTGGTACTTTTTGATTGACAAAAACTCTAAAAGTCTTAACCAACAAGGGTTTTACCATTATTCAGCCAGCCCTAATTACCAGTCGTATTCCAGAAAATCCCCTTCATACAGATATTATTCTGAGACCAGAAAGTCCAGATTTTATGATCAGTGGTCTTCGCCAATCGTCAGCCATCAGACTTGATCATTTAGTAACACTTCGATCTTCACTGATTCAGCGTGAACTAGGCTCATTATCATTAAAAACACAAACCTTAATTGTAGATATTTTGTCCGATATTCTACGTTCTTAAAAAAAATACAATCACTGATTTCTTCGGGGGCATTATTTAACGCAGTTTTTGGCTTTAAATTACGATAAATTTGTCTGTTATATACGTTACGCTATGCTAAGATATTCTACCGTTACTGCTACAATTGGCTCCAAAGACCACTATAACCAACTAAAACCATGACTCAAGCCACTTTTGCAGAAATACTAGAAGCAACTGAACAACTTCCCCCAGAAGATCAAGAACAACTTATTCACATTTTAAAAAAGTGAAAGACATTAACGAGGCTCAACAATACCTCAACAACTAATGGAAGAGATTCCGGCAAGATTAAAATAAATTAAGGTCATCTGGCCGCAGTCAGTTTTAACCGACTGAAAATATTACTTGGTCTGAGGAGCTTTTTCAAATTGACAGACGATCGCGTTTATTGGTTAGCATGGTCAAGTATTGCTGGAGTTGGGTCAATTTCCCTAAAGCGACTCTATCAACATTTTGGCAGTGTCGCTGTGGCCTGGAATGCCACCGATACTGCGATCGCAGAAGTGGCGGGATTTGGCAAAAAGTTAATGGTAGCGGTACGGGAAGGGCGATCGCAAATTGACCCAGAAGCTCTTTTCGCCGAACATATCCAGAAAAACCCCCTTTTTTGGACTCCTAGCGACCCAGAATATCCCCGCTTTCTCTGGGAAATTCCCAGTCCTCCCCCCTTACTTTACTATCAAGGAAAGGTCAATTTAGAGGAAAATCAGGGAAATATCCCCACCGTCGCCATTGTGGGTACTCGTAACCCCACGGATCACGGCCGGCGCTGGGCGCGGCGCTTAAGTACCCTTTTGGCCCAACAGGGATTTACTATTGTTTCTGGTATGGCCGAAGGAATTGATGGCGAGGCACACCAAAGCTGTTTAAAAGCGGGGGGAAGAACGATTGCCGTCTTGGGAACGGGGGTCGATGTGGTTTATCCTAGTCGTCATCGGCAGCTACACGCGGACATCCAAAAGCAGGGTTTAGTTATTAGTGAACATCCTGCCGCAACTCAGCCGAATAAAGCCCATTTTCCCAGTCGTAATCGCATTATCGCCGGTTTAAGTCGCGCGACTATTGTTATCGAGGCCCCCGAAAGGTCAGGCTCCCTAATCACAGCTAATTATGCTAACGAATTCGGCGGCGATATCTATGCTTTACCCAATTCTCCCGATATTGCTGCCGCTAGGGGTTGTTTACAACTGATTCATCAGGGGGCAGAAATTATCGTTTCTGAGGAGAAATTATTAGAAATGTTGGGGGCAATTCCCACCACGAACCAATCCGCACCAGTTAATCTCTCCCCTTCACTCCCTCTAGAGACATCCCCGGCCTTTAATCCTGCTCCTCCAGTCAATCTAGAACCTAGACTAGCACAAGTGTATCAGTTATTTGACAGAGATGCCCTGTTGTTTGACATTATTGTTGAAAAAATGCAAATCCCCACCTCAGAAGTGGCGGGGATCTTATTGGAATTAGAATTAATGGGTTTAGTGACTCAGTTACCCGGTATGCGTTACCAGAAAACCTAGTTAACTCCCAGGAGTTTATTTAGGGTATTAGCTAAAGTGGTTCTCGGTACAGCCCCGACCACCATATCAACTTTTTGACCTTCTTTGAAGATCATCAGAGTAGGAATACTGCGAATCCCGTACTGACTAGCGATAATGGGGTTTTCGTCGGTGTTGAGTTTCACCACCTTGACTTGCCCTTCGAACTGTTTGGCAATTTCTTCGACAACGGGAGCCACCATTCGACAGGGGCCGCACCAAGGAGCCCAGAAGTCTACTAGGACAAGGTCGGCACTATCTAAAACTTCGACTTTAAAGTTGGCATCTGTAACTGCAGGAACCTCTGACATACTTAAGAAATCCTCTAGTAATCACGGTTATCTAGAATACGCAAAAATTCCATTCTAGAGATTCGTGGTGCGATGTTGACATTCCACTGGTGAAAAGGACGAGAACTAGCTCTAAATCCACTATAGAGGCCTTAACTTGCATCAGAGGTAGCTTCTTGGATTAATTTCACAAGGGGTATTCTTCTATTTTATAACCCTAGAGGCTCTATTTTGACTTTTTTTTGATAAAGTTTTGTAATATTGCCCGAGTCAGGGATGGGTGATCACAGCCGGATAAAATTTTCTTGAAGAAAAACCCGAAAAGTCAGCGATTTTATCTAGACTTAACCTGAGTTTGATTATGATCGCCATAGGCCACCTCCTAATTGAGCTTTTCTATGAAAATTCTGGTCTTAAATGCGGGATCGAGCAGTCAAAAAAGTTGTTTGTACGATTTAGAGTTTCTCCCTGGCCATCCTCCGCAACCAATTTGGCAAGCGGGGATCGATTGGACAGTTAACCCTGATTACGCGGTTTTAACGGTAAAAGCTCAGGGAATTAAACAGGAAATTAATCTTTCTAGTCAGGATCGTCCGGCAGGAATTGCTCGGATGTTAGATACCTTAGTCACTGGCGAAACTAAGGTAGTAGCCAACCTCGCCGACATTAGTATAGTCGGTCATCGAGTTGTCCATGGTGGCACGGAATATTCCCAGGCTACCATGATCACTCCCCAGGTCAAAGAAACGATTAAAAAGCTGATTCCCCTGGCTCCTAGCCATAATCCCGCTCATTTAGAAGGAATTGAAGCGATCGAGCAAGTTTTGGGCGATGTTCCTCAAGTAGCAGTGTTTGACACCGCTTTTCATCGTTCTATCCCTCCCGAATCTTCTCTTTATCCCATTCCTTACCAATGGAGTGAACTGGGAATCCGTCGCTATGGTTTTCATGGCACCAGTCATCAGTACTGCTCCCAACGAGCCGCCGAATTGTTAGGAAAACCCCTGGAATCCTTGAAAATGGTGATCTGTCATCTGGGCAATGGTGCTTCCCTATCGGCAGTCAAGGGGGGTAAAAGTATCGATACTACTATGGGATTTACTCCCCTAGAGGGATTGATGATGGGAACCCGCAGCGGTTCGATCGATCCAGGGATTCTGATTTATCTAGAGCGAGAATATCAATATAATCCCGATAGTTTAAATAGTTTACTCAATAAAGAATCGGGTTTAAAGGGAATTTCTGGTATTTCTGGGGATATGCGGGCAATTACGACGGCGATGGCCGAAGGCAACGAGAGGGCAAAATTAGCATTTGAGATGTATATTCATCGTCTGAAAAGTTTAATCGGATCGATGATTGCTTCTCTGGAGGGGTTGGATGTGTTGGTATTTACGGCAGGAATCGGCGAAAATTCAGCTTTAGTACGGGAAAAAGCCAGTCAAGGCTGGTCTTTTTTCGGTTTAGAGTTAGATTTAGCTAAAAATGCCGCTCGTCCCCGGGATGAGGATATCGCCAGCGAGACATCTAAAGTACGCGTGATGGTAATTGCTACGGCGGAAGATTGGGCGATCGCACGAGAATGCTGGCATTTATCTCCATAGACCTTACCTTTGGCCATTCTCTTTTGGCTGTTCCGTTGCGGGAATCTCCATAATCGGATGGTTAAGAGCAATCATCAAATGGTCTCCCTCTTGGCTAATACTGCTCGGACTGCTCGCCATTTGGGAGAGGGGATCATTGCGTCCCGAGACGAAGTAGGAGCCAACAGCGATCGCCATAGCGGTGAAAATTGCGCCACCATAAACATAATATTGCCGACGACGCTGACCATCGACTTTTCTGAACACCTGTTCTGCTAATCGGTCGCTGGCCATAGTAGCCGGTACGGGAATTTGCTTTAAATTAGTTTGTAATCCCAAGAGCTGCTGATAGAGTTTTTTAGCGGCAGCATCATGGTCTAACCAATGCTGAACTAGCTTCCGTTCCTCTACCGTTACTTCGTTATCAATATAGGCGCTAATTAAATCGAAACGATGAGCTTCTTCGTTATCCTCATCTAAGAATAAAATATCCTCGGTTGCGGAGTTGGAATCGCTGTCATCGTGACGTAACAAAGACTTGATCCATTGAACGTCTTCGGGTTGATAATTATTCATGGTTGACCTCGACCAGAAGCGATCGGTATACAATCACTTTTTACCAGCACGGAGCTAGTTAAATTTAACGACTCCTCATTTCGACCGTTAGTGCCGAATCACCACAATTTTATTTAGCCTTCCGTAAAATAGGGCTGTAAAACAGATTGTAATTTAGCGCGAGCGCGAGCAATGCGGGATTTAACAGTTCCTAAAGAAACTCCCGTCATCTCGGCAATTTCTTCGTAGGCCATGCCTTCAATTTCTCGCAGAATAATAGTTGTCCGAAAAGCTTCTGGTAAATCAGCGATCGCCGCCTGTAATTGATCGTAGAATTCGTGGGTGGTGAGATGTTCATCGGGACTGGGGTAATCGGACTCGATATCCCAATCGATTTCGCCATCTTCCACGCGCCGGGGAGCATCGAGGGAAATGGGGTGATTAACCCGCTTGCGTTTCCGCAATTCGTCGTAAAAAAGATTAGTGGCAATGCGACTTAACCAACCGCGGAACTTGAGGGGTTCATGGAGACGGTTAATATTGCGATAGACGCGAATCCAGACCTCTTGAGCCAAATCAGCGCGATCTTGCCAATCGGGAGCCAAATGATAGAGTAATTTATCAATATGAGCTTGATAGCGCCGCAGCAGTTCCGCAAAAGCTGCTCGATCGGGCTGGCACCCTTCCTGACAGCGTGCAATTAGATCGTAGTTGGAGAGTTTGTCAGGGGACACGGGGTTTTGAGACTTTTTGGCCTCAAGTGACCAAGATGCTGGAATCGATTGACTCATGGGATTTCCTCTAGGGATATAAACTCCTCACTCAGAGCTTGAGGACGGGAGAATTCAGTAAAGGTTCCCGAAAATAAATAATTTTTTTCCCATATTTTGATTCTAACCGATCGGGGCATTCATCTGGGGGAGCAAGGGAGCAAGGGAGCAGCAAGTGGGGTAGTGGGGTAGTGGGGTAGTGGGGAGAATACATAAAAGCTGTCTCGGAGTCTCGGAGTCTCCTGAATAGCTCTGTAAGTTAGGTTTTTTCCTTAGCGAGAATAAAGACGCTGCCCTCGCTGCCGCGGCCGATGCGGAGATCTTCATCGAGATAGGTGATATCGAGCCAACCTGTTTGTTGGCGATTATTGAAAGAAAAATCGAGGGGAGGAAATTTTTTGCCACTTTCGATCGCTTCGATAAATTCTTGGGGAGAATGATAATTGAGAAGACGTTGCAGACCGAGGATCGAGCGCTCAAATTTGACCATTACCCGACGCTCGGATGTGGGTTCAAAGGTAGCGGAGACGATTACTGCCCCTTCTAGCCAAGGTACGCCGATAATTTCGGCGATATTGTAGAGTTTGGCCTTGTTCAGGTCGAGATATTGATAAATTTGCCCTAATTGCAAAAAAGGTAGGCGATCTATTCCCAGAATGTTGCGGCTGCTGGTGAATAGCAAACGCCAATTGCCCCCTAATAGTTGTTTAACTTCGAGGGGATGGGGATGGGGATTGTGATCCTCCAATTGTTCGATCGCCGCTAAAATCCGCACGCGGTCGCTTTCCGTGGCCAGGAGTCCACGATTTCTACCAGCGATCAATTCTAATAATTTCGCTTTGGCATCCATAGAATCTCCCTTATTTTATAAACTACCTCGACCCGCTTGGCGATCGCTCAAGGTTTTTGCTGGTTCCAAGAGGCTCACCCGCGCCGATGATTTCAGGGTTTCAACGGAGTTTTCACCCCAGTGAGCGGCATTTTCAACCGTTGGCCTTATTATTTTAACACAGATTAAATGCCGCAGTTTTAAAACTTTTTCATAACCGTAATTAAGTGATCAAAATAGGGAGTAATTGCGGTTTTTTCTGGGTCTCTAAAATACGCTAAACTGTATGCTTTTAAAGCTTCTAAACCCGAAATCATCGCCCCTAATGGTACTTGCAATTCTTGGTAAAGAAGACGCATATTTTCCAATCCCTCGGCACTGGTATAGGGAATCTGTTGTCCGACGACACCGTAGGTAATACAGCGTAAAAAGTTCCAGAAATCACGCCAACAAGCTTCGGCGCGGTGGGGTGGATAAAGATCGCCCCCGGGTTGAAGAATGGTAGGAAATTGGCTGAAGACAGTCTGACGGGCGTTATCGACGATAAAATTAGCATTACACCATTTTTCTTTATTCGCGTCACAACGAACACCGGCTTGGCAAGCATTCGAGCGTGGATGTCTGTCATGGATTTAGAAATTTGGTATTATCCCGCAGTTTTCGAGCTTGTTGACTAGAAACAAGTAAATCAGGCTCTAAATTGACGATAGTATCTAAATCGCTATCGCTGAGATAGCGATTTTGCTCATCCGCTTGTTGCCAAATAGCGATCGCTGCTTGCTGATAGGGCCAATTAGCGAAACTAATGATTCTCGCTTTTGGGATTAATTGCTGGGCGCGCTCACTCAAAGGCATCGATCGCTCTCCGTTAGGTCAGATTAGGCAGTTAAGATCACTTCTATCATAAATGATCGAAAAATTAGCGATAACTCCAGATTTTTTGAAATCTATCCAAGAGGATCGCTTACAATAAACAAAAGCTAAGTCATTATAATTTGATCATCATGTCAGTTTTAATAGCGATCGGTGTACTTGCCCTATTAATTGTCGTTCACGAATTCGGTCATTTTGCCGCTGCTCGTTGGCAATCTATCCATGTTAATCGCTTTTCCATCGGTTTTGGTCCAGCTTTAGCTAAATATCAAGGTAAAGAAACGGAATACGCCCTCCGCGCCATTCCTTTAGGGGGTTACGTTGGTTTTCCCGATGACGATCCCGATAGTCAAATTCCCAATAACGACCCTGATTTATTACGCAATCGTCCTGTTTTCGATCGAGCTATCGTCATTAGTGCGGGAGTAATTGCTAATTTAATTTTTGCCTATTTTTTGCTTGTTACCCAAGTCGCTACCGTGGGGTTTCCCCAAATTAACTATCAAGAAGGGGTAATTATTCCTGAAGTTTTCACTGCTGAAAATTCCGTCGCTAAACAAGCAGGAATGAAAGCGGGGGATATCGTTCTGGCTATCAATGATCAGCCCCTTGGTGCTTCTCAAAATGCCATTATTGACTTCCGTGACATTATTCAATCTTCCCCCGATCAACCCCTAAAATTAACCATCAAACGCCCGACAGAAACGATCAATTTAATCGTTACTCCTGAATTGGGAAGTGATGGTCAGGGTAAAATTGGGGTTAGATTGGCTCCTAACGGTGAAGAAACTCGCCTGAAAGCCGATAATTTTGGTCAAGCTTTTAGCTTAGGTGCGGGTGAATTTCAACGATTAACCCTATTAACCGTTCAAGGTTTTGGGCAGTTAGTTAGTAACTTCAAAGACAGTGTTCAACAGGTAGCGGGACCAGTTAAAATTGTCGAATACGGAGCCGCAATCGCTCGTAATGATGCGGGTAATCTTTTTCAATTTGCCGCCCTAATTAGTATTAACTTAGCGGTAATTAATATTCTGCCTTTACCTGCTCTTGATGGCGGTCAATTAGTATTTTTATTAATCGAGGCTTTGGTAGGTAAACCTCTCCCAACTAAACTACAAGATAACATCATGCAAACAGGTCTAGTTTTACTCTTAGGATTAGGAGTTTTCTTAATCGTGCGCGACACGGCTAACCTAGCAGTTTTTCAGGATTTATTCCAGTGATGGACTCTCGAAAAAAAACTGAACCTCAACTGCGTGCCCTAGAAATTTTAAGCAACCTAAAGCGATTATATCCAGAGGCAACCTGTAGCTTAAATTATCAAACTCCCGTGCAGTTATTGGTGGCAGTGATTCTCTCGGCACAATGCACTGATGAGCGGGTAAATAAGGTGACTCCTGCTTTATTCGCTCGTTTTCCCGATGCTAAATCCTTAGCTTTTGCCGAGCGAGAGGAGTTAGAAACCCTGATTCGTTCCACGGGATTCTATCGCAATAAAGCTAAAAATATTCAGGGTGCTTGTCAAAAAATCCTCAAGGATTTTCAGGGGGAAGTACCCAAGACAATGGGGGAATTATTAACTTTACCCGGGGTAGCTAGAAAAACGGCTAATGTGGTACTCGCTCACGCTTACGGGATTATTGAGGGGGTGACAGTAGATACCCACGTTAAGCGCTTAAGTAATCGTTTGGGTTTAACTACTAATAACGATCCGGTGAAAATTGAACGGGATTTAATGGCTTTACTACCTCAACCGGATTGGGAAACTTTTTCTATTAGTATTATTTACCACGGCCGGGCGGTTTGTAAAGCAAGAAATCCCGCTTGTTTTTCCTGTCAATTAGCCTCTCTTTGTCCCGCAGCAAACAGTAACCAGTAAACAGTAAACTCACACCTGATAACTGAATCACTGATAACTGATAACTGTAAACTTAAAACTCACACCTGATAACTGGTAACTGAATCACTGATAACTGATAACTGATAACTGATGTGGGGGGCTATAATGGGAAAAAATAGCTCATCCATCAATCTTATGAGTCAAGGATCTCGGCAAGAAATAAAAACCCAAGCAATAATCCTCGCTACCTTTGTGGCGATTTTTTGGCTGTTAGAGATTTTAGATCAATTTGTTTTTCGGGGCAGTTTAGACATTTTCGGGATTATTCCGCATCAAGTCATCGGATTGCGGGGTATTCTTTTCGCACCTTTCCTACACGGTGACTTTCCCCATCTTATCGCTAATACGGTTCCTTTCCTGATTCTCGGTTGGTTGGTGATGTTACAGGAAACCAGTGACTTTTTTATTGTTACCGGCTTGACTATGCTGGTGGGGGGGTTAGGAGTCTGGTTATTTGCTACTCCCGGATCCATTCATATCGGGGCAAGTATCTTGATTTTTGGCTATTTAGGTTTTTTATTACTGCGGGGCTATTTCCAGAGAAATATTCCTTCTATACTCTTGTCAATTCTAGTCTTTTTACTCTACGGTGGCACAATTTGGGGCGTTTTGCCTTCCCGTCCGGGGATTTCTTGGCAAGGACATTTATTTGGTTTCCTAGGCGGGGTTTTAGCCGCCAAATTAATCGCCACCGAAAAGAAACATTATCCCTAAATGGGGGAACCTTCTATCTCGCTACATACTTCATAAAAATCGGTGACAGGCGGTTTCGCAAACAGAGGAGCCATGGATTTCAGCAATAATTCGTGGGCTTCGCTTTTATTTGCCTCCATATCATCGATTTTATCCCAGATGATCACGGCAATTCCTTCGTCGGTTCCGGGTTTTTGCAGCAGAAAAGCCCCCTGGAATCCCGTGGAATAGGTGGAAACGGCCTTTTCGTAGAGTTTTTGGGCTTCGGAAAAACACCCCGGTTTGAATTCACCAATAGCCACATAGGCGTATTTATGTTTGAGAAAATCGAGAAATTCTGGCATGGCAATGAGGGGAAATGGAATAAATCTTTCTTTCTACTCTCATTAAAACTTAGATCGATCGCCCCCTCCGCCCCATCGACATATTTTTTTAACTAAGCTTCCCCAATTGTCTCTTTTTTTGTTAGCTTATATGTAGTCGTTATGAGTTTGTATAAGTTCTATGATCAAAATCGTTGGTATTAATGGCAGTTTACGCCCCGGATCCTATAGTGCGATGGCGTTAGAAGTTGCTATCAGTCGAGTACAGGGGTTAGGGGTAGAAACGGAGATAATTGACCTGAGAAAACTCTCTTTACCCTTCTGTAACGGGGGAGATGACTATTCTGACTATCCCGATGTGGCCAAAATGCAGCAAACGGTTAAATCGGCAGCGGGATTAATTTTGGCGACACCGGAGTATCATGGCAGTGTCAGTGGTGTGATGAAGAATGCCCTAGATTTAATGAGTTTTGAGGAGTTATCGGGAAAGGTTGCCGGATTAATCAGTGTTTTAGGCGGCCAATCCAATAGTAACGCCCTAAATGATTTAAGAATCATTCTCCGTTGGGTTCACGCTTGGGTAATTCCGGAACAAATTGGCTTAGGACAAGCGTGGAAAGTCTTCAACGAAGAAGGAGAAATCCTTGACGAGAAGCTTTCCCAACGTTTTGACGCTTTTGCGCGAAGTTTAGTCGATAATACCCGTAAACTCAACGAGATCTAGTGATATCGATGGTGATTTTACCGGTGAAATGGGGAATTGGAGCGGCAGGTTTCGATAATTGTACTCTTACCTGTCGCACTCGATCGAGTTGTAGGATATCCTCAGCGATAACCGTGGCCAATTTTTCCACTAGGGCAAATTTGCTGGTTTCAATCTGGTGTTTGACAATTTTGATCGCCTGTCGATAATCTAGGGTATCTTCAATCGCGTCACTTTTGCCAGCAATGCTGATATCAAGTTCTAGGGATAAATCCACCTCAAACCATTGACCTAAAACCTGTTCTTCGGCCAGATATCCTGTGTAACCGTAGGCACGAATGCCTGTAAAGTGAATAGTATCCATAGATAGTTAAAGTGAAATACTCTCAAGGTCGTTGAGAGCTTCCTGCTTCAATGGGATGCGCTTTCTACCTCGAAAGATAGCCAGTCTTACCTTCCCGACCCTTGCAGAAGTCCTAGTTCCTAAGACCCATACTTTTTCTTGCAACACGACCCGCCGAAGCTCGGTTATCGCTTAAGGAATAGTGGTCAAGATATGTTCAGGGTAGCACAGTTTTTGAGAATTGTCTATATGTTGGTCAGCATTACAGCAATTCCAAATTTAAGGTTTCATGACATAAAAATCCTTATGACAAGAGGGTTGTACAATTCTTAACATTTGGATTGATCTCTGAAATGGCGCAAAATCGTTCCGAATTTATTTTTGCTGTCAGCATTACAGCAATTCCCAATTCAGAATGTAGCAAATGATACGGAACATCAAACACTTTTGCCAGGTACATCCCAATCCAACATCAAGAAGAATTAACGAGAGCAATAGGGACGGCATCATCGAGCATAAAGTCTAGAAGGTGATGCCAGCTTTCAAACAACAGATACTTGGTCAGACAAATAACGTCTTGAAAAAAGCCCCGGCGAGTTCCTCGCTGAAGCCGAGTCCGTTGATAGCGTTCATCGACCAGATGCAGAACAGTATGGAATAAGAAAGCCAGAAGATTTAGGGTCAGCAGAAAAGAGGCTAAATGTTGCTTGCCATGCCCAAAATTATGCTCTATACTTTGCACGGCTACAACTTGCATTTTTTACTCAAGGACAATAATATAGTTTAAGAGTCATAATTAGAAGCAAAGCACTCATTGAAAACATGATTAACCTAGAATTCACCGAAGAAGAAAAGAACTCACTGTATTATGAAAGATTTCATCATCCTCATCCCCGGGTTCAACTGAAAATGGAAGTTCTCTGGTTAAAGAGCCAAAAGATACCGCACCAAAAAATTTGTCAGTTAGCAGGAATCTCGCCAAATACCTTATTAACTTATCTTCGAGATTATCAAGAAGGCGGAATAGAAAAATTAAAAGAAATCAACTTCTATCGCCCTAAAAGTGAATTAGAGTCTCAAAAAGAAACGCTCAAAAAATACTTCGAGAAAAATCCACCAGCCACAATAAATGAAGCTGTATATAGGATAGAAGAATTGACGGGAATAAAACGAAGTCCTACTCAAGTGAGGAAATTCTTAAAATCAATGGGAATGAAATGTTTAAAAGTAGGTTCTCTTCCTTCTAAAGCTGACCAGGATGAACAAGAAGACTACAAATAAAAAAAGCTAGAACCCAGACTAAATGAGGCAAAAGAAGGAAAAAGGGCTGTTTTTTTTGTTGATGCCGCTCACTTTGTTATGGGAGCTTTTCTCGGTTTTGTTTGGTGTTTTGAGAGACTTTTCGTTAAGTCGCCGAGCGGGCGTAAACGCTTTAATGTTTTGGGAGCATTAAATGCGATAACTCATGAAGTTATTATGGTAACATATGACACTTATATTACAGCAACTCAAGTCTGTGAACTCTGGTCAAAAATAGCTGCTTTAGGACTAATAATTACCATCACTCTAGTATTAGATAATGCCCGCTATCAAAAATGTAAAAGTTGTTGAGGAATTGGCTCTTTTTTGTCAATAGAGCTACTCTATTTGCCGTCTTATTCGCCTAATCTAAATTTAATTGAAAGGCTGTGGAAATTGGTAAAAAAGAAATGTTTGTATGGTAAATATTATGAAAACTTTTCTGACTTTTCTTCAGCTATTTATGAATGTCTGAATGATGCCCATATGAAACATAAAAAAGAACTGGATTCCTTGCTCACTCTACGATTTCAGAAGTTTAATAAATCTCAGATTATGAACGTCTAAAGTATAAATTAAAAAGCTTCTATCCGTCAATAACATCTTGACAGATCACTACATAGGGCTTGCTGAATAAATCTAAAAACCTTGTTGGATAAGGCTTTTAGACTTTTTTGACCTCAAAAAGTGCCGACCATTGGAGGGATCGGGGGTAAAATTCAGGTACTTTTTCCCTAAAAATTAGGTAACTGACTACCTCAAAATCGGTAAAACCCTACACCCCACACCCCACACCCTGCCCCCACCAACAAACTTTTTCAGCAGACCCTACATATCAGGAGAGGCAATAGGCACTCATGCAATAGGCAATAGGGGCAATAGATAATCAGTCTTTAATAACCAGATTTAGGATAATTTTCCTAATAGCTTTAATCGCGTTTGTCAAGCCCTTTTGAGTTATTGTTGATAATTCTTCACCAAATTCAAAATTAATAGCAGGAATAAATATTCCCCAGGCCCTGGGAGTTTGTTGATAAATTGCTTGAGTTAATGCTAATAAAGAAGCGGGACTTTCTGCATGACCTAAATTATTCCATTCGGTAACTGCTGCTAATTTTTCTATCCGGATATCGGTTTGATTAGATAATACCGCATCAACAAAAATAACTAGAGAAGCATCAGCTATATCGGCTGCTAACTCAGGAGTCAATTGATGGGTAGCGATGACTTGCACATTAGGCAAATTCTCCTCGGCAATAATTTCGGCTATTCTCACTCCCACTCCGTCATCATTTCTTAAAGTATTACCGTAACCGATGAGCAGTATTTTAAAATTATTCATGGTTAAATAGAGGAAACAGGAGTTGGAAACTTGACAGTAAGTAACTTTTCCCTAATCAGGTTAACTTGGTTCGGGATTTACTTGGTTGCCATGAAAGACGCTGTAAGCGGGAAAAATTAGTTGAAATACTATAAAAATCTTCGAGATGTTGTTTTAGTTGACGAATTGCCATACTACTATTGCGATTGTCGGCAATTTCTCCACAGAAAGAAACTAAATTTTCTAGGTTAAAGTCAGGAAAATATTGACTTTGATGGCGAGGGATATACTCTTGATTCTCTAGCCAATAAATGGGTTTGCTGAAAAAGCTTTTCCTGGGGGCAGGGTGTGGGGTGTGGGGTGTGGGGTGTGGGGTTTTATCGATTTTCAGGTGGTCAACTACCTAATTTTCAGGGAAAAAGTACCTGAATTTTCCCCCCGATCCCCGCAATGGCTGGCACTTTTTGAGGGGAAAAAAGTCCAAAAGTCTTATCCAACAAGGTTTTTAGATTTATTCAGCAGACCCTAAATATAGAGATTTTTCTGACGATACAACCAAATTTCAGGCACTTGATAAGGCAGATAATCATCCACATTCGAGTAACTGGTGACATCAATTTCTAATACTAAATCGGGAGGAGGATCATTTACCCAGTCAATTCTGGCTTTCCCTGCTATAGCCGGCCAATGGTCAATATAAAAACTATAATCTGGTTCAATACCACTTGTTTCTGGTAATTCCATGGTTACGGGAGTAAAAGCCTCGTACTCACGCCCCAGATAATCCAATAAGGTGATGATAATATTAGCAATTAAATGGGCATCACGTCCATGCTTAGGAAGTGGAGACATAAGCAAGACTTCTCCATTGTGATATTTGATTTTAGGCTGAGAATTGTCGCCCCTTTGCCGAGACAAAGTTTGATAATCTAGCCAAGTGGCAGGTAATCTCACTAAGGACCCCGCCGGTAGCTCGATTTTATCTAGTGAAACTAAGGCAAACATGGCGCAAGGTTGCAGGTAAATGATCAGAAACGCTGTAAAATAAGTATAGGATATCTTCGATGCTCTCGATGCACAGCTTAACCTAATCGATAAATTAACTGAGTCTGGTAAGAAAACTTAAGCCTTGATAGTAGTTTCTTGATGAGCCAAAAATTATGCTATCGACTAACACAGTTTCCCCCCATATTATTCCCCCTCTCAAAAATGGCGATAGATTAACTCGTCCTGAATTCGAGCGCCGTTATCAAGCAATGACACAGCTAAAAAAAGCTGAATTAATCGCAGGAGTTGTTTATATGGCAGCCGCGGTGAGAGCCAAAAACCACGGTAAACCCCACGCTAATATTATCGGTTGGTTAACTGCCTACGAAGTGGCGACACCGGGAGTAGAAACACTGGATAATACTACTGTGCGACTGGATGGGGATAATCAACCACAACCAGATGCTTTATTAAGAATAGAAACCGGTGGACAATCAAGCATTAGTGAAGATGATTATGTAGAAGGCGCGCCGGAATTAATCGTGGAAATTGCCGCTTCTACTGCTTCCTACGATTTACACGAAAAACTCAAAGTTTATCGTCGCCAGGGAGTGCAAGAGTATATTATCTGGCGAGTTTATGACGTTCAATTAGATTGGTTTGGTTTAACTGATGGGGAATATTTGCCCCTAGAATCAAATCAAAATAACATCTTTTGTTCTCAAGTATTTCCTGGATTATGGCTGAATAAAAATGCTTTATTATCGGGTAATTTAGCCGAAGTTTTGGCAGTGTTACAGCAAGGAATAGCTAGTGAACAACACCAAAATTTTTGTCAAACTTTGGCTAATAAATAACCAGGATAAACTTGATTTTTTTCTTAGTTGCCTAGGGATGGCTCAGAAAGATTAGCTGATTTTTCTTGCCAATCTTGACCGATTTTAATCGTCACATCAGAAGCGAGATTCCCCGTACTTTCCACCAAAACTTCCCCGACACCAAGGCTATTATGCAGGGCAGCAGCCAGGGAATTATCCCCTTTTTGAGCAATAATTTTGGTAGTTTCTAGAATTGGCGATGAAGACTTAGAGACAAAAACATTTTCATAACCAAACGAGCGCAGATATCTGACTAGAGCTTGCACCGCTTCTGGATTATCGATGCTATCTTCCACAGCTATGCGAGTCGGTTGCGTGGTTTCTTCGATGTCAGCCATAAAAGAGCCGTGGTTAAAATGTTGAGCCACTAGCTCTTGAATTTTACTTTGATTGGGCAACCAATAACTGATCCCTTGCCGACCATCACCATTAAAGTCTCCTGGTAGCAGTAGCATTTGCACATCAGCGCGCTGAGTTTTGGAGGCAAAGCCAGCTAGGGCGAGTAACTCCTCTAAACTGAGATTAGTATCGATATGATTGCGGATAACCTCGATAATATCGGGAATTTTCAATAAAGTTGCTGGTTTTAGGGTTTGTTCTACTAAAGACCGCATTAATTGCTGTTGTCGTTGGATACGACCGATATCGCCGTTAGCATCGTAACGAAAACGGGCAAACTGGAGGAATTTCTCGCCGTTGAGGTGTTGTTCCCCTTTTTTCAGGTCAATGTAGAGGTGTTGACTAAAATCTTTATACTTCATGTCTTTGGGAACATATACCGTCACCCCCCCCAAAGCATCAATTAATTTTTCCACACCCTGCACATTAATGCGAATATAGCGATCGATAGCCACTCCGTCCAAAAGATGACTAACCGTTTCCGCCGTTAAAGCAGGTCCACCGAGGGCGTTAGCTTCATTGATTTTTTTCTCCCCGTAACCCTCGATATCGGTGCGGGTATCCCGGGGGATGGAAAGCATGGTTAACTTCTGTCTTTGGGGGTCAAAACGCAGTAACAGCATGGTATCGGTTAAACCATCCAAGGAATTAACCGGGGCATGATAACCCAGATCTGGGGTTTGTGCTTCCTTGACATCGGATGTCAACACTTTCGCGCCAACTACCAGAATATTAACGGGGCGGTTGAGGGCGGGAAGTTGCAGATTTTGATAGGATATCGCCTGCTGATTGTTAAAAGCGGCGGCTTCTTGGGGACTAAGAGCAGCTTGTCGCAAAGGTGTGGAGGAGAGAGACACAGCCAACATAGCCCCCGCCGTAGCGGAAACTAGGGCGCAGCCAGTTAAGCCTAGGGCTGTCAGGAACCATTTACCCGACAATCGCCGCTTTTTAACAGGTTTAGCTGCTAATTTGCTTGATTTTCCGCTTTTAAGCCTTGATTTCCTCTTATTAACCACAAATTGCCTCACACAGTCACTAATTATCTCCCTAAAACCATATTTTAAAGGGATGAACTATTTGTTTTCTCAGATACCCGGAAAAGATCATTAAACTAATCGGGTTTTTTAGAGAGTTAGCAGATAATATAGCAGAATTTTTCCTTATAGTTCTTCTGCATGGCAATTTTGTCGAAATATCTAGGGTTTGTTTCGTGGGAGTGGGGAATGGGGAAGTGGGGAAGTGGGAAGTGGGGAAGTGGGAAGTGGGAAGTGGGAAGTGGGAAGTGGGGAAGTGGGGAAATTGAACTAAAACCCCAAAACCCCAAAACCCCAAAACCCCAACCCCCAACACCTAAAACCTGTCTCGGAGTCTGGGAGTCTCCTATCTCCTCATTGGCTGATTTTTTTGTGCAGAAATAACTTTTGTGGTCGATTAAATAACCAATTGATCAACCAACCGTCGGTTTTTTGCAGACGATAACCGCTACTTGAGTACAGTGACTGGGCCGCTAGATTATTATCGAGAACATGGAGGGAAAGTTCCTCAAAACCCCATTCTCTAGCGATCTGTTCACACTTGAGCAGCAATCTCCGGGCCAGACCGGCACGCCGGCGATCGGGACTAACGGCTAAATTAGAGATATAAGGAATGGGAACAGCTAAAAAAGAACTGGATTTTAAGGCGATTTCCGCCGTAGCAACAATAATTTCCTGAGGACCCGTGACGGTGACGCTGGTTTGACTGACTACCAGACAGTGATAGTAAGGGGTATCGGCGCGCAATCGTCCCCGTAAGTCCTCGTAAATGCCTAATTTAAAGATAGGACGCAGAAAAGACCAATAATTGGCCGTGGGGAAAAAACTATCGGTGAGAATTTCCGCCAAGCTTTTGAGATCTTGGCTTTGGGCCAAACGCACCTCGACGGTAATGGCGGCATTGTCACCGGTCGCTTCCGAGTCGGAGGGATTAGACAATAGGTATGAGATAAAACAGGAGTCCACTTTAATCACAGGAGTCGGCAGGGAAGGTGGGGATGGCAGTCCTTATCTGGGAAAGGTAAATAGGGGTGGGATTTAGTTGGGAGAATCAAGCATCTATCTTAAGGAGAAGACCGCAATTTTTCAAGACTACTGAATCAAAATCTCATCCATTCTACTGCCTATAGCCCCAGTTGGGGGAAAGACCGCTATTTTTCGGGAATTTTTTTTGATCGCCGGGCCATGGTTAAGATGGGACGATGCCGGTCAGAACTAATTTCTTTCTTTTTGGGTCAATTAACTATATTCTTTAATCTAATCTATCCTCCTACCCCCTCTATGATCAAGGAAATTTCCGCCTATTTACAAGTGTTCCGCAGTCAAAAAATGGCGGCTTTGTTATTCTTAGGTTTCGCTTCTGGATTGCCCTTGTTGCTCACCAGTCGCACCCTGCAAGCTTGGATGACCACCGAAGAAGTTCCTCTGGAATCGATCGGTTTATTTAGTTTATTCGCTCTCCCCTACTCTCTCAAATTTCTTTGGTCTCCCTTACTCGATCGCTATGTTCCTCCTTTTCTTGGTCGTCGTCGCGGTTGGATTTTAATCGCTCAAATTTGTTTAACTTTAGCGATTGGTTTTATGGCCTTTCAACAACCAAAACAATCTTTGGAATTATTGGCAATTAATGCTCTACTGATCGCTTTTTTTAGTGCCAGCCAAGATATTGCCTACGATGCCTATCGCACAGATATTTTAGAAAAATGGGAGATGGGTGCTGGGGTAGCGATCGGGGTTTTAGGTTATCGTTTGGCTTTAATTCTAACCGGTTCGATCGCTTTAATTTTAGCCGATCACTTTCCCTGGCCTCTCGTCTATCTTTTCCTAGCTGGATTGATGGCTTTAACGATTATTTGGTCTTTTTTCGCCCCAGCTACTCCCCCTAGAGATGATACTCCTCAAACCCTTTTAGAGGCGGTTTGGTTGCCTTTCCAAGAGTTTTTTCAACGCTATCGATTAGGTCAAGGAATCGGTATTCTCGCCTTTATCGTTCTCTATCGTTTAGGGGATGCTTTAGTTAATAATATGGTGACTCCTTTTCTCTTAAAAACTGGTTTCAGTCAAACCGATATCGGGGCGATCCAAGGGGGCATGGGCATGATAGCAACTATGGTGGGAGTTTTATTAGGTGGTTCCCTGTTAAGTCGTTGGGGAATTAATCGATCGCTCTGGATTTTTGGCGGCTTGCAAGCTATTAGTAATTTAGCCTATTTTACTTTAGCAAATTTAGGGCAAAATTATCCTTTTATGGTCTTGGCTATTAATATTGAAAACTTCTGCGGTGGCTTAGTCACTGCCGCTTTTGTGGCTTTTTTAATGAGTCTTTGCAATGCTCGTTTTACCGCTACTCAGTACGCCCTCTTATCAAGTTTAATGGCCTTTAGTCGCGATATTTTGGTGGCTCCCGCCGGAGTTTTAGCTGAGGCGATCGGTTGGCAATGGTTCTTTTTAATCACAGTAATTGCCGCTTTACCCGGGTTAGCTTTATTGCCTTTATTTGCTCCTTGGCAAGAGGACAATTGAGCTAATTGATGATTTATTCCTCCGATTTCACTCGCATAACTACTAAAGTCATATCGTCACTACTGTCATTTCCTAAACCGGTAAAAGCGGCCACTTTTCCAAATAAATATTCTAGAATCTGTTCGGGATCGGTGTACTGTTGACAGGCTTCTTTAACTGCCGATAGCCAATTTTTCTGATCAAATCTTTCCCCTTTCGAGTTAACTGCATCGGTAAAGCCATCGGTATAATAAATCAGCGTATCTCCCGCTTCTAATTGCACTTGGGCATCGTCATAGATAGAATCGGCCTCTAAACCAACTAATGTCCCTTCCGTGTCGAGAGACTCTAACTCTCCCGTTTTGGCCCGCCACCAGAGGGTGGGATAATGGGCAGCATTACTGTAGCCAAGACGGCGCGTCAGGGGATCATACTCGGAATAAAATAATGTCACGAAACGATGAGAATTATCGAGATCGGCATACATAACCCGATTGAGATGACGCAAAATCTGGGCCGGGGAGTGACGATTTAACACTTCCGCTCGCAACATTCCCCGGGTCATGGTCATCAATAATCCTGCTGGGACACCTTTTCCCATGACATCACCGATGACTATACTCCAAGGAGCGGCACTGGCTTCCCTTTCCGCCTCCGTTGCCGGTTTAAATTGATCGTAGTTGCAGGGGATAAAATCATAATAGTCGCCACCAACGCGATTAGCCGTTTGGCAGTGGGCTGCCAATTCTACCCCCTGAATTTTCGGACATTGCCGAGGTAAAAGACGATTTTGGATTTCGGCAGCGATTTCTAACTCTCGATCCTGACGTTCCTTAGAACGTAATTCGATCGTTAATTCATTATTAGCTATAGCCACCGCCGTTTGATCGGCCACTAGCTGCAACAGTTTACGACGGGTGGGTGTCCAACCATAATCGGGATCGCGACTGAAAACGTATAAACGCCCCCGCTCACTATTTTTTACCAAAACAGGTGTACTATAAACCTGCGTACCCTGTCCGAGAGTTTGCCGGATTTTATGGTCGAGACTATCGAGAAGCGATCGATTATTTTTATTCTCAAGTGCCGGTTCTTGGTTTAATTGTCGGATAATTGCCTCTAATTGTCGGCGTAGTTCCCCATTAATTTGATTATCTTGGCAATGGAGTTGATCGAGCGCCACTTGACCGTTATTTTTGCTCAAAATCAATGCCCCTCCCTCCGCGTCTGCCACTCGTGCGGCCATCAAGGGGGTAAGATCGAGGAATTGGTTTAAATTATTGAAACTCCGCAGGGCAAAACCGAGGGAACTTAAGAGATTTTGAACTTTGTTTTGTTCGCGATATAAACTAGCGACCAACTCTTTTAAGGCTAAAATTGGCTTGATATCGGTACTGTGATCGCCCATATTGACGGTGGGAGTGGTGAGGGTGTCGCTCGGTTCCGGCTCAGAAAGCATAAAATGATCTTTGTGGCGGTGACATGATTATAGCTAGATGGTCATTGGGTTATGACCTGTTTAAGTCTAACAGTATAGTTGATCTTTTTCTGACTGCCACAATTTAACCCTGATGTTTTACTATTTCCGTTTTTTGACGCTCCCCGTCTAAAGAGACGGGGATTCTTCGTTCATTGAGTCTCCGTTAGCAAGCAGGATTTCTCCAACCAACCAAGAGGGAATCTCTCCCGAAGCGTTTAAAGTTTGCGTGCGCCCCACGCTACTTAATCCCTTTTGCAAGATGTTTAAAGCGGCGTTTCTATCTCGACAATCTGTATATCCACAATGAGGACAAACATGGGTTCGAGTAGATAGCGACTTTTGGACTTTTTGTCCACAATTAGAACAATTTTGAGACGTATTATGAGGTGAGACAGCTATAGTTAACTTGCCGTATTTGTCCCCAAAATACTCTAGCCATTGCCTAAAAACAGACCATCCTGCATCGGTTATCGACTTCGCTAAATGACGATTTTTGACCATGCCTTTGATATTCAAGTTTTCATAGACGATTAAGTCGTTAGACTTAACTAAACGGAGTGCCACACTCTTGACAAACTCTTCTCGTTGCCTACTTACTCTTAAATGTTTCCGAGCATATCGCTTTCTAGCTTTGTGATAATTACGAGATTGTTTTTTACCCTTACGGTATTTCTTTGACTTTTTTTTATTTAATCGGTTTAGTTGTTTTGGTTCTTCGGTTTGTGTTATGCAATGGACGGGAGTTATAAGGGGTGAAACCCTTATATAGAAAGACATTGCTTCGATTTTTGCCAATTGTTTTCAATCTAGAACGAGCTAATCAATTAAGTCTCTTGCCATATAAGGATTTAGTCGATTTATGCCCCCCTATCGAACCATAACAAGTAACGAAGAGCCGTTGTTTTTCAGCTTTTCGATAGTAGTTCGGACAATCAATTTGATGGCCTTCGCTATCTACTAAGAAAAACTTTAATCCCACATCAATCCCAGTGGCTTTCTGGGAAGGTGTTAAAGGCTTAACCCTGTCTCTGGGGTCTAATTTAAGGCAAAACTGCACATAATAACCATCGGCACGATTAAGGATTCTTACCCGTTTAATCTGGTCTGGTTGATAGTAATTAATATCTCTAGAACCAATCAGTTTAAGAGTACCAATACCTTTTTTGTCTGTAAAGGTAATATGACGTTTATTAGCTGATAGCTTCCATCCAGATACTTTATACTCAACAGAACGGGAATGTTTTTTAAACTTAGGGTAGCCTTTCTTTCCTTTAACTTTATTTTGGCAATTATCGTAAAACCGAGTAATTGCCCGCAAGGTTCTTTCTACGGCAGTCTGGCAAGCATGGGAGTTTAAATCATCAACAAATTTAAACTCTTTCCTTAATGCTGTGTTGTATCGAAATAACTCTGTTTTGCCAACACCCCGATTATCCATCCAATAACGCAGAACTTTATTCCGAACAAATTGAGTTGTCCGTATTGCTTCGTTAATGGCTTCTATCTGATTAGGTTTTGGCTTAACCTTGTATTCTAGTACAAACATTTTGATACTGCTTGACTGAGTATCAATATCTTAACACAAAATTCTTTAAGTTGACAATACATATTTATTTAAAGCCGCCCGACCCTGCGCGGGCATGGCGGGGCTTGTACCCAAATTTTCGGTCACACCGAAGTCTAGGGCTGATAACCTGACCTTATAATAATTAGAAGTATTTAACTTGATCCACTGACTTTATGACCTTGCCTCTCGATGTTCCCACGGCGATTAATCAACGTCGTTCTATTAAAAATTTTACTACCGCTCCGATCGCCCCAGAACTGCTGAAAACCCTGGTAGAATTAACCGTTGCCGCACCTAGTAGTTTCAACATCCAAGATTGGCGAATTATTTTAGTACAGGATGAGGCACAAAAGGCCGCTTTAGCCGAGGCCGCTTGGGGACAAAAGCAAATTATCCAAGCGCCGGTTACTTTTGTTTTCGCTGCCGATGCTGCCGCAGGAGGGGGAGAGCTAACTCCTATCTATGAACAGGCTCTCAGTACGGGTGCCTGGAGCGAAGGCACGGTAAAATATTTTCAACAGGCAATCCCGGGATTTCAAAAGAATTTAGGCGAAAAAACCCGGGAATACGCGATTAAAGATGCCATGATCGCCGCTACTCATCTGGTTTTGGCTGCCGAAAGTCTCGGTTTATCTAGTTGTTTTCTCAACGGTTGGATTGAGGACAAGGTAAAAGCTGTCATTGGTGCTGCCGATCATCCCCATCTGGCGATCGCTGTTGTCGTTCCCATCGGTTACGCGGCGGAACCACGGCTTAATCCGGGGCGTTTACCCTTAGATTACAATGTTTTTGTGGATCGCTTGGGTAATCCCTATCAAATCTAAACTTTAGCGATGACTTTCTCTCCCTCAGCTTGGTTAACGCCCTTTTTTAACACTCCCCTTTGGCGCGCTGGGGGAGTGTCGATCACTCTTGGTTGGACTATTGGTATTCTTGTACTGTTTATTCTTGTCACCTGTCTGACGATCGCTTTTAAAAGTTTACTAAAAAATCGTCTGCTGAAAAGTATCGGTTTTGGTAAGATATCCCTGTTGTTTTCAGGGATGAGAAGATGTGGACTTCCAAACCCCCTCATACTCCCAGTCAAACCAAAATTTAAGTTATACTTCATCTATTTTAGCTTTTAAGAGCAGGCTAGGGAAAAATCCTAAAATCCGAAAGAATAACCGATTTTTAGCTTTAATTGACTTTGATCATTGCCATTAGTGGCAATATCTCCCTCGATACCCCAATCGATCACACCTTGGCGATTAATTTGCTGACGAATTCCCATACCAGTGCGAATTAAAACGCCACCATTACTATTATCGCCGGTAATTACGCCCAATTCTGCTAAAAAAGTGCGATCAAAACGTTTCGGATAACCAATCGGTCGCGAATAACCGAGAATTGCTGCCGGGGAAAAAGCTCGATCGCCGTTATCGGGGTCAGTGTTTATGTTTAAATCGAGATTAAGATGCACGCGATCGAATTGACCAACAGTTTTACTAGCAATTCCCCGCAGACGAAAATCTAATCCCCTAGCATTATTTCCCGTCGGTAATCCTAAATCGGTACGAATGGCAAAAGCGGGAACATTATCGTATTCTCGATTGAAATTATAGAAAAAACCTACAGATAAATTTCCCACATCAAAATCCGTATCATCACTATTAACTCGTCCTCCCACTTGCGGATCGATGCCGATAATAATGTGACCATTGCGAATAATACCGTTGAGGTATTCAATATCAAACTCACCCCCAAGATTACTATTTTCAGGAAAGACTAGACTTCCTCCAAATTCTATTGATTGTTCCCCAAAACCAATACTTTCAGCATCATCAAAAGAAAGGGGACGACCAGAATCCAGATTATTATGATCGTTGGCAAAAACTGGATTAGTAAAACTAACGACTAAACTCACAGCAATTAATAAAAATCTTCTCATTTTTTGGGTTCCTCTTGATGATTGCTGTCGTCAGGTTTTTTCTCCGTATTAGGAGGGTTTTCCGGAGAGTGATTTTCGTGGTTATGGTGTTGGTGATCTCCTCCCTCATCTCCCTGAGAATTATCAGGTTTTTTCTCAGAATTATGAGGATTGTCGTGATTATGACCTTCGTGAGAAATATCTGCTGGCATTAATCCCATCCCCGGAATTCCTGACTGAAAACGATGATCGTGTAGTCCTTCACCACCATAATTTTTTCCTGCTGCCATTTCTTGATGATTAGCAGCCATTACTAACCAAATAGCGCGGGTGATTTGTTCGTCTTTTTGTTGGGGAGTTAGCCAATCTGATGCCAGAATATCATTAACCATATCGTGCAACATATGCAGGTTATCGAAGGTGTTAGATATCTGAGGAAAACGTCGGGCAAACTTGGGACTAAGTTCGGCAAACATCGGCATAAAAGCTCGATCGGTGCGATACAATTCCTGACTATGGTATTGTTTTCCTACCTGTTTATAAGCTTGTTTTTGTTCTTCTAGCGTCTTCTCATAGAGCAAGTCATACATTGTTCCTTGTAACCAATGGTAGCCCCAAAATAAGCCATTAACTTTCGGATATTTCTGGCGAAAGGCTTTAGAATAAGGCTGGGAATCCAGATAACCCATATTCATGGGTAATCCCGTAATCGCATAGGGAACTTTTGTCAAGTAAAATTGATATAATTTCTCAATTTCCGCCTCTTTTTCCTTGTTGGTTAATTTGCTGCTGGCTAAAACATCAACGGTTTGAGCATGGAAAATATGCGCCCAATCGAAAACCTGTTCTAAAACACCGTATTTTCTGCCAAAAGTTGGGGAAATATTACCCTCGTCGGGCATAAATTTAGGCGGATTTTTTAAAACCCAATTAATTGTTTGGTATGTCTTAGTTTCTAAATCTTTCGCTTTTCCCGTTACGATATCTTCGTAAGCAAAGGCATGACCAACAGCGATCGCATTCAAGTCTAAAGCTAAATCTCTGACATTATAAATTGCATTGTTATAAACCCCTCTTTGGGGATAAATATGATTACGTTGCTTGTTATACATCCAAGCTGGTATATTGTCAGGAATTGCTTGTAAAGTCTGAGTTTGAGGTGAATCAAGATGTAAATGTTGAGCAATTACAGGAGTAGAAATAAGTGCTACAGTTACCAATACAATCAACTTTTTCATGATAGTTAAACCTTGAGATTAGGGCAAATAAATTGATCGTCTTTTACAGGTGTATCCGTCCATTCTTGCAGGGTTTCGGTTAATTGTTGACGCAATAAAAGCAATTGTTCCACTTGTTGATCGATCTCAGCAATATGTTTAATTAATTTTTCCTGAATATCTCCACAGGGTAACTCACCATGGTCATGAATTACTAAACATTCGCGGATCTCTTGCAGACTTAAACCCAAAGATTGCAATCTTTTGACAAACAGCAAGCGATGGACAGTATCGGGAGTAAATAGGCGAAATTGTCCCTCTGTCCTCTCAGGGGACTGAATTAGTCCTAATTCCTCGTAATAACGAATCGTTTTAATTGAAACACCACTTTCTAGGGAAAGTTGACCGATTCTGAGCATTATTTTTGCTCCTTAATCCTATCGTTACCCTATTATAAAATCTCCCCCTGACTGGAGAATCAAGGGGGGGGGGAAAGAAATATTTTTTTAACTGACTTTACACTCAACTCCAAAACCGACCAAGAGAACTTTTTCCAAGGGTTCCCCCTCCTTGGGACGTTGATAGTTAATAATTTTGCGAATTCGCAGGTCTGGATTGATTAAAGTAATTGAATCCACGGAAACACTGCGAGTATAATTGGTGGTCATTAATAACTCTCTGGTAGTGGAATCAAAGCGAAAAGCAGAGATAATTGGTCTTGCTTCTTCGTAGGCGCGATCACGAAGATAATCCCCTTCTAAATAACCGTTATTTTCTGCTTTAACCACAAATAAAAGATTAAGATTTTGTCGCACTTCTTCCCCTTTTTCCGAGATGGTATAGAAACCTAAATTAAACCCGGGGATACTTTCTAAATCCGCAATATCAGGATAGTTATTATCTGTCAGAACTTTCTGTTTAATCTCCCTAGTCAGGGGTTGAATGAGGAATTCAGTACGGGAACGTTCCACTTCTTGATCGGCTAGATAATGATAGGTTCTTTCCGTTTGCCAACTACCGACACAATAGACAAAAAATTGCTGAAAAACTTCGGTATTCATAGAGTTAATTCTCCTCTTGTCAGTATTTTAATTTTGAGTTATTTTATCAGTAACTTGTTCCCGATTTTCAAAACCATAACAATCTCGAACAAGATAAAGTGGCCGTCCCTTTACTTCTTCATAAACCCTGCCAATATATTCGCCAATAATACCAAGAGTCAGTAATTGAATTCCTCCTAAAAATAAGATAGCAACCATCAGAGAAGCGTATCCAGGTACATCGATTCCTAAAATAATAGTCCTGAGCATTAAAAAACTAGCATAAACAAGACTAACAAGTGAAATGATAAATCCTACATAGGTCCAGACTTTTAGAGGTAAAAAACTAAAAGAGGTAATACCATCGATGGCAAAATTCCATAATTTCCAGTAATTCCATTTAGTTTGTCCTTGATACCGTGGTTCTCGATCGAATAAAATTGATGTCTGTTTATATCCCACCCAAGCAAATATTCCTTTCATAAATCTTTGACGTTCGGGCATCTTTTTAATTGATTCTACCACTCGGCGATCAATCAAGCGAAAATCTCCCGTATTAGGGGGAATAGGAACCCGACTTAATTTATTAATGACTTGATAGAAACCTTCTGCTGTAAAACGTTTCAACCAACTTTCGCCAATTCTAACCCGACGGGACGCATAAACCACATCATAACCCTGCTGCCATTTTTCGATCATTTCGGCAATTAATTCGGGGGGATCTTGTAAATCAGCATCAATAGGAATTACTGCCATCCCTTGACTGTAATCAATTCCTGCTGACATGGCAATATCTTTACCAAAATTACGGGATAAATTAACCACTTTAATTTGTGGGTAACGTTGATGATATTCCACGAGATTTTTGAGAGTATTGTCACGACTACCATCATTGACGCAAACGACCTCATAACTGGTATTTATTGTCTCTAAAACCGCTAAAAGTCGCCCAAAGAGAGCATCGATATTTTCTTCTTCGTTATACAGAGGAACAACAACAGATATTTTCACTGGTATTTGATTTGATAGCATATTAATTTACAAAAAACTAGAGAAATTGTCTAACAAATATCAGCAGTCAAAACTTGTTCGTACTTAGTGGCTGCTTGCTGCCAAGTATAATTATCTTCGATTAACTTGCGAGCATTTCTAGATAATTTTTCTCGTAACTCTGCCGATTCAAAAAGACTACTAATCGCCGTACAATATTCCTCAATACTATTAGCCCTTAAGGCTGCTAAAGGAACATGATTTCCTTCCACTGTTAACCCTTCTAAACCTCGATCGCTGGCTACCACCGGCACTCCCGCAGCCATCGATTCTAGGGTTTTATTTTTAATCCCAAAACCCGAACGCATTGCCACAACACAAATAGTAGCATGATGAAGATACTCGGCCATAGATGGAACTCGACCTGTGACAGTGATTTTAGAATTTTTTGTTAATTCTATGACCGATGGAGCAGGATTGGAACCAACAAGTATCAGAGTAACCTCAGGATATTTTTGTTGTAAAATAGGGAAAACTTCTAAACTGAAAAAGCGTACTGCATCTATATTAGAACTGTAATCTAGGCCTGCCGTCATAATAATTTGATAACCACTGGGATCGGTTTCTCGATAGGGGAATAGTTCCAAGTCAACGCCGTTGGGAATTACAATAACAGGGCGATTAATGTTCAACTCTTTCATCTGCTCCTTGTCTTCTGAAGTAGTGACAACTATAGGGTTAAATTTCTGACAAAATCTCCGTTCATAGCGTTCGAGAAGTGGCAAATACAATGTATCTCGAATAGGATTAGGGCTGACTCCTATCTCTAATTGATTTTTGCAGGTTTTATAGGCTAAACTATGTATATTTATTATAGTTTTAAGCTTTTTTTGCCAATGGGGGCGGACAAAGATCTCATTGACGCTATGCTCACAAGTAATAACATCAAATTTTTGACTATCAATGGCACGATCAAGCCACAATTGAATATCAGCACTATATACTTGTCGAACGTTGGGAGGAGTACCTTGCATTATAAAATCATAAAAACGATTTATTTTGCCTAAAATACTAGGGTTGGCAGAATTAGAATAGGGAAATATCTTTACCTCCTTAACCAATCTTTCCAAGGCTTCAATATCAGTCCTACTAACATCCGAATTTGGTCGAGTCATGATCGTGATTTCATGATTCTTACTCAGGTGTTTTAAAAGATTGAAGGTTCTAACTTGAGTTCCCCCTCTGGTTGGGGGATAGGGAAAAGTAGAGGATAGAATTAAAATTTTCATGGCTTGAGCAAAGTTAGCGTTTGATGACTTTCCATGCGTTGGGTTTACTAGGATAGTTTTCTTGGGATTTAAAAAGTGGTTCTAAGACAAAATTTTCTGTTGATTGTAACTTTTCCACAAGAGTTGATGATGGACGAAAAATGATAATATCAGTATATCCTCGGTAAATATCATTAGGTTGATTGGGATTAGTTTCGAGATGAAATTCTGCTCTTTTAGTCAGATGAGAATAGACATTATGGTTAACTAAATAACTCATGGTTAAGGCATCAGCAAAATCATCATATAGAACTACAGGTTTCTCTAATTTGTTCAATTTTTGAGCTATTGCTGGGTAATCAGGTGCTCCAAATGCCCACCAAGAAGGAGAACTAGCTATGATCCAAGATGATAGCAATCCCAATAGTAAAAGGCTAGAAATGATGATTTTACTCAGTTGTCTTTGCCAGCTTAAACGAGAATAAAAAAGATAAGCTATCAAAGCAGTTGCTGCTAATTGCCAACCGATAGCGTAGGGCAACATATAACGTAATCGAACAGAAAACCCTGTTCCCGAGATAGCGTCTTTTATCATCAAAATCCCTCCCCCACCAATTAGCAAAGCGAGAATCATCCAGTTTTTATTTTTGCCAGCATTAAAAATTAAAAATACTACAGATGTCAAAAGAAAAACTAGAAGAAAAATCCAAGAAGTTCTTTGTAATAAGAGAAAAGAGTCAGTATCCTTAATCCAGCCATCATTTAGATCGATAAAAATACGAAGCACCCCTCTCATCCAATCTTTAATTAACCCAGTGATTGGGATATTTTGTTCAGCCGGTTGTTCCACAGAATATCCGAATAACCCTGGCTTGGTTAGAAACAGATAGAACCAGGGCATAAAAAGTGAAATTCCTAACAGCGATGATAGAATATAGTTCTTAACATTCTTAGTAATTCTGCCTCTGGAATCAATAATTATATAAAGAGCATGACTAATTATTACAAAAGCGAAAAGAATATTAGAATATAACCCGAAAGCAACGGTAAATGTATAGAGCAACCAATTAATTTTTTTGGGAACTCGTAAGCTGTGAAGTAAAGTTGCACTAGATAATAGAGTAAAGGCTGTAATTAGACTATAAGTTCTGACGATCTGGGAATATTGGAGTTGTAATGGAGAAATTGCGAAAATTGCCGTCCCTAACCAAGCGATAGATGCTGATTGAAATAATTCCCAACATAGCCAATACATAAAAGGGAGAGAAAACAAACTAATAAAAGCTGAACAACTTCGAGTGATTATCGCAGGCTCGGTAAGGAATAAGCTCCAGAATCTTGACCAAATTTGCACCATGAAAGCATATAAAGGCGGAAAGACGTAAGGTCGCTCAAGCAGGCGCTTAAAACTATCGAAAATACCTTCATCTGTGTTATATCTTTGATAGTTTTGTAATTCCGAGGCAGAGACAATTTTAACATCGATAATGTTCGCTATATTTTGCCCGTAGATATAGGTTGTACTAAAAGCTTCATCATTAGAATATAATTTGCCATCTAAATTATAAAATCTCAGGAAAATCCCCAAAATTAAACTGATTAATACTAAAGCTTTTAACCAATTGGGAATTTTCAAGAATCCAGCTTTAAGTTCCATTAACATATTTTAGCTCCTTTTTTCTATGTTTTATTTATTTACTGATTTTTTTCTACCATCATGCGGACAATATCAGTCATTTTGTATTGTGCTTGCCAACCTAATTTTTCCTTAGCTTTGTTGGGATTGCCGCGACTAATGGCTAAATCTGTTGGTCTTAATAAACTTTGATCGGAAACTACATGATCTTGCCAATTTAAGCCAACAGTAGCAAAAGCTGTGGCGACAAAATCCTCCAGTTTTGAACTTTCTCCCGTGGCAATGACGTAATCATCGGGTTGCTCCTGTTGCAGCATTAAATACATCGCTTCAACGTACTCCGGCGCCCAACCCCAATCCCTTTGAATATCCATATTTCCTAAGTGTAAAGTATCGGGACTTCCTTGGGCAATTCTAGCCACGGCAGCAATAATTTTTTGGGTAACAAAGCGCTCGGGACGCAGGGGAGATTCATGATTGAAAAGTATGCCTGAACAGGCAAAAATTCCGTAGGCTTCTCGATAATTAGCCACTTCCCAAAAAGCCGCCGATTTGGCCACAGCGTAGGGACTGCGAGGACGAAAAGGGGTATTTTCGTCGGCAGAATTATCGCCGATATCCCCGAAACATTCACTCGATCCTGCATTATATAATTTAATTTTTGCTCCGGTAAATCGAATTGCTTCTAAGAGATTTAAGGTTCCCGTGGCAATACTTTCTAAGGTTTCCACCGGCTGCTCGAAGGATAAACCCACAGAACTTTGTCCAGCCAAATTATAGACCTCATCGGGCTGAATTTTAATTAAGACTTGTAGGACACTGCGAAAGTCGTTCAGTGCCATCGATTCTAGTTTTACCTGTTCCTTGATTCCCAAACGTTTCAGGTTACTAAAAGAGGACATTTGGGCATCCCGGGAGGTGCCACAAACTGTATAGCCGGCTTTTAACAGTAATTCGGCTAGGTAGGCTCCATCCTGCCCCGATATACCACAAATTAACGCTTTTTTACTCATTTATTTACAATAATTTACTTTTGAGGGTTTAACATCGCCTTGGCGGCCTCGCTTAAATAACCGATTTGTCCGTAGGCATAGAGAAGATTATCAAAGCTTTTAGCGGGATCATTGATAAATTTGACATATTTAACCAATCCTCTCACCAAACGCTCACCTCCTCGCCTAAATTGAGCCAATCCCGTCCTTCCTGCCACTTCTTCCCGGTAGTGTTCGCTGATGCCTTGCCACCAACTACGACGCATAAACCATTGACGATTGATTCTTTCCGGGGCAACATTGTGTTCCACCAATGCTGCGGGAAAATAGCCTACTTGCCATCCCTGGGCGAGTGCCAGTTCTGTAGTGTATAATTCCTCATTAGAGAGAAGTTTTTTGCCAATTCTTCCCAAATTAGGGTCAAAACCGCCAATTTTCTCCAAAAAATCTCGCCGAATCGAGTAATTAACCCCTCGCGGAGTTAAATTCGCCTGGCTAATGTATACCACATTGTCGCCCAAATCGAAAGCCCCTAAACCCCCTGCTAACTCATCGGATAACCAATTGGGTTGACTGTAGCCTTGCGGCCAAATAAGAGTGACTTTTCCCCCCGCTACTGCCAGTTTTTCGTTATTTTCGTAGGCATTTAACAGAATTTGCAACCATTGAGTACTAGCGATCGCATCGTCATCCAAATAGGCTAAAATCGGCGCTCTAGTTTCCTTCGCCCCGCGATTTCTGGCGGTAGATAGCCCTAAAATAGGTTCGTAAACGTATTTTAGCCGCCCATCTCCCAGACGCGACTCGGCCACTTGACGGGTTTTATCGGTAGATGCGTTATCAACCACTAAAATCTCACAATCTGGGCAGGTTTGCCCTAAAAGACTATCGATCGCTCCTGCTAGGTAGTGATCGCGGTTGTGGGTACAGATAATCCCTGCTATTTTAGGAGCCATGGCTATCAAGGTTACTCATTCAATACCCTAAAACTTAACATTCCTTTGGAAAAATGTAAAAATGCTTTTTAACCTGGAGACAGGAGACAGGAGACAGGAGATTGCTTTTTACTTATAGCGTTTCTCGTAAAGATGAAGTATAACCTAATTTGGTATTGACGACCGACTCCCCAAAAGGAAAACTTCCTATCTCACCATGAAGATAACTGCTATAACACTCTCCACTCGACCAATCTCAAACCTAATTTGTTAAGCTAAAAGCTTTGATGTACTTAGGGTTTGCGGCAAAAAGTTTGTTGGTGGGGTTAGGAGTCAGTAGCCGGTCGTCAGTAGCCGGTCGTCGGGAGTTTCAGGCTTTGTTGCCCTCTCTTTTTTGTACTAACTTATGTACTAAACTAAGGATAATGCCAGGTTTTTGATGGTCCCAATCCGATTTTCGCAGCATGAACATCGGATTTTAACAGGTCAAAAGCCTTATTTTAAAAGGGTTTTACCATTATTCAGCAGACCCTACTTATCTCCTAAATAGCAACCAATAATTTCCCTTGTCTTTCTATCAATTAACCGCCAAATATAAACCTTTATCGTCTTAGAAAAAACCCAAGACCACATCTCATCACATTCTCTAACCAATTTACCTTTTGGTTTGTCCGAAACCTTTATTTGACGGGGAACAGCCGCCAGTTTATTGTTGACATAGTTTTGTAACCATGACCAACTTACCCCTGTTACTCTAGCAATTCCTCGTCAGGAAATTCGTTCGAGTAAGAGTTTATCAATTAATTGTTTGGTTTGGTCAGAGACGGTTTTATTAGTGGGATTGATCACAAACTGACGACCACATTCTTTACCTTGACGTTTGGGTTTTCCATTATGAATAGAACCATTCTTGATAGTATGGTGAGAACCACAATTAGGACAGGGGAATAGAGGTGAAGGGGGGACTTTGTTCGGTGCTAGACTGATATTTGAGTAAGCCAGACAGGAGCCAGAAAAAGATATTTATTAGAAAAGTCATGATCAAGCTAGAGGTTTAAAGACTGAGCGGGTTGCAATTATTTTTATTAATAAATATTTTACACAATTCATACCAGGTAAGCAAGAGAGCTACGCCACTACTACCGAATCATTACCATTTTTCGGGGTTAGCTTATTTACATTCCTATTATCCGACATAATTGCTTTGACAGACCAGTAGCCTATACTCAACGGATTTAGTATTATTACTTCTGAGGATTTGACTGAATACCAAAAGCAGGACTTTGATAATCTTCCGGCAGATAATTTTCAGGAATAGTGCTGTGATTGCCATCCCGGAGAGCCTTGTAGTGAGGAGACATAATTTCGATACCGACTTCGTTACATTTATCCTGAATATTTTGATGCAATTCAGAATAAATATACACCATTTTGCTAGGATGATCGGTGTAGGCATTTAGCTGATAGCTGACATAAAAATCATCGAGACTGGTTTGCAAGACAAAAGGAGCAGGTTCTGAGACAATAAATTTGGTTGCTAAGGCTGCTTCTTTCAGGGTTGTGTGAACCTTACGCCAAGGTAAATCATAACCGAGAGTGACTGTGGTTTGCAAAATTAAAGGCTGTTTGAATTCCCTTTGGGAGACACTAAAGTTAATCACATTGGTGTTTAACAGCGATGAATTAGGAATCGTGATAATTCTATTAGCTGGTGTGCGAATACGGGTGACTAATAATCCTTTTTCAATCACATCTCCAATAACATCACCAATAGAAATTTTATCTCCTAGTTGAAAAGAGCGGGTATAGATGAGGATAATTCCTCCTACCACGTTAGCGATAGCAGAGGTGGAACCCAAGGAAAATAGCACCCCTAAAAATACCGACACCCCCTGAAAAGCAGGAGAATTAAATCCGGGTAGATAGGGAAAAGCGATGACTATAGCTAAGGCAATTATCAGCAGTGACAGTAAATTATAGGTTGGTTTTGCCCAATCGGGATAGAAACCATGGATTACTAAATTTTCTCTTTCCAATCCAGTGAAAAATGGTTTAATTGCTCTCAACAGATAGTGAGTTATAAAAACAATTAGCAGTATAATAAAAATATTGGGTAAATATTTTGCTATCTCTTGGGAAATAACTTCCAAAGCACTAAAAAAGTATTGCAGAAAACCATCACCAAATTTTCTAGTCCAGGGAAAAAGACGAAGGACAAAAGTTAAATAAAAATAGAGAATAGTTAAAATAATTAGAGTTCGGATAAATTGCAAAACTCTCAGGCAACAAATTCCTATTGTCTGGGAACTAATAATCTCAAAATTTTGGAATACGACCCCAGGAACTAGGGAGGTGATTAATCTCTGAATCTGGGGAAAAACCCGCGAAGATATAAAAATTATTACCCAGAAAATTAAGACCGTGGCCAAGGTAGCACTTACCGTCAAAGTTGCATCTTTTAAGAGGTTATCCGGTTGACGTTCTTGACGATAACGGACAATGGCCGCTTTAATCTTTGCTAAAGCTCGTTCGGCCAATACTTCTTGACTTACTGAGTGTAATTTGGCATCTTTAGAAGTAATAGTAGCAATAACCGTATCTCCCAAAATAATCGAGGGGTTTTTGTCTTCAGGATCGATTTTTATGGTTAAATCTTCAGGAGAAAGAGCATCGTCATCGGCAATTTTTTCAATTCTGGTTGTAATCGATTTCGCTCTTTCTTGCGCTGAAAAAGAACCTATTCCCTGCCGAATCGTAAAAAGTTCTTGATTATCAAGCATGACGGGAAAAACTTCTCCCAAAGTTTCCAGGGGTGTTTCCTGTCCCTGTTTAGCAGGATTATTCTGGGCTGCTATCATGAAGATAGGGGATAAAGTCAGTAACAAAACTAAACAAAACAGCCCTAGGTAACGCCAGATTTTTTGCATCTTCTAAGCCACAATTGCACAGGAGCGATCGAGTTTAATACCTCTTTTTTTCATCGTAGCATGGAATAGTTCTGTGGATAACACCTGTTCCACCGGATAAATCCCGGCTTTTTGGAGTTTTGCCGCTAAGATTAATTCTGCCACGCTGCCAGTTCCCCAACCCGCTGCTTGAGCAGTATTCTCGTGAAGCATAGTTGCTTGATAAACTGCTTTTTGCTGCCCTTGCCATCCGGCCACTTTTGCTAACATTGCTACCCCAATTCCCGAAAATTTATCGGTTACTTCTGTCATGCGATAACTAACTTGGGAAAAAAACTCGATTCCCCGAGAACTTTCTACCCAAGCATCGGGAAAAATATGGGCAGTAATCCAAGTTAAATGATTATAAAAATCGGGAATAGAACCAAATTTTGTAATCACATTTTGCACTTGAAAAGATTCAGCAAAAGTATAGGTTTCTGGCATATCAAACCAATAAACACCAGTTTTACCTAAAGGAGCGGGAAAGTCAATTACTTCTCTAGCAGTATAGGGTTTAATCTCTTGCCATTGTCCCTCAATCCAAGCTAAAAAAGGCTTTTTTAAGCCGAGAAAAGTAGTCTGCATCACGGTTAATCCCGCACCTCCTGAACCAGCTACGGCATAATTTAAACAGATCGTTTCTACCCTATCTAACTGTTCCACTCCCTCTCGCACTATACTATTAGAAATACCGGGGAAAATTCCCGTATTAACCACGGCAGTTATTCCCGCTTTTATCGCTAATTCTCGATAGGGAATTAACTTTTGATAAAAAGAACGATGATCACTAACATCAATATAATTGACTTTTTCTTCGATGCAAATTTTTACTACCCTGCCATCGCGATAATGAAAGGGACCGGCACAATGAATAACTAAATCACTCTTTTTAATTGCCTGTCTAAGCTTGTCTATTTCTTCTAAATCTAAAGCCAAAAACTGCATTCTTGGCAGTAATTTAATCGCTTTTTCCTTCCGTCCAGTGACAATAATTTTAGCTGCAGTATGATTAATAATATCTAGGGCGACACTTTGACCAATGCGACCAGTGCCACCTAAAATTAAAACAGTTTTTTCCATGGCAACTATCAATAATATTTGTTGCCCTAGTATAGCATCCTCTTGGCAATTTTGCCTATTTTACAAGATGAAAAATTGAGAATAATCACAACTTATTTAATGCGTCCGAGGGGCAAGAAAATAGTTAAAATCTCACCTTCTTCGGGTTTTTCACGCACAATCAATTTACCTCCCAAAGCTTGAAAAAGGTTTTTAGTCACCTTCATATTCAGACTTAAACTACCGGTTTCTGGTTGAAACATTAGGACTTTTCCCAAAGCTTTGAGGGTAAGATTAGGCGATTTTACCTGAGTTTGGAACTGCATTTTTAATTGATTTCCTGCCGTTGATATATGTACTTGCAACAGGCCACCACTAGCCATACTGCGAGTACATTTTTCCACGACTCCATTTAACATTTGATCCAATAAATTCGGGTCACTAATTACCGAAGGCAATTTTTTCGGTACATTAACTTCTAAATTGACATTGCGCCGTTTAGCTTGTTTTTGCCACCGGGGAATACTATCTTGAAAGACTTTTTCTAGAGCAATTGGAATTAATTGAATCGGTTTATCCCCCAGAGGATTAATACCCAATTCTGCGGCTCGGAAAATTAATTCCATGCGCTGAATTTGTTCACTACATTCTAAATCGATTGTTTCTAAATATTTCTGCACATCTTCCGTTACTTTTGCCCGTTTTAATAATAATCGGGTAATGGTGCGAATGGTGGTTAAAGGGGTGCGAATTTCGTGGGTTAAAGCGCGCAATAATTCCAAATCACAACCCGATTCTAAATTAGAATTATCTTCCTTTGGCGGAGTGATTTCGGCATTGATAGGCGATTTCGTTTTTTTCAGGTCTAAATTAGGCTGGTTGGGTAAATTTTGCAGTAATTGGCGACTAAATTGGCTAACTAGACGATAATCCGGCGAGGGACTGCCATTAGCCTCGATAATTGCCTCTAAAGTCCCGATTTGCGGATAACGCAGATTAACTAATCGTTGCCGCAACTGCTGCCAGGCTTGCTGGGTGAGGACGGGATCAAAGGAAAATTGAAAAGAGGACAAACCCCACTGATCCTCGCCTAAAACCAGCAAAAGAGCGAAACTTTCGCTAAAAACCAGACAAAATCTTTCATTAGCAATCGGATCCGTTGGCAAGAGAGGCAATTCATGAATCTCCGTCGGGGAAACATCGGCGGCGGATTTTTCCTGAGAAGGCAATTGAAAACCCGGCCATTGTAAATGTTTTAAAGCTTTAACAGTAAAAACACCAAATTCAAAACCCGTTAAAGCCTTGCTTTCTCTAACTAAAGCCGTCGGACCGGAGAGAATTAAACCCCGACCGGCGGCAGCATTATTTTGGTTTTGTAATAAGATATTTTCTAAAGCGGCGATCGCTGCGAACCATTCACTTTCCGCTTTCAGTTGCGAGCGCTTGAGCCATTCCGATAAATTAGGATAAAAAGCATTGGGGGTGAAAGTTTCCCGGTCCTGATGGTCAGTCGGCGGGAAAATATCGCTTAATTTCGGTAAAGACCCCTTTAACATCGTCTTCATCACTGACTAGATACAAATTCCTTACCTAGAATAGTACCCCCGTTAATGCTCATCCCATAACGGTAAAACCGAACTCTATTAGCAGTGATATCCGCGTTTTTACCTAGGGCAGTTATCTTAATAGTGAGGTACAAAGTTTTGCTTTTGGGGAGTCGGTCGTCGATAGCAAATTAGGTTACACTTCATCTTGATCAGAAAGGCTGTCAATCGGTTTAATGATTTGTAATATAGGTTAGTCCAGTTGATTACCTATGCTGGTTGTGGGGTTCGTGGCTCAATTCAACCTCGATAAGTCTGATATTTAATTACACCTGCCGACTTATGTGTTTTTTTGTTACATTTAAGTATTTTTTTTGTTTATCTATGGTTATCATAGAGCAAGTTAAATTGTTCCCAAATTATTTCCCTAACTAACTGATCTTTGATCCCAAAACCTTTTGCCTTGGCATTACGTCAATGGTAAGAATTATCTCTAAATTAAGCTTTAGAGTAGCATTATTGCTGCCAAATTTTTCAGTAAAAATTGCTATAAAACAATAGTAAATTTTTGTAAAATATGATTTTTATTAGTTTAATTGAGGTAGAGTATATTCAGAGTAATTGATCAATAAATAAACATTGAAGAAACTGGAGGTATACAGATGAAATTTGGGATTGATATGGGTCATAATTGCCCACCTCATGACATTGGCGCATCGGGAGTTAGACAGGAAGATGTTGTTATTAAAGAGGTGGGTACTCGCCTAATTGCTAAATTAGCCGCAGCGGGTCATTCAGTAATTAACTGCACCCCGACCAGTGCCGTTAGTCTTAATGATTCTTTGCGAAAAAGAGCCAATAAAGCCAATAGTAATAACGTTGATATTTTTGTTTCTATTCACTTTAATGCCTTTAACAAAAAGGCAGTGGGAGCGGAGGTTTATGGTATTAGTCAAACTTCTCAAGCGATCGCTAAATCAGTTTTGACGGAAATTGTCAAGCTAGGATTTAAAAATAGAGGAGTAAAAAATACCCGTTTTTCTGTGTTGGTAAATACTTCAATGCCGGCGATTTTAATTGAATGTTGCTTTGTGGATTCCCAAGCAGACATGGATCTTTTTGATGCAGAAAAGATGGCAGAAGCGATTAAAGTTGGTTTAATTGGGGATGCTGATGACAACTCTACACCAGAGCCAGCTACCCTAAGAATTACTCAAAAAACTGTTCTTAAACCCTCCACAGAACAATCCTCTGAATTAGAGGCAAGTACTTTAGTTGAGATTGAACCGGGAGATTATGCCGTGTTGGATGTGCGCTTGGAAGAAAGACATTTTTGGGTGAAATGGCCTGATAAAAGTCAGGCTAATCGAGATGAACATTTCATTTTTGAGGAATTTGCCGAAATCGTGCAATAGACAGAAATTTCTCGATTTATTTCTCAAAATAAAGGGAAATATATCAGCGAAATAATTGATTTTCTACCGCTCACAGGAGAAAGCAATGGCTTTACTAGATGACTTAGTTCAACGATATGCTCAAGCTGATTTGTCCATAATTTTTCGAGAAGTTGACGCTACCGATAATCGGCAAGTTAACTTAACTGCAATTCCTCCCGATCATTTTAGTCATTTAAAAGAAGTTTCTCTCGCTCAATGGCTATTAGAGTCCGCCAGAGCCACCAGTAAACTAGCCGAGGAACAGAAAAACTTCGCCGGTTTAAAATGGCGCAACGAAATGACTCCCTTTGCTACTCCTAAATCGATTAAAGTACCTTCTGAATCGGAAGCGATGGACTTTTGTTTATTCACGGATATTGACAAATTTCTGCGAGGTTATTGGAAATTTTTAACCCGTGAACCCTATAAAGGATTAGAAGAAAATACTCAAACTCCTGAAAACTTTATCGGTTTTATTCAAAGTAAAGGCTTTGCTGCCGATATAAGTTATATCAGCAAAGTGTTAAAACTTGTTCCCGAAGCGAGGACTTTACTAGCAAAAGCCAACGGAATTGTTATTCCACCACCCCCCGATACCTTACAAGTAACCAGTTTTCCCAAGGAAGTGGAAGTGGGACAAAGTTTTCGGATTGAAGGAACCGCCGCCGCTGCCGACAAAGGCAAAAAACTCACCGTTTTAATTGATAATCAATTCCCCCTAGATGATATTAAAATAGAAGAAGGAGGAGAATGGAAAGCCGAATTTGTCTTCTTACAAGCAGGCAATCGCATTGTTAAAATAGCCATTGATAATCAAAGTGTAGAAATCAAAATCAAGGCTTCTCCACCAAAGGCAACAGGTGCAGTTACCCTGAATTTAACGGGAAGTGTCGGATTAGGAGGAATCAACCGAACAGCCGATAAGATTGCGGTTAAACAGCGATTACATTCCCTCGGCTATACTTTTGTCGGTGATCCTAATAGTGCAGCCTTGAATACAGGTTTCATTCTTGCTATTAAATTATTTCAATCGATTATTGCAGGGAGAGAAACTCTAGGTGGAGATGGACGAATAGATGTGGACAATACCACTCAGAAATGGTTAGAAGCAGCCAATGCACCTCGTTGGCAAACCATGCCCGATAGTAATCCTTCTATTAGCTTAATTAATCATGAGAAAAATCAAACTAATGATGATCATGATTTTGGAACAAGTTGGTTAGCAGATGCCATCTTAGAAATTGCTGCTGACTATCATAATACATTCCGAGTTTCTAATCCTAGTAGTGCCGCTTTTTCTATTAATGATGTTAGTAAACCCACAGGAGGAGACACCCCCCAACACGCAGGCCATGAAACGGGTTTAATGTGTGATGTAAGGCTTCCGCGCACGGATGGACAACATGGCGGAATCACTTGGGAAAGTGACAATTTTGACCGCACCGCAGCACGCGCTCTGATTAAAGCCATGAGACGACAAAAACTGGTTAGTCAAGTGTTTTTTAATGACGCGACCCTGAGAGATGAAACTTTTTTGGGACAAAAACTATGCAATTTTGCTCCCGGTCATGATCACCACATTCACTTTGCTATTCGCCCTCCCGTGAGAGCTTAGTTTCATTCATTGACTAACCAGATAATTGCATAATTGAGAGGTAAAAATTATGGGAATTGTACCGACAACATGGATGCCTAACTGTTCGATGAAAAGAATCATTATTCACTGGACGGCAGGGGGACATAAAGCCTCTAGCAGCGATAAATCTCATTATCATATTTTAATCGAGGATGATGGTAACTTAGTGCGGGGAACTCACTCAATTAAAGATAATGTTTCCACCGCAGATAATGTTTATGCGGCTCATACAGCACTGTTTAATACGGGTTCAATCGGAGTTAGCGTCTGTTGTATGAGTGGTGCGGTGGAAAAACCATTTAAAGCAGGAAGTTTTCCGATGACACAAACCCAATGGGAAACCATGGCGCAGGTAGTAGCAGAACTCTGTGATTTTTACGATATTGAAGTAACAGCTAAAACCGTTTTAGGTCATGGAGAAGTAGAACGTGAGTTTCCTAATAAACCCCAACGCGGAAAATGGGATCCAATGGTTTTACCCTGGGATACATCCTTAAGTAAAAGACAGGTGGGAGATCAATTTAGAACCCTAGTCAAAACGAAATTAACGGGCGTTTCTGGTTTAGTGGAAACTCCAGCTAGTATCACAGCAGTTATTCAAGGAAAACCCTTCCGAGAAGCGCAGATATTTAATGAAAAAAGTATCGTCAAGATTCGTCCTTTGCTAGATACTTTTAATTGGAAAATTATTACTGCCAATGATCAAGAAGTGATGGAATTAAAATTTGCTGATGGGGAAGAGGCAAAATCCTTAGGATTTTTGCTGATTGAACACAGCAATAACCCGATGGATATCCCCGAGGGAACTAGCCAAGGAGAAATTATCAAGAAAATTGAACAATTCGGCTTTGTGAAAGTAGTAGATTTGGCGCAAGCACTGAATCTTTCTGTAACTTGGGATGGCACAACTCGGACAGTAACAATTGAGTAAAGATCGATAACTTCAGGAGATAATTTTATGCAAAACTACACGATTAAATCGGGAGATACCCTCAGAGGAATTGCTTTAAAATTTTATGGTGATGCTTCAAAGTTTGTGGTAATTCAAGAAGCCAATGATATTGCCAATCCTAATCAAATTTCCGTGGGACAAGTTTTAGAAATTCCCGAGCTTGCCGATGACAATGACAATAATCCCCTAGAAAATTTTCATCGGGCTTTTCCTAATAGTGTACGCTGGCGATTGGCAGAAGATGGAGTGGAAATTGAAGGTAGCGGCATTGAGCGAACCAGTGGTCAACCGGCGACTGCTACTAAAATTTGGAATAATTTTTCTGATGAAATTAATCAATGGTCAAAACATTTTAATGTGCCAGCAGTAATTATTATTGCCACCATTGCCACAGAATCGAACGGAAAAGCAGACGCTATCCGCAAAGAACCGGGTTATGTATCTGATTCTATCACCCCTCATTTGATCAGTGTTGGCTTAATGCAAACATTAATTTCTACGGCCAGAGGTACATTACATAATTCAACCATCGATCGAGATGACTTAAAAAATGCCAGTATTTCTATCCCACATTCCGCACCCTCAACTGTCACATAAGCTGTCCCCCGCCAGAGACTTGAGTAAAAATACTTAGCTGGTGAAGGTTTTCTCGGTGGCCGCTAGGGGGGCTTTGAGACCCTAATTATGAAAAAATAGGAATTGTTGGAAAACTGAGGCGAGTGGACTGTTCGACCATGAATCAATCAACAGAAATTGAAGTCAAAAATCTAGACCATCTGGGATTAGTAGCCGGAATTATCGATGAAATAGGAATCGTTGAAATTATCAACGAACAAGTCTCAATTGAGCGAGGAGAAATTGTCACAGCGGGGCAAGTAGTGAAAGCAATTATCCTGAATGGATTGGGATTTGTCTCCCGAGCCTTGTATTTATTTCCTCAATTTTTTGAAGATAAAGCAACCGAACATCTGCTGGGAGAAGGCATCGAAGCAAAACACCTGAATGATGATAAAATTGGTCGAGTAATGGACAAACTTTATCAACTGGATGTTTCGGGTATTTTCCTACTCATCAGTTTAGCCGCCGTGAAAAAATTTGGTGTAGCAACCGAGAACTCCCATTTAGATTCGACTTCTCTATCAGTAGAAGGAGAATATAAAAAGGAATACCCAACAGTAGAAATCCTGAAATCAGGAGCAGTGGGAGAAGAAATTGAAACCAGACAACAGCCAATAAAAATTACCTACGGATACTCCCGCGACCGAAGACCTGACTTAAAACAATTTATGATTGACTTAATCGTAAGTGGGGATGGAGATGTACCTTTATTCCTGAAAGTAGGGGACGGAAATGAAGCGGACAAAGCAGTTTTTGGTCAAATCGCCCGAGAATTTAAAAAACAAGTTGACTTTGACAGTTTAATAGTCGGCGATAGCGCCCTCTATAGCAAAGAGAATTTAAAACTAATGAGAGAAATGCGTTGGTTGTCTCGAGTACCATTAAGCATCAAAGAGGCTCAAGAGTTAGTCGATAGCATCTCAGAAAAAGAGTTAACCGATTCAGAAATACCGGGTTATTCCTGGCGGGAAACAAGCTCTAACTATGGGGGGATAGAACAAAGATGGTTGCTAGTTGAAAGTCAAGCTAGACAAGAATCAGACTTGAAAAAATTAGAGAAAAAAATCGAGCAGGAAAAGAATTCTGCCCAAGAAAAAATCCGGCAACTATCCCGAAGAGAATTTGAGAATAGAGCGGTGGCGTTGGCGATAGCCAAAGGATTATCTGACTCCTTAAAATCTCATCAGTTAACGGAGATTAAAGTCAATCTCATTCCGCCTGAGTCCCAGGGGTCAAAACTCAAATCAAAAGACGATTTACCCTCTCAAAGCTATCAAGTTCAAGCCGAATTAGAGTTGAATTTGGCAGCGATTGAGAGGCTAAAGAAACGAGCAGGACGATTCGTTTTAGCAACTAACGATTTGGAGAAAAAACGATTGAGCAGTGAGGATATACTCAAAAAATATAAGGGGCAACAAGCTCCAGAAAGAGGATTTTCTTTTCTCAAAGACCCCTGCTTTTTTGCTGACAGTGTCTTTCTCAAATCTCCCCATAGAATCGAGGTCATGGCCATGCTCATGGGCTTGTGCCTGCTGGTTTATACTATTGGTCAAAGACAACTTCGTTTAAGTTTAAAACAGCAGGAGACGGGACTGAAAAATCCGTTGGGTAAGTTAACTGACCGACCGACGTTACGCTGGATATTTCAGGGCTTTCAAGGGATTCATCTCGTCCGTATTCAAGACAATCAAAAGATTAGCAACTTAACGGATGAGAGGCGCAACATTTTGAGATTTTTTCCCAAACCTTGCCAAGAATATTATCTCTTATCTTGACCAGATGGATTGACTTCAAGGGGTGACAAAACAAAGCGAGCAACTGGAACATCTCCCCCTAGATGTTAAGTCTGATTGCCTAGTCATTCTCAACAAGCACTGTTTATTGAGAATGACCGGGGGAACTCTGAAATTTTCGGCTTAGTTGCCGGCAGCTTGCCGCCAACTCACTCCTCTAGATAAGTATTTTGACTCGCGCCCCTTCCTCTTTTGAGACGTTGTGACACTTAGGGTGCGGAATGTGGGTTCTATTAAAGCAGGAACGTCATTTATTGCCGATCAACGCTTGAAAACTTTGTTAGATCCGCCCAAAGTTGCCTGTGCTTATAATGCTGGTTCTCTATTTGAAAACAAAAATTCCAATAATCGTTGGCGAATGCGTCAATTTCCCATTGGTACTTCCGCACACTGCGATCGCTTTATTAAATTCTTTAACGATGCAGTCTTTGTTTTGAAAGGAACCACCACGCCTGTTAGCGTCGGCTATCAACAATTTTATCTAGCTTGATTTCCTCGCCTGTCTTGGGGTTCTGATCATCAATTCAGCTTGCGGCTCTCAAGCATCAATTTTAGTCAGTCATGTCCAGTTATCTAGTTAGAAGAAATTTGTCTTTCTATTTATTTCAAGATTTCAAGGAGTGGTAAAGCTGTGTTATTCAAGCTTTTTCAGCGATTCATGATCTTTGGATTTACTTTAGTAATAATCTTATTTTTTCAAGCAAAAATCCAAGCTCAAACCGTTTGTCAAATAGTACCGACTTCTCAGATTTCTTCTATCGATCAGGCTAAATGTTTATTACGTCAACCCAAGATTTTTGGGAATGTGGGACCAACTTTAACCAGTTTACCTGCTCCGTTTGATCAACTCTTAACTAGACCTACCATTGATATCAGTAAAGAGCAATTAAGACGATATCTACAAGCTCAAGGAATTAACGAAGCAGACATTGGCGGTTCATTAGATAAACCTGTCTCACGAACCAATAATAATAATCCCAGGGCAGAGTTGGCTCGTTATTTTATTATTCATGATACCAGTACCCCTAATTTGGGCAATGATACCTTTCCCAATAATATTAATGAAGCTAGTTGGGAATTTAATAATTTCAATAAATATGGCAGTGGTGACAATTCTCCCGCTCATATCATTATTAATCGAGTAGGACAATCCGTCACTCGTAAGGATTTTAATACCCCTTGGCGTTCTACCAGACGAGAATCGGAGCAATTTTGTGGGGTGAATAAATGTAAGGGTTTATTCTTAGCAGTTGAATTAGTTCAACCTAGAAAATGTCAACCAAACTCTGGTCAAACACAGTGTTCTCCACCCAGAAAAAATGATGCTAAATCGCCAGATCCCGGCTTTACCAAAGCTCAATTAGATCGCCTAGCAGTTGTTTATATTGCGGCCAGTGTACGGCGCGGAAAATGGTTAATTCCTGCTTTTCATGTTGTTCTTGATCAAATCGTACCGGGTGGACATGATGACCCTCAGAATTTTAACCTAGATCAATGGTCAAAACAACTCAATGACATTTTAACTGAAATTCGTTCTTAGGAGTTAATTATGAACAAATATTTGAGACAATTATTACTAACTATTGCAGTAATTTATCTAATTCTAATGAGTAGTTTTCTCTCTCCAGCATTCGCACAAGTTAGCTACACCCCTCCTGCTCAGTCGGCGAGTGTTTTACGAGATATTCCATTCAATCAAGCTGTTCCGGTTGATGAAGCCTATCGCAAAGAATTTGAAAACTGCGATCAAAAAGATACTTTTAGAGGATTTTCTCTACCAATTATTAGAAGATGTAAGAACGATCCTAATAATGTTAAAGCCTTGTTAAAATTATCAGACGGAACAATTTTTATCGAATCGAAATTGAGTTTAGATATCGATGGCTCATGGTTAGCGTGTAAAGGACAAGGCGCGCCGACTTCTCAATGCCCAACATCTTTTTCTTGGCCAACGGAAACCCAAGAACCTAATAAATTTGTTGATCCTGATAACTTTGCTTATATCGTCAATCCAGTATCTAATTTTCAAAAAAGTAATGATCCCGGTGGAAATCAATTATTTGAAAAGAAAACAGGGGTTAAGTTAGGAGATTTAGGAGTAGTTGTTTACAAAAATAAGGTGGTTCCTGTATTCGTCGCTGATAGCGGCCCTTATAATAAATTAGGCGAAGGTTCATCCTTACTTCATCAATTGATTGGTGAAGATAAATGTAAACCGGGTAAACGAAGAACGGACGGAAAAACTCGCACTGATAAGCGATGGACAAGTGATGTTCATTGTACTGAATACAAGAATGTTAGTGTGGAAGATAAAGTTCTCTTTTTTATCTTTCCCAACTCTAAAATTCCGAATTTGAGTCCTGCGAATGCCACGAACAAAATCAATACAGAAGCTTTAAAACGCTTTGAAAACCTCAAGGATAATCGTCAAGGGGTGATTCAACTCAATCAACCTCAATCAGGACAAAGTTTTGCTGTTAATACTGCCGTGACATTTTCTGGTACTGCTAACCCAGAAGTTTCCCGAATTAAAGTCAGTATCGGTCTTGGAGGTCTCTTTGAAATTGCCGACCTCAAAAATATTAAAAAAAACTGGACTTTTGAGCAAGTTTTTAACACAAAAGGGATCGATAGACCTGTGACTATTCAACCTTTCAATGCTACAGATAAACCGCTTAAACCTCTGAATTTTACGATTACCATTCAATAGTTCATTCTGTTCTTTTGTATTGACTTTCAGGAGAATTAAACCCATGGCTAACAAAACTCTCAAAGCATTAACCAACACCGTTATTAAGTCTTTACCTCAAGATAGCATTGGCTTAAGTGATTCCCAGAAAATTACTTTACCTGAAGATGCTACTTTAGAAATCTTGCAATATCGTTCTGCACCTAATAATCATTGGGAAATTCAATTAGTCACTCCCCAAAATGGTCTTGTCACTTGGTTTGCTTTTATCTCCCATGTCGAAATATTTTCTGATCCTAACTTCAAGAAAACTTTAGTAGAGACAGCTACTGAAGAATGGGAATTTTTTGAAAAAGGAACTAAAAAAGAACGAGAAGATGGCTTTTGGCAAAGAGTGGTTAAATATTGGAAAGAAGCTCTTAATATACACCATATTGATACTCCCGATGAAGTAGGAGACGGTATAAGAAATCCTTGGTCAGCTGCCTTTATTTCTTGGATCATGACAAAGGCAGGTGCAGCAGACAAATTTAAGCGTGATGCGAGTCATTCAGTTTATATTCACGATGCCGTTCAAAAACGTAAAAATCGAGTGTTTGATGCCCCATTTATTGCTTTTAAAGTTGATGAAATCACGCCAGAAGTAGGGGACTTAGTTTGTGCGCCAAGGGCAAGTTCAGTAGATTTTGTTAAATATGACACATCCCCACCTTATGCTTCTCACTGCGATTTAGTGGTGGCAAAAAGAACGAATGAAATTGATATGATTGGGGGCAATGTTGAAGATTCTGTGAGTAAGACAACTATTGAATTGAATGCAGAAGGAAAAGTAATTCCTAATGGAAAAATTCTGGTTAACGGGAATCCAGCTACAAAACGACCTTGGTTTGTAGTGATTAAAAACCTTCTCTAATTTGTTTCTTTCGTTATTTACTTTAACTTTCAAGGACAAAGTTATGGCTACCTTACAAGATATTATCAACGAAAGTAAAACCCTAACCCGTTCCCAACTAAAAACGGACAAAGGGTTAGTAATAGAAATTCAAACCAAACTCGCTAACCTAGGATTTTACCCCGGCGGCGGTTGGATTGATGGAGATTTAGGAGAATCCAGTAGTTTTTCTTGGACTGGATTAATTGATTTTTGTAAAAAAATTGGGAGTCTTCCCATTCCCTCGGATACCCTAGCTATCAATAAAGAGATTGCCCAAAAATTGCTAACAACCAAGCAAGTTGACTCGGTTCTTAAAGCAGCTACTCAAAATTCAATTCTTACCCGTCTTCAACAAATTCAAACCAGATCACCAATTATTAATAAAAACACCCCTCCTTCTGCTTTTGTATCTCGAAGTATTGAGCAATCTCCTTTCAAACCATTTATCATTAATTATCCCAATTTCTTAACCCAGAAACCCGACGGAACCTCTCTAATTTCCTCTGGTGATACTTTGGTACTTTCTGATGGTAGAACGGTTAACTTTAACGACTATCCTAATTGCGGAAGTCAGCCAAATATTGACAATAATGGTTTAAGTTTTCTTCCTAGTAATATCTCTCATGCTTGTCTTTGTATCGGAAGTTTTAAAGATAGTAATAGCCCGATTAAAGCCAGATGGTTAGGAAAAGATGCCCTAACACCTGTTACTTTATGGTGGAGTACCACTAAATTTATTGGCGTTTTAAATACAGTTTGTCAAATTAATCAAAACTCAATTAATACAGATATTGATGATTGTGTGATTGCTTCTCACCGATTTAATGATTTAGTAAGAGATATGGTGAGTTATCAGGGACTATCTTCTAATCGTATTGGGGCTTTATTTAAAAGCTTTAGTAAAAGAGAAGTTTTAAGTAATTGGATTGAAACACAAACAGGAAGTGTTAGTCTAAATTTTACGGGTTCCTATGGAGAAGATTCCTTAATTTTTCCAGCAAGAATTAAAGATACAACGACAGGAAATATTGTCTTATCTTCAGGGGATGTTGGTGCGGCTACTTCAACTAATTCCCTGTCAGCCTACGATCTGGTACGCCTAATTTCAATGTTAGGATGGCATTTACATTTACCCAATAATGCTAAACTTCCCTCAGCCCAATGGAAAAGTTTAGAAAGCATAGTTCGGGCAATGGGTCATGATACAGCACGATATGTAGATGTAGCTTTTGAAACCTTGGGAGTTATGAATATTATCAGTGAACCTGTGATTATTTCAAAAGTAGGTTGGGGAAACATATCTGCTACTTCTGGGTCAATGACTTATACCGTATTTGTTAAATTTGTTGATCGACGTTTTACTCCTGCAAAATTAAGAACTTTCGCCTTATCTTTACGTTGTCTGAGTCCAGTTTCTTCTGATTTTGATGGGAGAGATACCAATTTAGCCGCCGCTGTCACCGAAATTGTCCGCCGCATTTTAACCGAGGAATTGCCTTAATCTACTTTGGTCATAACTAAAAACAAAAACTTGTAAAATCAATAGTGAGGTCTTAAAAATGAACCTAGGAACCCTTCTCGAAATTATTGTTGCTCTAATTTTTATCTACTTAGCTTCCAGCCTTATTATCTCCGAATTACAGGAACAATTGGCCGCCTTATTAGAATTTCGGGCTAGAAATTTAAAAAAAGCTCTGGAAATATTCTTGGGGAAAAATACGGTGGAATCTTTGTACAATAATGGATCGTTATTATCAAGTTTCAATCAATACACTAATTTTGGGAAGTCAGTTGGTCCTTCCTATGTTGAACCAAAAGTTTTGGCAGAGTCTCTAATTAGTCTAGTTAATAGTCAACTTTCAGATAATGAAAAATTATTAAAAGCGGATTTCTTAGGAAATAATCTTGATCAACAAAAAACAGGAATCTTTAAGAAATTAGCTAGTATTTCTGATTTTTCTAAAATAGACAAAACGGCTATTGACAGATTGATACAAATAGGTTACAGCACCAAACTCAAATATGACAATCCAACTCTGGAGAATTTTGTTGATGAAATAGCCAACACTTTTACTCAAATTATGGAGCGAACATCGGGGGTATATAAAAGAAATGCCAAGGGTGTATCTTTTGCTTTTGGTTTTTTAGCGGCTGCCTTGCTCAATATTGATAGTTTTTATGTCATTGAGCAACTATCCAAAAATTCCAATTTAAGACAGGGAATTAATCAGGTAGCGACAGAAGTTTTTCAGACTAATGAATCTTGTTTTAAAGACGCTAAAGATGATCCTAACAAAGTCGCTGAATGTACAGAAAAATTACAAGCCAGTGTCAAGGACTTAGAAAAAATTAATCAACCTTTGCCGCTTGGTTGGGATGAAAAAGGATGGTTTAATGGTGAACAAATAAAAGAACAAAATGGCTTGTTACAAGCTATCTTTGGCTGGTTAATGACAGGAGTAGCCGTGGCGATGGGCGCACCTTTTTGGTTTGATATTTTAGGGAAGCTTATCAATGTGCGTAATACTGGCAAACCCATATTTCCTAATACTCAGAAATAAATAATTATTGCTGTCACTTTAACGATTTTCCATCAATCCTCAAACCAGTCCTTTCTCAGATTATTTCTAGTCATTTCTTGTCTTTTTCTCTTTTATTGCCTATAATTTTCTTAATCCTCACTTTTCTGGTTAACAAGGAGAATACAATCATGCAACCTCTCAACTTTTCTATTATCCAAGAGATCAAACATCAAGGAATTTGTGATGCTTCTGCAGCCACTGCTTTAGGAGAAAATAAATTTGTTGTTGGTAATGATGAGGCGGATCCAAAATTAGGTAATTTTCTCTGGATTTATTCCTCTCAAGAGTCGGGAAAAGCCCTGAAAACAATTGACATTAATAGTTGGGTGAAGAACAATCTTAAAAATAAAGAAATCGACTTGGAGGGGGTAACTGTGCTAAATGACATAATCTATTGGATTACTTCCCATGGCCGCAATAAAAATGCCGAACAAAAACTCCCTCGTCATCAATTTTTTGCCAGTAAAATTACCGATGACGGCTCTAGTATAGTTCAAGTGGGTGAGTCTTATACTCAGTTAGTCTTGCGCGATATTATCGAAGACTCTCAATTGGCTGAAATATTTGATTTCAAAACGGCAGAAACCAAAGCTCCTAAAGCTGAAGGAGGATTAAATATTGAAGGTTTAACGGCAACTCAAGACGGAAATATCTTAATCGGTTTTCGTAATCCCATACCAAGTAATAAAGCTCTTTTATTAACTCTAAAAAATCCTTACAGTTTAGTTAATAATTCCAGCAATGCTCGGGCTGATTTTGGTGATCCTATCCTGTTAGATTTGGGAGGATTAGGAATTCGTAGCATTGAATTTTGGCCTGCTTTAGAAGTATATTTAATTATTGCTGGAGAATTTCATGGAGGCGATCAATTTGTTTTCTATACTTGGTCAGGAAAAAAAGAAGATGCACCGGAAAAGATAGAATCACTGCAATTCCCTGACGGTTTTCGTCCAGAAGCTTTGTTGTTTTATCCCCATTTCCCAGATCGCTTTCAGATTTTAAGCGATGATGGTACAATCGAGCGAGTTGGTAATACTCCCTGTAAAAATACCGATAAAAATAATCCCGAAAAATATTTCCGCAGTATTTGGGTAAAAGTTAATTAATACCAATTCTCACCCATAAAAACTACAGATCGAATTATCGAATTTAAGTTCCCATTTTTAAGGGAGATGCCGAAGGTAGGGGGATCGAACTCTTGTAGCCGGATTTTGGAGAATTGATATAATTAGACATCCCTCTTAGTGGAACCTCAACAAAACCTAGAACAAAAATAGCTTTAAACCCATATAGGGATAAGCTTTAAGCTCAAAAAAACCGTTGATCACGTCTTTTCAATGGTTTTTTATCCTAGAAGCTCTATCTCAATGGAGCGAGAGGACTCCCGTTAAACCGCGTAGCGGTTAACGGGAGATAAATCGCCACCGGAATGAAACTAACGCGGTAGCGTTTCCACTTTTGGGGAGTTTTGGTTCTCGACGTATTTTTTTAGTTGTTCGACAGTAAGTAGTCGTGCAAAATTAATTTCTTGGTTAGGATAGGCAAAAGGCAAGAGGCAAAAGGCAAAAGCTTGATCGAAATGTGTAATTAATTTTGCTTAGGTACTTAACTCCGCCACAACTAGCCACGAAATAAGCTCCCGTCCAAAAATAAGGTTTATTGTCGAAATACTTGGCCGCCAAATCCAGAAATTCCTTTCTAATTAATGGGACTACTAACTGTTTTAAGGTTAGCGATTAATTTGGATAAAGCGATGTCAGGCTTGTCATCGATAATCAGGTGAACGTAATCCGATTCACCGTTGAAATCAAGCAACACGCTTTCCCATTTCGTCAGCGTTGATACAAAGATTTCTTGAAGTCGGGCTAAGATTTCATTGTTAATAGCAATGGTCGGTATTTGATGACGAATATGACGTGAGCGGTAAGTCTATAAACAGAGCAAAATTCATGATTGTAATCGGTTGACATATTAGGCGGTAAGTGTTATAATCTAATTGTACATCACGAAACGAACGACAGTGATAACGCTTACCTAAGCTTTTACGCATTTAAGTTACATTGACAGCATTACCCTTATTTTTAAGTTTTCTACTCCATTTAATAATCAATCCCCCTTCATTTAAAAGCTGATTGACTACTTTTTCCAGTTCTTCTTTATTTTCAAATTCTCGATTAGCTATGTATTCTTTAGCGGAATGCCACACTAATTCTATTAGGTTGTAATCTGGACTATAAGCTGGTAAAAACTCTAGCCTAATATTGGGCAACTCTTTTTCCACCTGCTCAATAACATCTTTCTTTTTGTGATAACTAGCATTGTCTAATATAATGATAATCTTCGGCCCCTTTTCTCGAAAATCTTCGGGCAGATTTCCCAAGTTTATCCATTCTTGACGAATCTCTTCATGAAGTTTCTTTAATTGTTCATGGAAAGTTTCTGAATTTCCTTTTTTGATCATAAAACAGACTCTTTTTTTATCATTATATCTTAAGGCTCCCATCACATTCACCCTTCCTCTTTTTCTTTGCCCATTCACTTTTTTTCGCTTTCCTTTTTTTGTCCAAGCTCTCCTTCTTATTACTCTCAAACTAAATCCACACTCATGAGGGGCTGTGTGGCGAACCTGCGTCGCCACCTTGAAAGCCCCGTCCCAAAACCATACCTGGATTGACTCTGGCTTTTCTTTCGCTAACTTTAAATATTCATCTAATTTTTCTTTAAATGCTTTTCTTAATTTCTTGTCTTGCTTATCTTCTAGACTATATTTTGCCCAGATATACACATACTTTTTTCTTCTCAATATTCTTCTCACTTGCGAGCCACTCAGTTTAATTCCTGTTTCCTTTTCTAGATGCTCTGCTAATCTTGCCGCTGTCCATCTCCCGAATTCATATCCCAATTCCTTCGGGTCTTCATCAACTATTTTCAATAGTAAATTAATATATTCCTCTGTGGCTTTTTTATGATTTCCATTTTTTCTACCATCTTCTAGACTTTCTATATTGTTAGGATCGCCATGAACACACCAAGGGGCGACTGTTTTGAGTGAACAGCCAATAAACTCAGCTATTTCTCGTTGAGTTTTTCCGTCGTTTAGCAAGAGAAACATTAAAATTCTTTCCCTAACCTCTGCTCTTTCTTCTTCTTTAAGAGCTTTTTGTAAGTTTTTCTTTTCTTCTAAGTCTAGGAAATCTTTGGCTGGCATAAGTAGGATTTTTCTCAAGTTACTATTTCTATTTTAGGTGGTTTAAGTGCGTTTTAGCTTACCAGTACAAACTAAAGGTAAACAGGCGACAGGAACGGGAGATAATCCACATTCTTGATGTTTGCAAAAGCGTTTATAATTACGCGCTCTCGGAACGGAAAGATTGGTTAAACTCTCGAAAGTGTCTTGCGGATCGTTGTTCGTTAGTTTCCGAGTACATAATTCCTGCGGATGAACCCTATCCAAATTACTTCGTTCAAGCTAAAAATCTAACGGAAGCTAAAAAAGTTTACCCGATATTAAAGACGGTTAACGCTCAAGTTTTACAGCAAGTCTTAAAAACTGTAGATAAAGCTTTTGACCAGATAAAATCGAAAGGCTTCGGCTTTCCTAGATTTAAGAAAAAGATGCGGAGTTTGGTTTTTCCTGCGCTGTCAAAAAACTTTCTAGGGGATGGATGTTTGAATTTTCCACAATTGGGAAAAATTCGGATTAGGAAATCTAGGGAGTACCCGTCTGGGTTTGAGCCTAAACAAGCTCGAATTATCCGCAAAGCGTCGGGATTTTACGTTTCGGTTTCCTTCCAATCTACGGAATTAGTTCCCGATATGACAGTTGGGAAGACCTGTTTAGGAATCGACGCGGGGATTGAAAGTTTTGTCGCTACTTCACGGGGAGATTTAATCAAAGCCCCTCGATTTTTGTTGAAAGTACAGAGTAAGCTTAAATTGCTACAAAGACGCTTGAAACGGAAAACTAAAGGCTCTAGCAATTGGTTAAAACTCCAAGAGAAGATATCGAGATTACACGAAAAAGTGTCTAATACTCGTAGAGATTGGCACTTTAAATTAAGTCATTACCTTTGCGATCTCGCTGATAATATTTTCGTTGAAGATATTAACTTCGTTTCGTGGTCTAGAGGGATCGTTAGAAAACAATCTCTAGATTCGGGTATCGGTAGTTTTATTAACGAGATATTACCGTTTGTCGCTTGGAAACGGGGAAAATATTATCTTAAGGTCGATAAAAACGGAACTTCGCAAGAGTGTCCGAATTGTGGCGCGATTACTGGCAAAAAAGCGTTATCGGAAAGAGTTCACCGGTGTGATTCTTGCGGTCACATCGAACCAAGAGATACGGCATCAGCAAAGGTAATTGAGAACCGAGGAAAAAACGCGGTCGGGCTGACCGTGTTGGAAAACGCTCGCGGAGGCGATTTGACGGGGATCGACCGGGTTAAACCAGGTCGATCTAGTTAAAAGCCTAAGAACCGAGAATCCCCCGCTACACCGCGCGAGCGGTTAGCGGGGGAGAGTCAATAACCTTTTTCTCTTATCCAGAGGACTTCTGGGTTCGCAAAGGGACAAAAAAGTGTGGAGAATCCTCCCATAATCGCTACAATTTTTCTAGAGGCTAAGTATTGCCCTCATTCAAGTTCTTTTGTACTCATTAAAAACCATGAAAATTCTTCACGGTACTTGGATTCCCCAATCAACGGATGAATTTATTCAGAAGGGTAGCTTTTATCTTTGGGGAGAAACTAGCACCCCGAAAAAGAGTCGCACCACTGCTGATAATTATCATCCTTTTCAGTTAAGCAAAGAAGAATTAACTAGCTTTCTCACTGGAGAGTTAGGAATAGTTCAATCGAATTATAATCCTCTTAGTCGGCAATTTGCCCCCCGCTACTTTCTTTTACCTAGTCACGACAATCAACCTTTACCCTCCTTAGAATTACTGCGTTATCTAGAAAAAGAACCCCCAGAAAATAGCCAATGGCAATCTTGGCACATTGATTGTTATCCCCTTAATCCTGTACTTAAACTGCTCAATGATCTGCACTTTATCTGTCTTTACAACTCCTCAGAGATTCAGTTAGGTGCAGATTTACTTTTTTGGTATCACTACAGTCAAGCTTTTAAAGAAATAATTCTCAAAGATAACTATATTCCTGCTTTTAAATATCGAGAATTAGCCACAAAGAACAAGAAAAACGCTAACTTTGCCATCTATCCTCTTTGGGAAATTATATCAGCAACCTACGAACCCAATCTCGATCGCTATCTCGAATATCTTCCCCGCATTTGTCTTGCTGGTGCTGAAAATCCCCATGCTTCACCACAATTATACGATCCCAAAACCCTACTGCGGCACTTCTCCGAATGTCTCCTCAATGAAATTGTCACTAATACGGCAATTCCTGCCAGTTTTGACAAAAAAATTGGCGAGACAATTATAGGTGACTGCCTCTCTGTGACTAAAGCTGCTGGATTTCTGCAAACTGCCGCTGCCTTAGAAAAATATCAACAGTGGCAAACTTGGAGACAGCAATTACTAGGAGACCAAAATATATCTAGTTTTAGCCTTGGTTTTAAACTAACGGAAGCACCAGAAAATAATATTGAACAGTGGCAAATTACTTTTATCCTCATCTCTAAACAAGACCCCTCCCTGCGATTAGAATTAGACGAATATTGGTATGCAGTACCCGAAAATAGAACAAGCATACGAGCGCATTTTGGTCAAGATTTAGACAAAAATATTTTACTAAGTTTGGGTTATGCTGCCCGTATTTATCCCCCCATTTGGCAAGGATTAGAAACGGATAAACCGACGGGATTTTCTCTCAACCTTACAGAAGCTTTTACTTTCTTGAAAGAAACTGCTTGGGTTTTAGAAGATGCGGGATATAAAGTGATTATTCCCGCTTGGTGGACTCCCCAAGGTCGTCAGCGCGCCAAAGTTCGGCTAAAAACTACTTCTAAATCGGGCAAATCTACCCCCGTTAGTAAAGGGATTTTTAGCCTCGAAAACATCATTGAATATCAATATGAACTAGCCATCGGTGAAGAAACTATTACCCAAGAGGAATGGCAACAATTAATTAACACCAAAACACCCCTAGTTAAATTTCGAGGTCAATGGGTAGAATTAGAACAAAATAAAATGCAGCAAATGCTGGATTTTTGGGAGAAATATCAGCAGGAAAATCCTGAGATGAATCTGATTGAATTAATGAAAAAAGCTGCCGAATCCCCAGAGGAGATTATTGTTGAAACCGATGAATTTTTGGGTTCTATGCTAGAGAAATTACAAAATCCTAGTCAACTAGAACCGATCGAAAATCCTCCCCAATTACAAGGAACGCTGCGGGAGTACCAAAAGCGTGGAGTTGCCTGGATTCAATACCTGGAACAATTGGGTTTAAATGGTTGTCTTGCTGACGATATGGGATTAGGAAAAACCCTACAGGTAATTGCTAGATTGGTTGGGGAAAGAGAGGGAGATAATAATGTTTTACCAACTCTGCTAGTTGCACCCACTTCCGTGGTGGGAAATTGGGCAAAAGAAATTGAAAAATTTGCCCCCCATCTTCAGGTTTTAATTCATCATGGTAGTAAGCGCTATCAAGATGAGAGCGAATTTCAGACAGTAGCTAGTCAAAAGGATATCGTCATTACTTCCTTTACCTTAGTTCGCAAGGATTTGAAATTATTTAACTCGCAATCTTGGCAACGTTTGGTAATTGATGAAGCACAAAATATCAAAAATCCTAAAGCAGCACAAACTAAAGCAATCTTGAGTTTATCTGCACAACATCGTCTCGCATTAACGGGAACTCCAGTAGAAAATAGACTGCTTGATTTATGGTCAATTTTTAACTTCCTTAACCCTGGTTATTTAGGTAAAGAAACTCAATTTCGTAAAGCGTTTGAAGTGCCAATCCAAAAACAAAATGATCGTCTCCAGTCCACGGTTCTCAAAAAATTAGTGGAACCTTTTATTCTGCGTCGGGTAAAAACCGATAAGCAGATAATTAAAGATTTACCTGACAAAGTGGAAAACAAACAGTATTGTAATTTAACTAAAGAACAAGCTTCTCTCTACGAAGTTGTCATCAAAGAAGTGGAAAAACAATTAGAAGAAGCGGAGGGAATAAAACGCAAAGGATTAATTTTATCTACCCTGATGCGCTTGAAACAAATTTGTAATCACCCGCGTCAATTTTTACAGGATAACAGTGCTTTTACTCCTGAGCGATCGCATAAGTTAGAGCGTTTGGGAGAAATGCTAGAAGAAGTAATTTTAGAGGGAGATAGTTTGCTTATTTTCACTCAATTTACTGAAATCGGTGACTCCTTACAAAAGTACCTCAAACAAACTTTTCGCTACAATACCTATTATCTTCACGGAGGGACTTCTCAACCAAAACGAGAACAAATGATCGAAGAATTTCAACATCCCGAAACAGAACCTTCCGTATTTATTTTATCCTTAAAAGCTGGGGGAGTTGGCATTACTTTAACCAAAGCAAATCATGTTTTTCATTTCGATCGTTGGTGGAATCCTGCGGTGGAAAATCAAGCAACCGATCGCGCTTTTAGAATTGGTCAACAAAAAAATGTTTTCGTGCATAAATTTGTCACATTGGGAACCTTAGAGGAAAGAATTGATGAAATGATCGAGGAAAAGAAAAAGGTAGCTAATGCTATTGTTAGTAATGATGAATCCTGGTTAACGGAATTAGATAACGAAAGTTTTCGTCAGTTAATCGCATTGAATAAACAGACAATTATTTAACCGAGGTAAACCTATGAATAAATTTAGTAAAACTTGGTGGGGACAACGCTTTATAGAAGCATTAGAGGAATTTACCGACTCAGCGCGCTTGAGTCGAGGACGTTCCTACGCCAAAAATGATAAAGTCAAGAATTATACAATTGACGGTAATTTAATTACTGCTCAGGTGCGAGGTTCCATTAATCCCTACTTTGGGGTTTACAAAGAACCTTTGTATAAGGTGAGTATCGAGATTAAACCAATTACTAAAGCAGAGTGGTCACAAGCTTTATATAATCTTGGTTCAAGAGCGAGTATGATCTCTAAACTGCTGCTCAAAGAAGTTCCCGATAATATTGATGAAGCATTTAGCGATCTGAATCTGCACTTATTACCCCACAATCAAAAGGATTTTATCACCAATTGTTCCTGTCCCGATTGGGAAAATCCCTGTAAACATATTGCTGGAGTTTATTATCTGGTTGCCTCCCAATTAGATCAGGATCCTTTCCTCTTATTTGAATTACGGGGTATCTCTCGTCAAAAATTACTGCAAGAGTTAGCAAAAACTCCCCTCGGTAAGCTGCTTTCCTCCTCCATCCAAGAGGAAAAAATTCCTCTTAACCCCGTTACCTCCTATCACACTAAACCCGAAACCATACTGGCAGCAGAAACAATTGATCTCAAAGAATTTTGGCACTCTCATCACCGTTTACCCGAAAATCCTCAGTTAGTTAAATCCGCAACTATTCCCGCAATTGTCATTAAAAAAGCTGGTGATTATCCTGCATTTTGGGATAAGGATACTTCCTTTATCGAGGTAATGGAAGAAATGTATCAACGGGTACGCAATAAAAATGCAGGTATGTTATAATTTTTAAGACAAGCAGAATCTATGAACCAAGAATCTCTCAGCTTTGTCCATGGTAATGTCAAGTCAGCCGATCGCTTTTTAGTTTGTGGATTGGGTAGTCTCGGACAACACTGCGTCAAGTCTTTAAAAGAGTTTGGGGTTAGCGTCGTCGGTATCGAACTAATACAGCCTCCCAGTTGGGAAATTAATGATTTTCCCGATTTATTAGAGGAAATAATTATCGGTGATTGTCGTCAAAAAAACATTTTAGCAAGAGCGGGAATCGATCGCTGTCGGGCCGCTTTAATTGTCACCAGTGATGAGCGAATTAATGCCACCACTGCCCTAATTATTCGGCAATTAAATCCCCTTACCCGCTTAGTGGTGCGTTCTTCTAAAGATAATCTCAATCAGCTACTCAAGGAACGTTTAGGCAATTTTATCGCCTATGAACCCACCCAACTACCCGCCAATGCCTTTGCTTTAGCCACATTAGGCACAGAAACCCTCGGTTTTTTGCATCTCGACGGTCAGAAATTGCGGATTATCCAGAGACAAATTAGCCCCGAAGATGGTTTACTCGATCGCTTTTTAGGTGATTTAAATACTCCCACCCGTCGTCTGTTAGCACACACAGCCCCCGATGAACCTTTAAGGGCCGGATTTTATCAATGGTCTCCCACCACCACTATCAGGGCTGGTGATACCATTACCACTATAGAGACTACCTATCAAAACATCGATTCTACCCGCCAGAAACCGTCAAATTCTCCCCAGAAGTTGCGGGATTTTTGGCAGAAATTCCTCAAAGAAATCCAACAATTCTGGCAATTGAGTTTTCAGCAGCAAATTCATCGGGTGGCTTTCCTGTCAGTATTTATCATTATCCTCCTAGTAATTATCGGGACTTTTCTTTTCCATCTCTACGCCCCGAGAGCTTCCTTTATTTCCTCTCTTTCAGGAACAGCGATCCTTTTATTAGGTGGTTACGGCGATGTTTTCGGTGGCTCTAACCCCGAAGATTTAAATGCGGTTCCCTGGTGGATGCAGCTATTTAGTCTCTTTTTAACCTTAGCTGGAACCGCTTTTATCGGGGTTCTCTATGCCATTTTGACAGAAACTTTATTATCATCAAGATTTCAATTTATCCCTAACCGTCCCCCAGTTCCCCAACAGAATCATATCGTTATTGTTGGCTTAGGTCGAGTCGGCAGAGAAGTGGCTAATTTATTACTAGAAATGCAACAGGCGATCGTCGGGGTGAGCTTAAATAGGGATTTTGATGGGACTATGCTGCCAAAAATGCCCCTGATGACGGGAAATATCGAAGAATCTTTAAAAAATGTCAATTTAGATAGGGCCAAAAGTATAGCCATCGTTACCGATGACGAAATCCTCAATTTAGAAGTGGCCCTAACCACCCGCAAACTCAACCCCCAAAGCTACTTAGTCATCCGCACCACCGACGACAACCTTAGTCAACAATTAAGTCAAATTCTGCCCCGATCTCACATTTTAGGAACCAACACCGTAGCGGCAGAAGCCTTTACGGGAGCGGCTTTCGGAGAAAATATTATCTATCTGTTCCGTTGGGCGCAAAAAACGATTCTGGTGACAGAATACGAGATCGAAGCCGGAGATACTCTCAATGGTAGCTCGATCGGGGATATTGCCTACGGTTATCGAGTCGTGCCGATCCTACACCAACGAGAACGGCAAGCCCCGAAATTAATGCCCGAAGATTATCTCAATTTACGCATCGGCGATCGCATTGTGGTGCTGGCCACCATCAACGGACTGCGACGGGTGGAGCAGGGTCGTCGCACTCCCAAAACTTGGCGCGTGCGGGTGGAAAAAGCCTTTAACCGCAATATTGCCGCGGAAGCACCCACCGTGATCAGTCGTTTTTCTAATTGTCCCCTGAAAACCGCCAGCGATCTCATGGAAAATTTGCCAGCGACTCTCGGCGCCCCCCTCTACGAACAGCAGGCGATTCGATTAGTTTCCGAGTTAAAAAAAATTCAAGTTCAAGCCTTGGCTATTCCCATTAACCCGAAATCGGGGTAAATGGGAGTTATACTTTTTTTGTCAAACTAGAAGGCTCTCTCGGTCTTTTTTTATGCAGTTAAAGTGACCGTAGCCTTGGCAGTTTGTCCAGAATCAGAAGTGGCAGTAATAGTAATTGTATCCCCAGCATTTCCTTGTGGGGGTGCAGTGTAGGTAAATTTGGCATCAGTGGTATTTTTATCAATTTTACCGCTTTCTGGCGGTGAGATTGTGATGGTGTAGTTACCAACGGGATTAATGCTAAATTCCTGGATTCCATTTAATGCTAAAGCTGCGCTAGACGGAGCGATCAAAATCGTTGGAGGTAGTCCCTGTCCAGTGGAACTAGCCTCTACAGTTACTTTTTTCTCTACTTGATTAATTAAATCGGGAATAAGACGTTCGCTAAATCCAGCCACAAAAGCCATTGTCAAAAGTCCATATAAATAGGTGTCATTCCCCTTATTTCCATTGTCAGTCCGAATTTGTAAGGGAGAAATGCTAGAGTTAAGAATTAGCAGAATAAAGAAAGCGAAACTTCCCCCTAAAATGGGTTTGGTTAAACCAATTGACAATGGCAAGAAGTCATCGTCATATTTTTGATTTTTGGGATTATCAAAGTCTTGCAAACGAGTTAGAAGACTAACTGCTCCCCCTAAAGTCCCTGTCATCAATATCAATATCAAGAGTCTAAAATTTTCATCTTTGTCCTCAGTATTTTGGTTACTAGAATTTGAGATTGGAGGTAAGGGCATAAGCAAATTCTTCACTGGAGGGGAGTTCATAATACCCCAATTCAAAGGGAGAGCTAACACTAATCCAATTAAAACTTTTGTAGGTATTTTGATAGAATGGAAAAGATTACCTCTGAATTCGGCTAGACCATTCCAAAAACCCATCTGGGTTTTTCTTAATCCTGTTTCGGCAGCATAGCGTAATTTTTGTGCCAAAATAATATTAGGTTGACCTGTTAAAGATTTAATCGCAATTTCTCCAGCATCTACCACCGACTTTACTTGCATGATATCCCAAGCTTTGGAACTGTTGATGAGTTCCACCTGCGCTATCCCTAGTATTATAATTAATTTGGCTAATTCTCCCTGTACTTCCCGGTCTAATTCTGGAGGGAATCCCGCTACTTGTTCTTTAGTTTTTCCCAGCAAAGTATCAATTCTTTGATTTAGTTTAATCACCTCATCTCTAGCTTTAATTTCATTGATTAAATCGTCTAAAGTTTGAAATAAAACACTTGCTTCTTGTACTTGTAGTTGTGCAGAATTATCTTTAAATTCCTTGACTAACTTTTCAAAGGGTTCATCTACTTCAGGAATTGAACTATATTTGTCTAATTTATCCTTCAGTTCAGCAATCAAAGACTCATTTTTCTGTTGTAATTCCACAGTCGTGGAAAATTTAACCAAAGTATCTTTAACTTTTGTTTGCCAAGCAGTTAGCTTTTCCTTAAGTTTTGGCAAGTTTGCATCGTTAGCATTAGCATCAAATACAATCGTAATTGTTGCGACCAAACTATCAATTTCTTGGCTTAAAGTATCAAGAGGAATTTCTGAAATTTTACCCGTAGATAAAAGGTTGATTGTCTCCACAAGCTGATCTATATGAGCTATTATTTGTTTTTCTAATTCTTCTCTGCTAGGTAAAGGGTCTGAAAAAGTTAATTCACCTAGTTTTTGAATAAGTTCATCTCTTAAATTATTAGTCTCTTGAGTGATTGTTTTGGCTTCTGTTTGGTAACTAGCAAGGGTAGCTGATTTATCCTGACTAAATTTATTTTGGGTTTCTAGAATAAATTGATTAATTTTTTGTTCGATAGCAGGATTTGGATTAATCATGGTTGTCTTCTCCTAAAAAAAAGGCGAAAATGGGCTAAAATTCGATTATCTCCCCAATGCTACAATAGTTATCATTGATTTTCTGCAATTATTCATAAATCTTGATAAATTTTTATTTTTTTAACTCAATTCAGTCTGCCGTGGGGAGATAACACCCTGATCTCCTCAATAACCGCACACCGGGATTAGCACTCAAGCCCTAAGAGTGCTAAATTAACTATAAGGAGTCCTATTACAACAGCGATACCATGTCCAAAATCATTGCCTTTAAAGATGAATCCCGTCGCGCCCTAGAAAGAGGTGTCAACGCCTTGGCCGATGCGGTAAAAATCACCCTCGGTCCGAAAGGACGCAATGTCTTGTTAGAAAAGAAATACGGCGCCCCCCAGATCGTTAATGACGGCATCACCGTGGCCAAAGAAATCGAATTGTCCGATCCCCTCGAAAACACCGGGGCGAGATTAATTCAGGAAGTAGCGGCAAAAACCAAAGATTTAGCGGGAGATGGCACCACTACCGCCACCATCATCGCCCAGGCTTTAATTAAAGAAGGTCTGAAAAACGTTACCGCCGGGGCCAATCCCGTCGCCTTAAGACGCGGACTGGACAAAACCATCGCCTATCTGGTGGAAGAAATCGCTGCCGTCGCTAAACCGATCGCTGGAGATGCGATCGCTCAAGTGGCCACCGTTTCTTCCGGCAACGATGAAGAAGTGGGACAAATGATCGCCACCGCCATGGAAAAAGTCACCACCGATGGCGTAATCACCGTGGAAGAATCGAAATCCCTAACCACGGAATTAGAAGTAGTGGAAGGGATGCAGATCGATCGCGGTTATATCTCTCCCTATTTCATCACCGATCAGGAAAGACAGATCGTCGAGTACGACAACCCCCTGATCCTGATTACCGATAAAAAAATCAGTGCGATCGCTGAATTAGTCCCCGTCCTCGAAGCCGTTGCTCGTCAAGGTCGTCCCCTATTAATTATCGCCGAAGATGTGGACGGCGAAGCCTTAGCCACTCTAGTGGTCAACAAGGCCCGGGGGGTCTTAAATGTCGTCGCCATCAAGGCCCCCAGTTTCGGGGAACGTCGCAAGGCGGTTTTACAAGATATTGCCATCCTCACCGGTGGTCGTCTGATTTCCGAAGAAGTGGGCTTGAGTCTTGACACGGTTAGCCTCGATCTGCTAGGGCAAGCGGCAAAAATCACCCTAGAAAAAGACAATACAATTATTGTCGCCTCCGGGGACAGCCGCAATAAGGCCGATGTGCAGAAACGTCTCGCCCAACTGAAAAAACAGTTAGAAGAAACCGATTCCGAATTCGATAAGGAAAAATTACAGGAACGCATCGCTAAATTAGCCGGCGGTGTGGCCGTCATTAAGGTCGGGGCAGCCACAGAAACCGAACTCAAGGATCGCAAACTCCGCATCGAAGATGCCCTCAATGCCACCAAAGCCGCCGTGGAAGAAGGTATCGTCCCGGGCGGTGGTACAACCTTGATTCATCTGGCTTCTAAGGTGAAGGCTTTCAAAGCTTCTCTCACTAACGATGAGGAAAAAGTCGCCGCCGATATCGTCGCTAAAGCCCTAGAAGCCCCCCTGCGTCAGTTAGCCAACAACGCCGGTGTGGAAGGGGATGTGATCGTGGAAGGTGTGCGCGAAACCGCTTTTAGCGTCGGTTACAATGTCCTCACCGGCAAGTACGAAGACTTAATCGCCGCCGGAATTATCGATCCGGCTAAAGTGGTACGGTCAGCCGTTCAAAACGCCGCTTCTATCGCCGGTATGGTCCTAACTACGGAAGCCCTCGTGGTCGAAAAACCCGTTAAAGAAGCCGCAGCCCCCGATATGGGCGGCATGGGTGGCATGGGCGGCATGGGTGGCATGGGCGGCATGGGCGGCATGGGTATGATGTAATTCCTGATGCCGTCTGGCCCCTGAAAATAATCTCATTCCATTGAGCCAATCTGTCCCTTTTCTCGTTATCGTCGGCATTAGGGACAGGTTTTTTTTCATCGGGAAAAACTTTTTCAGCAGAACCTGCTTAATCTATCCTTTGCATTAGTCCAGACACTACACTAGAAAAGAAGGATTATTCCCAGAAATCATGACACTGCTGACGGTTCGATCGCTCAAAAAAGACTTCGGTATCAAGGAAATTCTCAAAGATGCGAGTTTTAGTCTCGATGATCGCGATAAAGTCGGCCTGATCGGTACGAATGGATCGGGAAAATCGACCCTATTGAAAATGATCGCCGGATTAGAAGCGATCGATGGTGGCGAAATTCAAATCAATTCGGGGATGAAAATCGTCTATTTACCCCAGCAACCCGATCTAGACGACGATAAAACGGTTTTAGAGCAGGTTTTCGCCGATAGTGGCGAAAGTATGACTTTAATTAAGGAATACGAGGAATTGTCCGATCGCCTTGTCCATGAGCCAGAAAATCTGGATACTATTATGGAACGTTTGTCAAGGGTTTCGCAACAAATTGATAAACTTGCCGCCTGGGATTTAGAAACCAATGCTAAAGTTATTTTAAGTAAACTGGGTATCGATAATTTTAATGCTCGCGTGGGAGATTTATCGGGGGGATATCGCAAAAGAATCGCCATCGCTACCGCACTTTTAGCCGATCCTGACTGTTTATTGATGGATGAACCCACAAACCATTTAGACGCGCTTTCCGTGGAGTGGTTACAGAGTTATTTGTCCCGTTTTCGGGGAGGATTATTATTAATTACTCACGATCGCTATTTTCTCGATCGAGTGACTAATCGCATCATTGAAATCGATCGGGGAGATTTATCTACTTATTCTGGTAATTATGCCTATTATCTAGAAAAAAAAGCTTTAGCGGAAGAATCGATCGCCAGTAGTCAACGCAAACACGCGGGAGTTTTACGACGGGAATTAGAATGGTTATCCCGGGGACCAAAAGCGCGCAGTACCAAACAAAAAGCGCGGATCGATCGCATTCAGGCAATGGGGACTAAGGAATTTAAACAGGTGGAGGGAAAAGTCGATATTGCCACCGCAGGAAGACGCATCGGCAAAAAAGTTATCGAAGTAGAAAAGATCTCGAAAGCTTACGGCGATCATACTTTAATTAAAGATTTTACCTATATTTTTACCCCCGAAGATCGCATCGGTATTATTGGCAGTAACGGGGTAGGAAAATCTACTCTCATGGATATTATTACCGGGAAAACTCTCCCCGATTCAGGCACGGTTGACATCGGTTCCACTATTCATATTGGTTACTTCGATCAACAATCCGATGATCTCAATATCAACGAAAATCAAAGAGTGATCGAATATCTGAAAAGTGTGGCCGAATTAGTCAAAACCCTAGACGGCAGCGTGATCACCGCTTCCCAGATGTTAGAAAAATTTCTCTTTCCTCCCGATCAACAGTATGCACCAATTTATAAACTTTCTGGAGGAGAAAGACGACGCTTATTTTTACTACGAGTTTTGATGAGTGCGCCTAATGTTTTAATCTTAGATGAACCCACCAATGATCTCGATGTGCAGACTTTAGCAATTTTAGAAGAATATTTAGAGGACTTTAACGGTTGTGTGATTGTCGTTTCCCATGATCGCTATTTTCTCGATCGAGTAGTTGATACTATTTTTTCCTTTGAAACCGGGGGTAATATCCGTCAATATCCGGGTAATTATTCCCTTTATCTCGATCAGAAAAAAGAGGAGGAGGAACCAAAAGAAAAAAAAGTCACCCCAAAAACTGTTAAAGCTTCTCCGTCACCCGTCAATAAGAAAATCTCTTTTAAAGAGAAAAAAGAATACGAAGATATCGAAAAACAAATACCAATTTTAGAAGCAAAAAAAGCTGAAATTGAACAGGTACTTTATGGAGAACCCCTAGAAGATTTTACTAAAATAACCGCTCTGACCGAAGAATTAGCTCAATTGAGTCAAAAAATTGATAATTTAACCGATCGCTGGTTAGAATTAGCGGAAAAATTAGGCTAGGATAATCCCTATTTTCCCGATCAATTTAGTCAAAACTGAGTGATAATTTCTGGTGAATCATCCTCATCCATGACCAGATCTACCGACTCCACCCGCAAGAGGGCCAAATTATCGTTAACCACCCCTTGAAGATAGATTTCCCCCATCCCTTCACCCCCCAGATCGATCGAGCCGAAAACTTGACCGGTTTTGGTATTAAAATTAAACTGAAAATAATTAGCCGAGGAAATTCCCTCGCTGACATTATCGTATTTAGCGATCTCTTGACCACCATTGTCATAAAAAGATACCTGAAAATTTTCTAAAACTCGCATTTTTCCCGAACCTTTTTCCGAAAAGATAGTCGGGGCCGTTTTTTCATCATAACTAAAAGAACCTTTAGCTGTATAGCCTTGATTTCCCAACCATTGAAAATCGAGCGTCACTGCTAAAACCCCTTGGCTATTCATGTTAGCAACTAAAAGCCAAGCTAATAGTAAAGTCAATATTATCTTTTTCATTAGTCGGTTATTTCATTTACAGCAGTTATCCTAATGGTGAGGTAGGAACAAAATCGGTAAAACCCCACACCCCACACCCTGCCACCAGGAAAAACCTTTTCAGCAGACCCTATTATAGCAAAGGGATTGCTACTTGCTTCCAATTAAGTAGGGAGGCACAATTATTTGTAGGATGGGTTAGCGGTAGCGTAACATAATCGGGAGTTGGGTTTCATGCTTCAACCCAACCTACGTTCATCTTATATTTAATTCCACCCACCTACTTAGTCACTGATAACTGATAACTGAATAGAGTTTGTCAGCGAAACGTTTTTTTGTCTTAAAGTCCAGAAAACGGGTTTCTCCGAGAAACCCGTTTTCTAGGTTAACTTCAGGAAAAAAGAAGTATAAAAACGCTTCAAAATACTCGGTTAATGCTTCTTTCCAGGGTTCATCATAATTGGCGGTTGTTTGGTTCATCAATTAGGGTGATAGTTTTAATTGTTCTCCGCTTCTGGCTAAGAGTTTTAAGGTGAATGGGTGGACAATGCCTACCCTACGGCAAGATTTTCTTATTGGATTCTTGCCAAAGACTGCTTAAATTCTGCGAGAGAATTAGCAGTAGCTGCTAATTTTAGTAGCTCTTCTAAGATAGTAGGGTTAGTGATTTTGCCGATTATCTCTTCAATTTCTGAAGAAATCTGTCCAAACCGCACAGTTAAAACTGTTTTTATGGCATCACGGCTTTTTTGTAACGCTCCAATTTCCTTACCAATTTCCTTGCCTATTTCTTTACCAATTTCCTTACCGCGTTCTATTCCTCGTAACTCCATATTACTTACTAAAGGCATGGTTCTTTCCTCCTCAAATTGTTTGATTTTACTCTCTAAGCTTGACTGTAATTCAGGGGATAAAGTCATCATATTGTCGATGATTTCAAACAGTTTACTAAGTAAGGTAGGTATTACCCACCCTACTTATTTATGATGATACTAAAAGACTTCCTACACTCCTCAAAAGAATTTACTATAAGTGCGGCTTTTAACATCTCTTCTAAAACCGAAATAACTGAAGCATCATTGAGACATTGTCCAATATCTCCAGGGATATCGCCTAGTCGGTTTTCCAAAACTTTTTTCACAAAATCACGAGCATTTTCTAACGCTCCAATTTCTTTACCAATTTCCTTACCAATTTCCTTACCAATTTCCTTACCGATTTCCTTACCGCGTTCTATCCCTCGTAACTCCCCAATTTCCTCACCAATTTCTTTACCGCGTTCGATTCCTCGTAACTCCATATTACTCATTAAAGGCATGGTTCTTTCCTCCTCAAATTGTTTGATTTTACTCTCTAAACTTGACTGCAATTCAGGGGATAAAGTCATCATATTGTCGATGATTTCAAACAGTTTAATTATCTGTTCTCTCTCGAACTCCTTTTCATATAATCCCCTGATTAACTTCCACTTCCACTGTTCCCGTTGTGGCAGCTTCCCAGTAGTCGCTTTTGTTTTCAGGTGTGCCATTACTATTATAGCAAAAGGATTGCTGCTTGCTTCTAGTTCTGACCATCTTTCCTCATAGTCCAGTAATTTAACCGTTGGGAATTTGAGGCTGACTTCACAACCAGCGATAGTATAATTATAGGAATCTGGTCGCCAATTTACTCGTTCATCTCCTAATATAGCGAGACTGATAACTGGTTTCTGATACAAATCAAAGGCCCGATAGTTATAAATATACATCCTCTGAGGAAAATTTTCTTCGTACTGGCTTTGAATTTCAATATGAATCAAAATCCAGACTTCTTCACCCCTGAGTAACCAGACTTTATAGAGTTTGTCAGCGAAACGTTTTTTTGTCTTTGCTGAAGCGGTAATCCGTTTGAGTTCTTTTTCTAGGGATTCGGGAATTTTTGTCCAATCAATCAATTGGTGAACTTCAGGAAAAAAGAAGTATAAAAACGCTTCAAAATACTCGGTTAATGCTTCTTTCCAGGGTTCATCATAATTGGCGGTTGTTTGGTTCATTTGAGTTGTCCGCTTACTCTTAGGGGTGAAGCGCGATAGCGTAACGCACCGATTTAATAATAGAGGTGGTGCGTTACGGCGGATTGTTGATGCGTGTTTTTTTGACCGAATTGTTAGCCACCTAACGCACCCTACGCCTACTTAATTAAACAAAGAAATTACCCACTGGAATGTTCCCTAAAGCTGGCAAAGCACCAGTAAATCCGGTGATATTTATTAATAAATCATTGCTGGATTGGAAGCCAGCCGCGCTATCATTAATAACGAGGTAAGTTCCAGCTATTGCACCGGTTGTTACCTGCACTAAGGCGGCACTATTAACCCCTAATCCTTGATTACCTGTAGTGGCTCCATTGGCATCAGTAAATACCTGATTGATTAAATTCTGTAAAGTGGTGACAGTGCTATTAGCAGCACGACTGAAATTGCTAGGCGCACTCGTGGCAGTTCCACCTTGAGTTAATAAGTCGATTTTATCACTATTGATGGCAAAATCTGTGATACGATCCCTTGTTGATATGGTAGATTGACCAAATTGGAAGATAAAAGTATCTGCACCTAAACCACCGGTTAAAGTATCAATTCCCGCACGTCCATTGATTTGATTAATGCCACTATTTCCAGTGATTTTATTGTTACCGGCGTTACCTGTACCGTTAATATTATTACTGCCAATTAGTCTGAGATTTTCGACATTGTTGGGTAGGGTGCGAGTGAGAGTGCTTTGCCAAGTATCAGTAATGATAACTTCTCCTATTCCCCCTTCGGGATTGATGGTAGCATTAACGGGATTTGACAGGGTTACTGTAAAAGCTTCATCAGGTTCATTAAGGTTATCATTGAGGATGGGAATGCTAATAGTAGCGGTGGCAGTATTAGCAGCAATGGTGATAGTTCCAGTTTTGCTAGTGTAATCTACATTAGCGGTAGCGTTAATGGGTGCAGTGGTATAGTTGAAGGTAATTGGTTGCGGGTTGGGGTTATCAACTGTGACGGTGAGGATGGCATGATTATCTTTACCTTCCACCACGGTGATGTCATTAATGGAGAGTTGCGAGGTGACACTGGTATCATCATCGGTAATTGTCCCCGTGGCTGCGTTAGGAGTACCTACTGTATAACCTGTCCCCGAAGCGAGGGTTAAAATAACAGTTTCGTTACTTTCTACTATTGTGTCAGCAGTGGGGTCAACGATTACGGTAACAGTCGCAGAATTAGCTGCAAAGATGACACCCGTGGGAATAGAAGCGTAATCGGTTCCATTGGTTGCTGTCCCTCCAATACTGTAATTAACCGTTAAAGGATTGGTTGTGGAACCACTACGAGTGAAGGTATAAACAAGATTAGCTGTCCCATCTTCAGTAACACTACTGGGAGAGACAGCAAGAGTAATACTAGGGAAATCTTCCTCAGGAGCAATTGTTACAATTTGATCGGAAAATTGTAGTTTTTGAATACCGTATAAAGTGTCTATGCCATCCCGATTAGCTACTGAATCAGTTATCGTAAATACTCCTTGATTGCTAGTCCATGAATACTGAGACCGATTGCCAGTATAGACGGCAGTATCATCTCCTAAACCACCGTAGAGAGTATCACTTCCAGAACCCCCATCTAAACGGTCATCTCCCTGTTCTCCAAACAAAGTATCATTACCCTTAAATCCTCTCAATGTATCATTGCCTAAACCACCAAATAGTTGATCATTATAAGTATAAAAGTCATCACCATCAATAGACTGATTGAGGTTAATTGTATTAAAGATAAAATCACTTGCCTGTAAGAGAGTCGGATTAATGCCATTGAGTTTTAGCTGAGATTGAACACCGTCAAAAAAAGTAGTGATTAACGCATTATTTTTGCCATCATTACTAATTAGTAATTGTAGGGTAGCCCAATCACTCAGGTTCAAGCTACTCACATCAATTTTGTCCTGTCCCTGGACAAAATCCATCGCTACATCACTGGTGTTTGTGTTTAGAGGGTAGGCAAAGTTAAAGACATCATTACCTGTCCCACCGTAGAGAGTATTATTCCCAGAACCACCTTCTAAACGGTCATTTCCGGCTAGACCAGAAAGTGTATCATTGCCTCCCAACCCATAAATGTTATCATCCCCAGAAGTTCCAGTAATATTATCATTCCCATTAGTCCCCGTAAAATCCGCCTGTTCTACTTGAATAATTTCGCCATTTACTATAATTGTTGTCTGGTCATTCTCTGCTCGTAAAGCCTCCAAGGTTGCCACATCCAGACTATTTCCCTGCACCAACTCTGCAAAAATTGCCCCCTCATCTCCCGCACTATCCACCTGATTAACTTGAGCATCCACATAATGCCCAATTTCTTCTAAAATCACATTAATTATCGCTGCTGAAGAAGCTGTATTCAAAAAAGATGCTGATAGATAAATCTTATTCGTACTACTGGAATATGCACCATTCGCCGTCCCCAAAACTTCACCACTAAGTACCTCAATTGGGGGAAGTTGACTAAAATTTCGGCTTTTCCACTGCTGTCGTAATTCTGTCGCCTTAACCACATCATAACTTGCTCCAAAAGCGATGGCCAAATTCGCCCAAAAGCCATCAGATTGAGCGAAATTAAACAAAACATCGTCAACAGCAGGAAGAATCGGCAAAAGAGAAGAAGTCATGATATTAACTGTAAAGGTTTATTGCTAACATTTTTAGCTCAACAATCCCCAATCTTTCAAGGGGGATATAACAAAAATTTACAGAAAACGGGTTTCTCAAAGAAACCCGTTTTCTCAGTTATTGCGAAGATGCGATCGCTAACGTCAAAGCGAGGCAGTTATTTGCTTAATTTTAGAGGTTTGCTGGCCAATTAGCATTTTTTGTGATAGATTGTAACCATAGTAACTTTTTATACTTAATTGTCAGTAATAATCATGAATGCTACAGCAATACGTCAACAAATAATTGAATCATTAGCTAATCTTTCTGGCGAACAATTATTGCAAATTAGAGAGTTAATCGAGCAAAATTTTTTGCCTCAAATTAAACCTAAATCAGAAGAAGAAAGACAACAGTTGATTAAATCATTACAAGGTAAATATGCTCATGCACCCACCAGTAGTGAAGATTTTGCCCAACAAAAACAAGCAGAAATTGATTGGGAGGAGCGTAATAGATGAATATCATTTTAGATGCTTGTGCTGTAATTGCTTTTGTTCGTAATGAAACAGGAGCGGATCTTGTCAGAGAAACCATCACTAATCAAAATAATAAAAAAATGATTCATGTTGTTAATCTTTGCGAAGTTTACTATAATTTTTATTGCGACATAGGAGAATCAGAAACAGAAAAACTAATTCAAGAATTAAGTGATATTAACATAAAAACTCGCTTTGATTTAAGTAGCAAGTTTTGGCGACAAGTAAGCCAATATAAGGCACTAATTAAGCGCATTTCTTTAGCTGATTGTTTTGCTTTAACTTTAGCCAATCAAGAAAAAGGAATTTTACTTACTTCTGACCGAAAAGAATTTGAACCGATTATTCCTCTTAATATTTGTCAGATTAATTTTATTCGTTAATAAGTCCAGAAAACGGGTTTCTCGAAGAAACCCGTTTTCTCAGTTGAGAATCTCGGAGAAACCCGTTTTCTAGATATTAGGATAAGATTATTGGATTCTTGCCAAAGACTGCTTAAATTCTGCGAGAGAATTAGCGGTAGCTGCTAATTTTAGTAGCTCTTCTAAGATAGTAGGGTTAGTCATTTTGCCGATTATCTCTTCAATTTCTGAAGAAATCTCTCCAAACCGCACAGTTAAAACTGTTTTTATGGCATCGCGGCTTTTTTCTAGCACCCCAATTTCCTTACCGCGTTCGATTCCTCGTAACTCCCCAATTTCCTTACCAATTTCTTTACCGCGTTCGATTCCTCGTAACTCCATATTACTCATTAAAGGCATGGTTCTTTCCTCCTCAAATTGTTTGATTTTACTCTCTAAACTTGACTGCAATTCAGGGGATAAAGTCATCATATTGTCGATGATTTCAAACAGTTTAATTATCTGTTCCCTCTCGAACTCCTTTTCATATAATCCCCTGATTAACTTCCACTTCCACTGTTCCCGTTGTGGCAGCTTCCCAATAGTCGCTTTTGTTTTCAGGTGTGCCATGACTATTATAGCAAAGGGATTGCTACTTGTTTCCAATTAGTCACTGATAACTGATAACTGATAACTGATAACTGATTAGTTGGTGAACTTCAGGAAAAAAGAAGTATAAAAACGCTTCAAAATACTCGCTTAATGCTTCTTTCCAGGGTTCATCATAATTGGCGGTTGTTTGGTTCATTTGAGTTGTTTGCTTACTCGTAGGCTGTGAAGCGCGATAGCGTAATGCACCGATTTAATAATAGGGGTGAATGGTGGTAATCTGGGGATTTTGTGGTAAAAAAGCGGATATTTGTTCGATTCCGTCTTGATTGGGAGAGAGAATAACCGTGGCGACTTCTGGAATTACCCCAGCTTGGAGACTTTGATAATCGGTAACACCAGCATCGAGGAAAACTACAGTATTTAATTCGGGTGCGGTTAAACCCTGATTTCTCACACTATCCACCTGATTAGCTTGACTCAAGCCATCAGATTGAGCAAAATTGAACAAAACATCGTCAACAGCAGGAAGGCTCGGCAAAAGAGAAGAAGTGATGATATTAACCTCAAGGGATGACTGCGACTATTTTGTGCAAACAATCGCCAATTTTTCAAGACCCCTGTAACATCAATTAACATTTATACAGAAAACGGGTTTCTTCGAGAAACCCGTTTTCTCGATAATATTCACGATAACCCTATTATGCCTAAGATCTACCGTCTTGCCCAAGGTCATTTAAACCTATTGGAAACCTGTCCACCCAGATTTCAAAAAGTCTATCTAGAGGAACTTAACACACCGGCTGACCCTGAACAATTGCAGCGGCAAGAATGGGGCAGTCAGTTTCACCTATTATTACAGCAGCGGGAATTAGGACTGCCGATCGCATCTTTATTACGGGAAAATGAACAGTTAGAACATTGTTTAACGGCCCTATTAAAGGCTGCCCCGGCAATTGCCCAAAATCCGGGAGAAACCAATCGAGAAGCGGAACATTGTCGCAGTTTAACTGTGGGTAATTATTTATTAACGGTTATCTATGATTTAATTTTATTAGAGAGCGATCGAGCGGTAATTTTTGACTGGAAAACCTACTTAAAACCTATCGATGCTGACCAACTAGCCAAAAATTGGCAGACGAGACTTTATCTGTATGTGTTGGCAGAAACTTCTGCTTATCCTCTTGATAGTTTATCGATGACCTATTGGTTTGTGCAGTTACCCCGCAGCCCCGAACAAATTACTTTTAACTATAATCGGAAACTACACCAACAGACAGGGCGAGATTTACGCCGTTTATTGAAGGATCTCGATCGCTATCTATCAGCATACCAAAATGATTTAGTTGATTTTCCCCATCGTCCCGATTGTCAGCTTCATTGTCCCTATTATCTTAGACAAGAGCGATCGGACCCAATAGACTTACCCTCGATCGAGGATATCCCTGAAATCAATCCTTTTGTCTAAATCAGTTATCAGTTATCAGTTATCAGTGATCAGTGATCGGATCTAAGTAGCTGGTTATAATTAAATTAAAAATGGATTTTGCCTTTAATCCCCCCTTGATAAGGGGGGTATCTGATAATTTTTAACGCCTACCTACTTAAGTTTTAAGTTAGTTAGTTAGTTAGTTATAGCACTTTTCACGTTACTGAGGTATCGACAAGTTTTGCCAACAAAGGGTTTAATATCCTTGCCCATACCTCATTCTGATGAAAACTGCTATATTTATCTTCATCTTTATCCCTGTTTACTGTTTACTGATAACTGATCACTGATCACTGATCACTGATTACTGACAATTCTCCTTCTCCGCCGCGTTAACCATAGTCGATAATAATAAAAGACAGATCGATCGCTTGCGCTCATGACCGGCAACCACTACCAAACCTTAGAAATCAGCCATAAATCGACCCCTGACGAGATTAAACGGGCCTATCGGCGTTTAGCCAGACAATTCCATCCCGATAGTCAAAACGATAGTGCCAGTCACGATAAAATCGTCGCTATTAACGCCGCCTACGAGATTTTAAGCGATCCGAGGCTAAGAAAGGACTATGATAACCAACTAATCGCCAATTTTCCCGAAAAACGCGGCCAACGCACTGCCACTGCCCAAGCAAATTACCATCGTTACAAAGAGGCAGTCCAGGAAGACGAGGCCCTGGTGAAACAGTGGTATAACCAGACCTATAGCCCGATTAATCGTCTGATCGGTCAAATTATCCGGCCTCTCAAAGGTCAGATCGATCACCTATCCGCCGATCCCTTCGATGATCAGTTAATGGCTGTTTTTCAAGACTATCTAGAAACCTGTCGCCAAAATCTCGATCGAGCCAAAACCCTCTTTTGCCAACGGCCCAACCCTGCCAAAATGGCCAAAGTGGCCGCTTCTCTTTACTACTGTCTCAATCATCTCACTGATGGACTAGAAGAATTAGAAACCTTTACCCTTAACTACGATGATCGCTCTCTCCACACCGGTCAAGAAATGTTTCGCATGGCCCAGCGTTTACAGGTAGAAGCTAAACAGATAGCCAGTCAGTGCCAAAATTAAATCTCTAGCCATGGGCAAAAAAAAAGACGAAAATAGATCAAGACCAGATTTACCCAACCCTAGCTTAACCCCGATGAGAGACAAACAATCAGAAATTACCAATATATCCACCCCTAGAGATTCTGATCTTTATTCCTTGCCTCCGGCCGTCCAACGGGCTGCTAATATCCTTTTACGTCAGGGAAGAATCGGTTTTTGGACGCAGATTGTCCTGGGCGTAATTTCAGGGGTTTTATTACTCATTGCTACCGCTAGTTTATTAGGGACGAGACAACGCACTTCTGGCATTGAAATCGGTGTTTTATGTGCCATTGGTGGGGCTGGTTTCTTGGTGGTCGCCATTTTCTTTTCCTCTCGTTACATGAAAATTGCCCGTCAAATGTTGAGGGGTGATCAAGATAGTCGCCCGAAAAAATCCGATACTATTCAGTTAATCCGTCAGGGTTTAATCGCTAATATTATCGGGATGTTTTTAACGATTTTGGGAGCGCAAGCGTTAGCGGGAATCGTCTTAATTAAATCCCTCAATGTTCCCCAAGGTACTTTTAATGTTGCCTCTAACCCCAGTCAATTTGTTAATTCGGTTGATCTGTTAATTGTGCAGGCTAATACTAATACAATTCTCGCTCACTTTACTGGTATCGTTACTTCTTTGTGGCTTCTTAACCGTATTACTTCTAAATAAATATGGCCATGCAACGCACCCGTTTAAGTACGCTGGCTAATGTCACCAGCAGTCGATTTAATAGCTTTTTTGGTAATCCTTGGCGACGGATTTCCCTACAGATAATTTGTGTTTTATTTGGAATTTTTTCTGGTCAAGCAATTGTCACCACTGCTGGACAAACTGCTCAATGGGATGTCACCGCGGCCGGTTTATTAGTGCTGTTTACGGAGGCGATTAGCCGGATTGTTTACCGAAAAAGTTCTCAGGCTAAACCCGCACCGATTCTGCGAGAATCTTTCAATTTACTCAAAATTGGTATCACCTATAGTTTATTTCTAGAAGCCTTTAAAATTGGCTCTTAAATAGGGTTGGCTGAAAATGTTTCTTGGTGGGGTGAGGATTCAGGAGCCAGTCGGGGAAAGTGGAAACCTTGCCCTTAAGTGCCGACCGGCAGCGAGCAATCGTAGCCAGCCTAGACAGAACAAGTGTATTAGTTAAGCTGCCCAACGATACCCTTACTCCATGGCGCTTCTCAGGAAAATAAGGATTTCAGACGTTCATTCTCATTAGTACATTAAAATTACCCAGCTTTAGCATAGGCTCTGTAAGACTTTTAGCCATGGCTAATATATTCATACGGGAGAAGTTCAGTTATAATTAAATTACCAAATTATATTTAGGGCAAATTTTTTTAATCATCATGCCACAACAATCCTTAATCGCTAAAACCCTGACAGAGCAAGCCGTTACCCCCCCCCGCACAAAATCGTTTAAATGTCAAGCTTTTTAGAAAAATATTTTTATTGTCTCCCCTGTTGTTTTGGGAATTATTGGGTTTAGAAGTTAGCTCAGTTAAAGCAGTAGAAAACCTACAATGTCCCGTTATTTCTAGGGAAGAAGTTGATACTAATGCTCTTAAAAGAGAAATTGCTAATTATTCAGCCACTCTGCGAGTCTATCCTAGCGATCTGGGTACGATTAAACTTTATCTTCAACGGGGAATGGCCCGAGAAAAAATCAACGATCAAAACGGTGCGATCGATGATTTCAGTCAATACATTTGGTATAGTAATTATAATGCTCCCGCCTTCAAAGATCGACAGTTACTAGCTCAAGCCTATTATCAAAGAGGTGTGTTAAAGTTAGCCATGGTGATTGAGGGAGAAAAAACCCCTATAGCCGCCGAGGAAATCCCTGTTATTGAGGAAAAAACCCCTATAGTTGAGGAAATCCCTGTTATTGAGGAAGAAACACCCTTGATTGAGCGAGAAAGCCGAATCAAGGATCAGCATCAGCTAAAATTATTAGAAGCTGCTCGCTCAGATTTTCAGCAAGCCTTTAAGTATAATCCCAATAAAAGCGAAGTTTACTTTAACCTAGCAATTATTGCGTCTTTGCTCAATCATCAATCCTTGGCTTTAGATTATTACCAGCGTTTCATTGGTTATGAAACTGAAGATTATCGCGGCTATTATCATCGAGGACAGCTATACTCTCAGTGGGGAAATTATGCAGAGGCTATCAAAGATTATGATCTGGCTATTTTATACAAACCCGATCTAATTGAAGGCTATTATAATCGGGCTATAGCTTTAGAAAAGATAGGGGGAAAACGAGAGGCTTTTAAGGATTATAAAATCGTTTTAAAATGCTCACCCAAACTATTTTTAGCCAAGAATGCTCCTAGCAGTTATCAAAACCGTGCCAGAGTACAAATTGAAATGGCTGACGAGGAAGTCGAATTAGCCAATTTATCTTCTAATTCCCCCCAAGGGTATCAAACAGCGATCGAGTATTATAATGGAGCAATCAAAGATCTAGCACTTGTCATCCGTATTAATCCCAACTACGATAAAATTCCCCATTCTAGAGCATTTCTTAAACGGGGTTATGCTCACCTAAGACTCAACAATAATCAAGGGGCAATTCAAGATTATAACCAAGCAATTTATCTGCAACCCCAAGACGCAAAAGCCTATGTATATCGGGGGTTAATGCGAGCGAATAAATATCAAGAATACGCGGGAGCTTTAGAGGATTTTACTGCGGCAGTAGCACGAAATCGTCATGATGCAGCCGCTAACTATCATCGGGGGTTAGTGCTGTATAAATTGGGGCGTTATCAGGAGGCAGTAGATAATTATAATATTGCCTTAGCCCAAGATGATGGGATTAATACACCTAGTTTTACTTCTCGATCTGTCTGTAGCGAAAATATCCGAGAATCTGCCGAGAAAAATTATTTTTATGACTCCAGAGAAACTGATTTTCGTCCTAATTATAATGTCTCTTGTCATGCTCTGGCCCGGGGAGATGCTTATTTTGCTCTGAAAAATTTTGCTGCGGCCGAAAGAGATTATACTACTTATATAGTTGCCTATCCTAACGATCCAGAAGGCTATCATAAACGGGCTAATGCGCGTTTTGAAAAAGGGGATAAACAGGGAGCGATCGAGGATTATAATGTATTCCTACAAAAAGTCCGTGATGCGAGAATTTTCTATAGTCGTGGTAATAGTAGCGCTGACGTGGGAGATGATCAAGGAGCGATTACAGATTATCTGCAATCTTTGAGCATTAATCCTATCGATGTGACAGCGTATAGTAATCGGGGAAATGCACGCACTGATACCGCTACTATTCCCGATAATGTACAAGTAACACCGAGAATATCGGAGAATCCGATCGCCTATAATAATCGTGGTATTATTCGACGACAAACTGGGGATAAGGAGGGTGCTTTAGAGGATTTAGATAAGGCAGTTAGCTTGAATTCCAATAATCCGATCGCCTATAATAACCGGGGAGTTATTCGCTTTGATTTGGGAGATAATGCCAGTGCTTTGGAGGATTTAAATATGGCTATTTCTCTCCAGTCTAACTATGCTGAAGCTTACTATAATCGAGGTTTAGTTAAGGAAAAAATGGGCGATAAGAAGGCAGCGATCGCTGATTATCAATTAGCAATTACTTATCAGCCAAATTATGGCGAAGCTTATTATAATTTGGCGCTTGCCACCTACGACGATAAAAATCCTAGTAGTCGAGTAGCGAGCCTTAACTATTTGCAAAAAGCCGCTAATGCTTTGATAAAAACTGGTAATTTAGAACTGTATGAACGCGCGGTAGAATGGATGTTAAAAATGCAGTAATTTCTCGAAAAAATAAGCTCATTTTTGACAAAGACTTCAAGACTTGGCTATTTCAAGCCTTCAAAGAGCGGGGGAGTCTCTTATTGCCGATCAATTAGCCGCTAATCATCATGCTCTTGCTCAAGAGCTACAGCAAGTTTTAGGAAAGCAACGGTTGAAACAGATTCCAGAGAATGGATTAAGATTACTTCCTAGATATCGTCACAGTGGCGAGGATTTAGTTATACTTGAAGAAAGCTCTATAGATTCAACTCAAATTGTCTTTAATCAAGAAACTGAAGCTAAAATAGAGAGAGTCTTAGATGAACATCGTCAACGACAAAAATTAGCTAAGTATGGATACTTACCAAAGACCAAACTTCTTTTCTGGGGGCCTCCTGGGTGTGGTAATAAGATTAAGTGCTGTTATTTCTAGACCCAAGGAAACCCAACAAAAAGATTCAGACGGATTTAGGTGTTGGGTGTTGGGTTGCGCTTTTCCTGGGAATTGAGAGGTTTTCTTTAACATATTTATTCGCTCAAACCAACCTACGGACTACGGACTACTGATTAACTAGAAATTTGGGAAAAGATTAATAAAGGGTTTTTTATTTTTCCAGCGATAGGTATTAAAATCTCGATTATCAATTGATAAGATACGTCCATTTCCTAACTCTTCTGCTAAGATAACTAGAGAGGCATCGGCTAAGTCCATTGGCAGACTTTGATATTGTTTCATAAGGTCTTGAATTCTTTCTAGATGAGTATTTTCAAGGTGGAATAATAGAAATTTTTGGGGATGTCTCTCAAATACGTTCATTAATTTTATTTGTTTTTCAACTCCTGTATAGAGATTTGGAGAACGTTGTAAAAGAAGATGACAACTTTCTGTTAAAACACACCAAGTTGTAATTAGTGGTTGAGAAGAATACTGTGCTAAGGTTTGCTGTGCTATTAGATGATATTGATCTTTATTGTTAAATAAAGCCACCCAGAATCCAGTATCAACGATGATCATATTTAGCTTTTAATCCTTCTTTGAGAACAGATTTATAATTAGTAGAAAGGTCGGATTCTGCACTAATACAACCGATTAATCCAGATTCTTTTAAAATGTCTAGGGTACTTTGAGCTTCAGGGTTTATTTTTGCTGCAATCTCTGGCTTTTTTGCCAAGGAATAGCGTTTTTTTAATAACTCAATAAAATCAATCAGTAAGTTTTGTGCTTCTTCAGGTAATTGGTTAATATCTTCTTGAATTTGTTCTAAGTTAATCATTAATTTTCCTCCGTTAAGATTTTTAAATGGGCTGCTAATTTTTAAGCCACATAACGAATAATTTTAACTTCTGCTCCTTTATTAACAGGAATAGAATTATCGTCCGTTGGGTTGACCCAAGGAAACCCAACAAAAAGATTCAGACTGATTTAGGTGTTGGGTGTTGGGTTGCGCTTTTCCTGAGAATTGAGAGGTTTTCTTTAACATATTTATTCGCTCAACCCAACCTACGAACTCTAGCTAAAGTAGGTTGGGTTGAGGCACGAAACCCAACAATACACCCAAGGAAACCCAACAATACACCCAAGGAAACCCAACAAAAAGATTCAGACGGATTTAGGTGTTGGGTGTTGGGTTTCGCTTTCCCTGAGAATTGAGAGGTTTTCTTTAACATATTTATTCGCTCAACCCAACCTACGAAACTCACCCCCCTAATTGTTGTAAAATCTGCATCACCTTTTCATAAGCAGCCATATTATTCTGTTGGAGGAATAATATAGCTGCTTGTTGTAGATCAATTTTTACTTTTTCGGGTTGTCCTAATATGGCATATAAAATACTACGACTGACGTAAGCACCAGCATCATTAGGATTAATGTCAATAGCTTTGCTGAAGTCAGAGAGGGCTAAATCGTATTTCTGCTGGTTATAGTAAAGAAGCCCCCGATTGTAGTAAGCATTAGCATAATTAGGATTAATGTCAATAGCTTTGCTGTAGTCAGAGAGGGCTAATTCGTATTTCTGCAAGTCAGAGTAAAGATTCCCCCGATTGTTGTAAGCACCAGCATCATTAGGATTAATGTCAATAGCTTTGCTGAAGTCAGAGAGGGCTAAATCGTATTTCTGCTGGTTATAGTAAAGAAGCCCCCGATTGTAGTAAGCCTCAGCAAACTTAGGATTAATGTCAATAGCTTTGCTGTAGTCAGAGAGGGCTAATTCGTATTTCTGCAAGTTTTTGTAAAGATTCCCCCGATTGTAGTAAGCCTTAGCATAATTAGGATTAATTTCAATAGCTTTGCTGTAGTCAGAGAGGGCTAAATCGTATTTCTGCTGGTTATAGTAAAGATTCCCCCGATTGTAGTAAACCTTAGCATCATTAGGATTAATGTCAATGGCTTTGCTGTAGTCAGAGAGGGCTAATTCGTACTTCTGCAAGTTTTTGTAAAGATTCCCCCGATTGACGTAAGCCTCAGCATAATTAGGATTAATGTCAATGGCTTTGCTGTAGTCAGAGAGGGCTAATTCGTACTTCTGCAAGTTTTTGTAAAGATTCCCCCGATTGACGTAAGCCTCAGCATAATTAGGATTAATGTCAATGGCTTTGCTGTAGTCAGAGAGGGCTAAATCGTACTTCTGCAAGTCAGAGTAAAGAACCCCCCGATTGACGTAAGCCTCAGCATAATTAGGATTAATGTCAATGGCTTTGGTGTAGTCAGAGAGGGCTAAATCGTACTTCTGCAAGTCAGAGTAAAGAACCCCCCGATTGTTGTAAGCCATAGCATAATTAGGATTAATGTCAATAGCTTTGCTGTAGTCAGAGAGGGCTAAATCGTATTTCTGCAAGTCAGAGTAAAGATTCCCCCGATTGTTGTAAGCCATAGCATAATTAGGATTAATGTCAATGGCTTTGGTGTAGTCAGAGAGGGCTAATTCGTACTTCTGCAAGTTTTTGTAAAGATTCCCCCGATTGACGTAAGCCTCAGCAAACTTAGGATTAATGTCAATAGCTTTGCTGTAGTCAGAGAGGGCTAATTCGTATTTCTGCAAGTTTTTGTAAAGATTCCCCCGATTGTTGTAAGCATCAGCAAAATTAGGATTAAGTTCAATGGCTTTGTTCCAGTCAGAGAGGGCTAATTCGTATTTCTGCAAGTCAATGTAAAGATTCCCCCGATTGGAATACCAAGCAGCACGGGGAGCGAGATCAATTGCCTGAGTAATTGCGGCTAATCCCTCATCATAGCGTTTTAATTTATCTAATACTGCCCATTTCTCGTTATAGTAATTGGGGTTATTGGGAAGCAGAGAAATCGCCTGATTAATCACCGTTAATGCTTGCTCATAATTTTCTCTGGCTTCTCTTTCTCTACCAGCACTTGTTGAGAAGTCACCTAAAGAGCGATAAACTCCACTTTGCCGTTGTAAAATACTACTGTGAAAGTTCTTTAAATCTTCCCCTTTAGGTAAGGTATTAATCGCTTGTTGCAAAGCTTCTATAGCTGGTTGATCTTTATCTAAAGCACCTAACGCTAATCCCTTCCCATACCAAGCTAAATAGACATTCTTGGGGTCATTTTGCTTAATCGCTTCATCAAAGGCTTTAATTGCTTCCTCATGCCTTGCTAACCGCCATAATTGTCCCCCCCTTTCTATCCAAATATCCGCTGTTGCATTCGTATTAGGAACAATAATACTATCAATCGCTTGAATAATTTCTAGTTTTTGTTGCTGGCTAACTTGGGGTTGAGCAGTGGTTAATAATTGCGGTTTTACCTTCAATCTCTCTTGCAATCCCATAAAAGTGCTAATGGGAATCCCCAAACTAAACCCTAACTGAATTTTCCCCCCCCCTGCTCCTTCTGAACGTCCATGAATCCCTATTACTCTCCCCTGGGAGTCTAAGACTGCACCGCCACTCATGCCCCCAAATGTGATGCTGGTATAAACTAATTCATACCCTCCGGTTAAAGAAGCAACACTTTGTAATGTTCCACTTTGTTGCGTGCTTAAGTCACTTTGGCGGGTTTGTAGTAATCCCTGTTCTTTACCCCCAATTATACCTCCACTAAACAACCATTTCGAGGGATTGTTGCCAATTTTGGGGAAGCCTGCCGCAAAAACAAAATCACCGCTATTTGGGTTATAATTCGCTATTTCCGCAACGGGATAATTGTCCTGGCTTTCAAACTGAAAAACTGCTAAATCTACCCCTTCCTGCCGGATGATGGTGCTTTTCTCGATGTTTCGAGTTTTGCCGTCCCTGGTGACGACGGTGTAGGTGAAATTGACACAGGTTTTCTCCTCGGCGATTTTTTCGCAGAGGACGTGAGCGGCGGTTAAAACTGTGTAAATATTCCCTTTTTTAGCGATAATTACGCCACTTCCATTGGCTTTACTGCTACTATCGATCCGGACGGTGAAACCCTTGGCTTTTGTTTCTAATTCGGCGATATAGCCAGTATAGGCGGTGGTTTCTATATCGGGGTTCACCTGCGGTAGGGGCAGGTTATAGGCGCTGAGGATTTCGGGCCGGATGTAGGTTAATAGGGTATTGATGGGAATGCCCCAATTAACCGCTCTCATCTGTTGGATTTCTGCGTCTGTGGGTTTCGTACCGTCCTCGTAGATGTAGTTAGAGAGAATCGGATGGGCCGATCGCCCGTTAAGGCCGATTAACTCATCCTCGAAAAAGATACCACCGCCACTCATTCCCTGCACGATATCGCCACTATAACCGACGCTGTAGCCCTCCCGGAGGGGTCGATCGCTTGTTTGTTCAATTTTCCCGTTATCGGTGGTGTACTGCCCCGTTTCTGCGGAATAACCGGTCACGGTGATATCTAGTCCCGCTTCAAGGGGAATGGCGCTAATTTTGGCGATCGGATAATTCCTAGTATCGCTAAACTCCACTAGGGCCAGATCCTTATCTTTTAAAAGGGAATTCGGCACGATCGAGGCTGTGCGGGTTTGGCCGTCGTGGGTTTGGATCTGTAGGGTTTTCGCGCCGCGGATAACGTGAGCGTTGGTCAAAACGAGATATATACTGCCTTTTTTCCCGATAATGATTCCCGATCCCCGATTTATCTCGCTAGTAATCTTAACAGTGACTTGACGGATCGATCGCTCGATCTGCGCGTTTGGGCTGTCTTCCGCCACGATCGCCGGAGCAGAGAAAGGGGATAGCGCTTTAACCGGTACGACGGGCAGAAGTAGGAGGCTTAGGAGTAGGGGAAAGGGTTTCAACATGGTTATTATGGGGAAATTCGGGGTAAAACAGCGAAAATTCTAGCGGGTGGGAACGCAATTATTTTGCGGGCCAGCAGATCTCGTACCACAGGGTGCGTCGCGATCGGCGAGTGGTGCTTTGGCGAAAAACTCCGTCATCGAGATATAGGTTTTATCTCCGGAATTCTGGAGGAGCATATCCGAGCTTTTCCCCTCTAGGATGTCCATGAGTTGTTGCAAGACTAAATCTGGATTATCGTGGGGTTTAAGGGTAAAAAGTTGGCTATTACCATCGCAGGGATCGCCGGATCGTGAAACGCTGCAGATGATCGGGTATCCCTTCGCCCGGCCGGTGGTGAGATAGTTAAAACGCCCTTGATTATAGGCTTCCTGGAATTTTTTCGTGACTTCCTCGCAACGAACCGGGGAACGTTTGGAGAAATATTCCGATTTCCAGCCGATAATCCGCACATTGCCGCTCCTTTGGGGAATCCAAGCCAGGGTGGCGGGGATTTTTCCTCCCGATGCGCGATCGAACACCTCTTTACAGAAGAAGGTGACGCCATTCGGGGTGGTCGATTGGCTGAAACCGGGGGCGATACCACCGAGGAGGACAGTGGCGAGGAGGCCGACGCAAGCGAGACGGTGGGAAATATGTCTAGAGTTCATAGGGATAGTTCCTCAGAAAATAGGGATTAGAATCGTGATTAGGGTCAAAATGGGATTATTTAAGGGTTAGCGGCGGCGTTGAGGGTGTAGCGACCCGATTCACCCCCTTCGCGAGAGGTGGCCACTAGGATATAAACTCCATCGGCAGGTAATTCGGTTACGAGTCGAGCGTTAAAATCCCCGGGGGCGCGATCGACGCGCTGGTTACTACGGGCGACCTGTGGGTATTTTGTCCCCTCGGAAGATTGGAGAACGCGATAGAGGACAAGATAGGGAGCGATCTCGTTGCTGTTCATATCCAGAACGATTTTCTGTCCGGCACGACCCTCGAACCCGTAATATTGCTCGTTTTGGTCTTTGGTCAAGTTGCCTTGAACGGTCTGACCGTTAAGAGGGAGGGCGAGTAACTGTATCCGATCGTCCTGTCCTAATGTTGAGACGGTGGAGACATCGCCTGTTTTAACTGCGGTGAGGAAAGCTTGCAGGCGATCGAGGGAAACGGCGAAATTAATCCCGCTCTGGGTAAGGCCGATCGGGTTTCCCGCACCGTCGTAAACGTAACTCCCGATATCGCCTGCGACGTTAACCCCCACCACTTCCCCCCGTGAATTCAAAAGCGGCCCGCCGGAATTGCCTTTGTTGATATTAGCGTTGTGTTGTACGATGCCTTTTTCGGGGTCGAGACGGCTGATAATGCCCTGGGTGAGGGTGTTTTGATAGTCCTCGTTTAAGGGTGTGCCGATGGCGAAAACGCTTTCGCCGACTTTGGCGGAGTTCGGACGGGCGAGGGGAAGATAGGGCAGGTTTTGGCGGTTATAAATCCGCAGGACGGCTAAATCCACGCCATTTTTAGCGAAGCCGATCACGTCTGCCGAGGCCTGCTGTCCGTTGGAAAATTTCACCGTCACCACCCGGGGGCCGTCCGCAACAACGTGGGCGTTGGTAATGATGATACCGTCGGGACTGACCAGAAAGCCGCTACCGTGGCCGCTGCCATTTTTGACGGTGACGACGGCGGGGCTGGCTTTCTGATAGACTCTAGAAGCGGTCTGCTCCTGGGCGAGGATGGGTGGAATGTTTTCCATCAGGAAGCCTCCGGGTTGAACGAGTAGGCCAGTGGTGGCCAGTAGCACCGATAGGGTGAAAGTAATTGGTTTCATCGGGTTGGCTCCTCTTTAGTCGGGGGATACTTGCAAGGATGTTATCGTTGGTTTTTTTCCAATTATGCGATTAAGTTTTAAGTCTTCAGGTTGCTTTTTTCACAAAAGTTTAGAGGGGGAGAGCGATCGCTCTCCCTTGCAACTTACGCACCTATCTGCCGTAGTGCTTCTATGGCGCTGTTGTACATTTCTGTGTTTCCCTGCTGGCGAAATAATTCGGCGGCCGTTGTTAGATCGGCGATCGCATTTTGTCTCTGGTTAAATGCGAGATGGACGTATCCGCGGAAATGGTAAGCGTAGGCAGCGCGGGGGTTTAGTCGGATCGCGGTGTTCAGGTCTTGAAACGCCGGCCGCCATTGTTCGCGAATCGTGTAAATCATGCCCCGACCGAGGTAAGCTTCGGTATAGTCTGGATCGAGTTCGATCGCTCTGGTGAATTGAGCGAGGGCGAGATCATATTTTTCCTGTTGGATGTAGTTAATTCCCCGGTTAAAGTGGGCGATCGCTTCTTTGTAGTTCGCTTGAGTGATCAGGGTTTCGGCTGGTTGTCGGCTTTCTAGGGCCATAACGGGGCGAACAGTGGCGAGGGTGGAGAGGCCGATTAGACTGACGGTGGTGAGAAGGGCAAAGGATTTCATGGGTAGTGCCTCGGTGAGGGTGATTTGAACTTCTACCTAATTCATCGGTTGCTTTTTTGAGAATATGCAGGATAGGGCGATCAATTTTTTTTCCTTTCGGGTACAAAAGGAAAAAGCGCGGCAATCGGCATCGCTTTGTTATCATTTAGTGAAAAATACTTGTTTTTTTTGATGCAATATGGTAAGCAAATCCCCGACGATTACTGATGCGGAATTAATTCGCCTCAGTTGTCAGAACCCGGAATTAGGCTTTGAACGCAATGCAGATGGAACGTTAGTCACTATGCCCCCGATCGGAAGTATTTCAGCGAATCGAGAACTGAAAGCCGGCGCTCGCCTGCTCTACTGGGTCGAACAGAACGGGTTAGGAGAGGTATTTAGTTCTAGCGGCGGTTTTAAACTGGCCAATAGCGCGGTACGCTCTCCCGATGTGGCTTTCGTGGCGAGAGAACGTTTACCGTCCGGTTGGCAGGAAAGGGAGGATGAATTTCTCGATCTCGCGCCGGATTTCGTGATCGAGATCCGTTCTAAAACCGATAGTTTATCCAAGTTAAAGCGGAAAATGGAGGAGTATCGGGAGAACGGGGTGAAGTTAGGATGGTTGATTGATCGCCACAATAAACAGGCTTTCGTCTACCGTCAGGACGGGACGATTACCTGTTATCCCGAGAACGCGATTTTAAGCGGGGAAGATGTGGTTCCGGGGTTCACCCTAGCGCTAGAAATCTTGCTGTAAGATCGATCGCTTTTTTCGGGGTGAGATTCAAAATCGATCGAGTATCTAGACCGCGCCTAATTGCCGTAGGAATTGCAGGGCTTTTTCGCGTGCTGGCGCGTTCCCTTGCTGGCGGAACAGTTCGGCGGCTTGTCGGAAATCCTCGATCGCTTTTTCCTTGTCTAGCCGATAGACGTAAGGAAACCCAACAATAGACCCAAGGAAACCCAACAATAGACCCAAGGAAACCCAACAATACACCCAAGGAAACCCAACAAAAAGATTCAGACGGACTTAGGTGTTGGTTGTTGGGTTTCGTTCCGATGACCCAACCTAGGAAAGGATGCGATCGCTTTTCGTTCTCTAAAACAGTGATCGCACCAAGATGACAAGCACTGTAGCATAACCCACCGAATATTATAAAATTGGTGGTGCGTTACATTTCATGCTTGGCGAAATCCGGCAAAATAAGCTTTAACCTCATGCCAGAAATTTTCAGACTGGAAGGCTATGTTTTCTTTTTCTATGCCAATGAAGGCAATGAACCCATGCACGTTCACGTTCGACGGGGCGGCGGATATGCTAAATTTTGGCTAGAGCCGCTAGAATTGGATTATGCTAAAGGTCTAAAAACCAAAGAAATTGTTCGGGCTGAAGTTATCATTACAGAAAATATAGAAATAATACGGAGGAAATGGCACGATGTATTTGGTACATGAAAGCATAGTAAAAGCTCAAAAAGTTTGGGTTGAAGATAAATGGATTTGTATTCGTTTAGAAGACGATAGAGAAATTCGTTTTCCTGCTTATAAAAATAAACGCTTATCAAAAGCAACCTTTGAACAATTAGCAGAGGTTGAGTTAATTTGTGATGGCACGGGATTACATTGGGAAACCTTAGATGAGGATTTGTCCATCATTGGCATTTTAGAAGGAAGATTGGGTGCTTAAATGTTAAATGCTTAAAAAAAATCGGCTCTACCGAACCTAGTAATCATAGCAATTACCGTCGGTTGGGTTGACGTAAAAAAACCCAACAAAAAGATTCAGACGGACTTAGGTGTTGGGTGTTGGGTTTCGCTTTCCCTGAGAATTGAGAGATTTTCTTTAACCTAAGTAGCTGGTTATAATTAAATTAAAAATGGATTTTAGGTTCGATCCCCCCTGCCCCCCTTGATAAGGGTAGGGCTGTTTCATTTAAATTAATTACAGCTGATTTTGAGTCAATAAATTTGACCGAAGATTCTCAAGTTTATCTTTTTCTAATCAAAAGAGTTAGTCACAATAACTAATCTTTAATCTTCTGCCAATATTTATTATGAATAAATTGATAAAGCCTGTTCCCAAGCCACTAAAAGCCTATCTCTCTTGAAATTGTCTGAGAGTACATCCTGTTAATTTAGCTAATTTTTCTGCTTCTTACGTCGATAAAACTATCAATTTTTCCCAACGTTCAGCTAACCACCTCTGTCCCTCTGTTATTGAGAGAAAACCCAAACCTCTGAAAAGATTCAATCCTATAGTTGTGAGAATTGACCAATTGCTGGCCGCTTGAAAATCACTTATCTCGCTTTTATCTTCCTCAAAAATTACATCTTTTACCCAATGTAACTGATTTTCTATTTTCCAATGTCCTCGAATAATTTTAGCAAATACTTGAGCGGATTCGGTTAGGCTACTGATATAGTAAGCTGTTTCTTCATAGGTTTTATCCCCGCGACTACCCTTTCTTTCTACTTTAATAACTCTTCGCAGATTTTCAAACCCTTGTCTTTCATTTTTTCTCACTTTAAAAACTTCTATTTTTCTTGATATTTTTCGTCCATGACTATTATCTTGTTCAAGAAAGCAACTTTCTGGCTTTGAGGAATTACTCAGGTCTTGTATTCGCTTATAAAGATTTTTCTGATTTCCTTTAACGGTGATAACATAATCATTTTTAGTCTTGGCTATTAAGCTGATTGTTTTTTTCTGACAGTGTAAAGCATCGCCAGTAAAAACTTTATTTTGGAGAGAGCAATCCTCAATTATAGCTTGCCCTTCGTCGATTTCAGACCCTTTTTTGTTTTCCATTCTTTTTAAGTGTAATACTAATCCACTTTCTTGACTAAACAATGAGACAAACATGATAAAATTTTGTTGTTCATTATTAGGATTCTTTAGGGTGTTTTTGAGACTTTTTCCATCCATACCTAGCCAATTTATATCATCTCTTTGTCCATATTCTTCTAATGCCCATTCATTAAACATTTTTAACAAACTCTGCCAGTCAACTCCCATCATTACCCTTCTAATTGTTGAATAGGATGGGACTCTTTCTGGAATTATGTTAAATTCTTTACTGAGCCTGTGCCGATTATTTTTAGCAAACTCTCCTAGTTCTCTATAACCTGAGTATCCTAGCATTGTTCCCAGTATTATTACTACTAATACTATCCATAAAGGGTGTCTTTTTCCTTTATCTTTCCTAAAGTCCTTGACTTGTTTCAGTTTTTCTATTAAGCTCAACATATATTTTAAAGGTTGGCGGTCACTCCTCATTTTACCTGATAGTGATCGCTTTTACTTTTGATATTCTGATGGGAGAATGAAACAGCCCTACCCTTGATAAGGGGGGTGTCTGACAACTTTTAACGCCTACCTACTTATTTATTCGCTCAACCCAAGCTACGAAATTAGACTTTGATTAAGTATTGACTGATTCTAGATGCCTTAAAATCTGTTTTCTTAAATCATCCAAATAATTTTCTACCACCTCCCAAACTGTATTAAGGTCAATTCCCCCTAAATAATCATGTACTAAAATATTCCTAAAACCAGAAATATTACGCCAGTCAACATTGGGAATATTTGCCTTTAATTCCTCCGAAAGCCTTTGAGTTGATTCTGCCAAAGTTTGTAAGCGTCTAATGATAGCATCGCTGATCATTGAATTAGCAAAAAACTCCTGTTTTCCTCCTTGGGAATAGTCCTTAATTTTATCAATACAGTCTAAAATATATTCAAGATAAACTCGATCTTCATTCATAACTTAATTGCCTCCTTTAAGATTCGCTGTTTAATTAGATGATGAAGGCTTTTTTCAGTTACTACATCCACTTTACACCCTAAGAGAGCCTCTAAATCAACTAATAATCCACCGGGAAACCAAGGGGATGTTTTAGCTAAATCATAATCAATTAAAAAATCAATATCACTATTTTCGGTTTCCTCACCTCTAGCAACGGAACCAAATACACGCACATTAAAAGCACCATGTTTGGTGGCAATTTTTAGGATATCCTCTCGTTTGTCTTGTATGAGTTGTTTTAAGGTCATAAAATAACATCCATCCCGAAGGTTTTTAATGAACAATTAACAGACTAGACTAGAAAAAACTAAATACTGATAACTCACCCCCCCACTTATTGCCCTAATTGCTGCAAAAATTGCATCACCTTTTCATCAGTTGCCATATTATTCTGTTGGTGGAATAATATAGCTGCTTGTTATAGATCAATTTTTGCTTTTTCGGTTTGTTTTAATTTGGCATATAAAAGACCACGACTACGGACTTTATGAACGGTGGCTAAATAAGTAATCATTGATTTCTCATTTCAGGTTCGCATTAGATTATATTCTTCGCGGATTGATGAAGTTAGAGATTCCAATAAGATTAATTTTTCCTCAATTGACAGGTTTTTTCCTTGTTTAATTAATGTTTGTAAAGGCATTTTTTTTAAATCAAATTCAGGCACAAGTAGAGCCAATTCTTGTGTTTGTTGATTTTGTAAGTCAGTAATTAATTCTTGTAAAAATAAAGAATCATTACTTAAGTCCGAAATTTCATCTTCATAGTTTTCGAGAGCTTCTATTTGTTGAATACGGTCACTATAATTTTTGAGAAGGGATTCGAGAGCTTCGATAATAAATTGGATGTCTTTAAATGATAGAGTTTTCATAGTTTACCTCAACTTACACGATAAAAAAATTCACCAATTACCCTTAAAGCGTGTTGATAGGTTTCTATTGACATGGGAAATAAGGGTTTCCATAACCAGTGATTACCTCGATCATTAATTAATTCTAGCTCACTGGGAATAGAAATTCCCCGATCTAGTTTCCACCAGTTGTTTCCTATTCCCTGAACGGAAAAGGTCGAAATTCCCCCCGGTGTTTGTCCATCGACAAGGGTTTCTTTTACCCATATTTGCCCATTATTTTCATAGATAGCAATATCTTTGTTAGGACGAACATAATCCATTCTGGGAGATGTAGCATTACCTCTACGGTATAAATCAACGGGTGTTTTTATCATTTGTCACCTCCCTAATTCGCGTAAAAGTTGCATCACCTTTTCATAAGTTGCCATATTATCCTGTTGGCGGAATATTATAGCCGCTTGTTATAGATCAATTTTGGCTTTTTTGGTTTGTTTTAATTTGGCATATAAAAGACCACGACTACGGATTATAGTAATCATAGCAATTATCGTCGATTGGGTTGACCCAAGGAAACCCAACAAAAAGATTCAGACGGATTTAGATTTTGGGTGTTGGGTTTCGCTTTTCCTGAGAATTGAGAGGTTTTCTTTAACATATTTATTCGCTCAACCCAACCTACGAAACTACGAAACTCTAAAGTAGGTTGGGTTGAGGCACGAAACCCAACAATACACCCAAGTAAACCCAACAAAAAGATTCAGACGGATTTAGGTGTTGGCTGTTGGGTTTCGCTTTTCCTGAGAATTGAGAGGTTTTCTTTAACATATTTATTCGCTCAAACCAAGCTAGGGACTGCACCTAGTTTTTTACACACAATTCCTGATGGTTTAAAATAGCTTCTGATACCTCAATGAGCAGAAAAGCGATCGCATCTTGATGATCCGCGTCGGTTAAAATGGTTTCGAGGGTGCTAGGGGTGGGAATTTCGTCCCCATCTGCCAACATAAAGGAAATATGACCTTTTAAGGCTTCAGTTGCCATTTTTTTCGCTTCTTCGATGGTTTCTCCTGCACTAATACAACCCGGAAAGTCATAAAATTGTACCCCATAATCACTATGGTTATCTTTATGAACGGTGGCTAAATAAGTAATCATTGATTTCTCCTTTATCGTAATTTAATACCGGCTTGTTTTTCGATACTGATTAGGGTTTTAAGGGGAATATCCTTTTTAGGGTGAGGAACAGTCACTTTCCCTTTTTTATGGGGATGTTTAAAATGATGATGACTTCCTGTTGTACCTACTTGATACCATCCCTCATCCTTCAGTTTTTTGATAATTTCTCGACTTTCCATAATTGATGATTTCTATTTCACCCCCCTAATTGCTGCAAAAATTGCATCACTTGTTCATAAGTTGCCATATTATTCTGTTGGCGGAATATTATGGCTGCTTGTTGTAGATCAATTTTTACTTTTTCGGATTGTCCTAATATGGCATATAAAACACCACGACTACGGATTATAGTAATCATAGCAATTATCGTCGATTGGGTTGACCCAAGGAAACCCAACAAAAAGATTCAGACGGATTTAGGTGTTGGTTGTTGGGTTTCTACCGTAGGTTGGGTTGAGGCACGAAACCCAACAATACACCCAAGGAAACCCAACAAAAAGATTCAGACAGATTTAGGTTTTGGGTGTTGGGTTTCGCTTTTCCTGAGAATTGAGAGGTTTTCTTTAACATATTTATTCGCTCAAACCAACCTACGGAACTACTGATTAACATAATTTTTTAGTTCAGGATGTGCTAATAATTTTTGAACATCAGCAAAAATTTTGTTTGTCCGTAAAATCTTTTTGAGGAAATCAATATTGGCAAGTTGAGAATTAATACTTAAAGCACTTTCAGCGAGTTTTAATGCTTTATCTTTTTCGCCTTGATGATAAAAAGCAACGGCTAAAGCTAATTGAATTTCGGCTGATTGATTGTTAATTATTAGTGCTTTTTCCCATTGTTTAATTGCTTCACTTATTGACCCTTGTTCATACTTAACTAAGCCGATGCCCATCATAGCAAACCAAGCATTTTTGTTAATTTTAATAGCTTTGTTGTAATCAGAGAGGGCTAATTCGTATTTTTGTTGGAGATAGTAAAGATTCCCCCGATTGTTGTAAGCCTCAACTAAATTAGGATTAATTTCAATAGCTTTGTTGAAGTCAGCTAAAGCTAATTCGTCTTTTTGTTGGTAATAGTAAATACCCCCCCGACCTAAGTAAGCCTCAGCTAAATTAGGATTAATGTCAAGAGCTTTGTTGTAGTCAGCTAAAGCTAATTCGTATTTTTGTTGGAGATAGTAAAGATTCCCCCGATTGCTGTAAGCCATAGCTAACTTAGAATCAAGTTCAATAGCTTTGTTGAAGTCAGCTAATGCTAATTCGTATTTTTGTTGGTCATTGTAAATATTCCCCCGATTGCTGTAAGCCATAGCTAACTTAGAATCAAGTTCAATAGCTTTGTTCCAGTCAGCTAAAGCTAATTCGTATTTTTGTTGGTTATAGTAAATACTCCCCCGATTGTTGTAAGCATTAGCATAATTAGGATTAATGTCAATGGCTTTGTTGTAGTCAGCTAAAGCTAATTCGTATTTTTTTTGGTAATAGTAAAGCTCCCCCCGACCAAAGTAAGCCATAGCATAATTAGGATTAATTTCAAGAGCTTTGTTGAAGTCAGCTAAAGCTAATTCGTATTTTTGTTGGAGAAGGTAAATACCCCCCCGACCTAAGTAAGCCTCAGCTAAATTAGGATTAATTTCAAGAGCTTTGCTGTAGTCAGCTAAAGCTAATTCGTATTTTTGTTGGAGACTGTAAATACTCCCCCGACCTAAGTAAGCCTCAGCTAAATTAGGATTAATTTCAAGAGCTTTGCTGTAGTCAGCTAAAGCTAATTCGTATTTTTGTTGGAGACTGTAAATACCCCCCCGACCTAAGTAAGCCAGAGCCAAATTACGATTAAGTTCAATAGCTTTGTTCCAGTCAGCTAAAGCTAGTTCGTATTTTTGTTGGAGAAGGTAAAGAAGCCCCCGATTGTTGTAAGCCACAGCATAATTAGGATTAATGTCAATGGCTTTGCTGTAGTCAGAGAGGGCTAAATCGTATTTCTGCAAGTCTTTGTAAAGATTCCCCCGATTGTTGTACGTCTCAGCATAATTAGGATTAATGTCAATAGCTTTGCTGTAGTCAGAGAGGGCTAAATCGTATTTTTTTTGGTTAAAGTAAAGAAGCCCCCGATTGTTGTAAGCCACAGCATAATTAGGATTAATGTCAATGGCTTTGGTGTAGTCAGAGAGGGCTAAAATGTCAATGGCTTTGGTGTAGTCAGAGAGGGCTAAATCGTATTTCTGCAAGTCTTTGTAAAGATTCCCCCGATTGTTGTACGTCTCAGCATAATTAGGATTAATGTCAATGGCTTTGCTGTAGTCAGAGAGGGCTAAATCGTATTTCTGCAAGTCAGAGTAAAGATTCCCCCGATTGTAGTAAGCCTTAGCATCATTAGGATTAATGTCAATGGCTTTGCTGTAGTCAGAGAGGGCTAAATCGTATTTCTGCAAGTTATAGTAAAGATTCCCCCGATTGTAGTAAGCCACAGCATCATTAGGATTAATGTCAATAGCTTTGCTGTAGTCAGCTAAAGCTAATTCGTATTTTTTTTGGTCAGAGTAAAGATTCCCCCGATTGTTGTAAGCGTTAGCATAATTAGGATTAATTTTAATGGCTTTGTTCCAGTCAGAGAGGGCTAAATCGTATTTCTGCAAGTTATAGTAAAGATTCCCCCGATTGCCATACCAAGCAGCACGGGGAGCGAGATCAATTGCCTGAGTAATCGCCGCTAATCCCTCATCATAGCGTTTTAATTGACTTAATACTACATATTTCTCGTTATAGTGATTGGGGTTATTGGGAAACAGAGAAATCGCCTGATTAATCACCGTTAAGGCTTGCTCATAATTTTCTAAATAGCGATAAACAACACTTTGCTTTTGTAAAATACTACTGTGAAAGTTCTTTAAATCTTCCCGTTTAGGTAAGGTATTAATCGCTTGTTGCAAAGCTTCTATAGCTGTTTGATATTTACCTAAATAACCTAACGCCAATCCCTTCCCATACCAGGCTAAATAGACATTCTTGGGGTCATTTTGCTTAATCGCTTCATCAAAGGCTTTAATTGCTTCCTCATACCTTTCTAACCGCCATAATTGTCCTCCCCTTTGTATCCAAATATCCGCCTTCGCATTGGTATTAGGGACAATAACACCAGTAATCGCTTGAATAATTTCTTGTTGTTGTTGCGGACTAACTTGGGGTTGAGCAGTGGTTAATAATTGCGGTTTTACCTTCAATCTTTCTTGCAATCCGATAAAAGTGCTAATGGGAATCCCTAAACTAAACCCTAGCTGAATTTTCCCTACCCCTGCTGTTTCCGAACTTCCATGAATCCCTATTACTCTCCCCTGAGAGTCTAAGACTGCACCGCCACTCATGCCCCCAAATGTGATGCTGGTATAAACTAATTCATAGCCTCCGGTTAAAGAAGCAACACTTTGTAATGTTCCTCCTTGTTCATTGCTTAAGTCACTTTGGCGGGTTTGTAGTAATCCCCCTTCTTTATCGTGAATTGTACCGCCACTAAACAACCATTTCGAGGGATTGTCGCCAATTTTGGGGAAGCCTGCGGCAAAAACAAAATCACCGGTATTTGGGTTATAATTCGCTATTTCCGCAACGGGATAATTGTCTCGGCTTTCAAACTGAAAAACTGCTAAATCTACCCCTTCCTGCCGGATGATGGTGCTTTTCTCGATTTTTCGAGTTTTGCCGTCCCTGGTGACGACGGTGTAGGTGAAATTGACACAGGTTTTCTCCTCGGCGATTTTTTCGCAGAGGACGTGAGCGGCGGTTAAAACTGTGTAAATATTCCCTTTTTTAGCGATAATTACGCCACTTCCATTGGCAATTACGCCACTTCCATTGGCTTTACTGCTACTATCAATCCGCACGGTGAAACCCTTGGCTTTTGTTTCTAATTGGGCGATATAGACAGTAGGGGCGGTGGTTTCTATATCGGGGTTCACCTGCGGTAGGGGTAGGTTATAGGCGCTGAGGATTTCAGGACGGATGTAGGTTAATAGGGTATGAAGGGAAATGCCCCAGTTAACCGCTCTCATCTGTTGGATTTCTTCGTCTGTGGGTTTTGTGCCGTCTTCGTAGGTGTAGTTAGAGAGAATCGGATGGGCCGATCGCCCGTTAATGCCGATTAACTCCCCATCGACAAAAATGCCGCCGCCACTCATTCCCTGCACGATATCGCCACTATAACCGACGCTGTAGCCATCCCGGAGGGGTCGATCGCTCACCTGTTCGAGGGTTCCCTTTGTCGTCCGATACTGTCCCGTTTCGGCAACATATCCCGCGGCCACCACTTCTAAACCGATCCTGTTTTGATTGATGGTAAACTTCGCGATGGTGGCGATCGAATAGTCCCGGGTATCGCTAAACTCCAGCAGAGCGAGATCTTGATTCTCCGATAGGGAATTGGGGACAATGCGGGCCGCACGGCTGTGGCCGTCGTAAGTTTGTACCTGTAGGGTTTTCGTGTTGCGGGTAACGTGGGCGTTGGTTAGGACAAGGTAATTATCGCCTTTTTTAGCGATAATCGTCCCCGATCCCCGATTTGTCTCGCTAGTAATCCGAACGGTGACTCGTTGTAGGATTTGCTCCTCGGTAAGCTCCCGATCGCCCTGTGCCGTCAGAATGGGATGATTAGAAATATTTCCGGCAGCCGGGGTGATAAGGGTTAACCCGGGTTGAGGCAGTAGGGAGAAAAGAAGGATGAGGGCGATCGAAGGTTTGATCATGGCTTTTACCTAGCTATTTTAAATAGTAGAAAACGGGTTTCTCCGAGAAACCCGTTTTCTGTGCGTTACTCAACGGATTTAGTATAAGAACGAAGAAAAAAGAAGATACCGGAGGTGGTGAGAAGTGCGATCGCTGGGGGAATAATCGGAACCCAGAGACCGAAATAACTAAAGAGAAGCCAACCGATACCAGTAAGGGAAATCACAGTGATCGCCACTGTCAAAAGTACCGTTTTTACCCGAAGAAAACGCCACGTTAACAATCCCCCCACCAGGGACCAACCCAGCACCCAGAAAGCCTCCTGTAGGGGATTCCAGAAAGCGATCGAGGTACGTTTTCCTTCCATTGTATCGAGAATTTGACTGACTGCGTGCGCGTGCAAATAAACCCCCGGAATTGCTTCCGATGGGTTGCGACTAAAGGGGGTTAAAAAATCATCGATCCCGGGTTCTGTTACTCCAATCAGGACAATTTTTCCCCGGACCGATTCGGAATTAAAACCCGGATCTAAAACCTGTTGGAGAGATTTTTTCGGGGCAATTTTTGTGATTGCATCGCTGCCATTATCGGCGATTCGACGGTAAGCGAGCATAACTTGACGACCGGATCGGGTATCGGATTGACTGGTTCTATAGGGGCCGCGGTTGGATTGCAGCCAGTCACCGAGATGAGTATCCCCGATATTAATTTCTAGAATTCCCCGCTGCAGTTTATTGCAGTCAAAATCTTGATTCTGGGATTCTAGATATCGTTTGGCAATTAGGAGACTAAAACTAGGAGCATAATCTTTAAAATTACAGGACATTGAGTCAACTGTGGCCAAAGAATCCGGGGGAAGACAGGGAGATGTGCGATCGAGTTTTGCCTGATATAAAAAACGACGAATTCGGGGAACTCCGGCAATGGTTTCGTCTGGGACTATGTTACTAAAACCACTCTGATTTTTTGGCAGTTCCGGGGGTGGGGGAAATCCGTCCGGTTGCGGGTAATTATTAAACTTACAAATCGAGATAAAATTAGGAGTATTTTGTAATTGTTTGGCTAGGGGTGGATAATCTTGACTGGCAGCGATGGGACGGAGGATATCTAAGGCGATAATTTGCGGTTCGTAGGGCAGTAATTTATTTAAAAGCTGCGATAATGCTTCTCCTGCGAGGGAACGTTTTCGATCGCTTCCGGGTATTGTTGGTCTTTTCATACCCATGCGATCTTGATATTCCCAATCTTGGCGATCAATGGTAATAATTAATAATCTTTCGTCGGGTTTATCTTTGGGTTTTAGTTGCATCAGGCGATCATAAATATTTAATTCTAAGGGTTCTAAAATTCCTGTTTCTCTTATTGCCAAGACTGTCATCGTTACGGCTAAACCTAAACCGAAAGTTAGAGCAAATCGTCGCCAATTTTGTTGTTTTTGAGGGGAGTTACTGAAACTATGCCAAGTGGGGGGTTCTTCGGTGGGATTGGGGCAAACTACGGGCAGCCAACTGGCACAGGGATAGTCTTTTTCCCAGTCATCGTGCAGATTTTTTTGGGCTTCATGTACGGCGCTATAGAGAGATTTATTATTGGTAAAAGCGGTTAAAAAGTATTGCAGAAATTTGGGAGAAACGGGATCGGGTAATTTCTCGCGCATAAAGATTAGATGGGGTAATGCCATCCCTTTTTCCCGTGATAGTTGTTGTGCTAAACCAATACCATCACAGGAGTTAAATATCGCTAACTTTAACCCGTTTTTAGTGGCTTCTCCCAGGGAAAAGCTAAAATCAGCTATCTTTAATTTATGAGTTTCTGTTAGTTGAATTTCGCAATCTTGACCATCTTCTGTACTGGCACTATGACCGCTAAAAAAGAGGATATTCCAAGTTTCTTGACGCAATAACTGATTTAATTTTTGCGGGTGAGGGGCTTTTTCCCAGATAATTTCGGCTCCTGCTTTTCCCGCAATATCGTCTAAAGTTTTGCGATCTTCTTCGAGAAATCTTAAGTCGGTGGCATAGCCTAAAATGGCTAAAATCCGAATTTTTTCATGATTTTTTAATTGTCTGGTTAAGGTATCGTATTCTGAGACAATAATGGCTATATCTGCGCCAGTATTTTGGAGGATTTCCCATTTTTCCCAGGGGAATCTTTGCAGCCAAATATTATCGGTTTGTAACCAGATACGAAAGTTATTGCCAGAGCGCAGAATTGCGGTTTTGATCGGTTCAAATTCTGGGCTATTATTCAACCATTTGTTTAAGTTATCCTCAAATAATTTGGCTTTTTCTTGGCAGTTTTTAAAAACTAAACTCTGCTGAGAACTATTGGTAATTTGTTGGGGATTGCTATCTTTTAAGACTTTAAAAAATCCCTCTAATTCACTATAGTGACGTTGCCATTGACGGTAAAGAGTTAATAACTCTAAATTAGCTGGTAGCCTTGCTTTGATCACAGTTTGGGGACGAGAATTAAGATCGGGACGAATTTCTAATTTTACTTTAAATCCCCGATCAAATGTGCCATCTAGTTCGAGAGTTAAGAGTTTAATCATTAAGTTTTTCCTCGCTTATACTTGTAAATATTCGGTGACTCTTGCCGATTCTAAAGCCACTTCAATGAAGAATTTATCCCCCAATTCAGCATCAAATCGATAACGAATAAATTCATCGTTATCTGTGGCAATTACTTCTCGAAAAACCTGACCATTTTCGGTGAGAATAGTTAATTTTAAATGGGGGGGTAAAGTGCTTGTTTCTCCGGTGGGGTAAACAGTCGCTTGCAGGCTAAATACTTCTTCAATTTTAGCGATAGTAATCATCAAAGCGAGGGAATTTCCCAGTAATTCTATTCCTAAATCTTTGATGCGTTTAATTTCTGTATTTTTGAAAGCTGGAACCAGTGACAGTGAGCTAAAATCGAGGATACTTTGCCAATCAATGGGGAAATTATCGGCAAACCAATTGGTTAACTTGACGGGGGATTTTTGCCGACGGGTAATTAAAATTTTTCTCCAGTTACTATTGACGATAACTGCTGCCCATTCCTGAAAAGTAACGGCTTTTCTGGGAAAGATTAACTGAGGATTAGCTAAGATGTCTAGTAAGGTTGTCAATCTATCTAAAGATAGTTTTTCTTCCATCTTTTCCGGTTCAATCTTAACTGGTTGTAATTGACACTCTCCCCATAAATTCAAAGAATCTGATCCTGATTGCAGTTGATTTCTCGGTAGAGAGTAGTTAAGATTACGCTTAATATATTGTCCTTTTTCCTTAATATCTTTATGGGTAGTATAACCCCAAATTCTCAGATAACTTTCGGCAGTGTTTACCTGTACCGCTAGATAATAATCACCAATTAATTGAGGAATATCTACCCATTCTTGAGGAATTTCGATCGCTTCTAGATCCAGAGTTTCGCTGGCAATAACTATTACTGACTTTTCGCCTAATTTAACGGTAAAACCATTAACTCCTAGTTGCCAGAAATCCTCTTGATTTTCTACTAAGCTAACCCCAGGCATCCCTGACTGTAGATAGTTAAAAATAACTTGTTGACAAAGATAATTAACATAAAATCTCTGACGAATACTGGCATCAGTAAAACTGGCACTTTTTGCCCAACTGATCTCTTGAATATCTGCGGGTATTTCTAGCCAAATGCTATCAGGAGTTAGTTCTAACCAATCATTAACCATAATTAATCCTCCTGAGTTGTTGCGCTGGTTTGATAGTAGTATGTTAGCCATGGTTCTATTGCCTTACTAATAACTTCTCTATCGTGAGACTGGGAAGGAATATGCAGGTTTTCGCTGGCCCAGGGTAAAAACTTTTTAGCGAGGTGACGATAAACTTTATCCAGTTCCCTAGAAACCTGATATTGTTTGATAACCACCGTGGTAATTTCTGTAATCTTAGCGGCAATTGCCACTTGTCCCAACCCGGAACCATAAGTCATCTCTAGAATTAACTGAATTTGCGGATGCAGTTTTGCCTGTTGCGGCTGCTGACAAATCTGTTCAATTTCTGCCCCTAACCAAGCTAGAATTTTTTGGTGGTTTTGTTGCGAATCGAGAAAATTTTCCGCCGCTTCTAATTGCTGCCAAGGGTTATTATGGAGAGTATCTTCGATCATTTCTTCCCTCGTGCTACTTTCCCCATCCCCGAAAGGTTGCTGTAGAGAAATTGTTTTTCCTTGGGGAAATAAATAATCAGAAATAGCTTGTCCCGCATCCTTTAACCATCGGGTAATTGTCGCAGAACTGATTTTGATGGTAGAGTGGCTATCCGAGTTATAAGCAGCGGCGATTTTTTGCCAGATTTCTGGACTAGGTTCCTGAATTTTACCATCGGTTTTGATTTTTGCCTGGGCATAAATTTCTTTATAGTAATCCCAAGCTAAAAGGTAATTTTCGAGAGTTTCTCCCACTAATCCCCTCGCCAGGAGAGCTTGGCTGAGACGCGCTCCGGTAGAATTAAGTAGTAGGCTCCAAGTATTATGGCCGAATGCTTGACTAATCTGACGGATGCGATCGATTAAGCGATATTTAATCCTCTGAGTGGCAAAATTATCGAAGCGAGTAGAGAATAAAGGCTTAAAGTCAGCTAAGATAGCCTCAAAACCAAGAATTCCTTCGTTAAAGTAGTCTTCGATCTGATAATCCAGTTTAGCTTGATATTTTTGATAGATTTCGGCAGCAGCCCAGTAGCAAGGTTCCTGTAAATAAGCGTATAAATGCCCACGAAAAAGATGATTTTTGGAACCGTGATTCTGATACTGTTGGTGAAAGAATAGGGACCAATAATCCTCGGACTCGACATTAGGATCGATTGGGCCATAGCTTTCCATGTTACGACGCAAACGCCGATCGCAATTCCATTCTGTCCTATTTTGTCGCAAAACTAAAAAGCAACAAAACTTCTCCAGCAAAGTCTCTCGTTTTTTCATCTAGCTACTCCCCGTGGAGGTCAACTAAACTCTCTATCGTTCCACTTGCAGCTTTTATGCAGTATTTTGGCATTTTGTTACAAATTGATCATACTCGGTCTAGGAGAGTCACATTGACATACTCCCCCACCCCCAACAGCTAACCCCCAGGGAGGACTACGAGGGGCATCTTTTAAAAAAAACCTGTCCAGTGTTCCTGAGAAACGTTAACATAAGTTAACAACCCCTTGACAACCGATAAAATCATCCTCAATTTATCAGGAGTTCGACAGCGTGAACAAAAACGGTAATAACAAAAAATGGCGCAATGCGGGACTATATGCCCTATTGTTAATCGTAGTCCTTGCCTTGGCCTCAGCTTTCTTCGATCGCCAGCCAGCAGTGCAACAGACTTGGAAGTATAGTGAATTTTTACAGGAAGTACGGGAAGGTAAAGTAGAAACCGTGCGCTTAAGTGCCGACCGGCAACGAGCGATCGTACCCACCCAAGATGGAGCAAATGTATTAGTTAACCTGCCCAACGATCCGCAATTAATCAACATCTTGGCAGAAAATAACGTTGATATTTCCGTACTGCCCCAAAGAGAAGAAGGAGTATGGGTAAGAGCCTTCAGTAGCCTCTTTTTCCCGATTTTACTTCTTGTTGGTCTATTTTTCTTGCTCCGTCGCGCCCAAAGTGGTCCCGGTTCCCAAGCGATGAACTTCGGCAAATCGAAAGCAAGGGTACAGATGGAACCCCAAACCCAGGTTACTTTCGGTGATGTGGCCGGGATTGAAGGGGCAAAATTAGAATTAAACGAAGTGGTGGACTTCCTGAAAAATGCCGATCGCTTCACGGCAATTGGGGCAAAAATCCCCAAAGGAGTCCTTTTAGTCGGTCCTCCGGGGACTGGTAAAACCCTGCTCGCTCGCGCAGTAGCTGGAGAAGCAGGAGTCCCGTTTTTTAGTATTTCCGGTTCGGAATTTGTGGAAATGTTCGTCGGGGTGGGTGCTTCTCGCGTCCGCGACCTATTTGAACAAGCGAAAGCGAATGCACCTTGTATCGTCTTTATCGATGAGATTGATGCTGTCGGTCGTCAACGGGGTGCCGGTTTAGGGGGTGGTAACGATGAACGGGAACAAACCCTCAACCAATTATTAACGGAAATGGACGGTTTTGAAGGTAATACAGGTATTATCATTATCGCCGCCACTAACCGTCCTGATGTGCTGGATGCCGCTTTATTACGTCCGGGTCGTTTCGATCGCCAAGTGGTGGTGGATCGTCCCGATTACGCTGGCCGTAAGGAAATCCTTAATGTCCACTCCAGAGGCAAAACTTTGGCCCAAGACGTGGATCTCGATAAAATCGCCCGTCGTACCCCCGGTTTTACCGGTGCGGATCTGGCTAATTTGCTCAACGAAGCCGCAATTTTAGCGGCACGTCGCAATTTAACCGAGATTTCCATGGATGAGATCAACGATGCGATCGATCGTGTTCTGGCCGGTCCTGAGAAGAAAAATCGCGTCATGAGCGAAAAACGCAAAACTTTAGTTGCTTACCATGAAGCTGGTCATGCTTTGGTGGGTGCTTTAATGCCAGATTACGATCCCGTCCAGAAAATTAGTATTATTCCCCGCGGTCGCGCTGGGGGTTTAACTTGGTTCACTCCTAGCGAGGATCGCATGGAATCCGGGTTATATTCTCGCGCTTATCTGCAAAATCAGATGGCTGTAGCTTTGGGGGGTCGTTTAGCTGAAGAAATTATCTTCGGTGAGGAGGAAGTGACTACGGGTGCTTCTAATGACCTGCAACAGGTGGCACGAGTAGCGCGGCAAATGGTCACTCGTTTTGGCATGAGCGATCGCCTGGGGCCGGTGGCTTTAGGTCGTCAAAATGGTAATGTTTTCCTAGGTCGTGATATCGCTTCCGATCGAGATTTCTCCGATGAAACTGCGGCAGCTATTGACGAGGAAGTGCGTAACTTAGTGGAACAGGCCTATCGTCGCGCTAAAGAGGTTTTAGTCAATAACCGCGTCATCTTGGACCAGTTAGCGCAAATGTTAGTGGAAAAAGAAACCGTGGACGCGGAGGAGTTACAAAATATCCTCGCTCATAACGATGTGAAAATGGCGGCTTTAGCTTAAGTTTTGTAACATTTTCTTGACAAACAGCATCCATCAGGGTGCTGTTTTTTTTGATAGCTGTTAATCGGGTGCATCTCAATTTTTGTCAATCCCACACAGAGAAAACGGGTTTCTCGGAGAAACCCGTTTTCTACTCATGTAATTTCGGATTTTTAAGCGGAAACTTTCTCCTAAAGTTGATTCAAGGTAGGGTTGATTCAAGGTAGGGTTGATTCATGAATCAACCCTACCCAAACCCCGAAGCGCATTAGTTTTTCGGTGGGATGATTACAGATAGCTGCTGATATATCTGTAATAATTTAAGAGTCACTGATAATTAATGTGGGATGTACCCCTGTTAATCAGCTTCACAATACCCAGTTTAAATGCGTCTTAAGTAGGGAGGCACAATTATTTGTAGGATGGGTTAGCGGTAGCGCAACATGAGCGGACGTTGGGTTTCATGCTTCAACCCAACCTACGTTGATCTTATATTTAATTCCACCCACCCACTTAGCTTAACAGTCCTGTCTTTTCACTGTTCACTGATTACTGTCATGTAGCATTGATGACTACTTCCTCTTTACCTATTTTAATTGTTATTTGTGGGGCAACTGCCACAGGAAAATCCAGTTTAGCCCTACAATTGGCCGAAAAGTTTAATTCAGTAATTCTCAGTGCCGATTCCCGACAAATCTATCGAGAATTTAATATTGGTACTGCTAAACCTAGCTTAGAAGAATGTCAGCGGATTCCCCATTATCTAATTGATATTTGTGATCCTCAAGATAATTTTACCCTAGCACAGTACCAAGAACAAGCTGAGGATTTAATCAACAATCTCCACTATTCTCCCCTGTTTTTGGTCGGTGGTACGGGACTTTATATCAAGTCCATTGTCAAAGGTTTAAAAATACCGAGGGTTTCTCCTCAAGCGGATTTAAGACGGCAATTACAAGCTTTAGGGCAATCCTATCTTTATCAAATTCTGACGCAGGTAGATGAGGAGGCTGCTAAAAAAATTCATCCCCATGATCAGGTCAGGACTTTACGCGCTTTAGAGGTTTTTTATCTGACAGGAAAACCTATCTCTAGTCAGCAGGGAGAAAATCCTCCCACTTATCCGATTTTACAAATTGGTTTAGATTGTTCCCCAGAAAGTTTAGGCAAGCGGATCACTGTTCGTACTGATCAAATGATCGCCAGGGGATTAGTAGCAGAGGTGCAGAATTTGGGGGATAAATACGGTTGGGATTTGCCACTTTTGCAGACTTTGGGTTATGCAGAGATTAAGCAATATCTGCTCGGGGAAATTTCTTTAGAACAGGCGATCGATCTAATTATCCTCCACACCCGTCAATTTGCCAAACGTCAGCGCACTTGGTTTCGTGCCGATGCTGATATTATCTGGTTTCCCGTCGATAAAGAAAATTTATTGGAATCGGTGGAACGAGAAATTATTTTGTTTCTTGAGGGGTTGTCAAGGCCCGATATAAAAACACATCATCCTGATTAACGATTAACTGAAAGTTGTCATTTTGATTCAGTTTATTTAAGTGATCATCAATTAGTTCTGATGAACTAGACCAACCGGGATGACGGCGATCGAGTAGGATATAATTAAATTGATTTAAATCTAGGGATTGGGAACCTTCGATCGCTAATTTGATCATTTCTCGATGGGTAAGATGGGGGGCAATTCTAGAAGTAGTCAAGACACTCTCACTGGTGGTAATTTGGGTGAGAGCTTTTTGGGTGGCGGACCAAGTATCGAGGGAATTTAAATACAGTGACCAAAAATAGCCGTATTTAGCTAAGGCAAAAAAGGCAATAATTGCCCAAGTAATTATCCATTTAGGCTGCTTCAACCAGCTGCTATTATGGGCTAAAGTGGCGATAACCGCTAGAAATAAAAAGGGCAAAATTGGCAGGGAATATTGAGTGGTTAAGTTTTTTTGTGGGGCATGATCTGCTAATAAATTTAAAGCGAGTGCGGGAATAGCGGCAATTATTGGGGCAGAATAGCGCCAGGATAAACCCCAAACTAAGGGAATAATTAATAGGATTAGGTATTCTAGATTGTTGCCAGTAAAGATTTTTCCTAAGACAAGATCGGGTTTGAGGAAAAGATTAAAGATAATTGCTGGTAAACTATCTCCTAGATAACTATATCGAGAATCGGCCATTTCAATAACTGCTGATTTTCCTGTCAGTAGAGGGATTAATAATTTCGTGGCGATAATAAACCAAAGAATGCCGGTAATAATAGCAATTATTCCCGAGATTTTTTTCTTTTCCCAGAGAAGTAACCAGATACCCATTCCCAACAATGTTAAAGAGAGAATTGCTTTACAACCGAGAATAATAATGATTCCTAGACAAAATCCCCAGAGATTATTTAATCTTGCGGCCAAAATTGTCCAAAAAATTGCTGGAACTGCGATAACTTCAGGATGAAAATCAAAGAGATTAACATTAAAAATTAGGGGATAGAGCAGATAAACTAAGGCTAATGTATAAGCTTGTTTTTCTTTTAATCCCGCTTGTATTGCCAATTGCCAGAGGGGAAAAGCACCAAGAGAAAGGGAAAAAGCTTGTAAGAAAAGCAGCCAATAAACGCTAGGATAAATTTTATAAAGTAAGGCTATAGGATAGAGGATAAAAGCGATATGATCGCCTAAAATATGGTAGTCCACAAAAGATATAATCGGTGGTTTACCTTGAGAAATTAGGTAAACTCCTTGATCGAACCAACCAAGATCGAGAGCGTTAGATTGAAATAAAATATGTCTGATGCTGCTGCAAATAAACAGGATTATTGTGCCGCAAATAACTAACCAAAATAAATAATTTTTTTTGTGCATAATTATAAAGTTTTACCTGGATTCTTCGGGATTATTACGACAATACTGCCAGGTATGTATAAAATAAGAAGCAACTTCAGTAAACCATGTTTTAAAAATATTTCTGTTCTCACTGGTGACGATAACCCCATTAATAAACTCTTGCCATTGGGGATCATTAGCGGGAAGAATAAAACCATAATAATCACAATTTAAAGGATTGCGCGGGATAAGTTGATAATCTTTTTCTAAGGATAAACCGAGAATGACAGCTTCTCCAATTAGCAGAATACCATCACTAGCAAAAGCATCTATTCCATTCCTTCTTAAACTTTGGATACCTCGCAGTCTTCCCGTCACTCCTTGAAATTCTTGATAGGTAGCAAGAGGATATTTTTGTCTTAATAATTCTTGAGTGCTGGTATCTCGCAAAACTCCAATACTTATACCTTCTAAGGACGAGGAAAAGTTAAAATTATTCTGATTATCACTCCGAACTAAAAACTGAGTTCCCGTCACAAAAAAAGGACGAGAAAAACTGACAGCATTGGGTATATTTTTTCTGATACTATTAGGACCACACTCGAAATCAACGGTTTTATTTTCCAATAACTGGAAGCGATTAAATAAAGTTGATTTATAAATTTTGACACTGATGATCCGGAGGTTTAATTTATGCTTGAGTTCCCCTCTGAGCAATTGGATAAAATCTAAGCATAATCCCTGCAAATTATTATTACTATCTCGATAGCCAAAAGGAATGGCATCTTCTCTCATCGCTACTTCTAATAATCCCGTGCGTTTAATTTTTTCTAGCACTGTTTCAGACTTAGCGGGGAGAGCAGCAAAAACATTAGATAAAATAACGAGAGTAAGAATGATTAATTTCATGACTTTTGCCGAGATTATTTAAGATTTGTTATGGCCGTGATCCCATTTATCTAAAATGTCTTTGAATAATAATTCATCTAACCATGTTTTTACTACCACTGTCAAAGGTAAAGCCAATAATAAACCTAAGATGCCAAACATTTGAGCAAAGAAAATTTGAGCAATTAGGGTAATTGCCGGTAGTAAAGATACCTGTTTAGCCATGACAGTGGGTGTCAGCCAATAACTTTCGACATTTTGGATAATAAAATAGAGAATCAGAATAGCGACAATTTTCCAAGGTGCATCGATAACAGCAATTAGAATGGGAAAAATCACACTAGCAGTCGGTCCGATATTAGGGATAAAATTGAGCAATCCTGCTAGGATAGCATGAACGAGAACTAGATTAATTTGTAGAAGCCAAAGACCGAAACCACTGAATAATCCTACCATAGTTGAACTAATGGCAATTCCCAACAACCAATTACCTAAACCCGCTTCCGATAGGGTCAGAATTTCCTCGGCACGACGACGATAGAAGTTAGGAAATAATTTTAAGAAAGCTTGTCGATAGGGTTGGGGGTTGGCTAACATCATCATTGCTAACACCAGCACGAATAATAATTGCAAAATTGCCGCAACTGAGTTAGAAAAGAAGGTAAAAAAGTTACTAAAAACAAAGGTTCCTAAAGGTTGTAACTGCTGGAATAAATCAGTTAAATTAGGCAGCGATGGCAACCAATCAAATTGAAATTGTTGTCGCCATTGAATCGAGTTATTGCGGACTAAATCCCAAGCTTGCGGTAAAAGTTCAATTAATTTTTGAAACTGTTCGATAAAGGGGGGAACAATAATTATAAAAAATAAAATCACAATTGCTAGACTCGTCAGCAGGGTAATTAAAATAGCCAAACCCCTTTTAATACCCAATCTCTGCAATCCTTTCACACATCTATTTAAGGCTACGGTAAACACGATCGCCATAAAAATCAATAATAACAGCTGTCGAATCTGCCACAATACATAGAGAGCCATTATTAAACAGATAAACCCCAACCACTGACCAAATTTCACGACCTTTATTTATCCTATCGGGACAAGTTTTATCATACAGCAGTCGGTCCTCAGCTTTTTCAGTTATCAGTGATCAGTTACCAGTTATCAGTGGGACTCTGGTTCTTCGTTACTCGGGATGGTTCCATCGGGTAGCATAAATCGACTAAATCCTTATCTGGCAAGAGACTTAATTGATTAGTTCGTTCTAGAGCAAAAACAACTGACAAAAATCGCTAAATGTTTTTCTCCATAAGGGTTTCATTCCTTATAACCCCGTCCATTGCATAACACAAACCGAAGAACCTAGAGTGTTAAGTGAGCAGTATATGGATGACAACAACAGTGCTGTCTTTTCACTGATTACTGTTTACTGTTCACTGATAACTGACCAAATCTCCCCACTTCCTCACTTCCCCAACAGCATAAATCAAGTTTTGTATCAAAAATTTGCTAATTTTGCTGTTATGTGCTATACAATTACGCCACAAAACAGGATAGAAAAACGAGATTTTCTTAATTACCAGACATTTTCTCAAATTTTATGGCAACTCTCCCAGAGTCAAATTATCCTGAAAGAAATCCTCTCCTAGAAAATCCGACAAGACTCAGAGAAATTGTAGCCATTAATGCTTTTATCCTTGTATTAGGACTTCGATAATGAAAGAATTGGAGCGATACTATAAAGTTTTAGGGTTAGATCATGGGGCATCTCTCGACGAGATCAATCAAGCCTACAAAGATTTGGTGTTTATTTGGCATCCCGATCGCATTCCCAAAGATAATCAGCGTCTTTTGGAAAAAGCCACCGCTAAACTGCAAGAAATTAACCACGCTAGGGAACAATTGCGGCAAATTCATCAAAATTCTCCTAAACGCTCCAATTACCCCCCTAAAACTGAAAAACAGCCCGCCCACGCCTATAAAACTGCGTCCCCCTATCAGCCTCACCCTAGCCAACCCGGCCAAAATTCCCAAACCCACAGCCATAAAACCCACAGTCAACAAACCCACAGTCAACAAACCCACAGTCAACACAGCCACTCCCAGAATAACCATCAGGTCCACAATCATGCCGCCTGGCGCCCTCACTATCGGGATTTAAACGGAGCCGATTTACAGGGAGCTAACCTGAAGGAAAAAGATTTCTCTAGTCGCAGTCTCATCGGGGCAGATTTAAGCCATGCCGACTTAAGCGATAGCTTCCTGCACAAAGTTAACCTAGAAAAGGCTAATCTGTACAAGGCTAATCTTTTTCGCGCCAATCTCCTCGAAGCTAACCTTAAAGGCGCAAATTTACAGGAAGCCAATCTCATCGGGGCGGATTTAAGCGGGGCAGATCTGTCGGCGGCGGATTTACGCGGGGCAAAAATTGGCTTTGGTAAGCGTATTATGGTGAAATTAACTGGAGCAATTTTAACGGGAACAATTCTCCCCGATGGTTCGATTCATCAATGAATAACCTCCTGCTAATTTTGATATTTTTTTAATAGGAACTATCACCTGATGGGCATTTATTACACAATCGCTGCTGTTTTTCTAGGGATGCAATTAGCTGGAGGAGAAAATTTATCGGCAGCGAATTCTGATTTTTTACTGCTGCAAAAAGCTCTAGAAAAACACAATTTTATCGTTAAAATTTCCCCGCCACCAGTGCGAGGAGCCTACGGGTTATTTGATAGTAAAACTAGAATTATTTGGATTCATCCCCTAGTTTTTGACTTAGGTATTGCCCGACCAACATTAATTCATGAAGCTGTCCATGCCGCTCAACTTTGTCATGGAGGCAAAACAGTTAAAGCTCTTAATTTAGCCATAGAACCACCGGCAATGACCAGAAGATTTTTTATGAATTATCAGGGTTTTAGCAGACAAATTGAAGCCGAAGCCTATACTGTTCAAGTTCAGCCCGATGGTCTAGATTTAGTGATTTCTTTACTACAAAAATATTGTCCTTAGAAAACCTGTCGATAAATCTACCAATCCCGTTCTAATTCTTCGGCTACACGACGATAATCAGCGCTGGCTTCTTGGGCATTTTTACCGCGCCAATTGGTAATAGCTACCCCGTCTAAAACGGCTTTTTCGTGGGCCTTATAATTTCTGACAAAAGCATGACAGGCGGGAATACCTAATTCTAATAGAGTATTTTGTGCTTCTAAAGTTTCCTTAAGACTACGAGAATCCACTTTTGTTAATAAAACCCGATAGGCAATTCCTAGGGGTTTAACTGCTGTGCGTACCGTGTCAATTAAAGCCATTAAATCCATCGGTGCGGGAGGAGTCGGTAAAATTAAATAATCCGATTCTGCTATTACTGCCGTAAGTAATTCGGAACGCAAAGCTGGTGGTGTGTCAATCACGATCAGATCGTACTCGATAATTTGACGCAATTCTCCTAATTTCTCTGTATTAATTTGCTTGGCTAAATCAAATACCATACCCGCTTGATTTCTTTCTACCCACCAAGTGGAGGAACCCTGCGGATCCGCATCCACCAGCAAAACACGCTGATTCTGCCCCCAAATTGCCGCTAAATTGACCGCAGTGGTGGTTTTACCCACACCACCTTTACCATTGACAACAGCGAGGATTTTTGGGCTATTAGGCTTTAATTGCGAGGTCATTTTCAGTTATCAGTTATCAGTTATCAGTTAAGTAAGTAGGCGTTAAAAGTTATCAGATGCCCCTCTTATTAAGGGGGGATCCCCCCGCCTACCGGCACCCCCCTTATCAAGGGGGGCAGGGGGGATCGAACCTAAAATCTATCTTCAATTTAATTATAACCAGCTACTTATCAGTTATCAGTTATCAGTTACCAGTTATCAGTTATCAGTTACCAGTTATCAGATTTGAGTTTTAAGTTCACTGTTTACTGTTTACTGATCACTGTTTACTGATCACTGAAAAAAAGCTCCCCACTGATTACTGTTTACTGATCACTGATCACTGAATATAACTAACCAGAAAGTTTTTGATCTAAGATTTGGCTAGTTAATTTAGGATCGGCTTTACCGCCGCTTTTTTTCATGACTTGACCGACAAAAAATCCCTTAAGATTGGTTTTACCCGCCCGGAATTTTTCTAACTCGCTTGGATGGGAGGCGATAATTTCCTCGATCAGTTTTTTGATTGCAGAAGTGTCAGAAATTTGTATTAATCCTTTCTTTTCCACCAGTGTTTTTGGTGAACCGCCTTCGGTGAGAAGTTCCGGTAAAATTTCCTTAGCAATTTTGCCACTAATTGTTCCCATTTCAATCAGTTTAACTAATTCGGCTAAGTCTGATGCTTGCAGGGCAATTTCTGTGATCGTCAGCTTATTATTATTCAAATAAGCGGCGATATCTTGACTGATCCAGTTAGCGACTAATTTCGCATTAGCCCCGGCAATTACGGCAGTTTCAAAATATTCGGCCACGGTGCGATCATCGGTTAAAACCCTGGCATCGTAGGCGGAAAGACCAAATTCTTCTTCATAACGACGACGTTTACGCGCGGGTAATTCCGGTAATTCTTCCGCCCAAGCTTTTAACTGTTCGGGGGAGACTTCTAGGGGGGGTAAGTCCGGTTCGGGAAAATAGCGATAATCGCTAGAACCTTCTTTTTTCCGCATACTAATCGTCCGTTGACTAGCTTCTTCCCAAAGACGGGTTTCCTGTACGATCAATTCGCCATTTTTGATCGCTTCAATTTGTCGATCAATCTCGTATTCTATGGCTTTTTGGATAGCACTAAAGGAGTTCATATTTTTAATTTCTACCTTAGTCCCGAACTTTTCAGTGCCTTTTTTGCGAACAGAAATATTGACATCGCAGCGTAGGGAACCTTCCTGCATATTACCGTCACTGATGCCGAGATAACGCACTAAACGCCGTAATTCTTGGGCATATTCCGCCGCTTCGGCCCCGGTGCGTAAATCTGGTTCCGAGACAATTTCCAATAATGGTACACCTGTACGATTAAAATCGACGAGGGAATGGGTGGAACCGGAGAGACGTTCGCTGCCAGCATGAACCAGTTTTCCTGCGTCTTCTTCCATGTGCAGACGGGTAATGCCGATAATTTTGCGGCTAACTTCCTTAGTTTTTTTATCGACGATCTCGATTTCTAGTTGACCCTGTTCGACAATAGGGAGATCATACTGGGAAATTTGATAATTTTTCGGCAGGTCGGGATAAAAATACTGTTTGCGATCAAATTTGCTATGAGGTGTAATCTTACCATCGATAGCTAATCCCAGTTTAACGGCACTAGCCAGGACTTCTTGGTTAAGGACGGGTAATACCCCCGGATAACCCAAACAGACGGGACAGACGTTAGTATTGGGGGGACTATCGAAGTTGGTGGGACAGGAACAAAATATCTTGCTTCTGGTGTTCAGTTGACAGTGGGTTTCTAAACCGATAATTGCTTCGTATTCAGTGGCAGACATATTTTCTCGCTCTCGCCGACACAGGAATGATCTGTTTAATCATTATAGTCGCGATTCTGGAGCATTCCCTCCCTTCATAAAACTTAATACTGTAGTTACTAATAACTCTATGCACCTTTAATATAGCTTAAAAAAGATAATTTATTCAGCCAATGTACGCCATTATTTTAAATTTTATCAAAGGCATAAGACAGGGAAGCTTATCGATAATTTTTCACCGATAAACCTAGCTTTTTTAGTATCGACCACCGACCACCGAAAACCAAAACTTCCCACCTCACCGTTAAGATAACCGCCATAAATCGTAGCAAAAATTAACTTCTAGAGACGGGATATTTGCTTAGTATAGAAACAGAGAGATTATACCTAAGAACTGACCCCATAACCAGCCAAAAGCAATATAAGCGGCGAAAGTGATCATTTTCTAGGCAAATATTGCCTTAGTAAGTAGGTGGGTGTTAAAAATTGTCAGATACCTCCCTTATTAAGGGGGGATCGGCACCCCCCTTATCAAGGGGGGCAGGGGGGATCAAGGACAAAATCTATCTTCAATTTAATTGAAACCACTTACTTAAGTAGGTAGGCGTTAAAAGTTGTCAGATCCCCCCGCCTATCGGCACCCCCCTTATCAAGGGGGGCAGGGGGGATCGAACCTAAAATCTATCTTCAATTTAATTGAAACCACTTACTTAATTGACGATTTTTACTTTTTACTTAATTTTATGTCTTTAACTCTCTCAGAACAACTCAAACGAGAACAATTATCCTATCCCCAAACTCTCCTCCATCATCTGCAAAGGTTACGGCATTTTGTGACAGTGGAAGGAGAGGAGAAATTGCAGCAGTGGAAAAACCTCATTGAAAAGGAGAATTTTCAACCTAGCACCCGTAATTTAGCCTATTATCTCGCCCTGAGACAAGAAGATATCCGGGATTTACAATTAGCTTTAATGCCCTGGGGATTATCTTCCCTAGGCCGGATTGAATCGAAAGTTTTACCGACTCTCGATGCGGTAATTGCCACTTTAGGGGCGGTTTGTCATCAAGAAGCCTCATTATTACCCAAACATCCCCCTTTAGAGGCATTTTTCCAAGGAGATCAACTTTTAGCTTCCCATAGCGCGGAAGTTTTCGGTCTGCCTTCCCCCCGGCGTCGGGTGCGAATTATGGTGACAATGCCGACGGAGGCGGCAACCGACCCCGATTTTATCGCTCAATTACTGCGTTGCGGGATGGACTGTATTCGCATTAATTGCGCCCATGATGGCCCGAAAGAGTGGCAGGGAATGATCGAAAATCTGCGCGAGGCGGTCAAAAATCCCGAAAATTTAGTCAATGGACATACCTGTAAGGTTTATATGGACTTAGCTGGCCCAAAAATCCGTTTAGAAGAGATTTTAGCCCCCCAGTCCCAAACCAGACTATATCAAGGGGATTTTCTCCTCTTAACCACCCAACCCCCCCACACTGCCCATCCTCAGTATTTTCAGGCTAATTGTTCCCAACCGGAAATTATTCCCCAAATTCCCGTCGGGGCGAAAGTTTGGATTGATGATGGTCATATCGGGGCTGAAGTTATTGCCATAATGCCAGAAGGTCTTTTACTAAAAATTACCCACGCTAGGGAGAAAGGGGAAAAACTCAAAGCAGATAAAGGCTTAAATTTCCCCGATACGGTCTTAAATATCGATCCTTTGACCGCAAAAGACCGGCAAGATTTAGATTTTATTGCCGAAAATGCCGATATTATCGGTTACTCTTTTGTGCAAAAAGCCAGCGATATCGAGACACTACAGCTAGAGTTACAAAGTCGTTTGGGGGATGCTTGGCGACAAAAAGCAATCGTGGCCAAAATAGAAACACCTTTAGCCGTGAAAAATCTTCCCGAATTAATCATCCATGCCGCCGGTAAACAACCTTTTGGGGTAATGATTGCCCGGGGTGATTTGGCCGTAGAAATTGGCTATCAAAGACTAGCAGAAATTCAAGAGGAAATTCTCTGGTTATGCGAAGCGGCCCATATTCCGGTCATTTGGGCTACCCAAGTCCTAGAAAATCTGGTCAAGAAAAGTATTCCCTCCCGGGCCGAGATTACCGATGCCGCTATGGCCGAAAGAGCCGAATGTGTCATGCTTAATAAGGGGGAATATATCCGTGAAGCGGTGACAATTCTCGATGATGTTTTACAAAGAATGCAGAGCCACCAAGCTAAAAAAACGCCCCAATTACGCGCCCTCCATTCTTGGGTTTAAGCAGTTTCAGTTATCAGTTATCAGTCGGAACTGTGTGCTGATGGGAAGTGAGGGAGTGAGCAGTTAATCGTACTATACAAAAGCGGATTTGGGAGTAGCGGTTAAGAAAGGCTATTCTTGATTTGATCAAGAATAGTCTCGGGATCGCGGATAAGTAGATGAGTGTCTTTAAACTTCTCGAAATCCCAATAGCTAAGACGACTAATTTTCTCCAAAGAATCCCAAGTCGGGATAAAATCCTTTCGGGTTTCCAACCAGAGTACAGTTTGTCCGTGACCGGGAAAAGTCGCATAACTGAATTGAGGGAAAAAATCATGGATAGCGAAAATGACCTTATAGACATCCCCCATCCAGCTTGGGTCCTTAATCTTAAGCAATTTTCTTAATATGCGAAAGAGCCGGAAATTAGGAAGAGAGGCAAACCAACTAATCGGACAGGTATCATCAATAAGCCAGATAGTGCGGGAATGAGAGTATCGTAAAGAATTACAAAAGTCTCTAAACGTTTGCTCGAAAGTGTGTAATCCATCTAAGTATATCAGATCGAATTCACCGTGTTGGGGAGCAAGAGTGGAGAAAAAAGAATCGCTCGTTATTTCATAAAAAATTGAGTTTTCATTGGCGTATTTTTTATGAACATCGTCCTTAAAACAGGGATCTACAGCTATTTTTTGGGGAACCTTAACCCGAATAAAAGTCCCCCCAGAGCTAACTCCAATTTCCAAATATTTAGAGGCGGAGTTAATATCTGCTAATGCGTTTAGTCTTTCAAATCTACGTTTAAGCATTGTTTTCCTTTTATGATGGTGAATTTAAGGGTATTCTGACAGTTATGATCGGACAAAACATATTTGTAAATCAACATTATTACTGGCATAATATAGCGCTTTTCACGTTACTGAGGTATCGACAAGTTTTGCCAACAAAGGGTTTAAGCCCCTTGCCCATGCCTCATTCTGATGAAAACTGCTATAACATCTTCTCTTGGTATCGACAGAGGATTTACCCATAACTATAGAGTTTACCAGTATCATGGGGTATGCTCACTTAACCCTTTTGTTCCCCTCCCCAAAACCTAAGGTATTGTACCTCATCAGCAGGGAAATTGCTAGGAATTCATGGAATGGATGATAGGCCATATTGAAATTGCCAAGTTATGAGAATAACGACTAGCGACATTATCATACAACAAAAGCTAGAAATGTCAAATCTCGCTTTAACATCTGTCCTCAAAGGGACTTGGTGACATCCAGTGTCAGAAGCAGATTAACGCATATTATTGACCGCACCACTAACCAAACCAGCGCTAACATAGCGACCATAACCATCAAGACGGTTTTGTTGAGCGATTCGAGAGGGATTATTGACGAGATCGGCAACTCCCACACCCATCATCACCACGGAGATAACTGCGATTAAGTAGTTACGGACAAAAGTTTGATTTTGGTGGTTGGCTAACATGGTTGTCACCTCTCTTTCCTGTCGATAACCTTAGAATACGAGAGGGTTTGGGGTGATGTCAGTCCCATAATTCCGGGTGACAGAAGTGGAAAAAAGTGGAATCCACAGACAAGCTATGATTTTTTGTCGATTAGAATCGGTAGATAGGGAATCGGGAACAGGAAAAGGGCAATATTCGTCATTAATCTGGTTAAATAATCAGTAAATTGCCTAAAAACTCAGATATTCTCCAGAATATGACCTTAGAAACCGCGATTATGACCATAAAATTTTTCTGGCCTTTAGTTTTAGGATTATCTATTGTTATTATTGACAATGGGCAATATTTGAGAGCAGAAACGGTAACTTTGAGCGCCAGTCAACGGCAACAACTGCGATCGCTAGATGCTAAGATTATTTTACCTAACTATATTCCTCCCGGATTTCGGGCCAGCGAGATTAAAATCCTCGCAGAAGAGGGGAATGGATACGCAGTCCTCTTTGAAAATGCCGAGAATAGCTGTTTTTTGGTGGAAGGAATCGAAAACGCCAGGGGCGATGATGGTTTAGAATTAGAGGGAACCCTGGCGCTCAATTCCCCACTATTTGGAGAAGGATACTGGCTCAATTATGGTACACCCAAAGACTCGGAATTAAGGCAACAATTCCCCGAACCCGATTTGTATTCCGATTGGATGAAAATGGGAGAATATTTTTATCGTCTCAGTGGGGCATTAATTGCCCGGGAGGAGTATGATTATCCTAATTGCCGTCAAGATATTTCCCCATCGGAAGCGGTTAAAATAATCGAATCTTTCGGAGATAACAATTAAATTGAATTTATCTACAGTCATTTCTGATCTACAACAAAGAAGCAAGGAGCGGTTAGCTTGGTCTGATTTTTGCTGGTTAGGATTAGTAATAATTTTGGGACTGGTTATTAGGTTAACACAATTAACTAGCAAACCTCCCTGGACGGATGAATTTGCCACTATGGTTTTTAGTATTGGCAATAATTACCAGATAGTGCCGTTAAATCAAATAATTTCCCTAGACACTTTATTAGCACCTCTTCAGAGCAACCATCAGGCAACTATTGCCGATGTAATTAAATTAGTTATTCAGGAGGACAATCATCCACCTTTATATTTTATTTTCGCCTATCTCTGGAATAAATTATTCTTTGATCGGGGAGAATATGTGTCTTTAGAAGGAATGCGATTGCTGGCAGTTTTTTGGGGAGTTATTTCGATTCCTTTAATTTATTTTATCAGTAAATTGGTCTTTAAATCCGGCTTGATCGCTTTTCTGTCGGCGATTTTAATGGCGGTTTCTCCCTATGCGGTTTTTATCTCCCAAGAAGCGCGTCATTATACTTTAGCGGTTGTATTTGTCCTCATATCTTTAGGCTGTTTTCTTAGGGCAAGCAGCAAAATTATCGACCATAAGAGAATATCCCATACTTTGGTTTTTTTCTGGTTAATTGTCAACTGTCTAGGGTTATTAGTCCACTATTTTTTTAGTTTAACTATCCTAGCGGAAGCAATAACTTTATTATTGATTTTATTCAAGCAAATCCAACAAAAAAACTTTTGGATAACTAATTGGTGGCGTTTAAGTTTAGTTTTTTTAGGTAACTTGAGCTTTATTATTATTTGGTTTATCAGCTTTGTACCCAAAGATTATGGCAATCAGATGACTGGTTGGATTCAGAGAGACAATGATAGTTTTTTAGCAGTAATTAGCCCCTTTTTTCAATTGCTGGGAACATTAATCACCATGCTTTCCCTGCTCCCCGTTGAATCAGAATCTTTAATAATTATCTTGATTTCTGGCGCAATAATGATCGGGTTTTTTCTCTGGATTATCCCACAATTAAAAACAGCGTGGCTAGACTCCTATAAATCAGAATTAGGCATTCTCTCGGCATTTTTTCTCAGTTCAATTGCTATTTTCTTTGTCATCACTTATCTGCTTTTGATCGATATTACCCGGGGAGCTAGATATAGTTTTGTTTACTTTCCCTCGGTAATTTTAATTCTAGCAATTTTATTAGACAATTGTTGGCAAAGGAAGCAGAAAAGAATAGTAATTATTGTCATTATCATGGCTTTAGTTAGTTCCCTAAGTGTGACTTTTAATTTAGGCTATCGTAAGTATTATCGCCCAGATAAATTAGTTACCACTATCGAAAATAATAGCCGTTATCCGTTAGTAATTGCCACTAGCTATAGGAGTTTGGTGCAGGTGGGAGAAATGATGGGAATTGCTTGGGAATTTAACCAAAAATTTCCCGATAAAAACCCTAAGTTTATCTTAGTTAACCCAGAACAAAAGCCAAATTTTAATCTGTCATCTTCTCTTGCTTTTGAATTATGGTTAATTAATTTCCATTCTTCAATAGATTTATCGGACTGTCAACCTTCAGAGTTATCCTCCAATTATGTAACAGGTTATGAATATCAAAAGTTTCTCTGTGGGCGATCGATGGATTATAATAGTAAAGTTAAGTAGGGCTATTAACTATGATTATTTGGGTAAATGAACAGATTGACCCCTGCGGTTTAGTACAAGCTTGTATTGCCTGTCAAGATGAACAAGCAGCAAAAGATTGTCATCAAAGTTGGTTAACCAGTCTTACGGACGAACAAAAACAAGCGGGGTGGGTAGCAGTTTTAAGAACCGTAGAATCTTGGGATGATGTACCAGTAAATGCTCTGAAGTTAAGTTATTAACTATAACTAGGGTTTGCGGCAAAAAGTTTTGCGTGGGAAGTGGGAAGTGGGGACAAGGGAGCGGGTTTTTAAAGCTGGATTAGGAGTTAATCGCACTATTAACAACGTCAATCGATGACAAAAATTTGGCTGGCAGAGCTTTTAGAGCAAAAACAGGCGAAAAAATGCAAGAGGGCAGGTTTTACCCCACCCTTTGGTCTTATTTTAAACGAATTACTAACCGGCGATCGGGTTCCACGCCGCGACTTTCCGTGGTTAAATCGTTTTCTTCCTGAAAAAAGGCATGGATTTGGCGACGTTCCGCCGAAGATAGGGCTTTTAATTCTATTTCCTGTCCTGTTTGCCGCACTTGCGTCGCCGCTTGATTCACCCAGTCGAAAAGTTCTGCCTGTTTTTGTTGACGATAGCCATTGATTTCGACAATATAGAACTGATGTTCTGCCGCCTCGACACCAATATTCAGAATCGTATTAGCTAGGGATTGAATCGCATCCAGTCCCTCACCCTTGTTAGCGAGGAGAAGTTCCACTTGTTGGGGACTCAATTGACTGCTATCAATAATTAACCAACAGGAGGAAGGTCCAGTTCCCAATTCCTGCACACCAATCTGGACATCTGTGGGCATGGCCATCAACTTTAGCAGTTTTTCCAGCCATTGTTTAGCTTTCTCGCTATTTTGCTCCCATATACTCATTACGATGTTTTTTCCTTTTTCTTGCTAGAACGTTTTTCAAAGGGGAGAGCATCGCGGGATTTTTCCGTTTTTTCCTGTTCCGCTACCAATTTTTGCAGGTTTTCCGGTAACGGTTCCCGCATCAAAATCACCGTTTGAATAGTTTGGAAGATGTTCGCAGTTAAGATATACATCAATACCCCCGCTGGTAAGGGGAAAAACAGGAACATCATACTAAAAATTATCGGGGTGATTTTATTCACCGTTTGCTGTTGTTGGGCTGCTCCCCCCGAAGGCGCACCGGCACCGGATAACTCTTGGTTAACATAGATACTAATGCCGAAAGCGATCACCATCGCCAAGATATCCCAGTGAATTTCACCATCTGGACCGGTTGCCCCAATTCTTCCCAGGGCCTCAATAAAGAGAAAACCCGTATTAGCGGCAATCCCCGGCACGATAACTTTAATACTGGCATCTCCGGGGGCTAAAGCGACGATGGAACCGTCTTCATTAACTTGCACCAGTTCTTGACCTTTAACCACCTCGTAGGTGGGTTTTAGGTTATTTTCGGGTGCTTCCGTGGCTAATTGGCTTAAAGACTTGCCCTGGTCGTTTTGCAGGTCGATTTTTACCTGTTCTCCCGGGGCGATTTTATTGCCTTGGGGTAAAAAAGCGGTGATGGGATAGTGGAGAGACTCGTCAATATAAACGTTTTGGGGTTTGGTGGCATAGAGTTGGCGCTGCACCATGGCGATTTGTTCGCTCGGCAACACCTGTAAATCGACGGTGTAGTTAATATCCGAGAAGGGGGAACCCCGCAGCGTCGCAAATAAAGCCAAAAGAATCGGCATTTGTAATAACAGGGGTAAACAACCCGCTAGGGGATTGCCCAACTCCTGCATTAATTTGCCCATTTCCTCCTGTTGTTTTTGCGGGTCATTTTTGTAGCGTTGTTGAATTTCTGTCTGTCTTTCCTTCATTAAGGGTTGAGTGATTCGCATTTTTCTCATATTGCGAATCTGGCCGGCACTGAGGGGAAAGACGGCAAATCTGACCACCAGCGTTAAAGCAATGATGGCGAAACCGTAACTATGCACAATCCGAAAGAAAAAATCTAGGATTGGCAACATGATATTTGTGGAAATAAATCCGACTCCAAAATCCATGGGTTTAATCTATGCCTTCTCGTTTAATAGGGGTTCACTTTGACAAATCTAATTTATCGAATCTCGGCGATCGATTATTTTGTTTTATTGACTGATGATCGATTCTAGGGGACGACCGGTTTTATCGGCGACTCTTTCGGCAATATAGTCATGAATTTCCCGGAATTTCGGCATCGCCCGCATTTCTAAACGACTTCTATCCTTGAGAGTTACGACAATATCCCCCCAAAGACCAATTCCTCTCGGCATTTTCGCCACTTTTGCCACTTCTGAATAGATAATATCTGTGCGATCTCGTCCCATCCAACCCCCGGTGATCGAAATCCGCCGATCGGTTATCTTATATCTTAACCAGATTGCCCGTACTACTGCCCCAACGGTCAAAGGTAAACAAATCACCGTAAATCCTAGCAGTATATTGATGATTAGGTCGCCGATGTGCGGACCCCCTTCATAAAAAGTTTCTTCTTTAATGCCCATGAATTATATTGGCCTTCACTAACAACTGCTTTAATTCTCGCAAAAAATGTTCATAATTGCACTCGATCGCCCCTGGACGGATAATGATTATCCCTCGCCATCCTGCCGCTATTTCTGGCAATAACTCCCGAATTACCGCTCTTATTTGTCTTTTTAGTCGATTACGAACCACCGCTTTTTTACTAACTTTCTTGCTAATCGAGATACCAAAACGACTGGGGCCGGGGGCATCTGGGCAAGAATCCTCTAAACTAATTAAGGTTAAGTGGGAACCGTGATAACGCTTCCCTGTTCCATAGACAGCTTGAAAATCCTGTCGATGTTTTAAGCGATGAATTTGGGGTAGTCCCACGAAAATTAGTCGGTTCCCAGAATAACCTAAACACTTAAACGATAGCGCCCTCTTTTCCGACGAGCTTTAATTACTTTGCGTCCGTTGACGCTACGCATTCTCGCTCTAAATCCAGAAGTGCGCTTCTGTTTGCGCGTGGTTCCTTCTAAAGTACGTTTACTCACTGCTGATTTTCCTCCTTAAGATAGAGTTACTCTATAGATATAAAGACACAATTTTCTATTATAACAAAATTACTAGGAATTGGGAAGCCCATGGTCAAGCTCCGTTTTGGTCGAGATATCTGTAATTGTCTCCCAGTGGCTGAAAAGCGCGAATGGTTAGTCACTAATGGTATTGGTGGTTTTGCCGCGGGAACTGTGGCCGGATTGCTAACTCGCTGTTATCATGGTCTCTTGATCGCTGCTTTGGCTCCACCGACGCAAAGAACGCTTCTTGTGACTAAAATCGATGAATCGATACAATATAACCAGAAAATTTATCATCTGGCCAGCAATCGCTGGTTAGGTGCTACGATCGAACCGCAAGGCTATATTAATATCGAAAGTTTTCATCTGGAAGGCACAATTCCCGTCTGGACTTTTACCTGTGGGGATGCCTTACTAGAAAAGCGTATCTGGATGGAACAGGGAGAAAATACCACCTATACTCACTATACCTACCGTCGTGGCAATTCTCCCCTAACTCTCAATCTGACTGCTTTTGTCAATTATCGTGATTTTCACGGCAATACCCAGGGTTTTAACTGGCAAATGGCTATTAGTCCCCTAGAAAAAGGAGTCAGAGTGATTGCCTATGACAATGCTGTACCTTTTTATCTATTAATCAGTCAGGGAGAGGTTTTTCCCGCTCATATCTGGTATTATCGCTTTGATTTGGCCGTGGAACGTTATCGTGGTTTAATCGATCGGGAAAATCATCTCCATGCCGCTAGTTTTTCGGCTACTCTTAAAGTGGGAGAATCGGTGACAATTGCCGCTAGTACCCGTCCCGATCCCAGTTTAGACGGTCAATCTTCTCTAGAGTCTCGCTATCGCTACGAAAATAGTCTGATTAATCCCCAGCAGCCCGAATGGATTCAACAACTTACCCTCGCTGCCGACCAGTTTATCGTTAGTCGTCCTCTCCGGGATCAACCGGAGGGCAAAACGATAATCGCGGGTTATCCTTGGTTTGGTGATTGGGGTCGCGATACGATGATCTCCCTAAGAGGATTAACTTTGACTACAGGCAGACCTGCGATCGCCCGTCAGATTTTACTAACTTTTTCCCGTTATCTAGACCGGGGTTTATTGCCGAATTTACTGCCCGATGGGGGAGAAATGCCCGAATATAACGCTGTCGATGCTATTCTTTGGTATTTTGAAGCCATTCGTTCCTATTTTAACCAAAGCCAAGATTTTGAGTTTCTCAGAACTATTTATCCCGCTTTAAAGGAAGTGATCGCTTGGTTTCGTCGCGGCACTCGCTACAATATTCACCTAGATGACGATGGTTTGATCTATGCCGGCGAAGCGGGAGTACAATTGACTTGGATGGATGCCAAAGTTGATGATCTGGTGATTACTCCCCGCATCGGCAAACCCGTAGAAATTAATGCCCTTTGGTTCAATGCCCTCAAAATAATGGTTCAATTTGCCCATTATTTGGGCATGGATGCCACTGATTACGAAAAAATGAGAAAAATGACCCTAAAAGGGTTCTCTCGCTTCTGGGATGATTCTCTGGGGTATTGTTACGATGTTTTAGATACGGACAAGGGCAATGATGCCAGTTTACGACCGAATCAACTTTTTGCCGTGTCTTTGTCGGTGGAGGAGTTATTAAATTCCCCACAGAAAAAGGCCATTGTCGATATTTGTGCTTTAAAATTGTTGACTTCTCGCGGTTTGCGATCGCTAGATGCCGATCATCCTGATTACCGTGGCGTTTACAGTGGCGATCGCTTAAAAAGAGATAGTGCCTACCATCAGGGGACAGTCTGGGGATGGTTATTAGGGGCATTTATCGAGGCCCATCTGAAAGTCTATCGCGATCCCATCCTAGCTGAGAGTTTTTTAACACCGATGATCGACCATCTTCGGGATAGCTGTATCGGTAATTTAAGTGAAATTTTCGATGGTAATGCCCCTTTTACCCCTAGGGGTGCTTTTGCCCAAGCATGGACGGTGGCAGAGGTATTAAGAGTTTGGCAAGCGATCCGAGAATTTTCGCCATAATCCTTTAAAATAAGCAATTGTTAGGTGTGTTAGACCAGCTAAAGGACCGACCCTAAAACCCACTTTCCGCACTTCTTAACATTCAATTGATAATTTTTACTAATACATTGCTTACAACCCTTTGCCAGTAAAGATTGTAGCTACAAGGATCGATTTTCATCAAGGTGAAGAATTGTAATTTGTTTTCTCAGAAAAAATCAATTATTGAAAATGTTCTCAATAGTAGTTTCTACAATGAAGCTTTTTCGTCAAAACATCTTGGGGAATGTAAAAATATATAAAGGTATATGAAGATGTGCGGAATGTCGGCTAAAAACCTCAGTCAGACCGTTATAGACAAAACTCTCATGGAGAAACCGCAAGTTATTTTTCTCGATGCTGTGGGTACTCTTTTTGGAGTAAAAGGCAGTGTCGGAGCAATTTATAGTCAAATAGCAGCTGATTTTGGGGTAGAGGTGGCGGCCGAGAGTCTAGAACAATCTTTCTTGGCTATTTTCCCCACTTCTCCCCCCCTAGCTTTTCCTAAGGTTGAACCTGCACAAATTCCCGAGTTAGAGTATCGCTGGTGGCGATCGCTGACTGGGGCAGTTTTTCATAATTTAGGTTATCTGGAACGATTTCCCGATTTTGAGGCTTTTTTTGGCGAACTTTACCGTCATTTTGCCACGGCCGAGCCTTGGGTCCTGTACGAGGATGTCATTCCCGCTTTAAGACTCTGGCAGATTCAGGGGATCGAGTTGGGCATTATTTCTAATTTTGATAGTCGTATCTACCAAGTTTTGGCCGAATTAGGCTTAGAATATTTTTTTCGATCGATCACGATTTCTTCCCATGCAGGAGCAGCTAAACCCGATGCTGAAATTTTTCAAATCGCCCTGCAAAAACATGATTGTTCCCCCGCACAAGCTTGGCATATTGGCGATAGTAAAAAAGAGGACTACCAAGGGGCAAAAGCCTTGGGTATGGAAGCATTTTTAATTAAAAGATCAATCGGTCAAGAGAGAAAAAGTCTCTGAGCGGGGATGGGGGATAGGGGATAGGGAGGGAATACATATCCTACCGGCTAATACCTAACCCTCAAAATGCTTTAATCCCCATCGGGATTTTAGACTAATTCCTGCGATGGAATGTAACTAGATTCTGACTGATCAGCGTTAGGATCTGTCTCTTTGGGGGCGGCCACTTTTACCAAAGCATGACGCAAAACATCTTCTCCGAGAGTGTATCCTCGCACTAACTGCTCGACCACCGTGCCTTCGGGATGTTCATCGGTGTACTCCCGCATCATCGCTTCGTGGTAGGTGGGATCAAAGGGTTGACCTTCCGGACGCATGGGGGAAACACCTAAACGCTTGAGACTCTCTACTAAGATTTTATAGACCCCTTGGTAACTCTTGTGAATACCCATCTCGCCATCATTAGCCGGTTTAATTTGAGTACGGGCGCGCTCAAAATTATCCACCACGCCAAGAATTTCCATCAGGGTTTTGCCCTTGATTTTTGTTTCCAGTTCCTCTTTTTCCTTGGCTGTGCGTTTGCGAAAATTGTCGAACTCGGCTGCTAGAGTGATATAGAGTTTCTTGTAGGCATCAACCTGTTGGGTTTGTTCCTCTAACTGCTGTTTGAGAGTGTCGATTTCCTCTTGTAGAGCATCGATAGTCATTCCCCCTAGAAGGGAAAATTCCTCGCTAGAGGCTGCCTGGTTAGTCACCGTTTTGGCTTCATCGGTGACAGTGGCTTCCGATTCGGTTGTAAGGGATTCGGGGGAATTAGGAAAGGATTCTTGGTTTTCGTCGAAAATTACTGAGTTATTCGGTTCTGCAATCATAGTATACAATTTTAGTGGGTAATTTTGCAATATATGACCATTTACTGCTAATTTTGGTCTTTAAGTACCAGCTAATAATCAAGGTTTAACCTTTAATGTAACATTTTGTGGACAAGATCCGTAACTGGATATAAGCGACCCCGATAGATAATCGGTGATCTAGAAAAATTTTTGCTAGAATATAGTTCTATTAGTAAAATTGGGAACATTTAAGGGTAGTGGAGAGGTTAAGAATCGTCTATGACATTTTCTTCCAAGAAAACCCGTGCCGTTGCCCTGCGCAATTACTTTTCGCCCTTTGGTAACAAGTTGGTGCAGTCGGGCTATATCGGTGCCGACCAGATGCAACGGGCCTTAGTGGAAACACGGAAATCGGGACGATCGCTAGTAGAAATATTACAACAACTAACCGGGCGCCCTTTGCCCCCGGATTTACAGCGACAGTATAAGAAAAACCAGTTATTTGAACTAAAAATTCTCTACGGAGTCGAATCGATCGACCCCGAATTAACCGATGTGGATGGACTGGAAATAGCCCGATTGATCGATTCTTTGATTCCGATCGATCTTTGTCGTCGCTATCGTCTCATCCCCCTGAGTCGGATCGAAGGAGAGCCGGCTGCGATTTTGATAGCCATGGTCGATCCCGACAACCTCGAGGCTACCGACGATATCAATCGTATCCTCCGCCCCAGGGAGTTAGGTTTACAGCGTTTGGTGATTACCAGCGAAGATTATGAAAGATTACTGGAAAAATTCCACTCGGTCCAATCGGAGCTAGAACAGGAAAAAGCCCGACTGCAAAAAGAAAAAGAACTGGCAAAACTCTCGGATCTCACTGGTATTGTCAGCAATATTGAGGTGGCCTCTGGTGCTGCTAACGATGAAGTGGCCGATGATCTCGGAGAAGGGGAAGCTAATCAAGCTCCCGTCATCAACCTCGTCAATAAAATTCTAGCTAAAGCCCTACAGGAAGGGACTTCCGATATTCACATCGAACCCCAAGAAGAATTCCTGAAAATTCGCTTTCGCAAAGATGGAGTTCTTCATCAAGCTTTTGAGCCACTGCCGAAAAAAATTACCCCGGCGGTCACTGCCCGTTTTAAAATCATGGCCGATCTCGATATCGCCGAACGTCGTCTTCCCCAGGATGGTAAAATCCGGCGGCTTTATCAAGGGCGAACAGTGGATTTTCGGGTTAATACCCTGCCCAGTCGCTACGGGGAAAAAGTCTGTTTACGGATTCTCGATAACTCGGCTACCCAGTTGGGTTTAGATAAACTGATCACCGATCAAAAGACCCTGCAAATCGTCCGAGACTTGGCCAGTCACCCTTTTGGTCTGTTACTGGTGACGGGCCCCACCGGTTCGGGGAAATCCACCACTTTATACTCGGTGTTAGCGGAAAGAAATCACCCTGGAGTTAATATTAGTACCGCCGAAGACCCGATCGAATATTCTCTACCAGGCATCACCCAGGTGCAGGTAATTCGGGAAAAAGGCATGGATTTCGCCTCGATTCTGCGGGCATTCATGCGACAAGATCCGGATGTGATTCTGGTGGGAGAAACTAGGGACAAGGAAACGGCTAAAACAGCGATCGAGGCCGCCCTAACTGGTCACTTGGTCCTCACTACCCTACACACCAACGATGCCGCTGGTGCGATCGCTCGTCTCGATAAGATGGGGGTTGAACCGTTTATGATTTCTGGTTCTCTCTTGGGAGTCTTGGCCCAGCGTCTCGTGCGGCGCGTCTGTAGCCAATGTCGAGTCGCCTATAACCCCAGCCAAGGGGAATTAGCCCGTTTTGGTCTTGCCGCCGCCAATGAACGGGAAGTGACCTTTTATAAGGCTAATACCCTGACCCTAGAGGAAATTCAACAGGCGCGAAAACAGGGCAATCTCTGCCTTAAGTGTAGCGGCAGCGGTTATAAAGGTCGCATTGGTGTCTATGAGGTAATGCAAAATAGTGAACGACTACAGCAGCTAATTTACCAAGGGGCAACCACTGATCGCATTAAGGAGGCGGCCGTCGATGAGGGCATGGTGACACTCCTAGCCTATAGTTTAAATCTGGTGCGCGAGGGTTACACCACCCTCGAAGAAGTGGAACGGGTGACATTTACCGATTCCGGTCTGGAAGCGGAACTAAAAGCCAAACGGAAAAGCGGTTTAATCTGTCGTGGTTGTCGCGCCGAACTACAACCAGAATGGCTCGATTGTCCCTATTGTATGACACCGCGATTTAGTGATTAAGACAGTTTTTCAGTTATCAGTTATCAGTTATCAGTTATGAGATTTGAGTTTTAAGTAAGGAGTATTAAGTGAGTAGTCTTAAATAGCACTTTCCCAATGTCTTTTCACTGTTCACTGATTTTACCTTATAGATGGGGTTTAACTTATGGAATTAATGATCGAAGATTTAATGGAACAATTGGTCGAGATGGGCGGTTCCGATATGCACATTCAGTCTGGGGCGCCGGTCTATTTTCGCATTAGTGGCAAACTGTCCCCGATTAATGAAGAATCTTTAACCCCGCAAGATTGTCAGAAATTGATTTTTAGTATGCTCAATAATACCCAAAGAAAAGAGTTAGAGCAGAATTGGGAATTAGACTGTTCCTACGGGGTGAAAGGATTAGCAAGATTTAGGGTCAATGTTTATAAAGAAAGGGGGGCTTATGCAGCTTGTTTACGGGCTTTGTCCTCTAAAATTCCTAACTTTGAACAATTAAATTTACCTAGAGTAGTACGGGAGTTATCGGAAAGACCGAGGGGATTAATTCTCGTAACTGGCCAAACAGGTTCAGGTAAAACTACCACTTTAGCGGCAATTTTAGACTTAATTAATCGGACTAGGTCTGAACATATTTTAACTGTAGAAGACCCAATTGAATACGTTTTTCCTAATATAAAAAGTCTGTTTCACCAACGACAAAAAGGAGAAGATACCAAGAGTTTTGCTAACGCTTTAAGAGCATCTTTACGGGAAGATCCTGATATTATCCTTGTGGGAGAAATGCGGGATTTAGAAACAATTAGTTTGGCAATCACGGCGGCAGAAACTGGTCACTTAGTCTTCGGAACCCTACACACTAGCTCGGCAGCGGGAACAGTGGATCGGATTATTGACGTTTTTCCTGCTAACCAACAGGCACAAATTCGCGCCATGTTATCCAATTCTTTACTAGCAGTTTTTAGTCAAAACCTAGTCAAGAAAAAAAATCCTAAACCGGGGGAATTTGGTCGGGCAATGGTACAGGAAATCATGGTGGTAACTCCAGCGATCGCTAACCTAATTCGGGAAGGAAAAGCCCCCCAAGTCTATTCAGCAATTCAAACGGGAATGAAGTTAGGAATGCAAACCATGGAACAGGGATTAGCTAATTTAGTTGTTAGGGGTGTTGTCTCTTTGGAAGAGGCCATTTCTAAAAGCGGTAAACCCGATGAATTACAACGTCTTATCGCCGGGGCCGGCGCTAACGCTAAAGCCCGGATTTAATAACAAATAGTAACCTTTAAGCGTTCGTCAGCCCCTATCAGTTATCAGTGAACAGTAACCAGTAATCAGTGAAAAGAAAGTACCGAAGTTTTCACTTAACACTATCTACCCACTTAAAACTCCAATCTGATAACTGATAACTGATAACTGATAACTGATTTGTCCTATGCCTAATTTTGTCGCACAAGTTAAAAACGGCTCTGGAAAAGTTTTCCAAGAGAAAGTTGAGGCCATGTCTCCCGAACAGGCCAGGACGATGCTGAAGGCGAAATATGCCGCCGTCGGTAAGGTCAAAAAAGTGGGGGGAGAGATCGATCTTTCCGGTTTAAAGTTGATGTTTACCAGCATTTCCATCAAAGATAAAGCGGTTTTTTCCCGTCAATTTTCGGTGATGATTAATGCTGGTGTGGCGATTGTGAGATGTTTGGGAGTTTTGGGGGATCAATGCGGTAACCTCAAGATGAAAAAAGCCCTACAAGCGATTAGTGCTGAGGTACAGCAAGGGACTCCGTTATCGGAAGCGATGGCCAAACATCCCGAATGTTTTGATGAACTTTATGTCAGTATGGTCGAAGCTGGAGAGACGGGGGGGGTACTCGATGAAGTGCTGAACCGTCTCTCGAAACTTTTGGAAGATATGGCCCGCTTGAAAAACCAGATTAAATCGGCGATGACCTATCCGGTAGCGGTGGGAATTTTGGCGGTAATTGTGTTTTTCGGGATGACGATCTTTTTAATTCCCGTGTTTGCGAAAATTTTCACCGATTTAAACGTGCCGCTACCAGCTTTAACGCAATTTATGCTCTTTTTAAGTAGTGTGATGCGTAGTTGGTTGATTTTAATTCCGATTGTCACCATTGTTGCCACGGTTTTTTTACTACGTCGCTATTACAAAACCCCGATGGGTCGTCTACAAATTGACCACTTTTTCCTTAAAATGCCTCTTTTTGGTGATTTGAATGAAAAGTCAGCTGTGGCTAGATTTTGCCGGGTTTTTGGGACTCTGACGCGTTCTGGTGTCCCGATTTTAAGTTCTCTCGACATCGTTTGTAATACGGTGGGTAATCAGGTAATTGCCAATGCGATCGCCGGTGCCAAGGCGGAAATTCAGCAGGGGGGAATGATGAGTTTGGCCCTACAAAAAGCCAATGTTTTCCCACCTTTGGCAATTCAAATGATTAGTATTGGGGAGGAAACGGGAGAATTAGATGCCATGATGATGAAAGTGGCGGATTTCTACGAAGATGAGGTGGAACAGGCCGTTAAAGCTTTAACCAGTATCATTGAACCCTTGATGATGATTGGTGTTGCGGGGATGGTGGGAATTATTCTTTTGTCTATGTACTTGCCCATGTTTAAAATCTTCGATGCGTTGGGATAAGTTGATCAGTGATCAAGTGATCAGTGACTATTGCCGGTAGCTGGAAATCAGCAAGATTTTAATTTTCATCTCCTTTTATTTGATTAGGTGAATCTGTGTCTTACGAAACTTTATTAGCGGAATATAGCTGTCGTGAGCGGGCGATCGAATTATTGCGACAATATCGCCCCTATTTAGGGTCTGCTGAAAAAGTTTTTCCTGGGGGCAGGGTGTGGGGTGTGGGGTGTGGGGTGTGGGGTTTTACCGGTTTTGAGGTGGCCAATTACCTAATTTTCAGGGAAAAAGTCCCTGAATTTTCCCCCTGATCACTCCCATGCCGGGGACTTTTTGATTGACAAAAAGTCTAAAAGTCTTACCCAACAAGGTTTTTAGATTTATTCAGCCAACCCTATTTAGAGTTAATTCCTAGTATGCGTCGTCCTGAAGAGAGTTTAATTACTATTCCCTTGCCCTTGGTCAGAATTCGTCCATCTTCTGCCCTTGAATCTAGAAAGACGGTACAATTAGCCTGTGATTTGGCTATTCTGATGTGTGATCCGGAATGGAAAATTAAATTAGGTTCAGAAATCCTGATTTTTATCCATCGTCCGGGGGAAGATTTTTCTGATTTGTTGAAACGCTGGCGCGAAACACAAATATGTTTAGATAAAGAATATGAATGGTTAATGCCCCCCAGAGAACAACATATGTTTAGTGAAGGTGCAGAAACAATTCATCCTTTATTTGTGGTTTTTGATCAAACGGCCGAGAGAATAAAAAAGGGTTTAAGAGGGGCTTTTTTACCGATGGTTGTTCAAAGTTATCGGCCAGCTTTGATTGATGATTGCTTAGAATTAGTCGATCAAGATTAGCTGACTCTCTGGGGTTAGTATAAAGGGAACAGTTGACGATGGTTAAGTTCCTAAAATCAAGCACTGACGATGGCAATTAAGCAGCGAAATTTCCTGTCCAGAAACCCTTTCTAACATCTCGACGAGATGATCGGGCTGTAGTAAAGTGCCATCATTGCGACAACTGCCCACATAGCACAAAACGGCTTCCTTGTCAACAGTTTTTAACTCTAATTCATATAATTGTTCTCGCAGATTAATCGTGACTTTTTTGCCGGATTTGGTGGTTTTTTCCCGTTCCATCACCGTTGCTTGCTTAATCGCCTCGATCCAATTTTGCCATTGTTGGCAGTCAATTCCCTCACTGTTAAAAGTGAGCAAATACTCGGCTTTTTCTAACAAACGGGTGGCAGCGGGGGCATTTAAGGGAATTTCTTCCACCTGATAAACTGGTAGATCTGCGGGCAATTGTGCGCTTAATTGCTGTTTAAACCTCTCTAAATCGATCACTTTTGTCAATTCAAAATCGACAATCTCACCGCTACTGGTTGCTCCCAAGGATAAAGCATTGGCGATCGAAATGCGCGGACCAGGGTGAAATCCACCGGTAAAGGAAATGGGAATAGCAGCGCGACGGACGACGCGATCAAATAAACGCACCAGATCCAAGTGGCTAACTAAGGCCATTTCGCCAATTTTGCCAAACCAAACCCGAATTCTTTGGGCGCGTTCTTGATTGGGTTGAAAATGTCCAGCAAAAGCGGGAATCGCAGGCGCTTCAATGACGATATTATGACCAAAATCGAGGCTACAAACGCCACAATGGGAACAACCCTCAAAAGAACAATCGGGGACTGTTGCCGCGTCTAGGGCGCGTTTTAAGTCCTCCTGTAGCCATTTTTTATCGATACCGGTATCCAGATGATCCCAGGGCAAAGGACGCTCTAAAATATCTTTGTCTGCATCGGCAAAAATATGCCATTCTCCCTGTTCTATCCGACGATATTTCCAAGTTAAACCGGATTCTTCGATCGCCTGTGACCATGCTTGATAGGCTTTTTCCGTATTATCCCACCAAGCATCCATCCCGGCTCCCAATTGCCAAGCGCGCAGCACCACTTTCCCTAAACTTCTGTCACCGCGACCGATAAAATCTTCCATAGCCGAGATGCGGACATCGGTATAATTGACTTTTACCCCTCTCATGCCTTGGAATTCCTGTCTTAATAACTCCTGTTTGCGGATAAATTCGGCCGTCGAGACGGAATGCCACTGGAAGGGGGTATGGGGTTTGGGCGTAAAATTAGAGATAGTTAGGGTAAAATCGAGGGGTTTCCGCTTCGGTAAACGACATTCCCGACGCAACCAACGCACCGTTTCCGCGATACCGATGACATCCACATCGGTTTCCCCTGGCAAACCAATCATAAAATAGAGTTTGACCTTATCCCAACCCTGTTCGACGGCAGTTTTTATCCCTCTGAGTAATTCTTCGTTGGTTAACCCTTTGTTAATCACATCGCGCATTCGTTGGGTTCCCGCTTCCGGTGCAAAGGTTAAACCCGATTGACGATTGCCCCCAATTATGTTAGCAATATTTTCGTCAAAGCGATCGACTCTTTGACTGGGTAAGGATAGAGATATATTCTCATTCTGGAGACGGTTTTTAATCTCCATACCCACGGCAGGTAAAGCTAGATAATCGGAGCAACTGAGAGATAATAGAGAAAATTCGTTATATCCCGTCGCTCGCATTCCTTTTTCAATCGATTCGATTACTGCTTCCGGTTGCACATCCCGCGCGGGACGGGTTAACATCCCCGGTTGACAAAAACGACATCCCCGAGTGCAACCGCGACGAATTTCCACCACCAGGCGATCGTGAACCGTTTCCACGAAGGGAACTAAACCGATAGAATAGGCTGGGATAGGAGTGGCTACCCGGCGTAAAATTCTTTTCGGTACATCGTCACGATTGGGGATAACTGCACCGATTGGGGTGACATCGTAGAAACGCGGGACATATACCCCCGGAATTTGGGCTAAATCTAGTAATAGTTCTTCTTTGCTTAGATTAGCTAGTTTACCTTCTTCTAAAATTAAACCGATTTCTGGCAATAATTCTTCGCCATCACCAAGGGCGATAAAATCAAAAAAGTCGGCATAGGGTTCGGGGTTAGAGGTGGCAGTTTGTCCCCCGGCAAAAATTAGCGGATAGTTACCCGAGTCTCTTGCTCTCCAAGTCAAGGGAATTGCCGCTAGGTCGAGCATTTCTAAAATATTGGTGGCTCCTAGCTCATAACTGAGACTAAAACCCAGAATATCAAAATCTGTGAGGCAACGACGGGATTCTAGGGCAAATAAGGGGGTTTTTGTCTGTTTGAGTTTTTGGGCTAAATCCGGTGCGGGTAAATAAGTGCGATCGCAGAGTTGGCGGGGTTGAGCATTGAGGATATTGTAGAGGATAATATGGCCGAGGTTAGATGCCCCCACTTCGTACACTTCCGGATAGGTTAACACCCAACGAACCACAGCACTTGCCCATTCTTTATGTTTAGCGCCTAACTCGTTGCCCAAATAACGCGCTGGTCGAAAAATGTCGGGGGTAAGCAGTTGGTCTAAAGCAATAGTCACGGCAATCTACCTCAGATATCGTCAGCAATGGGTGCTTTTCTACTATAGCAGCCAGCCTTTTCAGTGATCAGATCCTGAAGGACGCTACGCGCCCTAAAAAGAAAAAGAGAAACTAGTGGTCTGTCAAAGCAACAATGATGGATAATAGGAGAGGTAAATTCTCCCCAATCTGCTTAAAAATGCCAGCTAAAAAATATATCGTCTCTTTAACTGAGAAGGAACGCCAAGAACTCGAAGAATTAACCCAAAAGGGAAAATCGGCTGCCCGAAAAATCAATCATGCTCGTATCTTACTCAAGGCAGACATTAATCAAATCAATGGGGGATGGAATGATCAAATGATTAGTCAAACATTGGACATAAGTACCAGAACCATTGAGAGAGTGAGGCAAAGATTTGTGGAAGAAGGATTAGAACAATCACTGAATCCCCGTCCGAAAAACTTGTCAAAACTCAGAAAGATAGATGGGGAAGCAGAAGCCCATTTAATCGCCTTGGCCTGTTCGGAAGCTCCCACAGGGTATAGCCGTTGGACTTTACGATTATTAGCCGAACAAATGGTCGTTTTAGAGTATGTAGAAACGATTTCCCATGAAAGCGTCAGACAAGTCTTAAAAAAAACGAAATTAAACCTTGGCTACAAGAATGTTGGGTAATTCCCCCTCAAGCCAATGCAGAGTTTGTTGGCCAGAGGTCAGAAATTTTAGAACTCTACACTCGTCCTTATAATCCAGCTTATCCCTTAGTTTGCTTTGATGAAAGCTGCAAGCAACTCATTTCAGAAATCCGACAACCCTTAACTGCCGAACCAGGAAAACCTGAAGGTTTTGATTATCAATACGAGCGAGAAGGAGTTAGTAATTTATTCATGTTTTTTGAACCCTTAAAAGCTTGGAGACACGTTGAGGTCACTTCACTGTCACTGACCGACGTACCAGCATTGACTATGCCCAACAAATGAAATACTTAGTGGATGAACGTTATCCAGAGGCTCAAAAAATCCGAGGGGTTCAAGATAACCTTAATACTCATGTTAAAGCTTCATTATACAAAGCATTTCCCCCTCGTGAAGCTCGTCGAATACTGGACAAGTTAGAATTTTATTACACTCCTAAGCATGGAAGTTGGTTGAATATGGCTGAAATTGAGTTAAGTGTTCTCAATAGACAATGCCTTAACCGACGCATTCCTTCCCAAGAGATTTTAATCCAAGAAGTGGAGGCTTGGGAACAACAAAGAAATCAAACTTCTTCTCCTGTTGATTGGCAGTTTACTACCGAAGATGCTCGCATCAAATTAACTCAATTATATCTGTCAATTTTAACTTGACAAACCAGTAGAAACGGCGGCTAAGTTTTTGAGCATTTTAACCTCTCTTTTTTGCTAAATATTTTGATTGCGATCGCTATCATCGCACCCAGGTCAAGCAACAGCCCAACTAGGTGCCAAAGGCGGACAACAAAACAATACATACTACCCCCTCACAACTGTATCTTATGTTACATTTTAATAAATCTTTATATTTCTCTCCCCAACCAGCGATTGAGATTTTGGGGTTTTTGGGGAGTTCAAGAGCTTGGAATTGTACAATAAAGTTGTACAAGTCTCCCCTAAAAATCATGTTAAGCAAAGAAACCACCTACTCTCAGGCGAGAATGAATTTAGCCAGTATCTTAGATCAGGTGTGTGACGAATCTCAAATTATCGTCATTAAGCGTCGCAATCAGAAAAATGTCGCCTTAATTGCTGAAGATGAGCTTTCCAGTTTATTAGAGTGTGTTTATTTATTGCGCTCGCCAGAAAATGCCCAGCGCTTATTTCGCTCTTTAGCATGGACCCAGACAGAAGATGCAACTCCTCAAACATTAGCTGAATTGAAAGAGGAGTTAGGAATTGAGTCCTAAAAGAGAAAATAAGCCAGATAAACCTAAAAACAATCCTATTCATAGTTATTTGCCCGTTTTTAGTCCTGATTTCAAAGCAGATTTAGCTTGGTGGTATCGGAACGAACCGAAAAAAGGCGATAAAATCTTAGACTTAGTAGCAGATATTTTGGATGCCGATCCGTTTACAGGATTGGGTAGGCCCGAACCTCTTAAGTATATTGCTGCCGACACTTGGTCACGACGGATCGACTTAGTGGGACTTAGGCGTTTTCGGTCAGCAAAAAAGGCTCAAACCATTACGGGACAAAGGGTTAACCTCGATTTATGATTTTCCTTGATATATCTGGGTTTCAGCGATTTTGGGCTTCTCGAAGTAAATCCCAAGCGGGGATTGGAGTTGAAGCTTTTCTCGATTTGTTTTTTGTCTAAGTCCCATTAGAGCATCGTTTGGTTTATAAAGTCACAGGAAATAAGGTTTATTTTTTACAAGCTCGTTATCATTATCAATCAGGCTAAACTCAGACAAACCTATTAAGAACTGTTACAGGAGAAAGGGGACAAAGAACGTAGTACGTTCCCCCTCGCAGCTTGGGTTAAGCGATAGCCCAACCCAACACTAAAGGCGGATAGTAGAACAATACACACTCCCCCCCACAAATGTATCAAAAGCTACAATTTATAAATCTTTACATTCCTGTCCCTGATGGCTTACGCTGGTATCTGTACTACTCCCTTGACAGCATCAGGATTTTCAGTGATCTGGGGATTTGATTGACACTCTAGCTAAAATGTCAGAAAATGAGGGCATAAAAACAATTCGATGGAGTCAAGAAAAGAACAGACAACTTCAACAAGAACGAGGGCTAACATTTGAGATGGTCGTTACAGCAATACAACAAGGAAATGTCCTAGAAGATCTCGTCCATCCCAATGTTACTAAATATCCTAACCAGCGCATGATGGTTGTAAGAATTGGTAGTTATGCTTTTCTGGTTCCCTATATAGATTCGCCATCAGAACTATTTCTCAAAACAATTATTCCCTCAAGAAAAGCGACAAAGAAATATCTTGGACTCCAGAAAAATAATGACTAAGCTTAATCAAGAAGAACAAGAAATTCTCGATTCTTATGAAAAAGATGAGTGGCTTTCTGTCACCACACCAGAGAGAATCACCGAGATACAATCCTATGGGAAAGCTACCCTAAATAAGGATAAGAAAGTTACTTTGCGTTTGTCTTCCCTTGATCTGGATGCTCTTCAATCTAAAGCAATAGAGGAAGGTATCCCCTATCAGACACTTATCTCTAGTATCCTGCACAAATATATCACGGGTGAGCTAGTTGAAAGTAATTTCAAAAAAGGGTAAACCAAAACAACGCAACCCAACACCAAGAGACACATTCACACATACTACCCGACAACTGTATCAAAAGCTACAATTTAATAAATCTTTGCATTCCTCTCCCTTCAGATTTTGGGGTTTTTGGGGAGTTCAAGAGCTTGGACTTGTACAATAAAGTTGTACAAGTCTCCCCTAAAAATCATGTTAAGCAAAGAAACCACCTACTCTCAGGCGAGAATGAATTTAGCGAGTCTCTTAGATCAGGTGTGTGACGAATCCCAAATTATCGTCATTAAGCGTCGCAATCAGAAAAATGTCGCCTTAATTGCTGAAGATGAGCTTTCCAGTTTATTAGAGTGTGTTTATTTATTGCGCTCGCCAGAAAATGCCCAACGCTTATTTCGCTCTTTAGCATGGGCCCAGACAGAAGATGCAACTCCTCAAACATTAGCTGAATTGAAAGAGGAGTTAGGAATTGAGTCCTAAAAGAGAAAATAAGCCAGATAAACCTAAAAACAATTCTATTCATAGTTATTTGCCCGTTTTTAGTCCTGATTTCAAAGCAGATTTAGCTTGGTGGTATCGGAACGAACCGAAAAAAGGCGATAAAATCTTAGACTTAGTAAGCTTAGACGCATTTAAGTTTCCTACTCGTATCCCTATCTACAAGGCGTTCCAGGATATTAAAGTGCAATGTAAGTGCGTCTAAGCTTAGCAGATATTTTGGATGCCGATCCGTTTACAGGATTGGGTAGGCCCGAACCTCTTAAGTATATTGCTGCCGACACTTGGTCACGACGGATCGACTTAGAGCATCGTTTGGTTTATAAAGTCACAGGAAATAAGGTTTATTTTTTACAAGCTCGTTATCATTATCAATCAGGCTAAACTCAGACAAACCTATTAAGAACTGTTACAGGAGAAAGGAGACAAAGAACGTATTTTGTCGGTTATTTTTCGGTGAAGTTGGCGGGGTTGACTTATTGATTTTCATCAATTTCTTGCGCCGATCTTAATAGATATAAATACAATCTTTGATTAACAAGGAAACCTGCTTTTAAAATTAAATCATCCATTAATGGCTGAATGGCAGCAATTAATCTTCTTCTTTTGGCAATTAATAAAATACCTAAAATTCCCATAACATTCAAGCCTAAACTCATAGCTTTCTTTCTGCCAGGGTTCTCATCTATAATGACTCTATCAGCATTTAGAGAAATAGCTAAAGCTATCGTTTCTGATTCTCCTCGGTGTAATTCCTTCTGTAAATCTTTCAATAATAAACGATCTTTTAACTCTCGCTTTTCTATCCAAGATAGGGTTTGAACTTCAATAGTGCCTGGAACTGAATAACCTAATCCTGTCATTTCTTCATAAACAGCTACTGGAATAATAATTGTTCCATAAATATCAGGCAGCAAGTTAAGATAGCCGATAGCAGCTAAACTGGTAATAGGAGAGGTGTTACTAACAACAATCACAGATCGCCTAAGCTTTTTAGCGTTTCTAATTCTTGTTGCCAATCTACACTATCATAATTTACACAAATATTCCTCTTGGCGAGTTCTTGACGAAATTAAATTAAAGATAAGTTGGCAAAATCAGCCGCTTTTGCGCTACTGATATGATAATCTCTAAACATAATGATTGCCAGTTCTAGTCGCAACAGTTGCTCGTTTTTTCCTGTTGCTTGTATAATTTCGTTGGGAATCACAATAGTCATTGAATTTTACGATATCGATCTGAGAGTTGCCATTATATCACAAAAAACTACTTGTGAACAATTAATTAATAAAAATTAATGATTAGAAACACGGGCAAAAAAATAAACCCACTCAAGATTGAATGAAGGGGCATTTATGGTATTTTTAGAGGCAATTTAGCCGAATTTTGTGGTTTTTTTTTCGGTGGATTTAGAGGGTTTTAGTTTACGCTTCAGGGTTGAAGTTGTGGCGAAGAGGTCGAGGACGATTTGAGGAAAACTGTTAAATGTGATTAAATAGGGTTTGCGGCAAAAAGTTTTTCCTGGGGGCAGGGTGTGGGGTGTAGGGTGTAGGGTGTAGGGTGTAGGGTTTTAGCGATTTTGAGGGGGTCAATTACCTAATTTTCAGGGAAAAAGTCCAGGAATTTTCCACCCGATCACTCCCAGATCTGGCACTTTTTGGTTTCCAAAAAGTCTAAAAGTCTTACCCAACAAGGTTTTTAGATTTATTCAGCAAGCCCTAAATAGAGTACAATGAAAGTTGAAGATACACCTAGTTACCTAGTTAAGCCATGAAACAAGTTCTCAAAAATATTAAGGTATCGGAGATTCCTACACTAATCGCTCAGTTAGGTCTTTCTCCTGAACAAGAAGTTAATCTGACGATTGAGGAAAATTCAGAAAGTCTTATCTCAATTATGGATAAAGTCGGCAAAAAAGCTCAAGCTAAAGGTTTGACAGAAGATAAACTAACAGAACTATTAGCAGATGAATCCTAATCGAGTTGTTATAGATACCAATGTTTTTATTAGTGCTTTACTCAATCCACTAGGAACACCCAAAAAAGTAATCAATATAGCAGTCAGTCAATTTACCATTCTCCAGAGCGAGGCAACTTATCAAGAATTGGCAACGAGAATAAGTAAAAAGAAATTTGACAAATATTTAGAAAAAGATGATAGGTTAGATTTCTTGTCGTCTCTTAAAAATAGGAGCTTATTTGTTGATATATTGCATGAAACGAGAGTGTGTTCCGATTTAGATGATAATAAATTCTTAGAATTAGCTGTATCTGGAATGGCACAATACATCATAACAGGCGATAAGGATCTTTTAATTCTCAATACTTATCAAGGGATTCCAATTATTACTCCAGCAGAGTTTTTAGCTATTTTCTAGTGTCACTGAGAATTTTTTGAGGGAGGAAGGCAAAAAAATAAACCCCTTCAAGTGACTGATTGAAGGGGCATTGATGGTATTTTTAGAGGCAATTTAGCCGACTTTTGTGGTTGCTTTTTCGGTGGATTGGGAGGGGTTTATTTGGCAACTGATAATAAAGCCTCTTCTATTGGCTTTGGTAACTCAATAGCATAAAACCGATTCTTAATGTGTAAAATGTGTAAGAGGAAGAGACGCAAAAAATAAACCTGCTCAACTGACTAAATGAAGGGGGTTATGATATCATTCCAATAGGAAGGGATAGATAGGGTTATAGCCATGAGTATTGATATCTCCGATGAAATTCTCAGTGCAACACGCATGACTGAAGCTGAGATGAGGCAGGAAATTGCGGTCATGCTCTTTCAAAAAGAGAAGCTCACCCTTGCTCAAGCGAGTCGATTTGCAGGAATGAATCGTATTGCTTTTCAACACCTACTTGCAAGTCGTCAAATTCCGGTACACTACGATGTCGAAGATTTTGAACAGGATATTAAGAACTTGCGGGAGATGGGAAGATTGTGATTGTTGTCAGTGATACATCCCCTATCAACAATCTTGCCGCCATTAATCAACTTCATCTGCTACAACAACTTTACGAAATAGTTTTTATTCCTGAAGCAGTTTATCGAGAATTAACTGAGCCTGATTTTCCAGTAGCAGGTTCAATAGAAGTCCAAACCTTAGATTGGATTCAAACTCGAACGGTAACTAACCGCACGGTGATTAAAGCTCTTGCTGATGAACTAGATAAGGGAGAAGCTGAGGCTATTGCTTTAGCACTTGAGTTGGGAGCAGATCAAGTTTTGATTGATGAGCGTCGTGGTCGTAGAATTGCTGCTAGACTTAATCTTCGATACACAGGAATTCTGGGCATTTTAGTTGAGGCGAAGAATCGAGGGTTAATCTCTGAGGTGAAACCCTTGCTAGACGCTTTGATTGATCGAGCAGGATTTTGGGTTGCTGCACCTTTATACAGCAGTGTTTTACAGATTGTTGATGAAGAAAAAAATAAACCCCCTCAAGATTGAAGAAGGGGCATTGATGGTATTTTTAGAGGCAATTTAGCCTACTTTTGTGGTTTCTTTTTAATGGCGATACAATGAAGTTACCACCACTTAATGAAACCTCTATGAGCCTCATCCTTCCCTCTGAACTTCTGCAAACAGTACAAATGACTGAAGCTCAAATGCTCACGGAAATCGCTATCATGCTCTATCAGCAGCAACGTCTTCAATTTGAACAAGCAGCCGAACTAACGGGAATGGCGATCGATGATTTCTACCAATTGCTAGTATCGCGTAATATCCTCACTCCACCCACGGACCCCGACGACGAACCAAAAGAACTCATCCTCACCAGTCTTCGTATTTCTCTTCAGCAAGTTAAAGAGGGCAAAGTACATCCCATCTCTGAACTGTGGGATGGCATAGATGACTGAAGGAATCCCCTCTATTAAAATCCTTTTCTCTGATGAATTCAAGGATCGACTTCGCATCCTCGCCAAACGCTATCGGAGCATTCGTACTGATATACAACCCCTAATTGATGACCTTCAGATAGGCAAATTCATCGGCGATAAAATACCAGGAATAGGCTACACTGTTTTTAAAGTTCGCCTCAAAAACAGCGATATTCAAAAGGGCAAAAGTAGCGGCTATCGTGTTATCTATCAACTTAAAGACAATAGTTATGTTTTGATGCTCCTCATCTATGCCAAATCTGACCAAACGGACATCCCAGCGCAGCAAATTCAAGACATCATTAATAAGTTTGACAGTTTTTAGAAGTATTAATAGATGCCAAAAATAAACCTCCTCAAGATTGAATTAAGGGGGCATTTATGGTATTTTTAGAAGCAATTTATCCTATTTCTGTGGTTTCTTTTTCAGTGGATTGAGAGGACTTTAGTTTGCGTTTGAGGGTTGAAGCTGCGCCGAGAGTGCCGAGGGCAAGGAGACTGAGGGTTGAGGTGGGTTCAGGGACTGAGGTTGGTGCGTTGCTTCCTGTCAAAGTTCCTTGCAATCTTACTCCTTCTAGGAAGTTATCTGTTGGATCAATAATCCGAATGGTTAGTTGATTCTGTCCTTGATTGAGAAGTGCAGCCGTGGAAGAACCTGCGGCAAGAGAAAATGGTGTTAAACTACCCCAAGCGCCAGCACTTAGTGAGGCAATCTGTTGCCCATTGAGAGCCAAAATACCAGTATCATCTACCGCCCAACTCCCTGTAATAGAGACTGTCGAGAGATCGACCCCAGTCAGATCAAAGGCACGAGTATAAGTTCCAAGTCCATTAGCTGGTGTATTGGCATCTCTAGCAATCCAAGTGGAATTAGGCCCATTAGCCAACCATCCACCAAACCAATTTGGATTGCCCGGATAGACTGTTTGAGCCGGAGTAGTAGTTGAACTGCCTTGAGGGTTATCTACAGTCCAGTGAGCGTCAGATTGTGCTCCTGTTGTGATTAAGGTATTGGAAGCATCTAATCCTGTTGCTAAATTAATAGTGATCGCTTGAGCTTGAGTCGGAAAAAATAAAAAAGGAATGACTAGAGTAGAAACGGCGGCTAAGTTTTTTAGCATTCTAACCTCTCTTTTTTGCTAAATATATTGTTAAGTGCGATCGCCCTTTAGCCATTAGGTGAAGCAACAACCCAACCCAACACCAAAGGCGGATAGTAGAACAATACACACTCCCCCCCCACAAATGTATCAAAAGCTACAATTTAATAAATATTTGCATTCCTATCCCTTCAGATTTTGGGGTTTTTGGGGAGTTCAAGAGCTTGGACTTGTACAATAAAGTTGTACAAGTCTCCCCTAAAAATCATGTTAAGCAAAGAAACCACCTACTCTCAGGCGAGAATGAATTTAGCCAGTATCTTAGATCAGGTGTGTGACGAATCTCAAATTATCGTCATTAAGCGTCGCAATCAGAAAAATGTGGCGTTAATTGCTGAAGATGAGCTTTCCAGTTTATTAGAGTGTGTTTATTTATTGCGATCTCCGGAAAATGCCCAACGCTTATTTCGCTCTTTAGCATGGACCCAGACAGAAGATGCAACTCCTCAAACATTAGCTGAATTGAAAGAGGAGTTAGGAATTGAGTCCTAAAAGAGAAAATAAGCCAGATAAACCTAAAAACAATCCTCAATAGTACCTGGAACTGAATAACCTAATCCTGTCATTTCTTCATAAACAGCTACTGGAATAATAATTGTTCCATAAATATCATGGAGCAAGTTAAGATAGCCGATAGCAGCTAAACTGGTAATAGGAGAGGTGTTACTAACAACAATCACAGATCACCTAAAGTTTTTAAGGTTTCTAATTCTTGTTGCCAATCTACACTATCATAATTTACGCAAATATTCCTCTTGGCGATTTCTTGACGAAATTCAATTAAAGATAAGTTGGCAAAATCAGCCGCTTTTGCGCTACTGATATGATAATCTCTAAACATAATGATTGCCAGTTCTAGTCGCAACAGTTGCTCGTTTTTTCCTGTTGCTTGTATAATTTCGTTGGGAATCACAATAGTCATTGAATTTTACGATATTAAACTGAGAGCCATTATTGTATCACAAAAACTACTTGCGAGCAATTAATTAAGAAAAATTAATGATTGGAAACACGGGCAAAAAAATAAACCCACTCAAAATTGAATGAAGGAGCATTTATAGTATTTTTAGAGGCAATTTAGCCTACTTTTGTGGTTTCTTTTTCGGTGGATTGGCAGGATTTTAGTTGGCCATTGATAACAATGCCTCTTCTATTGGCTTTGGTAACTCAATAGGATGAAACCGATTCACAGAAAAAGCGTAATCTTCACCACTTTCATCAATAACCCGAATTAGACCGTTTATTTCTGCTGTCTCATCAGGGACAACGCGGTATATTTTGCCCACCTCTAGTGAAGCTTCGTAGCCTTCATTATTGAGACAAACTGCGAACTTATTTGTTGGAGATGACTCTATTTTCATGGTCAATCTAGAAACGGTAACTTGAGCTTAAATTCTTTTTTGCCGATGCCATGAGCTTCATACCAATGGACTTCAGCTAACCTTACTATACCATTGGGAAGCTGAACTTGGGCTATGCCCTTTAATTTTCTCCATTTACCTTTGCCATACTGTTTTTGCAACCGTTCCCGATTACGAATTCCTGTTCCTATGGCAATAATCTCGATATTCGTGATATCGCTGATAATCTCAAAGTCCACGATCGAGCAAGCAATCTTAAAGAGTGGCCTTTCACTATAGCATCTATTGCCAAAAAAGAGATATAAAAAAACAAAACCCCCTCAAGATTGATTGAAGGGGTATTTATGGTATTTTTAGAAACAATTTAGCCGACTTTTGTGGTTTCTTTTTCAGTGGATTTAGAGGGTTTTAGTTTGCGTTTGAGGGTTGAAGCTGCTCCTAGTGTGCCGAGGGTTAATAAGCTGATGACTGTAGAGGGTTCGGGTATACATTCTCCAACATCGAATGCAGGTACTAGGGCTTGTGATACATAGACTATTGAGTTAGGGTCACCCGTAAAAACTGATAAGTCATATCCAGGAAGAAGGTTTGGAAGATCAGCTAACGTGGATGTTACATTCAAGAAGGAAGTATAAATTGTACCCGTTTTTCTCCCTATAAATAATTCATCAGAAAGAGGCACAATTTGAGGATCAATAGCATTAAAACCTGTTTGTAAAGGAACGTCGTCTGGATTACCAGATGGATTTATAGCAATTCTCTGACTTATGAGGTACAGTAGCAACAGTGAGTAAACCAATTGCGAATATCTTTTTGAGTAACTTCTAACATAGCCAATTCAATCCCTTCTATTAAGTCTTTGTAAGTTCTCGCCTTCAGTTTTCTTAACGTCGCTTTCACTTTTGACCAAAAGTTTTCAATAGGAGAGAATTCGGGAGAATAAGGAGGTAAATAGATGAGTCTAGCTTTTTCTTGTTCGATTATTTCTCTGACCATTTCTCCGAGATGAATCTTGGCGTTATCCATGATCAGACAGTCTCCTTCTTTAATTTTTGGCAGCACTTCCTTTAGAATAAATCCTTCAAATGTTACCGCATCCACTGCACCGTATATGTTGACTGATGCGACAACTTTTTCTAAGCTTATAGCACTAATTATTGAAATATTTCTCCCTCTTTTTTGTGGTTTTCTTCCCCGAGCTCTTCGGCCAATTAAGGCTCTAGCATAGAGTCTCAAAAGGGCTAAATTTACCCCCGATTCATCGATGAAAATTAGTTTTGATGCCTCAATTTCCCGAACTTCTGACCAGTATTCCACTCTTTTTTGCTGTACCCTGTCACTTTCTTTTTCCGCCGCGTGTAGTGTTTTTTTTTGAAACTGTAATTGAGTTTTTGCGTAAGCCGCCCCAGGGTGGCTCTACTGACTTTCACCTGTGTCTTTTCATACAGTAAGTCCGATAATTCTTCGAGAGTTGCATCATTGTTAGCTTCGATGATTTCTATTAAAATTATCAGTTGTTCACTATTTAACTTGGTTGGCGGACTTCCCCCTTGCGGACGAGGACGGATATCTCCTGTTTCTTTATGTTGCTTCAATAACTTCTGAATAAAGCTTTTAGCCACGTCAAATCTCTGGGCTAGTCCTCGAATGGAAATTTTTTCTTTCTTCCAGACATCGATAATTTTTTGGCGAAAATCTACGGAATAGGGTCTCATAGGAAGCCGGTAAGTTCTATTATTTGTCTATTTGCTTTCCATTGTACCTCATAGCTCCAAGAATTGCTATAAGTCAAGAGACCAAACATCAGTCAACACAACTTGGCTATTAGGATCAACATTTCCTAGAGTTACTTTGATATCTATATATGTACTTGCGAATACTGGGACGGGAATTTTAATTGTAAAATCTCTGCTGTCTTTAATCCCACATTTAAAGCAAAGACCAAATTTTCCTAGGTCAACTCCCAAAAAAGTCTCCAAAGTAACTTTCTTACTTTCAAATACAAATCCTTTAAAATCTGGAAAAGGTCCAAGTTTTAAAGCAGATGCCGGTTGAGCTAGTAAGGCAAAGGATACTGTACCTAAAAGACTACCTACAAAGACATTTCTACGATTCATAAAATAAGCCTCAAATTTGTATGTAAGTGTGACAAAAACACAATAGATCGAGCAACAACCCAACCCAAGACACAAGGCAGACAATAGAACAATACACATTCCCCCCCCACAACTGTATTAAAAGCTACAATTTAATAAAGTCTTTATATTTTTCTCCCTAGCTTAGGGGTTGACAGAGCAGGGAGTCTCAGGTGTTTTCCACTGTTTTACTCCTTCTCAGACGAACTATCCTCTTCCTTGAGTTATTGTGGCGCGGTCTGTCGGATTCGCCTTTGCGTTCATCTCTGTCTCGAAGTTGTTGAAGCAGATTCTCTATTTTGTTATAATTAGTGTCATTCGTTCGGTTTTGGGAGGGAAAAATATTCCGACACTTGCACAACTCTTACAATGTTATACCCTATCTTGTTGGGCAACAAGGTTTTATTTACCAATTAACTTAATAAGATTGGATGAGCGTACTAAAAATATTTTCATGTTAATTGGTGAAGGTATTGAGATTGAAATTAAACCTAATGGACAATGGATAAAATGAATCAAAAACCTAATTTTAAAACTATGACATCTCAAGAATTAAAAAGTTATGTATTATCTCATCGTGAGGATGACGAGGCTTTTTATGCTTATGTAGATAAGGTAAATGAAAGAAAAGATCGAGTAGTTTATCCACCTTTAAACTCATTAGAAGAACTGGAAAAATATCCCGAAGTTATTGAACAAATGCGTCAAGATTCCCGTCATAATTTTCAGCAAAATGAGTTAACTTAGATACAGTGCGATCGCACTCTCTCGCAGTCAGGTCAAGCAATAGCCCAACCCAAGACAGAAGGAGGACAGTGAAAAATACACATTTTTTACTCTAAGACTGTAGCCTAAGCTACAATTTAATAAATATTTACATTCCTCCTTTCTCCTGTCGATCCTAGACATCATTCTAAAAGTCGGCACTTAAAGGGGTACGGGGGAAAGGAATCACATCGCGAATATTGGTCATTCCGGTCATGAATTGTACCAGACGCTCGAATCCTAAACCAAAACCAGCGTGGGGAACGGAACCGTAGCGACGCAGATCTAAATACCACCACAAATCATCGGGATTCATTCCCTGTTCCTGCATTCTTTGGATTAATACATCTAATCGTTCTTCCCGTTGGGAACCGCCGATAATTTCGCCGATCTTGGGTGCTAAAATATCCATAGCGGAAACGGTTTTATTATTGTCATCTAGACGCATATAAAAAGCTTTGATTGTCTTGGGATAATTGGTGACAATCACGGGTTTTTTAAATAGTTCCTCCGCTAGATAACGTTCGTGTTCTGACTGTAAATCTACGCCCCATTCTACCGGAAACTCGAACTGACGATCGGCTTTTTCTAATAACTCGATCGCTTCACTGTAGGTAATCCGGCCAAACTCACTATTAACGATATTCTCGGCCGTACTTAACACCGTTTTATCGATACGTTCGTTAAAAAACTGCAAATCTTCGGGACAATTTTCTAAGACGAATTTAAAGATATATTTCAGAAAAGCTTCCGCTAAATCCTGATCTCCTTCCAGATCACAAAAAGCCATTTCCGGTTCCACCATCCAAAACTCGGCCAGATGACGGGAAGTATTAGAATTTTCGGCGCGAAAAGTCGGGCCAAAAGTGTAAACATTAGATAAAGCCATGGCCATTACTTCCGCTTGTAATTGTCCACTGACGGTTAAATAGGCCCGTTTACCAAAGAAATCCTCGGCAAAATTGGCGGGTTTTTTTAAATCTAAACTGGTGACAGTAAATAATTCCCCCGCACCTTCGCAGTCGTTAGCGGTAATAATGGGAGTATGTACCCAAATAAAGCCCTTTTCTTGGAAAAAACTGTGGATAGCGGTGGCGCAAGCGTTTCTAACCCGCATTACTGCCCCTAGGGTGTTGGTTCTTGCTCGCAGATGGGCAATAGTTCTTAGGAATTCAAAGGAATGACGTTTCTTTTGTAGGGGATAATCCGGGGGACAGTCACCATAAAGGGTGATTTCGGCCGCTTTTAACTCGATATTTTGCCCTTTACCCGGGGAAGGAACCAAATTTCCCGAAACAGCGATCGCTGCTCCTGTACTAATTGTTTTTAGTACATTTTCATAATCGGGTAAAGTCGGTTCGAGGATAACTTGTAAGTTGGCTAGGGATGAGCCATCATTAACTTCCAGGAAAGTAAATTCTTTTAATTCTCGTTTTGTTCTCACCCAACCCTGCACGGTGACGGATTGATCGGGTTGTCCTGTTTGAAAGATTTCCTTGATTCTGGTAGTCATCGCTTATCCCTATGTTAGAACCAAAGAGTATTTTAACTGAATGTCAGCAAAAGTCCCTCGCTTTTATGGACTTCTGCTGACTTTGTATATAGACAATTCTCGAAAACCATGTTATCATAGTTATAGTTTCTTGATAACTCTTATGTACAAAGCGTACAAATTCAGACTTAAGCCTAATACCGAGCAAGAAATAGCCTTAGCAAAAAGCTTTGGCTGTTGTCGTTGGTTTTGGAATTATTCCCTGAATTTATGCCAAGAAACCTATAAAACCACAGGAAAAGGACTGACACGAAACTATATTCAGGGACTATTGCCTAGTCTCAAAAAAGAATATGAGTGGTTGACAGATGCTTATTCCCAGTGCTTACAGGTTGTCGCTTTGAACTTATCCCAAGCTTATCAAAATTTCTTTGAGAAACGGGCGAGATTACCAAGATTCAAATCTAAACATGGTAAACAATCAATTAGCTATCCAGCTAATGTCAAATTTGAAGGTGACTACCTCAAATTACCGGGTAAAGTTGGATTAGTTTATTGTGTTCGTCATCGGGAATTTGCAGGAACAATTAAAACCGTTACTATCTCAAAAAACCCAGACGGTAAATACTACGCTTCTATTTTAGTTGATGACGGACAATCCCCCCTGCCCCCCTTGATAAGGGGGGTGCCGAAGGCGGGGGGATCTACCCTTGATAAGGGGGATGACGAAGGCGGGGGGATAGATGGAAAAGCCATAGGAATTGATTTAGGACTTAATCATTTTGCTATTACCAGTAATGGTAGTAAATATGATAATCCTAGACATTTAGCCAAACATCAACGTAATCTAAAAAGGAAACAACAAAAGTTATCGCGTAAAAAGAAAGGCAGTAACAACCGTCAAAAAGCTAGATGTAAAGTAGCTAAAGTTCACTCTAAAATCTCAAGATGTCGTGAGGATTTTCTCCACAAGCTATCCCGTAAGATAGTTAACGAAAACCAAGTTATTGCGGTAGAAAATCTCAATGTCAAAGGCATGGTACGCAATCATAATTTAGCTAAGGCTATTAGTGATTGTAGTTGGGGAATGTTTTGTACAATGCTCAAATACAAGGCAGAATGGGAAGGAAAAACTTATATCGAAGTTGATAGGTTTTTCCCTAGTTCTAAAACTTGTCATGTCTGTCTGAATCAAGTGGGTAGTTTATCCCTTGATGTTAGAATATGGACTTGTGTGCATTGCAAAACAATCCATGATCGTGACATAAATGCGGCAATAAATATTCGAGATGAAAGCTTACGGATATTGTCGTTAGGAACTAGCGATACTGCCTATAGAGGGGATATAAGACCAAAAGCTGGGCGTAAGTCCGTCTTGAGGCAATCCCCTGTGAAATAGGAAGCTCTCAAAGACCTTGAGAGTAGTTCACGATAGAAGGTTCAGATCAGGCTAAAATCAATCTCGAACAGGTGTCATGCTTCTGGTGGAAAAATTATTAAGTAAGCCCAAAAGCCGTAAATTAGCGATTTTTTTGGCTTTTATCGGCAGCATTCTCGCTTTACCCTTTCCTATCGCTGGTATTCATAAATTCTATCTCGGTCAACCTCTCTGGGGAATTATTTATCTTCTCCTCTGGCAAACTCCGATTCCCCGGGTGGCTTGCGCGATCGATGCAGTGTGGTATTTAATCCAAGATAACCAATTTTTCGCTAACTATTTTCCCACTGCCACCGCTGCTGCCACTGTCCCCAGTTTAGAGCCTAAACAAGTAGAGGCGATCGGGGCAGCTTTAAGAGAATTAGAGCGCCTCCGGCAAGAAGGATTAATTTCTGAGTACGAATTTGAAGAAAAACGGCGACAATTACTATAATGACACCGCAAAACTGGTTAGGGCGCACTTTTAACCCTTTAAAAGCCAAAATTAGCAATGATCCCTATTATCGCTTTCGTTCCCTTGATGAGATCGCTATGGCGGCGCAATTGGGCATTAAAATTAATGTCAGTCAAGCGGGTGTGGATGATTGGCTGCGATTGCCGGGGATATCCATCCATCAAGCGCGAATGTTGGTGGAATTGTCGGGTATGGGGGTAGAATTGCTTTGTCTCGAAGATCTAGCGGCTGCTTTGAGTGTTCCTGTGGCTAGATTGAAAGCTTGGGAGCCGATTCTAGAATTTGCCTATTATAGTCGGGAAAGTCACCTCGCACCCCCTAAAATCAATCCTAACACCGCTTCGATCGAGCAGTTAACCACCTTACCCCTAATCAGCGATAATTTGGCAGCTGCCATTATTAAAAATAGAGAAGAACAGGGATTATTTAAGAATATTGTGGATTTTAAAGGGCGTTTATCCCTAGACGCTCAGGAAATCTCCCAATTAATGCACTTTTTCCAGTTTTAATCCCAAATACTCAGGAAAGGAGATAGGAGTCAGGAGTCAGGAGTCAGGAGTCAGGAGTCAGGAGTCAGGAGATAGCAGATAGGAGTCAGGAGATAGGAGTCAGGAGTCAGGAGTCAGGAGTCAGGAGTCAGGAGTCAGGAGACAGGATTCAGGAGACAGTAATCAGGAGACAGTAATCAGGAGATTATTTTTATTTATTCTCCCCATTTCCCCACTTCCCCAATTCCCCACTTCCCCAATTCCCCACTTCCCCACTTCCCCACTTCCCCACTTCCCCACTTCCCCATTTCCCCACTTCCCCACACTCCACTTCCCCACTTCCCAGCAAATCTAAATGTCTTCAGATTCCTCCGCATCACTAGGGGGAACTAGGGCTACCGCAGCGATCGCATCGTCCTCATCGAGTTTTTGTACCCGGATGCCTCCGGCCGATCGCGATTGGGGAGTAATAGCATCGACGGATTGACGGATGATAATGCCCCGTTCGGTGATAATCATAAATTCCTCGTGGGGGTTAACAACGTGCAGAGCCGCTAATTTATCGTTCTTTTTGCGGAATTTAATCACTCTGACTCCTAATCCCGCCCGATTTTGCAGACGTAGGAGGGTAACGGGAACCCGTTTTCCCAGTCCTGCCATGGTAATCGCTAACACCCAGGGGCCATTATTAGCCACTTCGGGGTTAATTTCTTCGCTTTCGTCCTCGGTTTCTTCTTCGTTAGATTCAGCGATTTGGGCGACAATTTGACTAGGCAGGATGTCCATACTAATTAATTCGTCACCTGAGCGCAATTTCATCGATTTTACGCCTTTAGTTGCCCTTCCCAAGGAGCGCAATTGTTGACTATCGGCCTTAAAATGAATGGCCATCCCCTGACGAGAACCGATAATGACGCTGTCTTCCTCTTTGGCCAAGCGAACCCAACGTAGTTGATCACCGTCTTCGAGAGAAATGGCGATTAAACCGTTCGATCGAATATTACTAAAGGCAGCGAGGGCGGTTTTCTTGATAAATCCCTTTTGTGTGAGCATAATCAGGTAATTATCCTCGCTGAACTCGCTGACTGCCACCACCGAGGTAATTTTCTCCCCTTTGGGAATCTCTAACAGTTGCACGATGGGAACGCCGCGAGCGGTACGGGAACCGGTGGGGATATGATAGGCATTGAGACTATAGACAACCCCGCGATCGGTGAAAAAGAGGACGCTATCGTGATCGCGGCAGGTGATAAAGTGATCGATGCCGTCGTCTTCTTTCATTTTTGCGCCTGCTTTGCCCCTTGTTGCCCGATTTTGGGACTCAAAGGTATTAACGGGCATTCTTTTGATGTAACCCTGTTCGGTGACGAGAATTAAGGCTTGTTCGTTGGCAATCAGGTCAGTTTCGGCGATTTCTCCTTCCCGTTGTTCAATATGAGTGCGACGGGGGGTAGCGTGAATCGTTTTGATCTGTTGCAGTTCTTCCTCGATAATGCTGTCGATCCGTTCTTTTTTGGCTAAAATATCCTGAAGATCGCCGATTTTTGCCAATAATTCCCCGTGTTCTTGCTGAATTTTCTCCGATTCTAGGGCGGTTAAACGCCGCAGCTGCATTTGTAGGATTGCGTCCGCTTGCACCTCTGAAAGACCAAAATTCTGCACTAATCCCTCTTTTGCACTAGCTGTGTCGGCAGCACTGCGAATCAGGGCAATGACTGCATCGAGACTAGCGAGGGCAATTAGTAAACCCTGAAGGATATGATCCCTTTCCTCGGCCTTGCGGAGTTCATAACGGGTACGACGGGTGATCACTTCTACCCGAAAATCGAGGAAAACGCGGAGAAACTCCCTTAAAGTCAGTAATCTCGGTTCGTTATCGACTAATGCCAACATATTCGCCCCAAAATTCGACTGGAGGGGCGTTTGTTTATAAAGATTGTTGAGGACGACGCGGGGATAGGCATCTCGTTTCAGTTCGATCACTACCCGGATGCCGTCGCGATCGCTTTCGTCCCGCACATCGGAAATACCGTCTATTTTGCGATCATTGACCAAATCGGCGATTTTTTCGATTAATGCCGCTTTATTGGTTTGATAGGGCAGTTCGGTGATGATAATAGCATCTCGATCGGGTCTTCCCCTTTGTTCGATAGTTTCAATGGTAGCCACTCCCCGCAGGGTAATGGAACCGCGGCCGGTGGTGTAAGCTTCCTGAATGCCGTCTCTACCAAGGATATGCCCCCCGGTGGGAAAGTCTGGCCCCGGGATATAACGCTGTAATTCCGTATCGGTGAGATCGGGGTTATGGATGAGGGCAACGGTTCCATCGATAATCTCGGCCAGGTTGTGGGGGGGGATATTGGTGGCCATACCGACGGCGATCCCCGATGAGCCATTAATTAGCAGTTGTGGGACTCTAGAGGGTAAAACCACGGGTTCCTGTTGGGAACCATCGAAGTTATCGGCAAAATCGACGGTTTCTGACTCGATATCCTGTAGTAGGGCGTTGGTGGCCAGGGTGTGCAGACGACACTCGGTATAACGCATGGCTGCCGGGGGATCGTTATCGATCGATCCGAAGTTACCATGACCGTTAATCAGGGGATCGCGCATGGAGAAATCCTGGGCCATGCGGACGAGAGCATCGTAAACAGCAGTATCCCCGTGGGGATGGTATTTTCCTAATACTTCCCCGACGACTCTAGCGCATTTCCGGAAGGGGCGATCGGGGGTTAATCCTAGTTCGTACATCGCATAAAGAATGCGCCGGTGTACGGGTTTCAGTCCGTCCCTAGCGTCGGGCAAGGCGCGCCCAACGATGACGCTCATGGCGTATTCTAGATAGGAACGGGACATTTCATTGCTTAAGTCTGTGGGGACGACATGATCCTGGGCGGCGGTCATAGGGGGGTTAACTCCAATAACAAGGCAAAAAAAGCGTTTTTGTGAGTAAATTCGCTAAAATTCGGGTTTTTACCCTTTTGATGTGCAGAATATGCCCATTTGTACGACTATTTTACCATAAAATCCCTCTTTTTTGGGGTTTGAGGCGGCACTCAAACTTTTGCCGAAAGTCTCTTCCCTCATTCCAGCCCGATCTTGACACTCTGTGGACTATCTGTCACAATATTGTCATGTAGGCCATTTGTTCTTAAAGTAATGGATTTGCAATTGTCATTATTTCCAGATAATCAACCAAGTCAGGCGGTAAGCAAACAGAAAAAAGCCAAGTTAGGTCGTTACGAAAGAATTCAGCGCGAACTAGCAACGGTAAAGCGTGATCCCTATCAAGTCCTGGTCGATGTTAACGTTCCGCTTCAGCCTCTCAATAGCTATAATTTTATCGATCTATTCTCCGGTGCGGGCGGTATCACCCAAGGTTTATTGCAAGCAGGTTTTAACCCTGTAGCCAGTGCAGAAATTAGCCCGATCGCCTCAGCAACCCATCAAAAGAATTTTCCCAATTGTCATCATTTTTGTGGTGATATACATGATTTTAATACTCAAGAATGGTTGGCCAAAATTGGCAATCCATTCATTCATCTTGTGGTGGGCGGACCACCATGTCAAGGATTTTCTGTTGCTGGAAAACGAGATGCTAATGATCCGAGGAATCATCTCTTTCAAGAATTTATCCGCCTTGTTTCTGAAATACAGCCTTGGTACGTTGTCATGGAGAATGTACCCGGTATTCTAACAATAAAAAAAGGAGAAATTAAGCAAAATATTCTGGAAGCTTTTCAAAGTATTGGCTATGGAAATATTTCAATAGCAATTCTTGAATCTGCCGCCTATGGCGTTCCTCAAATAAGACCAAGAGCTATTTTCATAGCTAATAGATTTGGGCTGCCAAATCCTTATCCAAGTCCTCAATTAGTACCGGAGAAATACCAACCGATTGAAGCCGCTATCTGCGATTTACCTGCTTATGAACCTCTTCCCAGTATCAATCACGAATGGACTCGTCACTCCCCCGAATATATGGCCAGAATAGCTCAAGTTCCTCCCGGGGGTTCCTTATATGAAAGTTATGTTGATGCCTTCAAACGACAGTATCGGGGTAAGCCAAGTATGACAATTAAAGAAAATCATGGCGGTACTCATATCCATCCCTATTTAAATCGGGTTATTTCAGCCAGAGAAATGGCTAGATTACAAACTTTTCCCGATTCCTTTATTTTTGAAGGAACAATGAAAAAAGCGATGTGGCAAATTGGAAACGCCGTACCTCCACGTTTGGCAGAGTGTATTGGCTATGCTCTTATTCCCTACTTAAATCTCATAGCTACAGGTAATAAAAATATTGGAGAGGTGGCAAGATAAATCACCGCTCTTCAGTCAATTTGATATTAAGAGAATTACGCCATGTTTCCAAATCATACCAACCGCAACCTACACAGCCCTGTTCTGCTTCTGCTCCAGATTGAGGAATATTTTCCGGCCAGTTCTCTCCACTGGAATACCAAAATCTGATATCCATTGGTGTTCCTCGCTTACCAGTTTTAATACATTTTTCACAACTTCTTGACTTTAATAAATTATGATTTCCCGCACTATCTTTTTTGAGAAGCTGAAACTTGTTTCTCATCTCAGCTACACTCATATTGACATCATGACTTGGTTCACTTATCCCCCAACGTTCCATAGGAAAACGATGGTCAATAACCAGTTCATGTGACTGTCTGATTCTGTTTTCAATCACATCTTTATATCGATAAAACTCCAAAATTCTAGCCACTAATTGAGGCGGTATGTTGGCAGAGGCATTCGCCGCTCGCATCTCTCCAGTCCATCGATCCCAAGTTGTTGTTTTCTGACAAATTGGACAGTATTCTCGTTTTGTTTCTATTACTAGCCCCTGGCGACCGCTCCTATTTCCGCGCTCTAATCCTTGGATACCACCGCCACCGGCATATTGCTCCGATGCTATTTTTTTCCCTTCACAGGTACGACAATGCCAAGCTCGATCTGATAATAACTCGAAGACTTTGTACTGTGATGAACCCTGTTTAAACTTTGCTTTTATAGCTTCTACTAAATCAGAACTCATTCCGGTTTCTCTATTTCTATCTCTAAATTTTCCAGTAATTGGGATACAGTTATGTTTAATCCCTTCGCCAGAGTGACAAGAGCGGTAAGAGAAGGATTTCTTACTCCTCGCTCTAGTCCAGATATATAGGTACGATCAAGATGGCAACGTAGCCCTAGTTCTTCTTGTGATATGCCTAAAGCTGCTCTATGCTCTCGGATCATTAACCCCAATGCCCTTAAAATTACTGCTTTTGATTTTTCCATAAAGTCTATAATCGTCCTTAGTGGACGATAAGTCCACGGACTATATGTCACAGGAATAATTTTCCTCTCCTCCCGTCAACCAAACAGCCTCTTAATCAGAATCAAAAGATCGTCAAGGCAGCTCACAGGGGGACAAAATCGGATTTTTTAGCAGTTTTTCCCTCGATAATTTAGGATAAAATAAAAATGCGATCGAGAGTTAATACCATGGCCCGATCAGCAGCTCAAGAATCGATGATAATTGAGATTAATGATCCCTTAACTCCAGCGAAGACTATTAACCTGATTTTCCCAGCGCAAAAATTCCCCCAAAATGCTTACTCCTCTCCTCTGGCAAAGTGCCAATCCCCACCCCGATAATCTGGAGAATTTCCAAATTATTAGCCAATGGTGGCAAGATTTAAATCTTAAGGAAGTCTTCTGGCAACAGCGTTTAATTCCCGATACTGGCTCTCTGGAAGATATTAATTGGGAGCGGCAAGGTTTTGATGAAAAATTTAGCATCCAAATGCCTCAAATTCGGGGGATTACCCTCTATTGGCATAAATCTACTTTTGCTGACGAAAGAAGCATGACACCTAAACAATTAATTTTAGATCGGGAACGGGAGCAATTAGACATTTATCCCCAATCCCAAGCTAGTTTAGTTATTCGGGTGACGAAACCCCGTCTGGTTTACCAAAAATTCGAGCTAAAAAACCCTCTCATGGTCGGCAAAAAAGCGGAAAGTGAATATATTTTACTGATCAGGGATAAAGAACAGCAAATAGAAGTTAAAATTAATCTCAGTCCCGAAAATTATCGCCAATTTCTAGAAACCATGACCGAGGATCAATAATGTGGCAGGGAAACCTAGAACTAATTTACAAGCAAAAAAATCTCGCAACCGAGATTAATCACGTCTATGCTACCGCCCCTTTAAAAGTACAAAGACCTTTTTATCCCGAAGGAAAAAACCTTTGTCATACGGTGATTTTACACACGGCGGGGGGAATAGTTGGTGGTGATGTTCTTCAACAAAAAATTCATCTCCAAGCCGCTACTAATGCCCTGATTACCACTGCTTCTGCCGGAAAAGTTTACCAGAGTAATGGTCAGATGGCACAGCAATTAATCGAGATTAAAATCGATGACAATGCCAGTTTAGAATGGCTACCCCAAGAAACAATTATCTTTAATGGGGCGGCATTTCGCCAACATTTACGAGTGGATTTAGGGGAAAATAGCAGTTGGTTGGGATGGGAAATTACCCGTTTTGGTCGCAGTGCGCGAGGGGAGAAATTTTTAGCGGGAGAATGGCATTCTAATTGGGAAATTTGGCGATCTGGACAACCTTTATGGCTCGATCGATCCTGCCTGTTAGGTGGTAAAATGATCGAGGGATTTTCTGGTTTAAATGATAGCGCCCTGATCGGTACTTTAGTTTATATCGGTCAACCGGTGGGCAGAAATTTAATCGAGAAAGTGAGAGATTTTTCCCTAGAAGGAGAGAGGGGAGTTACTAACACTTTAGGAGATGGTCTTTTGTGTCGTTATCGGGGTAATTCTAGCGGTGAAGTGCGACAATGGTTTCAGCAGGTTTGGCAAATTTTAAGGCGAGAAATGAGCGATCAAGAGGCAATTATTCCGCGAGTTTGGTTATCTTGGTAAAGGCGGTCAATTAAACCTCTTGCATAATTAATTTTTGAGGGTTCAAAAACGTCAAAAATAGGGATTAAATCGCATAAAATCTGTAAATAGACCATTTAACTGATTATCATTCATTCTTAATTCTCCTGACTACTGACTACTGGCTACTGACTCCTAACCCTAACAACAATTTTTGATTTTTACAAGAGGTTAATTATCATTTTTTCAAGTCACTTGAATGCCTGTATCGGTGATTGGGGCTATCCAAAATTGTAGATCGGGAGCGACGAGAATTTCCCGGGCCTCTTTAACAATAGTTTCCGCCACTTCCTGAGATGAACAGAGAGTAAAAACCGTCGGGCCAGAGCCTGACATCATCGTTCCCAAGCCGCCTAAATCGCCCAGAACCTGTCTTAACTCGGCTACGAGGGGAAATTCGGGTAAAACCACCTTTTCGAGGTCATTGTGGATAAATTTGCCGATAGCGGCTGGTTTTTTCTGGGCGATCGCTTGTACCAAAGCCCCGGAACTCACCTGCTGACGGCGGTGATGAAAGTCCTCTGGAGAAGACAGATAGGTATCCTGAAATTTTTGTCGATAGCTTTGGTAGGCCCAGGGTGTAGAAACGGATAAATGATCGTATTTGGCTAAAATCACCCATAATCCAGTGAGAGGAGCGATAGGATCGAGAATTTCTCCCCTTCCCGTACAGATAACCGTTCCTCCTGTCACACAAAAGGAAGTATCGGACCCCAATCTTGCCGCTAAAGTTTCTAATTCCGGACGGGTTAAGCCTAATTCCCAGATTAAATCGATACCGACTAACACCGCCGCCGCGTTGGTGGAACCCCCCGCTAAACCGGCAGCCACGGGAATATATTTCTCGATGGTGATATCGATGCCGCCGTAATTGGCAAAGAGGCGGGGGAATTCCTTCGCCATCAAAGTGGCGGCCCGATGGGCGAGATTACTGCTATCTTGGGGGACGAGGGGATGATGGCAAAAGAGACGGAATTCCTGCAATCCGTTCGGCCGGAGAGTGATGCGATCGCATAATGCCACCGTCTGCATCACCATGACTAACTCGTGGAAACCATCAGGGCGATCGCCAACGATTTCTAGATATAAATTAATTTTAGCGGGGGCTAGAAGGGTATAACTGTGCATTTGTCAAGAAAAAAAATCTAAAATTTTGGCAATTGACCTAATTTTTCCGCCAAGTCAATCCATTGCGATAAACTGAGATCTTCGGCACGAGCGAGGGGATTAATTTCTAATTGTGTCAGGATTTGGCTTAATCGATCGCTATCTAGACAATTTTTTAGATTATTGCGTAACATTTTGCGCCGGTTGGCAAAACCCCAGCTAATTAAAGTGGACAAAAAGGCAGCATTACTGACATTATTCGGCAAAACACGGGGTAAAAGCTGAATTACCGCCGAATCCACCCGGGGAGGTGGGGAAAAGGCTCGCCAGGGGACATCACAAATCCATTGACAATCGGCAAGGTATTGAATGCGGACGCTGAGAGCGCTGTAAGCTTTGGTGGAGGGGACAGCGACTAATCTTTCGGCGACTTCTTTCTGGACCAAAAGGGTAATACTCTGGTAAGGGGGGGTGAAGGGATGGGCGATCGAACCGAGCAGCTTTTCGAGAATCGGACCGGTGATATTATAGGGAATATTAGCCACTACTTTATTAACTGGCGGCAGTTGCTCCGGTTTAAGGCTAAGAAAGTCGCCCGGGATGAGATGAAAGTTATCTTGTTGGCCAAATTTTTTGTTTAAAATTGTCCATAGATCTCGATCGATTTCTACAGCGACAACCAATTGAGCGCCATCGAGAAGACGACGGGTTAAAATGCCTGTACCCGGTCCGATTTCTAATACCCGATCCTCTGATTGTAAATTAGCAGCGCCGATGATGCGATCGAGTATCGATTCATCTTTTAACCAATGTTGTCCAAAACGTTTACGCGGTTGAATTTTCATCCCTTTATTTTAAAGTCAGAGGGTTGTCCTCAACAATAACACCCCTGAAAATATGGGCCATGCGATCGATAACCGCATCAATTATGATAGAGCCTAGGCAAAGATAGCAAAAAAATTAGAGACAATGTCAGATTTGAACGATGTTTTCGCAATTGTAGCCGGAGCGGTTCCGGGGGCGTTATCTCGTTATCATATTACCGAATGGACAAAAGCAAAATTCGGCTTGCGCTTTCCCTATGGAACCTTTATTATTAATTTAACTGGCTGTCTAGCTATCGGCTTTTTTTGGGCTATTTTACCCAGTTTTACCTTTTATTCCCACCAACTAGATTTAATGGTGAGAACGGGATTTTTAGGAGCTTATACCACCTTTTCTACCTATAGTTTAGATATCCTGATCCTCTGGCGCAATCAACAAAATTTTCTCAGTCTTTTTTTTGCCTTTGCTAGTATAATTTTCGGATTGATTGCCGTGAGAATCGGGGCAGCTATTGCCCAAGTTTTTCTAGGTTAAGTAGGTAGGCGTTAAAAACTATCAGATGCCCCCCTTATCAAGGGGGGATTAAGGGGGGATCGAACCTAAAATCCATTTTTAATTTAATTATAACCAGCTACTTAATTCTCCAATTTATTGACTATTGAAGGGCAGGAGAGACAGCATGAACTTCTTCAGGGGACGTTATAGTTTATCCGTGGCGATTGGGGCTATTTTTGGGGCTTTGAGTCGTTTTTATATTGCGAAATTAGTTGAAAGTATTTTCGGTCAAGAATGGCAATTTTTGGGGACATTTTTTGTCAATATTTCTGGCTGTTTAATTATTGCTTATATCTTTACTATAGTTAGGGAAAATATTCGCATAATTGCCCCAGAATTAGGATTGATGATTGCCACGGGTTTTTGTGGTTCCTATACAACTTTTTCCACCTATAGTTTGGAGGTTAACAAGTTTTTAGAGCAGGGAAACATGACTTTCGGTTTAATTTACTGGTTGGGCAGTGTTCTTGGGGGGATGATGGCGCTTAAAATTGGAGTTATTTTAGCAAGAACGGGTTTTCCTAGATGAATTATTCAATAGATTTTGCGTCTGATCCCCCCTGCCCCCTTAATAAGGTGGGTGCCGATAGGCGGGGGGATCCCCCCTTAATCCCCCCTTGATAAGGGGGGCATCTGACAACTTTTAACACCTAACTACTTAAGCATCTCAGCACAATTGAGACTATCTTTTTCCTTTCCTACTCAGTCTTAATAGGTAATGTCTCCATGGGTTTGAAACCAATCGATGGCATCGGCTAAAGCTTGTCTAATCGGCGATTGCGGTAAGCCCAGTTTCTTGCACTGCCTTCGAGGAATCTTAGTATATGGACTGTTTTGACATTTTCAGGCCATCAAGGGGTATAGAGGGCGATTTTCCCGAGATTATCGCCCCGATCAAACCCGTTCCACCCGTCACAAAAGCACCCATTATTCAAACTTTCCCCTGTTTTCGCTTCCTATCAGTAACTGAAATTTAATCACCTTAACTTTATTATTACTATACCTTAATCTTAGTCAATATTTAAGCTTTTCTTGATACAATTTGGGGTCGGGTTATTTTAGACTAAGAGCAGTAAATCTTCAGTAAAAATGCTCCTATGAATCCATCTCCAGAGTCAACTTTTGTTTGTCCGATTATCATCGAAGACGACAGAACAGGATTAGACACAGAAACTATCCGACGGGCTTTAAGGGATAATTTACTCTATATTCAAGGTAAATTACCGGAATTAGCCAGCAAAAACGATCTTTATATGGCCCTAGCCTATACAATCCGCGATCGTTTATTGCAGCGTTGGTTAACCACCCAACAAACCTATCTAAAAAAAGATGTCAGAACCGTTTGTTATCTCTCGGCCGAATTTTTAGTCGGTCCCCATTTGGCTAATAATTTAGGCTCTTCGGTAATTGTTATGCAATGGACGGGGGTTATAAGGGATGGAACCCTTATATAGAAAGGCGTTTAGCGATTTTTGTCAATTGTTTTTGATCTAAAGCGAACTCATCAATTAAGTCTTTTGCCAGATAAGGATTTAGTCAATTTATGCCCCCCTATCGAACCATACCAAGTAACGAAGAGCCATAATTTAATTAATCTCGGTATCTACGAACAGGTCGAGAAAGCTGTCAGCGAATCGGGATTAAAACTAGAAGAATTAATTGCCCAGGAAGAAGAACCGGGGTTAGGAAATGGTGGTTTAGGTCGTTTAGCTGCCTGTTATCTCGATTCCCTTTCTACCCTAGAAATTCCGGCTATTGGTTACGGTATTCGCTACGAATTTGGTATCTTTGATCAAGAAATTCACGACGGTTGGCAGGTGGAAATAACCGATAAGTGGTTACAGTATGGAAATCCCTGGGAAATTGCCCGACCGGAAGCGGGAGTAGAGGTAAAATTTGGCGGTTATACCGAATCCTATACCGACGAAAATGGTAATTATCGCAGTCGTTGGATTCCCGATTATGTAGTCAAAGGAATTCCCTACGATACCCCAATTCTCGGCTATCGAGTTAACACCGCTAATACCATGCGTCTATGGAAGTCAGAAGCTTGTGAATCTTTTGATTTTGGACGCTTTAATCGCGGCGATTATTATGGTGCGGTGGATAATAAAGTTCACTCGGAAAATATCAGTAAAGTTCTCTATCCTAACGATGAACCAATTCAAGGCAAAGAACTGCGTTTAGAACAGCAATATTTCTTTGTTTCCTGTTCCCTACAGGATCTGATTCGTATTCACTTACATGAGAACCCCAGTCTCGATAATTTTCATCAAAAATGGTCAGTACAATTGAATGATACTCACCCTTCCGTCGGGGTAGCCGAGTTAATGCGCTTGTTAATTGACGTGCATCATTTCGATTGGGATAAAGCTTGGTTTATTACTCAAAATACCTTCGCCTATACTAATCATACTCTTTTGCCAGAAGCTTTAGAAAAATGGCCTTTGAGTATTTTTGGTCGTCTTTTACCGCGATTAATGGAAATTATCTACGAAATTAACCATCGTTTCTTGGATAAAATTCGCATTATTTATCCCCATGATGACGGCAAAATGTCCCGTTTGTCTATAATCGATGAAAGTGGCGAAAAATACGTCCGTATGGCTCACCTCGCCTGTGTGGGTTCCCAGGCAATTAACGGGGTGGCAGCCCTGCATACAGAATTACTGAAAAAAGATGTTCTGCGCGATTTCTATTGGGACTTAAACAAATTTCAAGCCCAAACAAAGCCTAAACTGGCTTTGTAAGCGGCAAACACATCCCGATTCTCGGTCAGCCACTCAAAGAAACGGAAAGACATCGCTGTCCGAAAAGCTTCCAAGGCTTCCACAAAAGTGTTTAAAGGTCGATTCGCCCACTGCCTTTGCAATCCCCCAGTTAACTTATGCCACAGGATAAATGTATAGGCACAAAACACCAGGATAAAATGACGAAGTAAGCTTCGTTTATCCCTGACTTGATATTCCCTTAACCCTAACCATCCTTTGGCTTCTCGGTAGAATACTTCCACCCAATTTCTTTCGGTGTAAGTCCTCACTATCCACGAAGCTGTTACTGTATCTGCCTCAACTACATTGGTGATGAAATAGTCCACCTCTGTGGCTTTTTCCATTGAACTTGCATTCATGACGATCGCCAAGTTCCTTTCTCCTTCTAGTTGAGATATTTTCGCTCTGAATACCGCTACCCAAACCGTTTTTTCTTTATCTAGATTTAGGGTGATTTTCTCCCAATCCTTTTCTGATAGGCTTTTTGCTAGTTGCTCAAGCTGGATTGTTTCTTCCACACCCCCTTCTTTTTCAATAATTACTTTTCGATTTTTTGCCAATCCTCCTAAGTATTTTAGCTTTCTTTCTTCCAGGGCTTTGAGAAAATTTGTGTTGTTGCCATAACCAGCATCTATTAAGACGATTTTCGGTCGATAGCCTCTGGTTAAGCTCCGGTCAATTAAATCTATCGCTATCTCTGGTTTCTTCTTAAATTCTTTGTCTTCTTTCCCCTCGGCTAAGGAACTAGCCGGTTGATAAATTTCAATGTCTAGGGGGACACTTTTTTTGCCGTCGTAGAGATGGGTAGTGACGGCGACTATTCCGTTGTCTGTCTTGCCAATTTCTCCTAGGTACTGCCTGCCAACTCCGGCGGTCAGATTGCCACTTTTTCGATGTCCTGAGTCATCGACAATCAGGGAAAATCCTCGGGGGATTTGCGTCTGGCGGCATTGGTTCATCACTTGCAACCGACATTCATTCACCTGACGGTCTGACCAGGGAGATTCGGTCAAAAAGTGATGTAATCGGTTATAAACTACTCCGACGGCATTATTGGCAATTTGAGTGAGGTTTTTCCTCTCACTTTCCCCTAATAATCCTCCTAAATATTGTCTGAAGCCGTTTTTTTGCGCTTCGTTTTTGAAGCAATTGTCAAACCGCCGACACCATCGGTCAAAGCATGGGGGCATCGCGGCTGGGGTTGTCTCTTTCATCGCTGATCTTTCAACGTAAAGTGCTTACTCTTTAACGATTATACTCGATTTGATCTTTATTTGGCGTTTAAGTCCCACTATGAACTCTTTCCCGAAAAGTTTAGCAACAAAACCAATGGGGTTACTCCCCGGCGCTGGATAGTTTCTAGTAATCCCCGCTTAACTTTTGCAATTACCGAAAAAATCGGCGAAAATTGGATTAAACATCTGGAGGATTTACGCGGTTTAGAAAACTATGTGGATGATGGAGTATTTCGGGACTATTGGCGACGAATTAAATACGATATTAAGGCAGATTTAGCCAATTATATCGATAAAAAAGTCGGCATTAAAGTTGATCCTAGTACCCTCTTTGATGTGCAGGTAAAACGCATTCATGAATATAAACGACAACACCTCAACGTTTTACACATCGTTACTCTCTATCATCGTCTCAAAAATAACCCCAATCTCGATATTACCCCCCGTACCTTTATTTTTGGTGGTAAGGCAGCCCCGGGTTATTTTATGGCGAAATTAATCATTAAATTGATTAATTCTGTGGCGGAAGTGATTGATAATGATCCGACGATTGGAGGACGTTTAAAAGTGGTTTTCCTCCCCGATTATAATGTCACCTTCGGTCAACGGGTTTATCCAGCTGCCGACTTGTCCGAACAAATTTCCACCGCCGGGAAAGAAGCTTCGGGAACTGGTAATATGAAATTCTCTATGAATGGGGCCTTAACTATCGGTACTCTCGATGGGGCAAATATCGAAATTCGTGAAGAGGTGGGGGCGGAAAATTTCTTTCTTTTTGGCTTGACAACCGAGGAGGTTTATGCTAAGAAAGCCGCCGGTTATAATCCCCAAGAATACTATTACCATAACGAAGAATTGCGGGCAGTATTAGACCTCATTGGTTCGGGATTTTTTAGCCGGGGTGATAGTAGTTTATTCCGCCCGCTTGTGGATAATCTTATCTACAATGATCCCTATATGTTACTGGCCGATTATCAATCCTATATCGACTGTCAGGAAGGAGTCGGTCACGCTTATAAAGATCAAGAACATTGGAGTCGTTTAGCGATTCTTAATGTGGCCCGCATGGGAAAATTCTCTAGCGATCGCTCGATTCGGGAATACTGCGAGAAAATCTGGCGGGTACAACCGGTAAAGATTGAATTACCCGATTATACTCAAGCTAATGCCGGTTTATCGGTAAATTAGAACCAATCTAGGCAGTAGGATCCTGTTCATTTATCCTACTGCCCACAGGTTAACTGGCCCTGGGCGACTCTAACCTAAATTTCTACGGGATTGACGGGGCTCGAACCCGCAACTTCCGCCGTGACAGGGCGGTGCTCTAACCAATTGAACTACAATCCCATTTTTGCCACATTTCTGATTGTAACTTCATCATTAGGGTTATGTCAAGCACCTCTGGGAAAATTTTTTTGAGGGAGTGGGGAAGTGGGGAGAAACAATTGATAACTGGGTTTTTAAAGTTGGATTGGTATCAATACTGAATTAAAGCCAAAAAATCCCCAATTAGGGACCGGACCCTCTTTACAATGGGATTGTAATTAAGCTTGTTGGGAGCCTGAGCTATGACTAACCCGAATTCGATCGAACAGCTATCGCAGGAATTACTCGATCTAGACCAAGTAGATGCCGATACTGGGGCAGATTTGCGGCAAAAAGCCCAAGAAATCCTCGCTGAAACCACTATTGACCTGCCGATTCGAGAAGCGATCGCCGATAGTCTCAGTCAAGGCAATCAACTACTTACCCTCAAAACCGTCGGCAGGGAAGAAAGTTACTAGCACATTTGGGGTCAAAAGTCAAGATGAAAGAAAAAAATTTTTTTGTCTGGCTGGGGCGATTTTTGGCCTCTTTTGGGCTGTTATCGGGGATAAGTGGCTGTAATTCTCCTCTTTTGATTACTCCTCAAGTTCCCGCCGGTGGTTTAAATAGTTTTGCTCCCGATCAATTCCCCAGTTATAGTGCTGATGGTCGCTATTTAGCCTTCGCTTCCGATCGCTCCGGTCGTCGTAGTATATATTTATTCGATCTGCAAGAAAAGCGCTTAGTTAATCTTCCTAACCTAAATCGTGGCGATTCTAGCCAAGATCAGCCATCTCTGAATGCTGACGGTCGTTTAATTGCTTATATCTCCAGCGAACGCGGCAAGAGTGATGTCATGGTTTATGATCGTTCCCAGTCCCGTGCAACCCTATTAACCGCTAACCTGCGGGGAAGCGTCCGTAATCCCACCATTAGCGGTGATGGTCGCCAAATTGCCTTTGAAACCAACCAAGACGGTCAATGGAATATTGCGATCGTTAACGGCCAATTTTAAACTTGTTCTACTCGGTCTTAATCGTTAAAACTTGCGGAGGAGTTGCATCGGGTGGATATAAAAAATTTACCTGTACTATATGCCAATCCCCGGGAGGAATAGTCAGAGTCACTAAAGGTTGCCCCTCTTGTCCGCGTCTTTGGACGAGATGGAAAAATCTGCTTTGTGCCTGTCCCTGGTCATCGCTATAATTGACGGCTACTGTTCCCCGAAAAAACACTTGTGGGGCAGCCGGATCGAGAAAACGCAAACCCTGCCCAATAATATCCTCTTTAATCGGTGTTTCTAGCGCAATAGTCACCGTTTTTGCCTCATTACTTCGATTAAATAGAGGTAAACTTAACCTATATTCCACACCGTAATTACCATGAGCTTGATAGGCCGTATCGGGATAGCGAACTAACATACTAGCACTTTGATTTTGTTCCGTTCCCAGTTTGCCCCCGGGTAGGGTGCTAATCCCATAGGCTATAGATTGACCAGAATCAGGAATATTTAACCATAAAGAAGCTCGATCGACCAATCGGGCTGGCCAAGCTGAACCTTGGGACACCCCCGCTACCCGTCCATAAATTATCTGTCCTTGACTATGGGGAGGAGTGGGCGCTCGATCCCGCGGAGTCGATAAATCGCCTTTTTCTAGCAAATTTTGCCACTCTGTAAGATTTGGTGGTCTTTCCTGTCCATTTTCATCTAGGGGTGCATAAAGAGCTAAACTAGCAGCGTAGAGAAGACCGTCACTTTCCAGACGGAGATAAGTGGACCTACCGTTTAAAGGGGGAGTCAAATCGCGCACGGGAATCGCCGCATTTAAGACCATAAAACTCTCCCCCGCCGGAATAATAATCCTATCGGGAAAAATATCCTGACGCTGCCCCATTAAAATATCCCCCATTACCCGACTTCCCGGCCCGGCAAAAACCGTCCCCTGATTATTTTCCACTTGTGCAGGTAAATCGATAAAAGCTGCATCGGGTTGACTCAAATAACTGGCCCCTTGCAGAATTTTAACGGTCACGGGATTAGAACTAGGATTGTGGAGTAATATACCCAGATAAAGGCTGCGTAAATTATCGGGAAAACTCCCCCTCGCTACATGGTGGGCAAAAATATCAAAGCGTCCCTGAAAAGCATAATTTAAATGGGCCGAGGGAAAACTTTTCTCTTGGGGGGGAAAAGTCGAAAGTAAAATCCCTTCTCCTAGCAATAATTCGGGACTATTGCTATTAAAAACGGGAACTTGATCTAGTTGATTCGGTAAAGGACGCACCTGCACCGGTCGAATTATTTCTACAATAGGAGGAGTTTGGGCAATGGGTAGTAAAAAAGGTAACATCACACAAATTACCATCTCAAGATAATTATTTTTTGATCATAGCATTACTGGCTCGCTCAATTTAGATAGTATTCTGTTTGTCTATATCTAGAGGATTGGTTAATATTTCTTGCCGGTGTTAAGTAGCTGGTTATAATTAAATTAAAAATCGATTTTAGGTTCGATCCCCCCTGCCCCCCTTGATAAGGTAGGGTTGATTCATGAATCAACCCTACCCTTGATAAGGGGGGTGTCTGATAATTTTTAACGCCTACCTACTTAAGTACAATCAAGAAAAATTATCAAATTTCCCAATCGTTATTTGCCCTTGCCATTGATCAAATCTATTGTCATCATAGACTAAAATCTAGATGTAGCCGATGTCTAGATATCGATCGAGCCAGAATTGTTATGATAAATTCATGAAGTTTTATAACGGTATTTCCCCGTGAACATGAACCAAATCGACTATCTCAGGATTAGTTTAATCGATCGCTGTAACTTTCGCTGTCAGTATTGTCTGCCTGAAGATGCAGAATTGGCCTATGTTCGACCGCAAGATTTACTCACCCGGGAGGAAATTCTTACTTTAGTCAAAAATGTCTTTATTCCCCTCGGTTTCCGCAAATTTCGCCTTACTGGTGGGGAACCTCTCTTACATCCCGAAGTAGTGGAGATTGTGCGCGATATCGCCTCTTTATCTGCCACTAGCGATTTAGCCTTGACCACTAATGGCTATTTACTTGACAATTTAGCCGAAATGTTGTATGAAGCCGGACTAAGACGGATTAATATCAGTTTAGACTCCCTCGACCCCGACACTTTCGATAAGATTATCGGTAATCGCGGCCGGAGTCGTTGGCAAAAAACTTGGGCAGGTATTCAAGCGGCCCAGAGGGTGGGTTTTGACCCCTTAAAATTGAATGTGGTGGTGATTCCGGGGATAAATGAGGCAGAAGTGGAAGATTTAGCGGCTTTGACCATTGAGAAGCGTTGGCACGTCCGTTTTATCGAGTTTATGCCCATCGGTAACGGTGATTTATTTCAAGAAAAAGCTTGGATTGCGAACGAGGAATTAAGGGGGCGAATTCGGGCAAAATGGGGCTTAAATGAGGGTCAAGTGCGGGGAAATGGTCCAGCCGATGTTTTTCAAATTCCGGGGGCTAAGGGTACAATTGGCTTTATTAGTCAGATGTCGGAATGTTTTTGCGATCGCTGTAACCGACTACGTCTCTCGGCCGATGGTTGGTTGCGTCCCTGTCTCCTCAACGAAACCGGACAAATTGACCTAAAAACTGCCCTCCGTCAAGGAATTTCGCCGGCAGAAATCAGGGAAAGAGTGCGGGAATTAATAGAACTGAAAGCAGAAATAAACTTTAAACTGCGTGATTCTGGCACATCAAGCGGCATTTATACCCGTACTATGTCCCAAATTGGCGGCTAAAAATCTACTGTCCGAATTCTATTCTAGCCTGTTCTACCATTTCCACGGTAACTCGATCGGAACCGGCATGACGAGCTAATTCTTCTATCCTTTGACGCGCTTGGGAACGAACAAAATAGGGAATATTTTTCAGTTTTGCTTTTGCTTCTGCGGTCCATTGTAGTTGATCGGAAAAATCTAGAGCTTCCATAGATTTAACATATAGTAGTCCGTCTATTATACCAAAAAAGATTAGCTATTTATTAAAAAGCTGATTAAATGATGAGTTTCTTGATAGCGACCTTTTCCTGCTCAATTCCGTTCTCAATCTCTTTCACCTTTCTTTTAATTTTAGGTTTCTGCTAGGTCGAAATTGACTCTTTGATATAAATCTTGAAAAGAAATCTGCCAATCCACCGACACCAATTGTAAAACCGCATTTTCCCCCGTGACGAAATCAATTAACCATTGATCATCCTTTTGTTTATAGTAAAGTTCCACACTATAACTAGATTGTTCGATCAGAATATATTCCTGAAAAGTTGGCAAGGAACGATAGAATTTAAACTTATCCCCTCGGTCATAAGCTTGGGTAGAATTAGAGAGAACTTCGACAATAATTAAAGGATTGATCACGTTAGATTGACTATTCCCTTGATAGAGAGGTTGACCTTTAATCACCATCACATCGGGATAGGTGTAAATACTATAATCTGACAGCCATAAACGCACCGTTTCCATGTAGGTATAATAATCTTGATTATTGATAGTCAGAGGAAATCTTCGATAGAAGTTTCCAGCAATCTGATTGTGATTAGTGGTAGCTCCTACCATTGGGATAATTTCTCCTTGACGATATTCATTTTTATCTTCGGACGTTTCCTCCAGAGCTAGATATTCTTCGGGAGTATAATATTTAGTTTCGGTAGCGCTTAACATTTTTGACTCTCCTTCCTATTCTATTTTCTAGGATACAGCATTTCCCTAAAAAGAGACAAAGTTATCCTTGAGGAAGGTTATCAATTGAGTGGCTCGGAAAAGTGTATCTTAAATATCTCAGTAATCCGCTGACGCGCTTAGGAACGAACAAAATAGGGAATATTTTTTAGTTTTGCTTTTGCGGTCCATTGTAGTTGATCGGAAAAATCTAGAGCGTCCGTAGATTTAACAATAGTAGTCCGTCTATTATACCAAAAAAGATTAGCTATTTATTGCCAAGCTAATTAAATGATGAGTTTCTTGATAGCGACTCTTTTTCACCTTTCTTTTAATTTTAGGTTTCTGCTAGGTCGAAATTTACTCTTTGATATAAATCTTGAAAAGAAATCTGCCAATCTACCGACACCAATTGTAAAACCGCATTTTCCCCCGTGACGAAATCAATTAACCATTGATCATCCTTTTGTTTATAGTAACGTTCCACACTATAACTAGATTGTTCGATCAGAATATATTCCTGAAAAGTTGGCAAGGAACGATAGAATTTAAACTTATCCCCTCGATCATAAGCTTGGGTAGAATTGGAGAGAATTTCGACAATAATTAAAGGATTGATCACGTTAGATTGACTATTGCCTTGATAGAGAGGTTGACCTTGAATCACCATCACATCGGGATAGGTGTAAATGCTATAATCTGATAGCCATAAACGCACCGTTTCCATATAGGTATAATAATCTTGATTATTGATATTTAAGGGAAAATTACGGCAAAAATTTAGACAAATCTGATTGTGATTAGTGGTGGCTCCTACCATTGGGATAATTTCTCCTTGACGATATTCATTTTTATCTTCGGATGTTTCCTCCAGAGCTAGATATTCTTCGGGAGTATAATATTTAGTTTCAGTAGCGCTTAACATTTTTGACTCTCCTTCCTATTCTATTTTCTAGGATACAGCATTTCCCTAAAAAGAGATAAAGTTATCCTTGAGCAAGGTTATCAATTGAGTTACTCGGATCATATTTTTTCCTTAATCTCTGGCAAAAAATGCGGAGAAATCCATAATTAAAAATCTAAGTATCAAAATTGCTCACTTCAAGGGTTAAGATAAACTAGATAAATAGTTTTATGTTTAGTTTCTCCTATGTTTAACTGGTTCCGTCGTCAGAAAGTCCAACCCGAACAAGAACAAACACCCCCCGCACCCGTAGAGGACACCCCCAGCGAGGCAACCCCGACGACTAGCGAGGCAACCAGTCAGGAAGAGTATTTAGATTGGGCCAAAAAAGCCTTTAAAAATATTCAAGAGAAAAAAGCCACGGCCGAGGCCGTCGTGAGCGAAACCCCTGAAACATCCATTGCTGAAACGGAACCTCCGCAAGAGCAAGAACCAGTTAAAGAAGAAGAAACCGAGGATAATACCCCCGCATGGCTGAAAAAATCTGATCGCCTCGAAATTCTTAAAGAAACCGCCATCGAAACCCCCACAGAACCAGATGAAGATTTTATCTGGTCGGCCAAAGTTTTAGCCAATCAGGGACGACAAGCAGAGGACGTTTCGGAAGAAGAAATCACCTGGTTAAAAAAATTGCGTCAGGGTTTGGGCAAAACGCGCCGCAGCTTGGTTAATCAGCTTAAGGCCGTGGTCGGTCAGGGTCCCCTCAATCAAGACGCGGTGGAGGAAATCGAAGCTTTATTGCTTCAGGCCGATGTGGGGGTAGATGCCACCGATTATATTATCACTACCCTCCAAAATAAGCTAAAACAGGAAGCTCTGCCCCCCGAAAAAGCGATCGAATATCTCAAAGAAATTATCCGCGAGATTTTAGATGCACCTTTAGCCAATTATAGCAACCCCGGTTTTGAGCCAGAAAAAGGCAAATTAAATATCTGGATGCTCACAGGAGTTAACGGAGTGGGTAAAACGACGACTATCGGCAAATTAGCCCATTTATCTAAACAATCTGGCTATAGCTGTATGATCGCCGCTGCCGACACCTTTCGCGCTGCTGCCGTGGAACAGGTGAAAGTTTGGGGAGAGCGATCGCAAGTCGAAGTAATTGCCAACCCGGGCAAAAATACCGACCCGGCCGCCGTGGTGTACGATGGCATCGAAGCCGCTAAATCCAGGGAGATAGAATTACTCTTAGTAGATACGGCGGGAAGATTGCAGAATAAAAAGAACTTAATGGCAGAATTAAGCAAAATTCGCCGCATTATCGACAAAAAAGCCGAGAGTGCTGTGGTGGAATCGCTTCTAGTTCTCGATGCCACTTTAGGACAAAACGGGCTGCGACAGGCAGAGGTTTTCTCGGAAGCTGCCCAATTAAGCGGCGTGATCCTGACTAAAATCGATGGTACAGCTAAAGGGGGTGTTGCCCTTGCCGTAGCGCGTCAGCTTAACCTACCGATTCGCTTTGTTGGCGCTGGGGAAGGAATCGAGGATCTGCGGCCCTTTTCCAGTTACGAATTCGTGGAAGCTTTACTGAGTGGCGATTAATCTCACCCTAGCTATCTTTCATAATCTTTTCATGGTTGCTTCATAATTGTCTCATTTTTAGTTATGCTAGAAATGGAGACTCAGGGTAACAACTATGCAAACGACAATTACAGTTAGTCATCTAGGAGTATATTATCGCGGCGTGGAAGCCCTACGGGATATCACCCTGAAAATTCATCCAGGACGATTAACCGGTATTATCGGTCCCAACGGTGCGGGCAAAAGTACCCTGATCAAAGCCATGCTAGGATTAATTCCCGTACAACAGGGAACCGTTAACTATCAAGGGCAATCTCTACAGCAACAACTGGATAAAGTCGCTTATGTTCCCCAAAGATCTCAAATCGACTGGACCTATCCCGTCACCGCTTGGGATGTGGTAATGATGGGGAGAGTCAGAAAAACGGGTTGGTTTCGTCCTTTTTCCCATATTAGTCGTCAACAGGCTTTAAATGCCCTAGAACGGGTGGAAATGGCTGATTTACGCCATCGTCCCCTCGGTCAGCTGTCGGGGGGACAACAGCAAAGAGTCTTTTTAGCCAGATCTTTGGCCCAAGAAGCGGAGATTTTCTGTTTTGATGAACCTTTCGTTGGGGTAGATCAAAAAACCGAGGGGGTTCTTTTTAATATCTTTGGTGAGTTAGCCCAAGAAAATAAAATTGTCATGGTGGTTAACCATGATTTAGGCGAATCTATCAGCCATTTTGCTGATTTAATCCTCTTAAATAAAGAATTGATCCTCGCCGATCAACGATCTAAGGTCTTAACTGATTTTAATCTCCGGCGTGCCTATGGGGGTAAAGTCTCCTTCTACGATGCCATGACACCACCAGATCATCGCCGATCGAGTCTCGATTATCTCGATCGCTTCTCGAAAAACAATGCGATAAACTAGAAGCGAAGATATTTTGGCTGACTGCCGATAGGGACACCAATGACAACTATTTCCCCGCAAGAAGTAACAGGAACGATCGAACTGGCTCCTAACTATCGAATTCCCCTGTTTTTGGTAATTTTATCGCTGCCTTTACTCTTTTTACAGGTCTGGCTCGGAATAATTTTCTCCCTGTTAGGGCTATTCTTGATGTTCCAGACTACCCGCATTCGTCTCCAGTTTACCCCCACTTCCTTAGATGTCTATCTGTCCGGGCAACAAATTCGCTCCTTTCCCTACCAAGAATGGCAAAATTGGCGTATTTTCTCGAATAAAGTCCCGATCCTATTTTATTTCAAAGAAATTAACAGCATTCATTTTTTGCCCATTATCTTTGACAGCGCAACCCTGAGACTCTGCCTCGAAAAATACTATCCTTTAGCAGCATCGCAAGCGATCGACTCAGAAGCGAACTAAGATTGAGATAAAATAAAATCTGGCTAATAGCGTTTTAAGTGGGTAGGTGTTAAAAATTGTCAGATCCCCCCGCCTATCGGCACCCCCCTTATCAAGGGGGGCAGGGGGGATCAAAGGCAAGATATATCGTCTATTAATTAGAACCACTTACTTAATTGCCTGCCTTGGCCCTTTGTTCGCTCTGCATTTCTAAAGCCGATGAATTCAGAAGATTTTAATGTTTTACCCCTTGACAAAATGACAGACTTACCCAATGAATCTGTCGAAGAATTTAGTTTTGACGATCTCTGGAACGATCGCCCAGTAGAGAATCCGCTGCCATCGGCAATCGCCCCCGAAGGCGAATTAGTTCCCGCAGCGCAGGCGCAACCCCTGCGGGCAGAAATCGAGGCTCTAGAACGGCAAAAACAGAGCCTAGCGGCAGAAATATCGGCGTTAAAAGCGGAAAAAGAACGCTTGATCGCCGAGGAACTAGGAGATATCAAAGCTCAAATCGAAAGAATGCTCAAGGAAGGCGTAAAAGACCTAGAACAACGCAAACAGGCTTTAGAATTGGCGATCGAACAGTTAGAACGCCGTCGTGAGCGTATTCGGCAGGAAATGCGGAGTAATTTCGCCGGAGTCTCCCAGGACATAGCCGTGCGGGTTCAGGGATTTAAAGACTATCTGGTGGGCAGTTTACAGGATTTGGCTGCGGCTGCCGAACAGTTGGAATTACCCCGTTTTGAAACCCCCGAAAAATCCCCCCGCTCCGTGGAACCTCCCCTGCGGACCGAACGGGAGGAAAACCCGCGCCCATCCCGTGGCAGTCAAGGCCGGGATGATCGCGAAGAAAGTCCCCGTCCTTCCCGCACCAGTAACCAAGGCCGGGATAATTGGCAAGAACCCCGTCGTTCTAACCGTTCCGGTTATGAATCGGAACCGGTGGGGCAATCCACCCCTAGACAGGGCTTTTCTGACCAAAATCAGCGCATCCAAGCTCTTTTAGACCGTTATCGCAGTCGTCCTGATTATTACGGTCCCCCTTGGCAACTACGGCGCACTTTTGAACCAATTCACGCCGAACGGGTGCAACAGTGGTTCTTTAAACAGGGAGGCCGGGGTACTGTTCGCGGTATGGGCAGCCGTCTCCAGAATATTCTGGTCGCTTCGGCAATTATCTCGATTATGGCGGAATTACAGGGCGATCGCTTCCGTTCTCTAGTTCTGGCTAATAGTCCCGAACGTTTAGGCGAATGGCGGCGCGGCCTCCAAGATTGTCTCGGCATTTCCCGCGCCGATTTTGGACCAGACCGCGGCATCGTTCTCTTTGAGTCTCCCGAAGCTTTAATTCAAAAAGCGGAACGTTTAATCGAGGATAAGTATTCACCGCTCATTATCATCGATGATACCGAAGAACGGCTCAATTTCGCTCTTTTACAATTCCCCTACTGGTTAGCTTTTGCCCCTGAACCCCAACAAAGTTCTAGTTATTGGTAAGTACCTAAGCAAAATTAATTACACATCTAAGCCACTACTCCGTCAGACTTCTGGTGTGAGGAAACAGTGAACTGAAAACTCAAATCCGATCCCTAATAGCTGTCTCCCGTCTCCCGTCTCGGAGTCTCCTGTCTCGGAGTCTCCTGTCTCGACTAGGAAATTAATTTTGCACGACTACTTATTAACTAATTAGGGTCTGCGGCAAAAAGTTTTTCCTGGGGGCAGGGTGTAGGGTGTAGGGTGTGGTGCGATTCGTTGGCTAGAAACTAGACAGTAAGACGTTTAGAGGATTAGCCGCTTGGTAAATGTAGTACCTTGATAACTTTATAACCCTACAGGTGCGGGTTAGTAATAACCTTAGTCCTGTCCTCTAGATGCCTAGAGTGACGGCATTTCCTGCTGCTTTAGACTTGGTACATCTGAGGTAGTGAGCGAGGAAAAAAAAGCGGTATCTGATAGCCTAAATCAGAAACCCGTTGAGCCAGAACCTATGGATAGCCCTGGGGCGAAGATACGAATTAACCATCGTCAACACCCACGAGCCAAAAGGCTGACAGGCTCGAAACAAAAGTTAACAGAGTTGGGGCTGATAGCTCATACCACTATCAGTAAGGCATTCCCGTTACTCTGTTGTGGACAGTATCATCCTAAGGGTTCAACCAATGGTTATAGGGAACGAAGTAACCCTGATTGACTCTGCCCGTTCGGGGCAGTAGGAAACCATCCGCAAGTCAATAGAGGGAGAGGATGTCCTTAAAAGCCAAGGCTTTGAGTAATATCAAAGATATGCTGACAAAGGACGGGTAACTAGGAAGTCTAAGCAACAATCAACGGTCATAAGCTAAACGGCGCTTAACCTGCATGATCCAATAGCTATAACTCTTTTGGAGTCTATATCGGTGATCCGAAGTAAAAGCCGTTTAGCTTATACGCCCTAAAACCAACAATCTTGTCTGGTGGGGATACAGCCAAGAGGGTTGAATAGACAAGGAAATAATAATTCCCATTATTATTCTACTAATGACAGTAGCCTAGTTACTCAGGAGCCGGATACGGCGAAAGTCGTAAGTCCGGTTTTGAAGCAGGGGGTGGGAAGGCGACTTCCTGCTCTACTGTAACGGGTTTTACCGATTTTGAGGTGGTCAATTACCTAATTTTCAGGGAAAAAGTACCTGAATTTTCCCCCCGATCACTCCCATGCCAGGCACTTTTTGATTTCAAAAAAGCCTAAAGATATTATCCAACAAGGTTTTTAGATTTATTCAGCAAACCCTAAATATTTTACACAATTCATACCAGGTAAGCAAGAGGGCTACACCACTACTACCGAATCATTACCCGCCCTCTTTGAACAACTTCTGCTGCTCACCATAAGTGAGAGAAAATCACAAATAGGAGATGCACCCGGTTATGCCTGCTACGAATAAAGAAAAATGGTATTAGTTTTCCTTACGGGGGGGATATAGCTTAAAACGGGTGATTTCTCGGTTATCCAAGCGGTAAACTTTGATTGAGGATCAATTGGGGACGTAAGCGACGGAGTTTGCGTCTCTTTGTTATAATTCAAAGGCTAGGCTATAATAAATCTTCATAAACACCGATAATTTTAGTCAAAGATGTAAAAAAAGGGGTTCTTCGTTACTTGGTATGGTTCAATAGGGGGGCATAAATCGACTAAATCCTTATCTGGCAAGAGACTTAATTGATTAGTTCGCTCTAGATCGAAAACAATTGACATAAATCCCCGAATGTCTTTCTATATAAGAGTTTCATTCCTTGTAACCCTGTCCGTTGCATAAGACAAACCGAAGAACCAAAAAAGGAAGATCATGATTGTGAGAGCGTGTAATTAGTATAATTAAAGTAAAAATCATTGGGAGCATCTCACCTTTGCAATGAGCATAAATACTTAGTGGAAAAATAGGCTTTTCGAGGGTAATTCTTGTTTTAATTCTCCATGTACGCAGTCTTTAAAAGCCTCTATTTCGTTCCAAGACACGATTAAGAGTGGCTTTTAGGCTAAGTATAATTACTTATCGCGTAAGTGAGATGCTCCCAAATCATTCCAAGGTAGCCATGATTAAAAACATTAATGTAACTGGACTTAAACCTGAACAAATTCAGCAGATACAAGCAATTATTGCCGCATTTAAAGCTCAAAATCAACTCAATAAAAGTGAAACTGAAATTGATATGATTGAATACCTGTTGGAAAATCCTATAGAGGTTGATAATTTAGAATTTATGAAACGAGAAGAAATTTATGACAGAACTTAAAAATCATAGTTGTTTTGTTGATTCTAATATTTGGCTTTATGCTTTTTCCACTGATAAAAGAGAAGAAAGTAAAAGAATATTGGCAAAACAATTAATTAAAGAAAAGTCCATCATTATTAGTACCCAAATAATTAATGAGGTTTCTTGTAATTTACTTAAAAAGCATAAGCTTGATGAAAAACAACTGTTTAAATTAATTGTTTCCTTTTATAGCAAATATCAAGTTATCTCATTTAATCTTGATATTTTTGAATCTGCATATAATCTGAGAACTCAATATCATCTATCATTTTGGGATAGTTTAGTGATTGCTTGCGCTTCATTTTCTGATGCAAATATTGGGACTTAAACGATCAACAAGAGTATAATAGAGTATAATTGTTATAGAATAAGCACTTTACGTTGAAAGAGCGGCGATGAAAGAGACAACCCCAGCTGCGATGCCTCCCTGCTTTGACCGATGGTGTCGGCGGTTTGACAATTGCTTCAAAAACGAAGCGCAAAAAAACGGCTTCAGACAATATTTAGGGTCTGCTGAAAAAGTTTTTCCTAGGGGCAGGGTGTAGGGTGTGGGGTGTGGTGCGATTCGTTGGCTAGAAACTAGACAGTAAGACGTTTAGAGGATTAGCCGCTTGGTAAATGTAGTACCTTGATAACTTTATAACCCTACAGGTGCGGGTTAGTAATAACCTTAGTCCTGTCCTCTAGATGCCTAGAGTGACGGCATTTCCTGCTGCTTTAGACTTGGTACATCTGAGGTAGTGAGCGAGGAAAAAAAAGCGGTATCTGATAGCCTAAATCAGAAACCCGTTGAGCCAGAACCTATGGATAGCCCTGGGGCGAAGATACGAATTAACCATCGTCAACACCCACGAGCCAAAAGGCTGACAGGCTCGAAACAAAAGTTAACAGAGTTGGGGCTGATAGCTCATACCACTATCAGTAAGGCATTCCCGTTACTCTGTTGTGGACAGTATCATCCTAAGGGTTCAACCAATGGTTATAGGGAACGAAGTAACCCTGATTGACTCTGCCCGTTCGGGGCAGTAGGAAACCATCCGCAAGTCAATAGAGGGAGAGGATGTCCTTAAAAGCCAAGGCTTTGAGTAATATCAAAGATATGCTGACAAAGGACGGGTAACTAGGAAGTCTAAGCAACAATCAACGGTCATATACGCCCTAAAACCAACAATCTTGTCTGGTGGGGATACAGCCAAGAGGGTTGAATAGACAAGGAAATAATAATTCCCATTATTATTCTACTAATGACAGTAGCCTAGTTACTCAGGAGCCGGATACGGCGAAAGTCGTAAGTCCGGTTTTGAAGCAGGGGGTGGGAAGGCGACTTCCTGCTCTACTGTAACGGGTGTGGGGTGTGGGGTGTAGGGTGTAGGGTGTGGGGTGTAGGGTGTGGGGTGTGGGGTGTGGGGAAGTGGGGGTGTGGGGTGTAGGGTGTGGGGTGTGGTGCGATTCGTTGGCTAGAAACTAGACAGTAAGACGTTTAGAGGATTAGCCGCTTGGTAAATGTAGTACCTTGATAACTTTATAACCCTACAGGTGCGGGTTAGTAATAACCTTAGTCCTGTCCTCTAGATGCCTAGAGTGACGGCATTTCCTGCTGCTTTAGACTTGGTACATCTGAGGTAGTGAGCGAGGAAAAAAAAAAGCGGTATCTGATAGCCTAAATCAGAAACCCGTTGAGCCAGAACCTATGGATAGCCCTGGGGCGAAGATACGAATTAACCATCGTCAACACCCACGAGCCAAAAGGCTGACAGGCTCGAAACAAAAGTTAACAGAGTTGGGGCTGATAGCTCATACCACTATCAGTAAGGCATTCCCGTTACTCTGTTGTGGACAGTATCATCCTAAGGGTTCAACCAATGGTTATAGGGAACGAAGTAACCCTGATTGACTCTGCCCGTTCGGGGCAGTAGGAAACCATCCGCAAGTCAATAGAGGGAGAGGATGTCCTTAAAAGCCAAGGCTTTGAGTAATATCAAACCCACATTCCGCACCCTAAGTGTCACAACGTCTCAAAAGAGGAAGGGGCGCGAGTCAAAATACTTATCTAGAGGAGTGAGTTGGCGGCAAGCTGCCGGCAACTAAGCCGAAAATTTCAGAGTTCCCCCGGTCATTCTCAATAAACAGTGCTTGTTGAGAATGACTAGGCAATCAGACTTAACATCTAGGGGGAGATGTTCCAGTTGCTCGCTTTGTTTTGTCACCCCTTGAAGTCAATCCATCTGGTCAAGATAAGAGATAATATTCCTGGCAAGGTTTGGGAAAAAATCTCAAAATGTTGCGCCTCTCATCCGTTAAGTTGCTAATCTTTTGATTGTCTTGAATACGGACGAGATGAATCCCTTGAAAGCCCTGAAATATCCAGCGTAACGTCGGTCGGTCAGTTAACTTACCCAACGGATTTTTCAGTCCCGTCTCCTGCTGTTTTAAACTTAAACGAAGTTGTCTTTGACCAATAGTATAAACCAGCAGGCACAAGCCCATGAGCATGGCCATGACCTCGATTCTATGGGGAGATTTGAGAAAGACACTGTGGGCAAAAAAGCAGGGGTCTTTGAGAAAAGAAAATCCTCTTTCCGGAGCTTGTTGCCCTTTATATTTTTTGAGTATATCCTCACTGCTTAATCGTTGTTTCTCCAAATCGTTAGTTGCTAAAACGAATCGTCCTGCTCGTTTCTTTAGCCTCTCAATGGCGGTCAAATTCAACTCTAATTCGGCTTGAACTTGATAGCTTTGAGAGGGTAAATCGTCTTTTGATTTGAGTTTTGACCCCTGGGACTCAGGCGGAATGAGATTGACTTTAATCTCCGTTAACTGATGAGATTTTAAGGAGTCAGATAATCCTTTGGCTATCGCCAACGCCACCGCTCTATTCTCAAATTCTCTTCGGGATAGTTGCCGGATTTTTTCTTGGGCAGAATTCTTTTCCTGCTCGATTTTTTTCTCTAATTTTTTCAAGTCTGATTCTTGTCTAGCTTGACTTTCAACTAGCAACCATCTTTGTTCTATCCCCCCATAGTTAGAGATGGTTTCCCGCCAGGAATAACCCGGTATTTCTGAATCGGTTAACTCTTTTTCTGAGATGCTATCAACCAACTCTTGAGCCTCTTTAATGCTTAATGGTACTCGAGACAACCAACGCATTTCTTTCATTAGTTTTAAATTCTCTTTGCTATAGAGGGCGCTATCGCCGACTATTAAACTGTCAAAGTCAACTTGTTTTTTAAATTCTCGGGCGATTTGACCAAAAACCGCTTTGTCCGCTTCATTTCCGTCCCCTACTTTCAGGAATAAAGGTACATCTCCATCCCCACTTACGATTAAGTCAATCATAAATTGTTTTAAGTCAGGTCTTCGGTCGCGGGAGTATCCGTAGGTAATTTTTATTGGCTGTTGTCTGGTTTCAATTTCTTCTCCCACTGCTCCTGATTTCAGGATTTCTACTGTTGGGTATTCCTTGTTATATTCTCCTTCTACTGATAGAGAAGTCGAATCTAAATGGGAGTTCTCGGTTGCTACACCAAATTTTTTCACGGCCGCTAAACTAATCAGTAGGAAAATGACCGAAACATTAAGTTGATAAAGTTTGTCCATTACTCGACCAATTTTATCATCATTCAGGTGTTTTGGTTCGATGCCCTCTCCCAGCAGATGTTCGGTTGCTTTATCTTCAAAAAATTGAGGAAATAAATACAAGGCTCGGGAGACAAATCCCAATCCATTCAGGATAATTGCTTTCACGACTTGCCCAGCTGTGACAATTTCTCCTCGCTCAATTGAGACTTGTTCGTTGATAATTTCAACGATTCCTATTTCATCGATAATTCCGGCTACTAATCCCAGATGGTCTAGATTTTTGACTTCAATTTCTGTTGATTGATTCATGGTCGAACAGTCCACTCGCCTCAGTTTTCCAACAATTCCTATTTTTTCATAATTAGGGGTCTCAAGACCCCCCTAGCGGCCACCGAGAAAACCTTCACCAGCTAGGTATTTTTACTCAAGTCTCTGGCGGGGGACAGCTTATGTGACAGTTGAGGGTGCGGAATGTGGGATCAAAGATATGCTGACAAAGGACGGGTAACTAGGAAGTCTAAGCAACAATCAACGGTCATATACGCCCTAAAACCAACAATCTTGTCTGGTGGGGATACAGCCAAGAGGGTTGAATAGACAAGGAAATAATAATTCCCATTATTATTCTACTAATGACAGTAGCCTAGTTACTCAGGAGCCGGATACGGCGAAAGTCGTAAGTCCGGTTTTGAAGCAGGGGGTGGGAAGGCGACTTCCTGCTCTACTGTAACGGGTGTGGGGTGTGGGGTGTGGGGAAGTGGGGGTGTGGGGTGTAGGGTGTGGGGTGTGGTGCGATTCGTTGGCTAGAAACTAGACAGTAAGACGTTTAGAGGATTAGCCGCTTGGTAAATGTAGTACCTTGATAACTTTATAACCCTACAGGTGCGGGTTAGTAATAACCTTAGTCCTGTCCTCTAGATGCCTAGAGTGACGGCATTTCCTGCTGCTTTAGACTTGGTACATCTGAGGTAGTGAGCGAGGAAAAAAAGCGGTATCTGATAGCCTAAATCAGAAACCCGTTGAGCCAGAACCTATGGATAGCCCTGGGGCGAAGATACGAATTAACCATCGTCAACACCCACGAGCCAAAAGGCTGACAGGCTCGAAACAAAAGTTAACAGAGTTGGGGCTGATAGCTCATACCACTATCAGTAAGGCATTCCCGTTACTCTGTTGTGGACAGTATCATCCTAAGGGTTCAACCAATGGTTATAGGGAACGAAGTAACCCTGATTGACTCTGCCCGTTCGGGGCAGTAGGAAACCATCCGCAAGTCAATAGAGGGAGAGGATGTCCTTAAAAGCCAAGGCTTTGAGTAATATCAAAGATATGCTGACAAAGGACGGGTAACTAGGAAGTCTAAGCAACAATCAACGGTCATATACGCCCTAAAACCAACAATCTTGTCTGGTGGGGATACAGCCAAGAGGGTTGAATAGACAAGGAAATAATAATTCCCATTATTATTCTACTAATGACAGTAGCCTAGTTACTCAGGAGCCGGATACGGCGAAAGTCGTAAGTCCGGTTTTGAAGCAGGGGGTGGGAAGGCGACTTCCTGCTCTACTGTAACGTGCGATTCGTTGGCTAGAAACTAGACAGTAAGACGTTTAGAGGATTAGCCGCTTGGTAAATGTAGTACCTTGATAACTTTATAACCCTACAGGTGCGGGTTAGTAATAACCTTAGTCCTGTCCTCTAGATGCCTAGAGTGACGGCATTTCCTGCTGCTTTAGACTTGGTACATCTGAGGTAGTGAGCGAGGAAAAAAAAGCGGTATCTGATAGCCTAAATCAGAAACCCGTTGAGCCAGAACCTATGGATAGCCCTGGGGCGAAGATACGAATTAACCATCGTCAACACCCACGAGCCAAAAGGCTGACAGGCTCGAAACAAAAGTTAACAGAGTTGGGGCTGATAGCTCATACCACTATCAGTAAGGCATTCCCGTTACTCTGTTGTGGACAGTATCATCCTAAGGGTTCAACCAATGGTTATAGGGAACGAAGTAACCCTGATTGACTCTGCCCGTTCGGGGCAGTAGGAAACCATCCGCAAGTCAATAGAGGGAGAGGATGTCCTTAAAAGCCAAGGCTTTGAGTAATATCAAAGATATGCTGACAAAGGACGGGTAACTAGGAAGTCTAAGCAACAATCAACGGTCATATACGCCCTAAAACCAACAATCTTGTCTGGTGGGGATACAGCCAAGAGGGTTGAATAGACAAGGAAATAATAATTCCCATTATTATTCTACTAATGACAGTAGCCTAGTTACTCAGGAGCCGGATACGGCGAAAGTCGTAAGTCCGGTTTTGAAGCAGGGGGTGGGAAGGCGACTTCCTGCTCTACTGTAACGGGTGTGGGGTTTTACCGATTTTGAGGGGGTCAATTACCTAATTTTCAGGGAAAAAGTCCCGGAATTTACCCCTGATCACTCCCATATCTGGTACTTTTTGAGGGGAAAAAAGTCCAAAAGTCTTATCCAACAAGGTTTTTAGATTTATTCAGCCAGCCCTATTTAGGAGGATTATTAGGGGAAAGTGAGAGGAAAAACCTCACTCAAATTGCCAATAATGCCGTCGGAGTAGTTTATAACCGATTACATCACTTTTTGACCGAATCTCCCTGGTCAGACCGTCAGGTGAATGAATGTCGGTTGCAAGTGATGAACCAATGCCGCCAGACGCAAATCCCCCGAGGATTTTCCCTGATTGTCGATGACTCAGGACATCGAAAAAGTGGCAATCTGACCGCCGGAGTTGGCAGGCAGTACCTAGGAGAAATTGGCAAGACAGACAACGGAATAGTCGCCGTCACTACCCATCTCTACGACGGCAAAAAAAGTGTCCCCCTAGACAGGGAAATTTATCAACCGGCTAGTTCCTTAGCCGAGGGGAAAGAAGACAAAGAATTTAAGAAGAAACCAGAGATAGCGATAGATTTAATTGACCGGAGCTTAACCAGAGGCTATCGACCGAAAATCGTCTTAATAGATGCTGGTTATGGCAACAACACAAATTTTCTCAAAGCCCTGGAAGAAAGAAAGCTAAAATACTTAGGAGGATTGGCAAAAAATCGAAAAGTAATTATTGAAAAAGAAGGGGGTGTGGAAGAAACAATCCAGCTTGAGCAACTAGCAAAAAGCCTATCAGAAAAGGATTGGGAGAAAATCACCCTAAATCTAGATAAAGAAAAAACGGTTTGGGTAGCGGTATTCAGAGCGAAAATATCTGGTTCTTCGTTACTTGGTATGGTTCGATAGGGGGGCATAAATCGACTAAATCCTTATCTGGTAAGAGACTTAATTGATTAGTTCGCTCTATATCAAAAACAATTGACAAAAATCGCTAAATGCCTTTCTATATAACGGTTCCATCCCTTATAACCCCCGTCCATTGCATAACACAAACCGAAGAGCCAAATATCTCAACTAGAAGGAGAAAGGAACTTGGCGATCGTCATGAATGCAAGTTCAATGGAAAAAGCCACAGAGGTGGACTATTTCATCACCAATGTAGTTGAGGCAGATACAGTAACAGCTTCGTGGATAGTGAGGACTTACACCGAAAGAAATTGGGTGGAAGTATTCTACCGAGAAGCCAAAGGATGGTTAGGGTTAAGGGAATATCAAGTCAGGGATAAACGAAGCTTACTTCGTCATTTTATCCTGGTGTTTTGTGCCTATTGGGACTTAAACAAATTTCAAGCCCAAACAAAGCCTAAACTGGCTTTGTAAGCGGCAAACACATCCCGATTCTCGGTCAGCCACTCAAAGAAACGGAAAGACATCGCTGTCCGAAAAGCTTCCAAGGCTTCCACAAAAGTGTTTAAAGGTCGATTCGCCCACTGCCTTTGCAATCCCCCAGTTAACTTATGCCACAGGATAAATGTATAGGCACAAAACACCAGGATAAAATGACGAAGTAAGCTTCGTTTATCCCTGACTTGGTATTCCCTTAACCCTAACCATCCTTTGGCTTCTCGGTAGAATACTTCCACCCAATTTCTTTCGGTGTAAGTCTTGACTATCCACGACGCTGTTACTGTATCTGCCTCAACTACATTGGTGATGAAATAGTCCACCTCTGTGGCTTTTTCCATTGAACTTGCATTCATGACGATCGCCAAGTTCCTTTCTCCTTCTAGTTGAGATATTTTCGCTCTGAATACCGCTACCCAAACCGTTTTTTCTTTATCTAGATTTAGGGTGATTTTCTCCCAATCCTTTTCTGATAGGCTTTTTGCTAGTTGCTCAAGCTGGATTGTTTCTTCCACACCCCCTTCTTTTTCAATAATTACTTTTCGATTTTTTGCCAATCCTCCTAAGTATTTTAGCTTTCTTTCTTCCAGGGCTTTGAGAAAATTTGTGTTGTTGCCATAACCAGCATCTATTAAGACGATTTTCGGTCGATAGCCTCTGGTTAAGCTCCGGTCAATTAAATCTATCGCTATCTCCGGTTTCTTCTTAAATTCTTTGTCTTCTTTCCCCTCGGCTAAGGAACTAGCCGGTTGATAAATTTCAATGTCTAGGGGGACACTTTTTTTGCCGTCGTAGAGATGGGTAGTGACGGCGACTATTCCGTTGTCTGTCTTGCCAATTTCTCCTAGGTACTGCCTGCCAACTCCGGCGGTCAGATTGCCACTTTTTCGATGTCCTGAGTCATCGACAATCAGGGAAAATCCTCGGGGGATTTGCGTCTGGCGGCATTGGTTCATCACTTGCAACCGACATTCATTCACCTGACGGTCTGACCAGGGAGATTCGGTCAAAAAGTGATGTAATCGGTTATAAACTACTCCGACGGCATTATTGGCCATTTGAGTGAGGTTTTTCCGCTCACTTTCCCCTAATAATCCTCCTAAATATTGTCTGAAGCCGTTTTTTTGCGCTTCGTTTTTGAAGCAATTGTCAAACCGCCGACACCATCGGTCAAAGCATGGGGGCATCGCGGCTGGGGTTGTCTCTTTCATCGCTGATCTTTCAACGTAAAGTGCTTACTCTTTAACGATTATACTCGATTTGATCTTTATTTGGCGTTTAAGTCCCACTATACATTTATCCTGTGGCATAAGTTAACTGGGGGATTGCAAAGGCAGTGGGCGAATCGACCTTTAAACACTTTTGTGGAAGCCTTGGAAGCTTTTCGGACAGCGATGTCTTTCCGTTTCTTTGAGTGGCTGACCGAGAATCGGGATGTGTTTGCCGCTTACAAAGCCAGTTTAGGCTTTGTTTGGGCTTGAAATTTGTTTAAGTCCCACTATAAAGACCGAAAGAGCCTCCTCGCTTACGTTAAAAAAGTGCTGGACAATTTTGGAGGCGAGTATGTAATTAATTTTGCCTAGGTACTTAATACAGTGAGTTCTTTTCTTCTTCGGTGAATTCTAGGTTAATCATGTTTTCAATGAGTGCTTTGCTTCTAATTATGACTCTTAAACTATATTATTGCGCCAATTCAAAAATGAAACGCATCAACCTCAAGAGTTGACAAAGAAAGGCTCATCAGGTACTGTCTGATCATTAACAAAAACAAATCAGACCCAAAATGAGCCACCAACATCTTAACATAGAACAAAGAAACTTGCTCTACCAACTTAGTCAGGAGGGAAATTTATCTCAACGGCAAATGGCCGTCTGGCTCGGATGTCATCAAAGCACAATATCACGGGAATTAAAAAGGAATCAAAGTTCCCTTGGCTGCTATCTACCTGACACAGCACAAGCTCAAAGCGAGACAAGGCGAAAAAATGCCAAACAACCCTTTAAAAATGTCAGCGAGTCAGCCTTAGAGTTGGTCAAAGAAGGATTGAAAGATTATCATAGTCCCGAACAAATAGCAGGTCGTCTGAAAAGAGCCAGTCAAGAATCTCTCAGTCACGAAACCATCTATCAAATGATCTATCAGAACTATCACGGATGTGGAGAGTACCAGAAATATTTACGCCGGGGGCTTTGTCAAAGAAAGAGTCGAGGCGGAGCAAAAAGTAAGCGTGGAGGGATTCCAGGGCGTGTAGATATCAGCGAGCGACCAGTAATTGCTGACCAGAAAACTGAAATCGGTCATTGGGAAAGTGACACAATGATTGGAGGCAATCATCTAGGAGTTCTCGTTACTCATGTAGATAAAGCCTCGAAATTTTTAGGAGCAGGATTAGCCAAAAACAAAACCGCATCGGAAATCAATAGAGTCACAGAAAAACTTTTTCAAGAGATTCACCCTGACAAAAGAAAAACCTTTACTTGTGACAACGGCAAAGAATTTTGTGGACATCAAGAGTTGAGTCAGAAACTAGGAGCAGATTTTTATTTTGCTACTCCTTATCATTCGTGGGAGAGGGGATTAAACGAGCATACCAAGGGACTGTTAAGACAATTTTTCCCCAAGGGAACGAATTTTAAAATCGTTAAGCCAGAGGAGGTGGAAAGAGCCGTAAACTTGATTAACAATCGTCCTCGAAAATGTCTTGACTATCGTACCCCGAATGAGGTATTCTATAAAGGTAGATCAGAAGACCTCTTGCATAATTTTTTTATGGTATAATATAAGGTTTTGCTTTTTTCTCAATTCTTAGATTGAAGTGGAAAAAAGAATAAAATGTGATCTTAGGTCAGGAAATCATCTATAATTTTGCTATGTTTATTAGCAAAATTATGGATTATCAAAACTGATCAGATGAACAATTCAAACGCCGTTTCGGTGTGTATAAACAAACCTATAGAAAGATGGTAGAATCAGTAAAAAGTGTTGAAGCCGACTCTAATTCACCATCTAAAAGGGGACCGAAACCTAAACTATCTATAGAAGAACAAGTTTTAGTAACGTTAGAATATTGGCGAGAATATAGAACATATTTTCACATTGGTACAAGCTGGGAACTATCAGAATCAACTATATGTCGGATTGTAAATAAGACGGAAAAAATGCTTTTACAATCGGGAAACTTCCGTTTAAAAGGAAAAAAAGCTTTACTCAATCAAGCAGAGATACCGGTCGTAACGGTAATGGATGTAACGGAAACTCCCATTGAACGCCCCAAAAAGAAACAGAAAGATTTTTTGGGGGGTAAAAGAGGTTATCATACTTTAAAATCCCAATTAGTAGCTGATCAAAATACCGAGGAAATTATCTGTGTCTTTTGTGGGAAAGGTAGAGGTCATGATTTTAGTTTATTTAAAAAAAGTCGAGTTCGTTTTCATCCTTTAACTACCAGCATAGAAGACAGTGGTTATCAGGGAATAGCTGCATACCATAGTAATAGTTATACACCGAAAAAGAAATCGAAAAATAGAAAATTAACAGAGTTAGAAAAAGAGTATAACAAGGCTTTAGCCAAAGAAAGGATTATCATTGAACCTATAAATAGGAAACTCAAAATCTTTAAAATCTTATCCTGTAAATATCGGAATCGTCGTCGAAGATATAGTTTAAGAGTTAACTTGTTGGCGGCTATTTATAACGGTGAGTTAGGGATAGGTATAGCAGCTTCTTAAAAGTTGCCTAAAGATTAATCAAGTCAAGGAGAATTTATTCTCAATTTTTATAATTGAGATAGTTTGTGCCGCTTAAATAAAGAGGTTTTGATAACCAAATTAAAGCATATCTAAAGAGTTTTGAGTTAAAAGTTAAACTTCAAGTTTTCATTCAGGACGAATGTACTGGTTAACTAATTTTTTGGGGAAAATTAGTTAACCCATCATTATAACATATAATTAATTTGCAAGAGTTCTAGACAGTGATGCAATTCAGACTTGAATTGGCCTTGTCCTTGAGTAAAAAATGCAAGTTGTAGCCGTGCAAAGTATAGTAGGGGATATTCGTACCAATGCAGCCGGTTTAATCATTAATTCCCTTGATTTTGGCTTCGCTGCGGATGTTGCTCAAAATATCAATAACTTCGCCGATATTGGCAATGTCAACAGTCCCCTAGTTACCTCTAATTTCCCCCTATTCCGAAGCGGTACATTAGACAATACTAACGGATTAATTGATAACCTAAGCGGTGGTTCAGTTCCCCAAGCAAATCAAGGTAAAGCGATTGGTATTAATCAATTAAATCCAGCAATTCTCATTTTAAAAAGTAACAAGTGATACAGACAGAAACAAAGCTTTAAGCAAGCTACAAAATGCGCTCCCGCGAGTGCGACTGCATCGCAGAGAAGTGAGTATATAGAGTATTTATACTCAAAATATTTGAAAGATGGGAGAAATCTAGAACAAAAGTTCTCTACATCAGAAAGAGAACCAAATAAAAATTGATGATTGTTGTCTGTTGAGGTAAAATTATTAAGTTGGAAATATTAATTAATCAAACTGTTCTGCGATGACGAAAAAGGCTGTGACTTGAGAAATTCCTGAATTAATACAATTTTTAGTTCAAGAATTACATGACTTACCCGATGACAGAAAACCAGGAAACAATACCAAATATCAGGTAGAAGATGCAGTTAAGGCGGCTTTTTCGGTTTTTTTTACTCAGTCACCTTCTTTTTTAGAGCATCAACGTTTGATGAAAAGTAGTAAGGGAAAAGATAATGCTTCAAGTTTATTTGGTATCAAAAAAATACCTGGTGATAATCAAATCAGAAACCTGTTAGATCCTATCCCAGCTGCCACAATATTTGGCTCTTTTCAACAAGTCTATCAATGGTTAAAAAAACCGGGAGTTATTAAAAAATTTTTCTACTTAGATGAGGAAATTTTAATAGCTTTAGATGGTACGGAATATTTTTCTTCAAAGAAAATTAGTTGTCCCCATTGTAATTGCCGCAATCCTCGTAATGGAACGACAACTTATTTTCATGGTTGCGTCACGCCAATTGTGGTTTCTCCTGAGCAAAAACAAGTGATTAATTTAGAACCAGAATTTATTAAAAAACAAGATGGGCAGCAAAAACAAGATTGTGAAAATGCGGCTGTTAAAAGATGGTTAGATAAGAATCATCAAAAGAAGTATGGTTATCCTGTAACCCTGTTAGGAGATGACTTATACTCTCGCCAACCTATCTGTGAGTTAGCTCTAAAACAAGGTTATAATTTTATTTTTGTTTGTCTTGAAACTTCTCATAAAACCTTATATGAATGGCGAGAATTTTTAGAAAAAAGTGGAGAAGTTAAAACCGTAGAAAAGAAACAATGGGATGGACGAAAGAATCTCATTTATCGTTATCGTTATGTTTCTAGAGTTCCTCTGAGAGAGGTCGAGTCAAGTCTCGAAGTTAATTGGTGTGAAGTCACGGTCATTAATGAAAAAACACAGAAAATTATCTATCAAAATAATTGGATTACCAATCATCAAATTACTGAAAATAATGTTGAAAAAATTGTCAAAGCTGGACGCAGCAGATGGAAAGTTGAGAATGAAGGAAATAACGTTCTTAAAAATCACGGTTATAATTTAGAACATAATTTTGGTCATGGTCAAAGTCATTTATGCGAGTTCTTGTTGTCTTTAAATTTACTAGCTTTTTTATTTCATACCGTTTTAGATTTAGTTAATCATACTTATCAAAAGATTCGTGAGTTATTAGTTACTCGCACCAGTTTTTTTAATGATATTCGTACTTTATTAAAATATTTTTGGTTTAAGAATTGGTCAGAGTTTTTCTTGTTTATTCTTACCGAATATGTCCCGCTCAAAAAAATAAATTCTAGTTAAAAATGTCAATTTTTCGAGAGAAGGAAAGATTATTTTATTCATTGAAAAAACCACAAATTAGGTCAGAATTTCAGCTAAATTTATGAGTTGAGATAAGTTTTTTATGGGCAGATATTTTAAAACTGTCTCTTGAAGCTAATTATGATGATTATCTTGAAAAAAAATGATAATTAGACAGAAGTTCTCTTGTTCACATAGAGAACTTTATCTTCTTTTGTTTTCAAAATGAGAATTGCTGAATTAAATCGCTTTAGTCTGCTACGCTTTAATGTAGTCGGTACACGGGACAACTCCAACCTAACCGTCACCTTTGATCCTTCCCAAATTGGTTTTGCTGATGGCACATTTGCTGATCCTAATGGTACTTTAAGCTTAACCCGTAACATCATTATCAATGATGCTCCCATCGTCGGTACTATTAATAACGTCAACCTCGCCGAAAGAAGCGCAGCAGGTACAGTAGTAGTAGCCGGTAACTTAGTCGAAGCAACCGATGATAATTACGGACAAACTCCCACCTTTAGCCTCAGTACCTCTCCTAAAGATGGGTCAGGAAATAACCTTTTTGCCATCAATGCAACCACCGGAGAAATTACCCTCACTCAAGCAGGTTCTAATACCATTGACTATGAAAGTGGAGTAATATCCTATCAATTGGGAGTCAGAGCAACTGACGGTTACAAAACCTCTGCGGAAAAGACATTTAACGTTAAGATTACTAACGTTAATGAAGGGACAATAGTCGTAGATAAAACTGCTGTTACCTTCGGGACAAAACTCTCCCAATACCGACAAGGTGCAACCGATAGCCTGTTTGTCCGTCCTAACTTTGCTGACAAAACCCAATACATTGATATTACTAATACCGCAGTGGGAACTAATGATGTACTCGCTATTGCTGGTATTACTATTAATGCACAAAATGTCACCACAGATGCCAATTTTGCCAATGGAGACATACTGCTAAACCCCGGACAAACTCGACGTATTGCTTTAGCATATACACCCAAAGCAGCGCAAGAAAACTTCAATTTGGCTAACGGTTTAGTCATCAACAGTAATGCTCAAAACAATTCCGCTTTGAACATTCAACTAACAGGGAAATCAACCTTTAACAGTGATATTTCCTACGATGAACGGGTGAATTTAACCGACTTAACTACCTTACAACGTCCGGGGTTATTTGGTAGTAGCAGTGAACAAACTAACTATGACCCTACTGCTGATATTACCGGAGATGGAAGAATTAATCTTGCCGAATTAGTTCCCTTCAATTCCGAATTTGGATTAGTTGTTTAGATTAACTCTGTAGGTTGGGTTGACCCAAGAAAACCCAACAATTCAGATTAATTATGATGGCTTTTGATTAGGTTTGATGGGTTACGAATTGCGCTAAACCATCCTACAAAATAAAGGTTCAGGTAAGGAGTCATTATCTGCTTGATAAGCAATCATTAGGGATTCTATAGCTTCTTTTCCATTAGCGACAGCTTCCTCATAAGTATCTCCATGAGTACGCCAATATTGCCACGGAAAATCAGGCAATGCAACCAAAAAACAATTGTCTTCATCAGACCATTGAATCACCATGGGATATTTAATTTGTGCCATTTTCTTGATTCCTCTTACCTTCTTTTTCTTGATACAGCTTTGCATCGGCACTGTCTTTTCCAGAAACAGTAACTTTACCAGAGTACAGATGATGTACCCAGTTAGTGGGACTTAGACAAAAAACAAATCGAGAAAAGCCTCAACTCCAATCCCCGCTTGGGATTTACTTCGAGAAGCCCAAAATCGCTGAAACCCAGATATATCAAGGAAAATCATAAATCGAGGTTAACCCTTTGTCCCGTAATGGTTTGAGCCTTTTTTGCTGACCGAAAACGCCTAAGTCCCATTAGTGTGACTTCCCTTGCCAGGTTTTTGAATAAATGCTGCTTTGCGTAGCATTTGTTTTAACTCGCTAACTTTTTTAACTCAGGAGAACTACATTATGTCTAGTCTGACTACTCAATTCAACCTCAAAACTGATAATAGTGGCCTAGTGGGAACTATTATTAATAGTCCTCTCCGTGTAGGCGATAGATTTTTTGTAGAAATTTTAATGGAAAATAGTGATATTAATCCGGTCGGTATCACTAGCAGTGCCATTAATTTATCCTTCGATCCTCGCTCAATTCAAAACATCGACAATCCTTTCAATCCCTCAGATATCAATAGTCCTCTTGTTACCTCTAGTTTCCCCTTTGGACGCACGGGAATCTTAGACAATACCAATGGTTCAATTACTAACTTAGTCGGCGGTTCTTTACCATTTTTGGGCATTGGTTCACCTCTAGGAATTAATCAATTGGATACTTTTAGTTTATTGTATTTTCAAGTAATCGGCAATGGTAATTCTGGTCTGGTACTTAATATTGATTTATCTCAAACTGGTTTTAGCGATGGCAGTGTTGCCAGTTATTCTGGTAATCAAAGTCAGTTTATAAAAATAGTTCAAGTGGGTTCATCGACAGCTATTCCCGAACCTTCTACAATTTTGGCAATAGTAATATTAGGGTTAGGTGTATTGCTGTCTAAAAAGCGCAATCAAGACAGTAGTAATGATGGTTAATTGGGTTCTTCGTTACTTGGTATGGTTCAATAGGGGGGCATAAATCGACTAAATCCTTATCTGGCAAGAGACTTAATTGATTAGTTCGCTCTAGATCGAAAACAATTGACATAAATCCCCGAATGTCTTTCTATATAAGAGTTTCATTCCTTGTAACCCTGTCCGTTGCATAAGACAAACCGAAGAACCGTTAATTGATATTTTTAGGGGACGTGAGTGATGATGTTTACGTCCCTGATTGATACTCAAAAAAACTGTAAGTTAGGATAGGCTAAAATTGCATTATCTTCAGTAGCCACTACTAAATTATGCTGTAAAGCTTGACAGATTAAAAGACGGTCAAAAGGATCTTTATGAAGGAGTGGTAAATCTTTTAAATGTACTAGGCTTTTTTCATCAATAACTAAACTGTTAATTAAATGCTGTTTTCTTTTTTTGGGAAGATATAGGTCAGGACGCTCAGGAAAATTTAATTTGCCTAACTGATACTTAATAACGCACTCCCAAACAGAGACTACACTCAAAAAAACTTCGTTATTGCTATTTTTTATCTGACGGCATATTTTTTCAGACAAGCGCGGATGATCACTAATTAGGGTTTGCTGAAAAAATTTTTCCTGGGGACAGGGTGTGGGGTGTAGGGTGTAGGGTGTAGGGTTTTACCCATTTTCAGGGGGTCAATTACCTAATTTTCAGGGAAAAAGTGCCTAAATTTTCCCCCCCCGATCACCCCAATGTCTGGCACTTTTTGATGGGAAAAAAGTCTAAAAGTCTTACCCAACAAGGTTTTAAGATTTATTGAGCAAACACTAATTAACCAAAGAAAAATGTGTGTATCTAGTAACAATCTCATTGTGGATAAAACAAGTCTAAAACTTCTTCTGGTAAAGGTTCGTTGAAATCATCGGAGATGGTAAATTCTCCTCTAGCTAATCCTACCGGACGAGATCGATGAGATTGACTTAAAAATTGCCAAATTATCTTAATTTCATTTTCACTTAAAGGATTTGTATTGTCCATTTCTTGGTTATTTTTAACTAAAAATTGCCATTTTTGTAATGCTTTTTCTGTTAGGTAATTGTCGGATTTGTTTGCTGCCTCTTGATGAGTTAACTTATCAATAAATTGCCCAACTAAATTAAGATTGTCTGCGGACAAAATTGCTAACTTCTCAGTTAATAACTGGCGTAATTCTACATCGTTCATGATTTTTTAACTATTAACTAAACATCGATTGTAGTCCCCAAAAAGGATAGATACACCCAGGTTAATTCCTAGAGGAGTAATTTCGGGGCTGTCAACCAGAATAACTCACACTTGCCTAGGGGATTTTCCTGATTGGGAACCTCTAGACCAATTATTCCCGCTTTTTTGACCGATAATTTTCCTTGAAACTTGCCCCAAACTAGCATTTCCGTCCAATAGCCTAAATCCGGTTCGTGGCCTACCATTGCGATCGCGTTTTCCTCTCGCTGATAGTCCGACTTTTGCCACCATTGCACCCAATCTTGAATATTGCCGTTGGGAGATAGGGGATTAAATTGCTCAATTTTACGGCTTAAACCCGCTTTTTGCAAAATTTCGGCGGTTTGCACGGCACGCACCAGGGGAGAAGTGAGAATTAGGTCAAATTTCACCCCCAACTGTCCTAATCTTTGGGCAATTTTAGCAGTTTTTGCCTTACCTTCCTCGGTTAAAGGACGTTCCCCATCGTTGAGATAATCCCCCGATTGTCCTGCTAATCCATGACGCACAAAATAAAGTTTCATATCAGTGTTAGGTCGGTCTTGGCAATGTTAACAGATAGCTGAGGTCTAATAGCTAGGTGCGAATTACCTTTTCATCTGGGTTAACTAGATGGGAAAGTTTCTGTTTAATTTGGGTGTCATACAGTTCCCACTTAAGTTTTGCGTATTCGGCATTATTATTAAAACCACCGAGGAAACCGATAGGAATTTCAAAACCTCCGGCCATATAACGACCACCACCAAAAAAGCGACCTTGGTTATCCTGTCCGAAAGCTTCCTTGAGAAATTCATCGGGATCTAGGGTAATTTTACTGGTACGCATAGAACCAATGACTAACTCGATATCCTCATCTTCATCGTGAACGATACCGTAAACTAAAGCCGTGTGAACATTTTCTTCTGTCACCAAAAAATCGGCAGCCTGGGGAATCGCATCTCGGTCATCATAACGCAAATAACCGACCCCGGCGATCGAATAATTATTTTTAATAATACGGTTTTTCAGGGCCCGTTCAATCACATCCATCACCCTTCGGGATCTGGCCGATTGCAGGACAGCGTTTAATAATTGAGCATCGTAGAAACGACTGAGATAACCAGCAGCAATAAATTCACATTCTTGCGCTTGCATTAAATTATTCGTATCCGATCGCAATCCGTGCATCAAGGCTGTGGCACACTTAACATGGATGGTATCGCTACTATTAAAACTTATTAACCCTTTTTGGATATATTGGGTTAACATCGTCGCCGTTGCCCGGATTTGGGGGCGAATATCGACAAATTCTGCGTCTAGATCCCCTTGGCGAGTATGATGATCAATCACGACAATAATGGGAATTTTTGCCTGTTTAACCAGAGTGGTTAACTGACTATTGGTTCCCTGACCATCGACAAAAACACAACCGTGATAAACGGATAGATCTCTATCCTTGAGGGTATGGACTCCCCAACGTTTAGCCGGTAAACCCGTTAGTTTTACCAAAGCGACATTTTCCTGATGGGAGAGAGTACCCGCATAGACTATATCACAGTGAATATCGTACTGTTCGGCGATAATTTGATAGGCCCAGGCACTAGAAAGAGCATCGGGATCCGGGAAATCCTGCATCACCACAATTTGATTTTCGCCGCGGTGATTTTCCAAAGTACGTCGCAGGCGATCGATTAGGGAAATAAGTAGGGTATCATTACTAACCGTGACTGGAGGAAGGGGACATACTGCCGACGCTTCCCCTACCACTACATCGGTTTCGAGGGACTTGGCAGGAACTAGACTCAGTAATTCAGCCATCATTTTTAGAAAAGTTCGCTTAAAGGTAGATTCAGTCAGGATTTTTTGAGTTAATTAATTCTAGACGATATTCTCGCTCGATCGGTTCATCTCAATTATTAAGCTTTTCTCGCCCCTAGCTCCTTACTCTGGGGCTATAACTCTAGTCTATCAAAAGACCCCTGCCGTTTGTTCTGGGAGAGGAGTTAGGGCAATTAACCATCGCTGCCATTACTTGAGAACCCACATTCCGCACCCTAAGTGTCACAACGTCTCAAAAGAGGAAGGGGCGTGAGTCAAAATACTTATCTAGAGGAGTGAGTTGGCGGCAAGCTGCCGGCAACTAAGCCGAAAATTTCAGAGTTCCCCCGGTCATTCTCAATAAACAGTGCTTGTTGAGAATGACTAGGCAATCAGACTTAACATCTAGGGGGAGATGTTCCAGTTGCTCGCTTTGTTTTGTCACCCCTTGAAGTCAATCCATCTGGTCAAGATAAGAGATAATATTCCTGGCAAGGTTTGGGGAAAAATCTCAAAATGTTGCGCCTCTCATCCGTTAAGTTGCTAATCTTTTGATTGTCTTGAATACGGACGAGATGAATCCCTTGAAAGCCCTGAAATATCCAGCGTAACGTCGGTCGGTCAGTTAACTTACCCAACGGATTTTTCAGTCCCGTCTCCTGCTGTTTTAAACTTAAACGAAGTTGTCTTTGACCAATAGTATAAACCAGCAGGCACAAGCCCATGAGCATGGCCATGACCTCGATTCTATGGGGAGATTTGAGAAAGACACTGTGGGCAAAAAAGCAGGGGTCTTTGAGAAAAGAAAATCCTCTTTCCGGAGCTTGTTGCCCTTTATATTTTTTGAGTATATCCTCACTGCTTAATCGTTGTTTCTCCAAATCGTTAGTTGCTAAAACGAATCGTCCTGCTCGTTTCTTTAGCCTCTCAATGGCGGTCAAATTCAACTCTAATTCGGCTTGAACTTGATAGCTTTGAGAGGGTAAATCGTCTTTTGATTTGAGTTTTGACCCCTGGGACTCAGGCGGAATGAGATTGACTTTAATCTCCGTTAACTGATGAGATTTTAAGGAGTCAGATAATCCTTTGGCTATCGCCAACGCCACCGCTCTATTCTCAAATTCTCTTCGGGATAGTTGCCGGATTTTTTCTTGGGCAGAATTCTTTTCCTGCTCGATTTTTTTCTCTAATTTTTTCAAGTCTGATTCTTGTCTAGCTTGACTTTCAACTAGCAACCATCTTTGTTCTATCCCCCCATAGTTAGAGCTTGTTTCCCGCCAGGAATAACCCGGTATTTCTGAATCGGTTAACTCTTTTTCTGAGATGCTATCGACTAACTCTTGAGCCTCTTTAATGCTTAATGGTACTCGAGACAACCAACGCATTTCTTTCATTAGTTTTAAATTCTCTTTGCTATAGAGGGCGCTATCGCCGACTATTAAACTGTCAAAGTCAACTTGTTTTTTAAATTCTCGGGCGATTTGACCAAAAACCGCTTTGTCCGCTTCATTTCCGTCCCATACTTTCAGGAATAAAGGTACATCTCCATCCCCACTTACGATTAAGTCAATCATAAATTGTTTTAAGTCAGGTCTTCGGTCGCGGGAGTATCCGTAGGTAATTTTTATTGGCTGTTGTCTGGTTTCAATTTCTTCTCCCACTGCTCCTGATTTCAGGATTTCTACTGTTGGGTATTCCTTTTTATATTCTCCTTCTACTGATAGAGAAGTCGAATCTAAATGGGAGTTCTCGGTTGCTACACCAAATTTTTTCACGGCGGCTAAACTGATGAGTAGGAAAATGACCGAAACATTAAGTTGATAAAGTTTGTCCATTACTCGACCAATTTTATCATCATTCAAGTGCTTGGGTTCGATGCCCTCTCCCAGCAGATGTTCGGTTGCTTTATCTTCAAAAAATTGAGGAAATAAATACAAGGCTCGGGAGACAAATCCCAATCCATTCAGGATAATTGCTTTCACTACTTGCCCCGCTGTGACAATTTCTCCTCGCTCAATTGAGACTTGTTCGTTGATAATTTCAACGATTCCTATTTCATCGATAATTCCGGCTACTAATCCCAGATGGTCTAGATTTTTGACTTCAATTTCTGTTGATTGATTCATGGTCGAACAGCCCACTGCCTAAGTTTTCCAACAATTCCTATTTTTTCATAATTAGGGGTCTCAAGCTCCCCCTAACGGCCACCGAGAAAACCTTCACCAGATAAGTATTTTTACTCAAGTCTCTGGCGGGGGACAGCTTATGTGACAGTTGAGGGTGCGGAATGTGGGCTCCAAATAAATAGAATTGTCTAGAAACGGGGGGAGGAATAGTAGCCGAAACGACTGATAATAAGCTATCAACTGCTTTTTGATAATTGTCATTTGTTGGACTTGGTAAAAACTCTTGAATCCCTTTATATAAACTGTTATAATCTCGACGAAATAAAGGGTTCAAAGATAATTCGGCAACTGTTGAAGCTTGTCGATTCGACGAGAGGGAATCCAGCAATTCCATGACCGTCTCGCGTCTCGAACCAAGGGCGTTATAGAGTTGCCTTCTCCACTTCAAAAGTTCTTCGACATCAGGACAAATTTCTAAATTTCTGGGAGCATCTCACTTATGCAATGAGTATTAATGCTTATAGCCGTCAACAACTAGAAAATCTTCAACTTGATCACAAAGAGAAATGAGATTATAATAGTTATAGCTTACAATTCAGAATATGGCTCGATAGGAGGAATAATTCAATGTTATCAGAAAATGAAAAAAGAATTAAAGAGTTATGTCAAGAGTTAGGGCAATGTCTCTATGAGCAATCCCCAATTAAGAAATTTAATAACTTGGGAGAGATAGAGGAGACAGTCAGAGATTTAATGATTCATTATGTCAACCCAGAAATCGGTATTTTTTTGTCAAAACAAGCACAGAAGAAACCGCCGGTCGGACGAGAAAAGTGAAAAGTATTTTGGGGGAATTACCAATTACAGAAAAACAAGCGAAGAAGTTAGAAGTAAAGCCTCGGACTCAGATGAGTCCAATGTTAGAGAAGAACTGTTTGTTATTAAGTGGCGATGAATCCTACGAGAAATCGGCGCAGAAAATCAAATCATTGACAGGGATTGCTGTTTCTCACAGTACCCAACAACGCCTCGTGCATCGCTATGCTTTTGAAGAATTACCGTCTAACCCAGAAGTCGAAGTGGAAGAAATGAGCATAGATGGCGGTAAGGTACGACTAAGAACTGCCAAGGGAAAAGCCTTGATTTGGCGTGATTATAAAGCAGTGAGTTTTCATCAACTGGGGGTAGCGGCCTTTTTTCAAAATAACTCGGCTTTATTAGATTTGGTTAATTCTCAAGTTTTGGCTGAACCTTTAATTTGTTTAGGAGATGGACATGATGGTATCTGGAATTTATTTGGTCAGATAGGAGAGAAACAGGAAAGAATTGAAATATTGGATTGGTATCATTTAATCGAAAACCTCTATAAAGTTGGCGGGTCATTCCAGCGGATTGATGAGGTAAAATGTTTTCTATGGAAGGGGGAAGTGGATGCTGCTATCTCCTGTTTTGAGGGATGGTCAGAGCCGCAAGTGGAGAATTTTATTATTTATTTGAACAAGCATAAACATCGAATTGTCAATTATGGTTATTTGCAGGCAGAGGGCATTTCGATTGGCTCTGGCTCTGTTGAATCAAAAATTAAACAAATTGCTCATCGTCTTAAAACCCACATTCCGCACCCTCAACTGTCACATAAGCTGTCCCCCGCCAGAGACTTGAGTAAAAATACCTAGCTGGTGAAGGTTTTCTCGGTGGCCGCTAGGGGGGTCTTGAGACCCCTAATTATGAAAAAATAGGAATTGTTGGAAAACTGAGGCGAGTGGACTGTTCGACCATGAATCAATCAACAGAAATTGAAGTCAAAAATCTAGACCATCTGGGATTAGTAGCCGGAATTATCGATGAAATAGGAATCGTTGAAATTATCAACGAACAAGTCTCAATTGAGCGAGGAGAAATTGTCACAGCTGGGCAAGTCGTGAAAGCAATTATCCTGAATGGATTGGGATTTGTCTCCCGAGCCTTGTATTTATTTCCTCAATTTTTTGAAGATAAAGCAACCGAACATCTGCTGGGAGAGGGCATCGAACCAAAACACCTGAATGATGATAAAATTGGTCGAGTAATGGACAAACTTTATCAACTTAATGTTTCGGTCATTTTCCTACTGATTAGTTTAGCGGCCGTGAAAAAATTTGGTGTAGCAACCGAGAACTCCCATTTAGATTCGACTTCTCTATCAGTAGAAGGAGAATATAACAAGGAATACCCAACAGTAGAAATCCTGAAATCAGGAGCAGTGGGAGAAGAAATTGAAACCAGACAACAGCCAATAAAAATTACCTACGGATACTCCCGCGACCGAAGACCTGACTTAAAACAATTTATGATTGACTTAATCGTAAGTGGGGATGGAGATGTACCTTTATTCCTGAAAGTAGGGGACGGAAATGAAGCGGACAAAGCGGTTTTTGGTCAAATCGCCCGAGAATTTAAAAAACAAGTTGACTTTGACAGTTTAATAGTCGGCGATAGCGCCCTCTATAGCAAAGAGAATTTAAAACTAATGAAAGAAATGCGTTGGTTGTCTCGAGTACCATTAAGCATTAAAGAGGCTCAAGAGTTGGTTGATAGCATCTCAGAAAAAGAGTTAACCGATTCAGAAATACCGGGTTATTCCTGGCGGGAAACCATCTCTAACTATGGGGGGATAGAACAAAGATGGTTGCTAGTTGAAAGTCAAGCTAGACAAGAATCAGACTTGAAAAAATTAGAGAAAAAAATCGAGCAAGAAAAGAATTCTGCCCAAGAAAAAATCCGGCAACTATCCCGAAGAGAATTTGAGAATAGAGCGGTGGCGTTGGCGATAGCCAAAGGATTATCTGACTCCTTAAAATCTCATCAGTTAACGGAGATTAAAGTCAATCTCATTCCGCCTGAGTCTCAGCAGTCAAAACTCAAATCAAAAGACGATTTGCCCTCTCAAAGCTATCAAGTTCAAGCCGAATTAGAGTTGAATTTGACCGCCATTGAGAGGCTAAAGAAACGAGCAGGACGATTCGTTTTAGCAACTAACGATTTGGAGAAACAACGATTAAGCAGTGAGGATATACTCAAAAAATATAAAGGGCAACAAGCTCCGGAAAGAGGATTTTCTTTTCTCAAAGACCCCTGCTTTTTTGCCCACAGTGTCTTTCTCAAATCTCCCCATAGAATCGAGGTCATGGCCATGCTCATGGGCTTGTGCCTGCTGGTTTATACTATTGGTCAAAGACAACTTCGTTTAAGTTTAAAACAGCAGGAGACGGGACTGAAAAATCCGTTGGGTAAGTTAACTGACCGACCGACGTTACGCTGGATATTTCAGGGCTTTCAAGGGATTCATCTCGTCCGTATTCAAGACAATCAAAAGATTAGCAACTTAACGGATGAGAGGCGCAACATTTTGAGATTTTTCCCCAAACCTTGCCAGGAATATTATCTCTTATCTTGACCAGATGGATTGACTTCAAGGGGTGACAAAACAAAGCGAGCAACTGGAACATCTCCCCCTAGATGTTAAGTCTGATTGCCTAGTCATTCTCAACAAGCACTGTTTATTGAGAATGACCGGGGGAACTCTGAAATTTTCGGCTTAGTTGCCGGCAGCTTGCCGCCAACTCACTCCTCTAGATAAGTATTTTGACTCGCGCCCCTTCCTCTTTTGAGACGTTGTGACACTTATACCATTTTTCCTTATTCGTGGCAGGCATCATAGTCCCCTCTCCCACCCTGACAGGTGTAGGTTTATTACAAAGAGGTGAGCAGTCACACACTCATGGCGAGAAAATCAAGCTAGAGATTTAGAGGAGCATAGCGAAAGACAATGCTAAACAACAAACCCACATTCCGCACCCTAAAGTGTCACATTGAAAATTTTATCTAAATCGTCAAAACGATTGCCGGCTCTGAATTACAGGCTAATTTGTTTGCCCAGCAGATGCACAATTGGCGCTAAAAATCTGATAGCTCTGATACCAAATTATTGAGATGGACTCTCATTAAGCTGGCGAGCGCTGACTAGAGTGTGACACTTCACGATTCTTAGTAATCGCTAAAAGTCTTACTATACCTGGACTTCCCCCGTATAAACATACTAGCTATGGCTAAAAGTCTTATAGAGCCTGAGTTAAAGCCATATAATACTAATGGACTACTGGACACAAACTCCTGAAGTCCTTACGCTGATAGGGTTTGAGGCAAAAATTTTCAAATTTGACCTTTCGACCATTATAGCTTGTTTCCGGGCAGAAAACCATCAAAAACATGGCTACAGAGGGAATCGCTGACTCTAGAGATTAATGACACCATCTGTTACAATGAGGTTAGCGATCACTATACAGCCAACTCTACGGAATCGCTCTACTCCAGATACAGTCAACGGTACAGCCATTTTCAAGCGAAAAATGTACCCAGTAGCGGCTTGTCAATTTTTTCTGAGAAGCTCCAGGCAGTAAGGGTTTTGTTGATTTTTTAGTATTTCTGTATGGGGGAAGTCCAGCTATACAAGGGCTAGAGCAACTGTTGGTTTCAACCGACTAGGGTGCGGAATGTGGGTTCTATTACCCTAATTGCTGATTTACTAAAAGGTTTGTCGATTCACCTTCATCGTTGGAGTTCTTTCCCTCCCACCCCCGTTGACGCTTTTTACTACTCCCCTTCCTCTTACTTGTAAAATACCTACACCTGTCAGGGGGGGGGTTGGGGGGGGGTGAGGGTAATTAACTATCTCTGCCATTACTTTAGAAAAATGGTATTAGGGTGCGGAATGTGGGTTTAAATGCGCGGGCAGCTTACTATACCAAACCCCTTAATTTTCCCTTCAGGCTCGACCATCTACCTAATTCTTGAGTAAAATTTCATGGCCCAACTGGACAACATCGAAGCGATCGAAAAAAAGCTATGGAAAGCGGCCGATACTCTGCGCGCTAATTCTAACTATGCCAGTAACGAGTATTTTCTGCCCGTTATGGGCTTGATTTTCCTTCGTCATGCCTACAGTCGTTTTCTCAAGGTTAAGAGGGAGGTAGAGGCGGATTTACCGAAGCGAGGGGGTAAAACACGCTCCTTAACCAAAGAAGATTTCTTGTGCAAAGGAGCGATCTATCTCCAAGAAAAAGCTCAGTTCGATTTTCTGGTGGCGCTCCCCGATAGCGTCAATCGATCGACCTCCTTAATGGAAGCAATGCTATCGATCGAGGGGGATTATCCACCTTTAGGGGGTATTTTACCGAAAACGGAATACCAAGAACTAGATAACGTGGTATTAGGGAATTTACTACGGATTTTAAACCCAGAAGAGTTAAAAAAAGCCGATGGGGATATTTTCGGGCGAATTTATGAATATTTCCTAACACAATTCGCTAATCTCAAAGCTCACGATAACGGAGAGTTTTTTACTCCCGTTTCTCTAGTATCTTTGATCGCCAATGTTTTAGAACCCGATCACGGATTGGTTTTCGATCCTGCCTGTGGTTCGGGGGGAATGTTTGTCCAGAGCGCACATTTCGTTGAGAGACAGCGCATCAATCCCCAGATGTTAACTTTTAAAGGGTTAGAGAAGAATCCGACCACAATTCGTTTAGCCAAGATGAATCTCGCGGTTCACGGTTTAGAAGGGGATATCCAAAAAGCGATCACCTACTACGAGGATCCGCTGGCATTGGCCGGGAAAGTGGATTATGTGATGGCCAATCCTCCCTTCAACGTGGACGAGGTGGATAAGCTTAGACGCATTTAAGTTTCCTACTCGTATCCCTATCTACAAGGCGTTCCAGGATATTAAAGTGCAATGTAAGTGCGTCTAAGCTTAGTAAGGTAGATGGTGATGAGCGCTTACCCTTCGGATTGCCGGGGGTCAATAAAAGTAACAAAGTTTCCAACGGTAACTATCTATGGATCAGTTACTTCTACAGCTATCTCAATGATCGAGGAAAAGCCGGTTTTGTCATGTCTTCCCAAGCTTCCAGCGCCGGGAGAGACGAAGGCAAGGTAAGACAGAAGTTAATCGAGACGGGAACGGTGGACATAATGATCGCGATCCGCTCTAACTTTTTCTATACCCGCTCCGTACCCTGCGAGTTGTGGTTTCTCAATCGAGGGAAACCCGCCGAGCTTCAAGATAAGATATTAATGATCGATGCCCGCAATATTTACCGGAAAGTAAACCGGACGATCAACGATTTTAGCCCAGAGCAGTTACAGAATATTCTCTCGATTGTCTGGCTCTATCGGAGTGAATCGAAGCGTTTTATCGATTTGGTTGTCGGTTATTGCCAGAGTATCGATCGAGAGTATCAGGGATCGATCGCTCTTTTACAAAACTATTGCGAGCATCTGGACAAGTTAACCGAGGCCCTAGAGAAATTTTATAATCTCATCGATGAAAAAGACGGAACATGGTTAGAACTCCGAACAGCATCTGAGCTTTTCAAAGATGACATCGATAAATACGCCGGTTTCGCTCCGATTTCCTATAACGCTGATGATTTAGAGACTTTACACGAGGCTGTCCGCTGTTATCACGAATACGGCGAATTTAGCCGGGATCTGGGCAAACAGGCGGATCTGGTGAATAAGTTATTAGGTCGAGCGATCGAGCGTGCCGAGAAGGATCTGGGGGCAAGAGATAGTAAACTGTGGTGGAATTCCCGCGAACTCAACACCTTACGCAAAGAAGCCGATACAAGCCGTCAGAATGCGATCGAACAGCTTAAATCGCTTCGTGGTTTCTACCGTCACGCTCACTGGCTATTAGAAAGGTTCCCCGATGCCAAGCTGCGGGATGTGGAAGGGTTGGTTAAAGTGGTCGATCGCGAGGAGTTACAGGCGAATGATTGGAGTTTAACCCCCGGACGCTATGTAGGCGTTTCCCCAGAGGAGGAAGATGAGGATTTCGATTTCGAGGAAACGTTACGCGAAATTCATCTGGAGTTAAATGATCTCAACTCCGAGGCGATTCGTTTAGCTGATGAAATTGCGAAGAATTTTGAAGGGTTAGGAATTTAAAAAAGAACTTGGGTATATTTCCTTAAAGGAGACCGATGGAGATAGCGATCGTGTCTAAATTAAAATACGGTGTTTATTTTCTACCCTACAATCCCGATTTAGTCCCTAGAGCCAAGGAAATGCGAAAAAATCCCACACCGACAGAAAAAAAGTTATGGGCTTTTCTCCGACAATTTCCCTTAAAAATGTGGCGACAGCGACCGATCGATCATTTTATCGTTGATTTCTATTGTCCGAAGTTGAAATTAGTGATCGAGGTGGATGGGGAGGTTCATCTTACTCCGGAGGCAATGGCTTATGATGCTAGAAGAACGAAGGTTTTAGAGGGATACGGATTAACGGTGATCCGTTTCACCAATGATGAGGTTAAATACGATTTCGAGGCGGTTTGTGAGAAAATATCGGGGTTTATTTCTTCGCTTCCTGTCTGTACGGAGCTTGGTGATCCCCCCTAGCCCCCCTTTTCAAGGCTATCCCCCCTAGCCCCCCTTTTCAAGGCTATCCCCCCTAGCCCCCCTTTTCAAGGCTATCCCCCCTAGCCCCCCTTTTCAAGGCTATCCCCCCTAGCCCCCCTTTTCAAGGGGGGAACCGGAATCGGAATCGGAGCGCGGTAGGGGTGCTGGTGGTGAGACGGGCGCTATGGCTGCGTAAGTCCCCCTTGAAAAGGGGGATTTAGGGGGATAAAAAGTCCCGCTTCCCACCAGTGATTCCCGATGCTTCTCAATTGATCGCATAAATATAAGGAACCCTCACGAATATGAAATGGCAACGAATAGTATTCTCACAACTGTATTTAGAACCTTCAAGAAATGGAATATATAAATCACAAGAAAATCATGGCACTGGTATTAAAATTATAAATATGGGTGAGTTATTCGGATATGATTTTATTGCGGATCAGCCGATGAAACGTATTTCAATGACCGATTCAGAGATCGATAGATTTTGTTTACAAAATGGCGATCTACTATTCGGGCGAAGATCTTTAGTAGAATCTGGTGCTGGTAAATGCTCACTTATCGATAATATGATCGAGAAAACCACCTTTGAATCATCGATTATTCGGGTTAGGCTAGATCCTAATTTGGCATTACCTAAATTTTATTATTACTGGTTTAAATCTTTAAGAGGAAGTGGTGCTATACGAGCTATAGTAACAGGAACTAATGTCAAAGGGATTAAGGGAAGCGACTTAAAAAATATGGCTCTTCGGTAATTGTTATGCAATGGACGGGGGTTATAAGGGATGGAACCCTTATATAGAAAGGCGTTTAGCGATTTTTGTCAATTGTTTTTGATCTAAAGCGAACTCATCAATTAAGTCTTTTGCCAGATAAGGATTTAGTCAATTTATGCCCCCCTATCGAACCATACCAAGTAACGAAGAGCCAAAAATATAATAGTTGATTATCCTTCAATTATTACTCAACAGAAAATCGCCGATATCCTCTCCAAATATGATGATTTAATCGAAAATAATCGCCGCCGCATCGAGTTATTAGAACGTTCAGCCCGCTTACTTTACAAGGAATGGTTCGTCCGTTTACGCTTCCCCGGACACGAACACACCCCGATTATTGATGGTATTCCTGAAGGGTGGGAGAATACAAAAATTACTAATTTATGTTATGTGATTGATGGAACTCACGATAGTCCTAAACCCGTACATGAAGGATACTATTTAGTAACTGGAAGACATATAACAGATGGTTTTATTGATTTTTCTAAATGCTATTGGGACTTAGGCGTTTTCGGTCAGCAAAAAAGGCTCAAACCATTACGGGACAAAGGGTTAACCTCGATTTATGATTTTCCTTGATATATCTGGGTTTCAGCGATTTTGGGCTTCTCGAAGTAAATCCCAAGCGGGGATTGGAGTTGAAGCTTTTCTCGATTTGTTTTTTGTCTAAGTCCCACTATGTGATTACTGATGAAGACCATCAAAAGGTTATGCAAAGGAGCAGACCAGAAACAGGAGATATAATTTTTTCAAATATCGGGACATTAGGTTCAACGGTTTTGGTAGATAATGAATTCGAGTTTAGTATAAAAAATGTAGCTTTATTTAAACCTTTTGACAAAAACTATTCTAGTTTTATATTTTTATATTTTTCCGATCCTGCTACTTTAAGAAAAATGGAAATTCAGTCTTCTGGAACATCACAAAAGTTTTTTAGTTTGAAATTTTTAAGAGGCTTGCATATACTTACTCCTAATAAAACTCTTCTTAGATTATTTAATGATGTAGTCGAGCCAGCGTTAAAACAACGCTCTCTATTGCATAAATACAATCAAAAACTAAAACAAGCGCGTGACATACTACTTCCGAAACTTATGAATGGAGAGATCGAGGTGTAGAGGCGAAAGAGCGATCGCACCTGTAAAAATCCCTGAAAATTGGCAATATTAATAAAATAAACCACTCCCCTGCACAATCGACCCTATGACCACCGAGGATAAAGTACAACAACTCACCGCCAACTGTCTGCGAGATCAACTTGGTTGGCAGAGTGTCTATGCTTATAATCAAGAGGATTACGGTGAAAACAGCCTGCTCGGACGGCAAAATCAGAAAGAAGTTATCCTCAAACGCTACCTAAAACAGAAATTACGAGAATTTAACCCCAATCTTCCCGAAGAAGCCTATAAATCCGCCATTCTCCAAATCGAAGAAATCAACTCTAGTCAAACCCTTCTGGCCACCAATCAAGAGAAACATCAACTCCTTCTCGATGGAGTACAGGTGAGCTACCGCAACGCCAAAGGAGAGCTAATTAGACAAACCCTAAAAATCCTTGATTTCGACCAACCCAGCAATAACCATTTTCTAGCGGTTCGAGAACTGTGGATACAGGGGGAAATCTACCTCCGTCGCACGGATTTGGTAGGTTTTGTTAACGGCATTCCCCTACTCTTCCTAGAAGCGAAAAACCTCAACCGGGACCTAAAAGCGGCCTACGACGAGAATTTATCGGACTATCTTGATACCATCCCCCATCTATTCGCCTATAACGCCTTTGCGATTTTAGTTAATGGCATAGACGCGAAAATAGGTAGTTTCTGCGGCAAATACGAACACTTTCACCCATGGAAACGCTTGGCCGAGAGTGACCCCGGCATTGTCGATATGGAAACCATGCTAAAAGGAGTCTGCGATAAAAATAACTTTATCGATCTGTTAGAAAATTATGTCCTTTTCGATAACTCCACTGGCAAAACCTGCAAGATTATCGCCCGAAATCACCAGTTTCTAGGGGTTAACCAAGCGATCGATTCTGTGAAAAGATGGCGGGAGGGTGCGATAAAAGATAACAAACTAGGGGTTTTCTGGCATACCCAAGGCTCCGGAAAAAGCTACTCTATGGTTTTTTTCACCCGCAAAATTCGCCGTAAACTAGGCGCAAACTATACCTTCGTTATCTGTACCGATCGCGAAGATCTAGATAAACAAATCTACTATACCTTTGCCGGTTCCGGATTGACCAATAACGAGCAAGAACTCTGCCAAGCTTCCAGTAACGAACACTTACAGAGTCTTCTGGGAGACCATAAAGCCTATATTTTCACCCTCATCCAGAAATTCAACCAAACCGTCAATCCCGACCAACCCTACAACTCCCGAAACGATAAGCTAAACGGCGCTTAACCTGCATGATCCAACAGCTATAACCCTTTTGGAGTCTATATCGGTGATCCGAAGTAAAAGCCGTTTAGCTTATTGGGACTTAAACGCCAAATAAAGATCAAATCGAGTATAATCGTTAAAGAGTAAGCACTTTACGTTGAAAGATCAGCGATGAAAGAGACAACCCCAGCCGCGATGCCCCCATGCTTTGACCGATGGTGTCGGCGGTTTGACAATTGCTTCAAAAACGAAGCGCAAAAAAACGGCTTCAGACAATATTTAGGAGGATTATTAGGGGAAAGTGAGCGGAAAAACCTCACTCAAATGGCCAATAATGCCGTCGGAGTAGTTTATAACCGATTACATCACTTTTTGACCGAATCTCCCTGGTCAGACCGTCAGGTGAATGAATGTCGGTTGCAAGTGATGAACCAATGCCGCCAGACGCAAATCCCCCGAGGATTTTCCCTGATTGTCGATGACTCAGGACATCGAAAAAGTGGCAATCTGACCGCCGGAGTTGGCAGGCAGTACCTAGGAGAAATTGGCAAGACAGACAACGGAATAGTCGCCGTCACTACCCATCTCTACGACGGCAAAAAAAGTGTCCCCCTAGACATTGAAATTTATCAACCGGCTAGTTCCTTAGCCGAGGGGAAAGAAGACAAAGAATTTAAGAAGAAACCGGAGATAGCGATAGATTTAATTGACCGGAGCTTAACCAGAGGCTATCGACCGAAAATCGTCTTAATAGATGCTGGTTATGGCAACAACACAAATTTTCTCAAAGCCCTGGAAGAAAGAAAGCTAAAATACTTAGGAGGATTGGCAAAAAATCGAAAAGTAATTATTGAAAAAGAAGGGGGTGTGGAAGAAACAATCCAGCTTGAGCAACTAGCAAAAAGCCTATCAGAAAAGGATTGGGAGAAAATCACCCTAAATCTAGATAAAGAAAAAACGGTTTGGGTAGCGGTATTCAGAGCGAAAATATCTCAACTAGAAGGAGAAAGGAACTTGGCGATCGTCATGAATGCAAGTTCAATGGAAAAAGCCACAGAGGTGGACTATTTCATCACCAATGTAGTTGAGGCAGATACAGTAACAGCGTCGTGGATAGTCAAGACTTACACCGAAAGAAATTGGGTGGAAGTATTCTACCGAGAAGCCAAAGGATGGTTAGGGTTAAGGGAATACCAAGTCAGGGATAAACGAAGCTTACTTCGTCATTTTATCCTGGTGTTTTGTGCCTATACATTTATCCTGTGGCATAAGTTAACTGGGGGATTGCAAAGGCAGTGGGCGAATCGACCTTTAAACACTTTTGTGGAAGCCTTGGAAGCTTTTCGGACAGCGATGTCTTTCCGTTTCTTTGAGTGGCTGACCGAGAATCGGGATGTGTTTGCCGCTTACAAAGCCAGTTTAGGCTTTGTTTGGGCTTGAAATTTGTTTAAGTCCCATTATCATCATTATCAGCGACGAAGCCCACCGAACCCAGTACGGAACCCTAGCCAGCAACCTCCGGGCTGCACTTCCGGGCGCTGGTTTTATCGGTTTTACCGGCACCCCTCTAGTCAGCAACGACGAGATCACTAAACGCTATTTCGGGGATTATATCTCCACCTACGACTTCCAGAGAGCGGTCGAGGATAAAGCCACCGTTCCCCTCTAGGGACTTCCAGAGAATAAAATACCCAACAAAAAAATAGAAAAGTGTTTTTTTGAAAAAGTAATTATTTTTGTCTAGGAAAACAAAGAGTCTCCCATTACAACCTATTTTTCCGAAAAAATAGGCAGCACAAACTCTTATACTTCCGAGCTTTTTCGAGTATAACAAGGACAAGTTAAAGAATCAAAGACAGTTTTTAGCTAACCATCTTAGTTAACTACAAACTAGGTCTTATCATAATAGATATCAATAAACCATTGTCCCAAATCGGGAAAGTCTTGATTCGTTGATTCTGTGAGACGTTCGATTTTTTCTTCGATTTTTTCCATGGCTTTTTTAGTAAGCTTTACTCCTTTTTCATAAGTTTCAGTAATCAACTTAACAATCGGGTGTTTTCCTTTCCAAGTCATAGTTTGGGCGAATTTCAAAGCCGTTTCGATTTCATCTAAAATACTCCCATTCCAAGGGTTTTCTAACACAGCCCAGGTTCGTTCAATAGGATTATATTTACTATGGTAAGGGGGATAGTAAGCTAAACGTATATTAACTTGATATTTTTGGGAAAACTCAACTATACGTTTCATGAACTGAGTTCGTCTCGAATTATTTTCTGGTCCATTATCTTGATTAATTATCAAAGTTTTAATTTTCTCAAAACGAGATTTTTCCGACTCCCAGAAATCTTCTAATATATCAACAATAAAGTCACTGGTGACTGTGGAGGCAGTGAAATACAAAAACAACTCATCAAATTCTGGAATAAATATTCCGTAAGGGGTTAGGGTTGTTTTCGGATTAAAATCATGATCGTTTGTTTCGACAGTTATTCTATTCTTACCTCCTCGATCAAATAGTCCAATATTAACACGGGCTTTGGCATCCAAACTAAGACGTAACATCGTAGGGTCTTCATCCGCTTCCCGATTAATGTTAGCTAATTCCTCAAAGATTGCCTCGGTTTCTGGAATTTTTTTTGAGGTAAAACTTTAGCGACTCTTTTCAGACGATAACCTAAGTTATTTAATTTAACCCGAATAGTTTCCTCGCTCGGTAAATCCTCATCACTGTACCCATATTTAGAGATTAATTGCTTTCGGACTTCGGCCGCACTCAGTCTCACATAAAGCCTTTGGCTTTTAAAACTTGGGTCAGTTTGGCTTTGAGAATCCACTAAACTTTTGATGTTTTCCAATAGAAAAGGTAAATGTTCTTCTGCTTTTTTCCGCCCCTTAGCTGAATGATTATCAACACAAATAATACCTCTTTTTAGTTCTTTAATTCCTTTACGAATAGTAGTTCGATTCCAGCCTAACTCCTGTGCAGCAAGGGTTTGTCCCCCATAGCCTAATTCTAAGACTGTTTGGGCCATGAATCTTCTTTTAGCTGCACCTTTTAATTGAAGTGCAGTTTCACTGAGCAATTTCTTGAGGGAATCAGTTAATTCCATATACACTTACAAAGAAAAACTTGATTAATAATGTACAGGATTAATTCTACTACAAAATTGGAAGGAGGAGGCAACCATCGACCCCTACCTCCTACACTCCGAGAATGATTATTATTCTTGAGCATGAATAGTTTATTTTTTGGAAGTCCCCTACTATGATGCAAGGGGTGATAAACTCTCGATCGCCGTCAACGACCTCAACGAACAGATCGCCGCCAAAATCGAAGAGTTAGAGATCGAAAATGTCGAGATATACTTTGCACGGCTACAACTTGCATTTTTTACTCAAGGACAATAATATAGTTTAAGAGTCATAATTAGAAGCAAAGCACTCATTAAAAACATGATTAACCTAGAATTCACGGAAGAAGAAAAGAACTCACTGTATTATGAAAGATTTCATCATCCCCATCCCCGGGTTCAACTGAAGATGGAAGTTCTCTGGTTAAAAAGCCAAAAGATACCGCACCAAAAAATTTGTCAGTTAGCAGGAATCTCGCCAAATACCTTATTAACCTATCTTCGAGATTATCAAGAGGGCGGAATAGAAAAATTAAAAGAAATCAACTTCTATCGCCCTAAAAGTGAATTAGAGTCTCAAAGAGAAACGCTCAAAAAATATTTCGAGAAAAATCCACCAGCCACAATAAATGAAGCTGTATATAGAAGAGAAGAATTGACAGGAATAAAACGAAGTCCTACCCAAGTGAGAAAATTCTTAAAATCCTTGGGAATGAAATGTTTAAAAGTAGGTTCTCTTCCTTCTAAAGCTGACCCAGATGAACAAGAAGAATACAAAGAAAAAAAGCTAGAACCCAGACTAAATGAGGCTAAAGAAGGAAAAAGGGCTGTTTTTTTTGTTGATGCCGCTCACTTCGTCATGGGAGCATTTCTCGGTTTTGTTTGGTGTTTTGAGAGACTTTTTGTTAAGTCACCGAGCGGGCGTAAACGCTTCAATGTTTTAGGAGCATTAAATGCAATAACTCATGAAGTTATTCTGGTTACGAATGACACTTATATTACAGCAACTCAAGTCTGTGAACTCCGGTCAAAAATAGCTGCTTTAGGACTAATGATTCCCATCACTCTCGTATTAGATAATGCCCGCTATCAGAAATGTAAAATTGTTGAAGAATTGGCTCTTTATTTGTCAATAGAGCTACTCTATCTACCGTCTTATTCGCCTAATCTAAATTTAATTGAAAGGCTGTGGAAATTGGTCAAAAAGAAATGTTTATATGGTAAATATTATGAGAACTTTTCTGACTTTTCTTCAGCTATTTATGAATGTCTGAATGATGCCCATCTGAAACATAAAAAAGAACTGGATTCCTTGCTGACTCTACGATTTCAGAAGTTTAATAAATCTCAGATTATGAACGTCTAAAGTATAGAAGACCGTTTAGAAAGGGAATTAAGAAGGGATTACTACATCCTGACGGCCCCGCAGCGGTTGGATGCGCTGGCCCGTGATTTCGTTGAACATTACAGCACCGCTTGGGAAACAGGCAAAGCCATGGTGATTTGTATCGACAAGCTCACCTGTGTCAAGCTGCATAACCTGATCGATCGTTACCCGCATTTCTCACAAACTGAATTAAGAACCTAATTTGGAGGTTAAAAGTTGGTGTTTTTCAAAAATAAGAGAAACCCGCTTAGTTATCAAGGAATAATCTGACTAAACTAATCAAAAAATTCCTGAATTACTGGAAAAATTCCGTCAATTAGGGAAAATGTTCACGACAAAGTTAGCTGAATTTATAAGCAGCCATTTTTAAGACTATTTAATGATCTTTGAAAACTCTTCAACTTATCCAGTTCCCGCTATCGCTTGAATTCTAGAGTAAGCTATCGCTAAAATATCTTGATAGGGACAAGAACTGGCAATTGCGATTAAAATTCTTCTGACACTAACAGTAATTCTAGCTCCTAATTTAAGGAAATTAAGGCGAATTGTTCCCACTGTCGCTTTGGCAAAAGAAGTTTTAGCCAAACAATTTTGACGAAAAGCTTGCATTAAAACATAAGCCATTGATGACAACCAAAGTCTTAATTGATTACTCTCAAATGTCTGTGTCGAATTCCGGTCAGCAAATAAGTCTAATTGTTGCTCTTTAATTCGATTTGACCTCTCACCTCTGGGGCAATATTTTTCAGTGTAAAGTTTAGATGGGGGAATCTTTGATGCAGGTAAAGAAGTCACAACGTGGCGAATTTTTACGCCCTCACTACCAGGACAAACTTTTGTCACCACTCTTCTTGAACGGCTCCAGGATTTTTGGGTTTGATAACATAGGGAACGATACCAAGTCGATTCTGGTACCAATTTCGCCAATTCTCCTAACTCTTCATCGGGAGAAAATAACGTCTCCATTAATTCAGTAACTGGCTGAAGTCTTTGCTCGTAATCTGCCTTAGCTTTCTCAATTACATCGGTCGCTCGTAATTTTAATTGACTATTCGTTGCCATTGCTAAAACATAATCAACTCCTGCTTGACTTTCGCAAAATTTCATGATATCTTCACGGGAATAGGCACTATCTCCTCGTACTAATATCTGCGTATCTGACCATTTTTCTCGAATTATACCGATTATTCGCTGCAATTCTTCTAATGCTCCCCCAGCAGTATCTACATGAGAAGACCGGAGTTTAGCTACTAATAAATGATGCTCACAGAAAATATACAAAGGAGCATAACACACTCCTTTATAATAAGTATTGAAAAACGCTCCCTCTTGATTTCCATGCACTTGGTCATCGGTGACATCCATGTCTAAAATAATTGGTTTCGGTGGCTTTTTGTAGGATTCTAGAAAGATGTCCACAAAAGCTTTTTCAATTTCTTTGGGGTTAGGCTCGATTTTATGGTAACGACTGTTCTCTTGATTGATGACTGTTTCCGGACAATATTCTAGTCGATTAATTGTACTTTTTCCCGCTAAATTTGCTTGGGCTGAGTCAATAAAATTTAGTTTTTTCAATGCTATTGCTAAAGCTGGAGCATGACGTAATTTATCATGATCATTGACATCCTCATATCCCAAAACTATCCCATAAACTCTTTGTGCGAGTAGTTCATGAACTGAATAATCTAGATAGGATGAATTTCGATAATCTCGAAAACATTCGGCAAACCGAGCCGTTATTTTTAGCTTTTGGTCTAACTCTGCCATCAAAATAATTCCTGCATCTGAGGTGATTTTTCCTCCCTCAAAATTAGCGATTACTTGTCTTCCATTGAGGTTTCCAAAATTTAATTGATTGAGTCGAGACTGGTCTGAACTAGGAGTCATAAACTTGACATACTTTAAATAGTTTTAATGATTAAATTATAGCAAGCTTTTGACTTCATTCTCTACTTAAAATTGAGACTTTATCAACTAATTAACCTAAAAATACGCATTTTAAATTTGTTCTTTTTTCAAGGTCTAATTGATGATGAGCTTAAGTTGAATCCTAACAACACACTGTCGTTTTTGCTACAAGGCGATCACCCAGTCAAAACCCAGATTTTGTAAGGCTTCGGGGGTTGGTGATCGTACTTTTTGTGAGAAATGCGGGTTAAGCAATGGTTAGACAACTCGACGACAGCCCGAAAACCACAATCGTCTATCCCGATAGCGATGGTAAACCGATGGCCGATAATACAAGACAATTTCGCTGGATTACGACGATTAAAGCGAATTTAGACTGGTTATTTGCCAATGATGCCGATGTTTTTGTCGCTGGCGATTTACTCTGGTATCCCGTGGAGGGAGATAATAAGACTCGGCAAGCGCCTGATGTCATGGTAGCTTTCGGCAGACCGAAAGGGGAAAGAGGTTCCTATCAACAGTGGAAAGAGAACAATATCCCCCCACAGGTGGTTTTTGAAATTCTCTCTCCGGGTAATACTCAAACGGAAATGACCAGAAAACTACTGTTTTATGACCGTTATGGTGTGGAAGAATACTACATTTATAACCCACATTCCGCACCCTAAGTGTCACAACGTCTCAAAAGAGGAAGGGGCGTGAGTCAAAATACTTATCTAGAGGAGTGAGTTGGCGGCAAGCTGCCAGCAACTAATGGGACTTAGGCGTTTTCGGTCAGCAAAAAAGGCTCAAACCATTACGGGACAAAGGGTTAACCTCGATTTATGATTTTCCTTGATATATCTGGGTTTCAGCGATTTTGGGCTTCTCGAAGTAAATCCCAAGCGGGGATTGGAGTTGAAGCTTTTCTCGATTTGTTTTTTGTCTAAGTCCCACTAAGCCGAAAATTTCAGAGTTCCCCCGGTCATTCTCAATAAACAGTGCTTGTTGAGAATGACTAGGCAATCAGACTTAACATCTAGGGGGAGATGTTCCAGTTGCTCGCTTTGTTTTGTCACCCCTTGAAGTCAATCCATCTGGTCAAGATAAGAGATAATATTCCTGGCAAGGTTTGGGGAAAAATCTCAAAATGTTGCGCCTCTCATCCGTTAAGTTGCTAATCTTTTGATTGTCTTGAATACGGACGAGATGAATCCCTTGAAAGCACTGAAATATCCAGCGTAACGTCGGTCGGTCAGTTAACTTACCCAACGGATTTTTCAGTCCCGTCTCCTGCTGTTTTAAACTTAAACGAAGTTGTCTTTGACCAATAGTATAAACCAGCAGGCACAAGCCCATGAGCATGGCCATGACCTCGATTCTATGGGGAGATTTGAGAAAGACACTGTCAGCAAAAAAGCAGGGGTCTTTGAGAAAAGAAAATCCTCTTTCTGGAGCTTGTTGCCCCTTATATTTTTTGAGTATATCCTCACTGCTCAATCGTTTTTTCTCCAAATCGTTAGTTGCTAAAACGAATCGTCCTGCTCGTTTCTTTAGCCTCTCAATGGCGGTCAAATTCAACTCTAATTTGGCTTGAACTTGATAGCTTTGAGAGGGTAAATCGTCTTTTAATTTGAGTTTTGACCCCTGGGACTCAGGCGGAATGAGATTGACTTTAATCTCCGTTAACTGATGAGATTTTAAGGAGTCAGATAATCCTTTGGCTATCGCCAACGCCACCGCTCTATTCTCAAATTCTCTTCGGGATAGTTGCCGGATTTTTTCTTGGGCAGAATTCTTTTCCTGCTCGATTTTTTTCTCTAATTTTTTCAAGTCTGATTCTTGTCTAGCTTGACTTTCAACTAGCAACCATCTTTGTTCTATCCCCCCATAGTTAGAGCTTGTTTCCCGCCAGGAATAACCCGGTATTTCTGAATCGGTTAACTCTTTTTCTGAGATGCTATCGACTAACTCTTGAGCCTCTTTAATGCTTAATGGTACTCGAGACAACCAACGCATTTCTTTCATTAGTTTTAAATTCTCTTTGCTATAGAGGGCGCTATCGCCGACTATTAAACTGTCAAAGTCAACTTGTTTTTTAAATTCTCGGGCGATTTGACCAAAAACCGCTTTGTCCGCTTCATTTCCGTCCCCTACTTTCAGGAATAAAGGTACATCTCCATCCCCACTTACGATTAAGTCAATCATAAATTGTTTTAAGTCAGGTCGTCGGTCGCGGGAGTATCCGTAGGTAATTTTTATTGGCTGTTGTCTGGTTTCAATTTCTTCTCCCACTGCTCCTGATTTCAGGATTTCTACTGTTGGGTATTCCTTTTTATATTCTCCTTCTACTGATAGAGAAGTCGAATCTAAATGGGAGTTCTCGGTTGCTACACCAAATTTTTTCACGGCGGCTAAACTAATCAGTAGGAAAATGACCGAAACATTAAGTTGATAAAGTTTGTCCATTACTCGACCAATTTTATCATCATTCAGGTGTTTTGGTTCGATGCCCTCTCCCAGCAGATGTTCGGTTGCTTTATCTTCAAAAAATTGAGGAAATAAATACAAGGCTCGGGAGACAAATCCCAATCCATTCAGGATAATTGCTTTCACGACTTGCCCCGCTGTGACAATTTCTCCTCGCTCAATTGAGACTTGTTCGTTGATAATTTCAACGATTCCTATTTCATCGATAATTCCGGCTACTAATCCCAGATGGTCTAGATTTTTGACTTCAATTTCTGTTGATTGATTCATGGTCGAACAGTCCACTCGCCTCAGTTTTCCAACAATTCCTATTTTTTCATAATTAGGGGTCTCAAGACCCCCCTAGCGGCCACCGAGAAAACCTTCACCAGCTAGGTATTTTTACTCAAGTCTCTGGAGGGGGACAGCTTACACCATTTTTCTTTATTCGCGTCACAACGAACACCGGCTTGGCAAGCATTCGAGCGTGGATGTCTGTCATGGATTTAGAAATTTGGTATTATGTGACAGTTGAGGGTGCGGAATGTGGGATTTATAATCCCGATAAAAATGATTTGGGCGGCTGTATTCGTCGGGAAAATCGCCTCGAAAGTCTGGAAAATCTCGATAATTGGATCAGTCCTCGCTTGGGCATTCGTTTTCAATTAGCCCAACCAGAGTTACTCTTGTATTATCCCGATGGTCAACCTTTCACCAGTTACAACCAAGAACGACAACGGGCCGAAGCGGAACGACAACGGGCTGAAACGGAACGACAACGGGCCGAACGATTGGCGGCAAAACTGCGAGAATTAAACATTAATCCCGAGGAGATTTAAAAAAATTATGGTTCTTCGGTTTGTGTTATGCAACGTACAGGGTTATAAGGAATGAAACTCTTATAGAGAAAGACATTTGGCGATTTTTGTTAATTGTTTTCGATCTAGAGCGAACTAATCAATTAAATCTCTTGCCAGATAAGGATTTAGTCGATTTATGCCCCCCTATCGAACCATACTAAGTAACGAAGAACCAAAATTATCGGTAGAATAAAAGTAGATAAATATCAAGTCCTCTAGCTAGAGTCGCAACAGTAAGCCCAGAAAAAATGCCCTAGGGCAGGGTTGACTAATTCCCACTCTCCGATACTTTTTAAACAGGATTTAGGATCATCACCGTCCCTAAATATTTGCCCTAGTTTTTTATAGTAAAGTTATACTATGAAGGAAGCCAAGACGAAATTCTAGGGTTAAGCAATGGTTAGACAACTCGACGACAGCCCAAAAACCGCAATCGTCTATCCCGATAGCGATGGTAAACCGATGGCCGATAATACAAGACAATTTCGCTGGATTACGACGATTAAATCGAATCTAGACTGGTTATTTGCCAATAATGCCGATGTTTTTGTCGCCGGTGATTTACTCTGGTATCCCGTGGAGGGAGATAATAAGACTCGGCAAGCGCCTGATGTCATGGTAGCTTTCGGCAGACCGAAAGGGGAAAGAGGTTCCTATCAACAGTGGAAAGAGAACAATATCCCCCCACAGGTGGTTTTTGAAATTCTCTCTCCGGGTAATACTCAAACGGAAATGACCAGAAAACTACTGTTTTATGACCGTTATGGTGTGGAAGAATACTACATTTATAATCCCGATAAAAATGATTTGGGCGGCTGTATTCGCCAAGAAAATCGGCTCGAAAGTCTAGAAAATCTCGATAATTGGATCAGTCCTCGCTTAGGCATTCGTTTTCAATTAGCCCAACCAGAGTTACTCTTGTATTATCCCGATGGTCAACCTTTCACCAGTTACAACCAAGAACGACAACGGGCCGAAGTGGAACGACAACGGGCCGAACGATTGGCGGCAAAACTGCGAGAATTAAACATTAATCCCGAAGAAATTTAAAAAAAATTATCGATTGATGGAGTCGATCGAGATAGTCTCGCTACAATAAAAGTAAATAAACATCAAGTCCTCTAGCTAGAGTCGCAACAGTAAGCCCAGAAAAAATGCCCTAGGGCAGGGTTGACTAATTCCCACTCTCCGATACTTTTTAAACAGGATTTAGGATCATCACCGTCCCTAAATATTTGCCCTAGTTTTTTATAGTAAAGTTATACTATGAAGGAAGCCAAGACGAAATTCTAGGGTTAAGCAATGGTTAGACAACTCGACGACAGCCCGAAAACCACAATCGTCTATCCCGATAGCGATGGTAAACCGATGGCCGATAATACAAGACAATTTCGCTGGATTACGACGATTAAATCGAATCTAGACTGGTTATTTGCCAATAATGCCGATGTTTTTGTCGCCGGTGATTTACTCTGGTATCCCGTGGAGGGAGATAATAAGACTCGGCAAGCGCCTGATGTGATGGTAGCTTTCGGCAGACCGAAAGGGGAAAGAGGTTCCTATCAACAGTGGAAAGAGAACAATATCCCCCCACAGGTGGTTTTTGAAATTCTCTCTCCGGGCAATACCCCAACGGAAATGACCAGAAAACTGCTGTTTTATGACCGTTATGGTGTGGAAGAATACTACATTTATAATCCCGATAAAAATGATTTGGGCGGCTGTATTCGTCGGGAAAATCGGCTCGAAAGTCTGGAAAATCTCGATAATTGGGTCAGTCCTCGCTTAGGTATCCGTTTTCAATTAGCCCAACCAGAGTTACTCTTGTATTATCCCGATGGTCAACCTTTCACCAGTTACAACCAAGAACGACAACGGGCCGAAGCGGAACGACAACGGGCCGAAACGGAAAGTCAACGGGCCGAAGCGGAACGACAACGGGCCGAAACGGAAAGTCAACGGGCCGAAGCGGAACGACAACGGGCCGAACGATTGGCGGCAAAACTGCGGGAGTTAAATATTAATCCCGAAGAAACTTAAAAAAAATTATTGATCTACTCAATCGATCGAGATAGTCTCGCTACAATAAAAGTAGATAAATATCAAGTCCTCTAGCTAGAGTCGGAACAGTAAGCCCAGAAAAAATGCGCTAGGGCAGGGTTGACTAAATCGACGAAGCAATCGCTAAATAGGGGTAATTTCCGTCCACTTCTCCCCAATCCTGAACGGGAGAGGCAGAACCGAAGAATTTCTATAAAATTTCGGTAAGGGTGGAAAGATCAAGTAAGTTAGCGTTAGGGCTTAATCTTCGCCACGGAAAGTAGAACTATGACAGTTTGTGAATATCGGCCAGGTTTAGAAGGAATTCCCGCCGCCCAATCGAGTATCAGCTTTGTGGATGGGCAAAAGGGAATCTTAGAGTATCGGGGCATTCGGATTGAGGAACTCGCCGAAAAAAGTACCTTCCTCGAAACCGCCTATCTCCTTATCTGGGGTGTTCTGCCCACGGGGGCGGAACTGGACGAATTTGCCGATGAAATCCGTTATCATCGACGCATCAAGTACCGTATCGAAGACATGATGAAATGCTTCCCCGAAAAAGGCCATCCCATGGATGCGCTACAAACTTCGGCGGCGGCTTTAGGGTTATACTATGCCCGTCGGGCTTTGGATAATCCCGAATATATCCGTCAGGCAGTGGTGCGGTTATTAGCGAAAATCCCCACCATGGTGGCGGCGTTTCAATTAATTCGCAAAGGTAATCATCCCATTCAGCCCAACGATAGTCTTGATTATGCGGCCAATTTCCTCTATATGTTGACGGAAAGACGACCAACGGATTTAGCGGCGAAAGTTTTCGATGTCTGTTTGACCCTCCACGCCGAACATACCATGAATGCCTCGACTTTTTCGGCCATGGTGACGGCTTCCACTTTAACCGACCCCTACGGTGTCATCGCTTCAGCAGTGGGAACTCTCGCCGGCCCCCTCCACGGTGGGGCAAACGAGGAAGTATTGTTAATGTTAGAGGAAATCGGTTCGGTGGCTAATGTTCGTCCCTATGTGGAAAAATGTATCGCCAATAAACAAAAAGTTATGGGTTTTGGACACCGGGTATATAAAGTTAAGGATCCCCGGGCGACGATTTTACAAAACCTTGCCGAACAATTATTCGCGGAATTAGGTTCCGATGAATACTACGATATCGCCCTAGAATTAGAACAAGCAGTGGTGGATATCTACGGCGAAAAAGGTATCTATGCTAATGTGGATTTCTATTCGGGATTGGTCTATCGGAAATTAGGCATCCCCAGTGATTTATTTACCCCGATTTTTGCCATCTCCCGGGTGGCCGGTTGGTTGGCCCACTGGAAAGAACAATTAAATGCTAACCGCATTTTCCGTCCTACCCAAATATACACTGGAGAACACGAAGTCCCCTATACACCGATCGAACAACGTTCTTAGATTTTATCTCCCATTCTTGATGGAAACACGGTTTCTCGCCTTTGTCAATCTTTCCTAGGCGAGATTTTTTGTCTCATTTCCTGTTATATTGATGGGGCAAGGAAACAGTCCAGCGGCTTTCAGCTTGGTCAGTTTCGGTGTATATAGCAAGGCAAGGTCTCTACTTCTAGATAGTCGGACAGAAAAATATTAAAGATTATGGTGAAATTTTGGCAGGGATTAACGGTATTTTTAATTTCTTGTTTATTGCTGATTTCCCTAACTGCTTGTGGTAATCAAGTTAGACGCAATCAAGTGGTCATATCGGTATTAAGTGACCCAAAAACCTTTAATGCTGTTTTATCGGCCGAATCCCCGAATATTTTTGGTTTAACCTACGAAGGACTATTAACAGAAAATCCCATTACTGGCAAAAAAGAACCGGTCTTGGCAGAATCTTGGACAATTTCCGATGATAATTTGAACATTATTTTTACTATGAGAGAGGGTTTAAAATGGTCGGATGGTCAACCCTTAACCGTTGATGATGTGGTTTTTACCTATAAAGATTTATATCTAAATCCTGATATTCCCAACAACTACCGCGATAGTTTAAGAATAGGATTAAAAAAAGAATTTCCAGTTATTACTAAACTAGATAATCGCCGAATCGAATTTAAACTACCCGAACCTTTTGCTCCTTTTTTAGATGCTGTCAGTTCACCGATTTTACCTAAACACGCTTTAGAAAAAACTATTCAGAAAAAAAGCCCCGATGGTAGGTTAGAATTTCTCTCCACTTGGGGGTTAGATACTCCTCCCGATCAAATTGTTTTTAATGGTGCTTATAAACTAAAAGAATATATAACGGGACAAAGGATTATTTTTGAGAATAACCCTTACTATTGGAAAAAAGATGACCGTGGACAACAATTACCCCATATAACTTCGGTAATTTGGGCAATTGTTGAATCGCAGGACACAACTTTACTGCAATTTCGTTCTGGAAGTTTAGATTCTATTGGGGTAACTCCCGAATTTTTCTCCCTCTTAAAAACTGAAGAAGAAAGAGGAAATTTCACTATTTTTAATGGGGGACCTGCCTACGGAACCCAATTTATCGGTTTTAATCTCAATCAAGGAAAACGCGACGGAAAACCCCTAGTAGATCCGATTAAATCCCGTTGGTTTAATAACTTAAATTTCCGCCAAGCTATTGCCTACGGCATTAATCGTCAAAGAATGATTGATGATATCTATCGAGGATTGGGACAAGAACAAAATTCTTTTCTTTCTATCCAATCTCCTTTTTACGATAAAACCCTGAAAGGTTACGATTATAATCCCGAAAAAGCCAAAGAATTATTATTAGAGGCGGGATTTAAGTATAATAGTGATAATCTCCTAGTCGATGCCGATAATAATCCCGTTAGATTTAACCTGATTACTAATGCGGGTAACAAAATCCGGGAAGCAATTGGCGCACAAATTAAAAATGATTTAGCCGCAATAGGAATTCAAGTGGATTTTCAAGCGATCGCTTTTAGCAATTTAGTTGATAAACTAAGTAATAGTCTAGATTGGGAAGCACATATTTTAGGTTTTACCGGCGATAATGAACCCCACGCCCCCAATATTTGGTATGTAGATGGAAATCTCCACGCTTTTAACCAACAACCTCAACCCGGCAGCCCGCCGATTCAAGGCTGGCAAGCGGCGGATTGGGAGAAAAAAATCGCCGATTTATACGTCAAAGGTTCCCAAGAATTAGACTTTGAGAAGCGCAAAGTTATCTATAATGAAATTCAACAACTTCAACAGGAATACGTCCCGTTTATTTATCTAGTTAATCCCCTCGCTTTGGGGGCTGTGCGTAACTGCTTTGAAGGAATACAATTCTCCGCCTTGGGTGGTGCATTCTGGAATCTAGAAGAATTAAAGAAAACCTGTGGAGGTGTTTAATGACTCATTTTGGCATTCTTTGTCCCACCGCTTCTGGACATATCAATCCTCTCCTACCTTTAGGAAAAGAGTTACAAAAACGCGGTCATAAAGTTACCTGTTTTTTAACTCTTGATGGTGAAGAAATGGTGCAAGCAGCCGGCTTAGATTTTCAGGCAATTGCACCCGACCAATATCCGAAAGGCACATCAGCCAAAAATTTAGCCGAAATTGGTCAATTACAGGGAACAGCCGCCGTCCGTCGCACGGTACAATCAGTTACTAATTCTACCGCTGCCCTCTTTGAAACTATCCCTCAAGAGATGCGTCGCTTGGGAATTGATGCCCTAATTGTCGATCAAGTCTCCCCCTCAGGAGGTACAATCGCAGAAAAATTAGCTATTCCCTTTGTCAGTTTTGCTGGGGCATTGGTTTTAAATCGTGACCCGCTTATTCCGCCCTTTATGACCATTTGGGACTATAATCCCTCATTTATCGGGGTTATTCGCAATAAAATTGGCTATAAACTGCTTGACTCTCTGACTCGTCCCCTGAATGAGTTAATCAACCGGCAGCGTCAAGAATGGGGGTTAATTCCCTATCAAAACATCAATCAACGCTATTCACCCATCGCCCAAATTAGCCAACAACCTGCCGAATTCGAGTTTCCTCGGCAAAATTTACCCGCTCACTTTCACTTTACCGGCCCCTTTCACGATTCCTCCACCAGAAAAACGATTCCTTTTCCTTACGAAAAATTAACCGGACAACCCTTGATTTATGCTTCCCTCGGTACAATTCAAAATCGCCTACAATCGGCCTTTAATGCGATCGCCGAAGCCTGTGCCGATTTGCCGGTACAATTAGTTTTATCCTTGGGCAACACCGACTCTAACATTCAAATAACGACAAAAAACGCCCTAGTTGTTCCCTACGCTCCCCAATTAGAGCTTTTAACCAGAGCCTCTCTTACTATCACCCACGCAGGCTTAAATACTACCCTAGAATCCCTTGCCCAAGCTGTACCGATGGTGGCTATTCCCATCACTAACGACCAACCGGGGGTATCTGCTCGGATAAAATGGTCGGGGACAGGGGAAGTGATTCCGATTTCCCGTCTAGAAGTTCCCCGTTTACGAAAGGCGATTGAAAAGGTCTTATCCTTCCCCAGTTACCGAGAAAATGCCCTGAGAATGCAAAAAGCACTACAGAAGACTGGAGGAGTGAAAATGGCCGCCGATATCGTCGAAAAAGCCATTTCTACCGGCCAACCCGTCCTATCGGTATAATGGCTAGGGTCTGCTAAAAAAGTTTTTCCTGGGGACAGGGTGTCGGGTGTCGGGTTTTAAAAACGTTATCGAAAACAATTGACAAAAATCGCCCTTTATAACCCGTCCATGGCCTAACACAAACCGAAGAACTATAAAGATTAGATTGAACATTTCTGTGATTTCTGTCTAACAGCAATGGTCAGCGGTGATGAATGAACTAGAACATCGCCGCTTCATCGTGTTAGCTGGCTTGTGCTTAGAGTGTAAGTTTGCGGAGAAATCATGCGTATAGTAACTGATTATTAATACTATCAACAGTTAAGGTGTTGACTAAAACACTAACCCGTTGCACGACCTCGTAGGCAGTTTTCTGAGGGACAACAATAATCCCACAATGTTCTCTGCCTTCCTCTATGAATTGAAGATGCAATCGTTCAAAATCAACTCGGTTGTGGGTGACAAGACATCTACCTAAAGAAGCGGCAAATTCTAATTGTTCGCTGTCAGTTTTGCCCAAAGTTGACTGCTCAGGAACAGTGGTGACATCTAAACCACGAGAACGCAGAAGTGTTGCAACTAACGCCGACATATCTTCGTCCATGTAAAGCGAAGCAAATATGCTCATAGCTTACCCAAAGCTGCCTTTACAGAAGGATGCACCAACTCATCGGGGACTTGGTTACGTTCAATGTACTCGTTAATTTCTGCTTGATGATCCAAATAAAAACTCAAGGCATCGAACACTTGTGCTAAGGTCAAATGAGGTAAATGAGTTGGAATTTCCTCTGGCATCACACCTAATCGCCACAGACCTACGATTGCGCGAATAGATGTGCGAGTGCCTTCAATAATTGGCTCTCCACCTAAAATCTCATTGTTTCTGGTGACATAACGTGAAAGAGTGATAATCGTCATGGAATTAGGTCTCTTAGGGAAATCGCTGATTCTATTTTAGTAAGGGACAGACATGACTTGATCACGCAATCCAGTGGCTAGAGGAATCCCAGGCTAGATGTTTTTTCGGCAACCTAACCTAAGACTGGCTCTAATAGTTTGACTAGAGAAAAAAGAGGTGCGTTACATTTCATTAACTACCAGAGCGGCGTACTGCTACGCAGTGCCTTCGGCATCGCACTGACACAAACCGAAGAACCATAAAGATTAGATTGAACATTTCTGGGATTTCTCTCCAACGGCAAAGTTAGCCTGCTTTTGGGGCAGGGATTAGCGCAAAGGTGGTGTTATACTCAGACAAAGTGCAGAAAGTCAAAATCCGTAACTTTCTTGAATCCATGCTGACAACTACTCAATTTGCGCCCCTGCTCAAGCAATTGTCTTACTCCGATAAGCTCTTATTACTTAACTTTCTTGTAGCCGAGTTGCTCAAGGATTCTGGTATTGCACCGATGTCTATTCAAGATGATCTCCCTAGACAAGGTTTACATGACTCTTTTGAGGCTGCCGCCATTCTTGCTCAAGCATTAAAAGAGAAACAAGAATTGACTCATGGCTAATAAGGTAAGATTTGCTTTCACTGAGGTAGATTCTAGTCTTGGGGCATTAAGTGCGCTTCCTTATTTACCTATAATGTCGGCTTGAAGGAACCCTCGGTTTCACCTCGGAGATGAAAAGTTCCGCCAGCATAGAACAGCGAAGCACGACTAAGAATAACTCTAATCTATAGTTGCCAATTTAACTTTAGTATGCTAGAGTAGTTTGCGTAGTAGGTCGATAACGCAAAATGTTTGTTTTAGAGTACAAGCTTAGAGGAAAACCATCTCAATATCAAGCCATTGATGAGGCTATTCGGACAGTACAGTTTGTTCGGAATAAATGTCTTAGATATTGGGAAGACAATAAAGGTGTAGGACAAAAGGATGTATATAAATATGTCACTCAATTAAGAAGTGAATACCCTTTTGTTCAAGACCTTAACTCTACAGCTTGTCAACAGGCTTGCGAACGTACTTGGACTGCTATTCTTAGGTTCTATAATAACTGTAAGAACAAAATTGCTGGTAAGAAAGGATATCCTAAATACTCTAAACGTACTCATTCTGTTGAGTTTAAAAAGTCAGGTTGGAAACTTAATCGAAATTCCAAGAGAATAACTTTCACTGATGGAAAAAACATTGGGGAGTTAAAACTAATTGGTAGTCGAGACTTGTTTGATTTTCAAGAATGGCAAATTCAACGGATAAGAATAGTTAAAAGGGCTGATGGATATTATTGCCAGTTAATGCTAAAACTCGATGCTAGAGATATAACCCCACAATTAGAATCGACGGGTCATTGCCTAGGATTAGATATGGGGTTAAAATATCTTTATGCTGACAGTAACGGGAATACAGTAGAGCCTCCTAAGTATTATCGAAAAGCCGAGAAACGTCTTCATAAACTGAATAGAAGAAAGTCGAAAAAGTTTAAGAGAGGACAAAAGCAGTCTAATAACTACAAAAAAGCTAGTCAAAAATACGCCAAGGGACATTTAAAAGTAAGTAGGCAACGAGAAGAGTTTGCTAAAAAATTGGCACTCCGTTTAATTCAGTCAAACGACTTGATAGCCTACGAGGATTTAAAAGTCAAGAACCTTGTGCGTAATCGAAAACTAGCTAAGAGTATCAATGATGCTGGTTGGTCACAATTGAGAAAATGGATAGAGTATTTTGGCATTAAATACGGCCGATTAACCATAGCAGTTAATCCAGCCTATACAAGTCAAGAATGCTTTAATTGTGGTCGGTTAATCCAAAAGTCTCTATCAGTTAGAACTCATGTTTGTTCCTGCGGATATGTGGAAGATAGAGACAAAATGGCGGCCTTGAATATACTCAAAAAAGCTACGATAGGGCATATCGGAAGCTGGTCGTTAGACCTAAACGCTTGGGGAGATTTAAGCTCTATTTTGGTTGGTAGAAATACCTGCTAAGACAACTTGAGTCAGTGAACCAAGAATCCCTCGCATAAGCGCGACGGGATTGTCAACATTGACATTAACTTATCAAAGTCAATCCTTGAATGTTTCGGGTCTCTTGGATACTGGCTCTAGTGTTAATGTGTTGCCCTATGAAATGGGTTTAGCTTTAGGTGCAGTCTGGGAAAACCAAAGGCTATCTCTGCCATTAGGAGGTAATTTAGCTAGATTTGAAGCTGGTGCATTGGTTGTTAAAGCTACTGTTGAGCAATTCCCCACCGTAGATTTAGCCTTTGCTTGGACACAAGATAAATATGCGCCGCTAATACTAGGACAGATGAACTTCTTTCTTGCCTTTGATGTCTGTTTTTACAGATACGACTTAGCATTCGAGATTAGTCAAAAATAGTTTGACTGGAGAAAAAATATGTGCGTTACATTTCATTAACTAAGCAACCAGCGATCGCAGTTTCGCCTCAAGCGATCGCCCTATGAAAAGAGATTAATTTGTCTAAAGATTTGCTAAACTGAGGACAATAATCGCTTATTTTCAAGGTGTTAACTAAATGTGGTGGCAAAGTTCTCGGTTAGACCGTATTGAAGCCAGTCTAGAGGCAAGTCAGCAGCGAATAGAGCGAATAGAAAGCAATATTGACAGATTAGCAGCAATCAGTGAGGCAACGAATCGGCGTATTGATCGGTTTGTGGAAGCTACTGCTCAACAAATGGAGGAATCTAAGGCTCGTATTGACCAACTGCAACAAGGGATGGAACAGCTTCAGCGTGCAGTTGGCTATTTTTTAAGTCAGGACGGTAACTAACGATCGCCTTTTCAAAAATCAAAAAACCCCGTTAGCTTACAATCACTTGCTTCAATGAATGAACATGGTGCTACTACTAGAAAAAAAGAGGTGCGTTACATTTCATTAACACACCCTACCAGATCGGCGTACTGCTACGCAGTTCCTTCGGCATCGCACCACGGCTAGAGAAAAAAGAGGTGCGTTACATTTCATTAACTACAAGATCGGCTAATTTCAAGGATTAATCTGTGAGATTTTGGTGATGTGAGGAGCTCCTTGTGGTGGTTTATAAATATAGACCAGTACTACGAGATCAGGTGCGTTAGGATAAACAACTTTTCCTTTACATAAAAAGCAGTAATTCATCCCCGCAACAACCTGAGTTGCAAAGGCCAATGGGGTGTACCCTACCCCAACAAAACCTTTTAAAGCGGCGTCAAATACATTTTTTGCGGATTCAGTTATAGCAAAACTAAAAGCGGTCCATTCACCAGATGCGTATGACATAATATCCACCTTTTCGATGGTCGCATACATGATATGCCCGAAACTGTTGCGACCTTCCAGTCGCGAGCGTATTCTCAGTATTTATTATACAGCAAATTTCCGAATAACAATCCTCAGAGTAACGATATGTAAACACTCTCGACATATCATACTAAATTCGTTTATTAAAGACTGATTATATATTTTCCCTTTTGCCTCTTGCCTCTTGCCTTTTGCCTGTCCTCATAATTAGCCTAAACTCAACGGATTTAGTATTAGCACCATCGCAGCGAACTTTTCCGCATATCATAACCAAAAGCATATTAGCCAGATTAAACAACCTATTTTAAGTAGATTCCTAACAACAAACTGAAATAAAATAGACTTTTCGGGAAGTCTAGCACTAATTGCTTCAGTCCACCCCACAATTACCTAATTTTCGGGGAAAAAGTGCCTAAAATTTCCCCTCGATCGCTCTTATGTTCGGCACTTTTTCAGGGCAAAAAAATCTAAAAATCTTAGCCAACAATGTTTTTAGATTTATTCAGCCAACCCTAAGTTAAATTTTGAGTTGATCGATTAAATCGCGCATAATTTTGGCCGAATTATGTAACTGTTCCATTTCTCTGGGACTAAGAGCAAGATTCAGGGTTTTAATCACTCCTTTCTCGTTAACCACCGAGGGAATACTTAAACACACATCTTTGAGACCGTATTGACCATCGAGGAGAGTGCTAATAGTGAGAATTCTTTCTTGGGAACGTAAAATCGCTTTAACGATATCTGTGGTAGCTAAACCGATCGCATAGCTAGTATAACCCTTGCGTTTGATAATTTCATAGGCGGCGTTTTTAACCTGAAGAAAAATTTCTGTTAAGCTTTCTTGGTCGGCTGCGCTTAAATCCTGCCAATCTCCTTCTAGTAACCTTGCTCCTCCGATATTAGCCGAACTCCAGACAGCAAGCTCACTATCCCCGTGTTCACCGATAATATAAGCGTGGACGTTACGCGCATCTACATGGAGTTGGGTGGATAAAAGAGAGCGTAAACGGCCAGAATCTAGCACCGTACCCGAACCAATCACCCTAGAAGGCGGAAAATTGGTGATTTTCAAGGTAACATAGGTCATGATATCGACGGGATTACTCACCACCAAAATCAAAGCACTGGGGCAGTAAACAGCCACATCCTCCAGAATACGGCGAAAAATCGCCACATTTCGCTCAAGGAGATGTAATCTGGTTTCTCCCTCTTTTTGGGCGGCCCCGGCAGTAATAATCACCACATCGGCATTTTGTCCCACATCGGCCACGGTTCCCATTTTCAAGTCTGTGGGTTCAATAAAAGGCATTCCGTGCCTTAAATCCATCACTTCCCCTTCGACTTTATCCGTGGCGATATCTTGCAGAATTAATTCATCAAAACAGTCTTGAATTAACATCGAGTAAGCGCAGGCCATCCCCACCTGACCAACACCGATAATTACCCCCTTGCGAGGACGCAGAGGAGCGGGTTTTTCAGCGTAGGGATTGGGAGTAAATATTTTATCTAGCATAGATTTTTGCAGTTACTGGCTCGGTAAGCTCATTTTAAGGGGAAAAGGTTAATATCAGGTAAAAAGAGACTATAAACAGATTTTGAGGACGTTATCGGCAATTTTTTTCTGGTAAGTAGCTGGTTATAATTAAATTAAAAATGGATTTTAGGTTCGATCCCCCCTGCCCCCCTTGATAAGGGGGGTGCCGATAGGCGGGGGGATCCCCCCTGCCCCCCTTGATAAGGGGGGTGTCTGACAACTTTTAACGCCTACCTACTTAATTGGTCGGACAAATTTCTTGTCTTTATTCCCTGACCCCTAGTTTAAGAGAATTGAGGGCCGCTGACAGCTTCAGGCTATATCCTAAAATTAGGAATAAGGTTACAGTAGGAGGCGAACCGATGATCTATCACATCACTACAGAAAGAGGTTGGCAAATAGCTCGTGAAATGGGGGAATATCGGGCGTATTCCCTAAAAAATGAGGGATTTATCCATTGCTCCACCTTAGAACAAATTCCGAAAGTTGTGGCCGCTTTTTATCAAAATCAGCCAGATTTGCTGGTTTTAGCCATTTCTCCTGAACAATTGCAGTCCCCGGTGAAATGGGAGCAGCCCCAACATCCTAACCCAGAAAATGCCACTCTAGAGCTAGAAAAAGAGACCTTTCCCCATATTTACGGTGCTATCAACCTAGAATCGGTGGTTTTTGTCAAACCCTTACAGGATTTGATCAATTCCTAGAACTAAATCATCTAACTCTTGGTAATCGGGGAGAGTAGTATCGATGCTCAACCCGCGCCGAATCACGAGGCGATCCCACTGTGGTCGCGATAATAGCTCGCTAAAGTATCGCGCCTTGAAAATTAACAAATTTGCCTCTAGACCCGTCTTAATGCGCCCTAAATGGGGCAATCCGAGCAGATTTGCTGGGGTGAGGGTGACACTATTTACCCAGTCAGCGTAGGGTGTGTCGAGATGAGCAATCCGCACCGCTTGGGTAAAGACTTCTAAACCATCGTGATCCCCAAAACCATAAAAGGGATCGCGACAGTTATCACTGGCAAAAGCCACCGGAATTCCCGCTTTTTTCATCTCTTTTACCTTAGTTGTCCCGCGCCAAAAGGGGGTTTTTTCCTCTTGACGATCCTGTAGGTAGAGATTGCACATCGGCAAGCTAACGATAGCAATGCCCGCATTTTTGACTAAATTTAGGGTTTCTTGGATTATTTCAGGGGATTGTACCGCTAAACTGCAACAGTGACCACAGATGATTTGTCCGTCAAATTGCTCTTTGATAGCAGTACGCGCGATCGCTGCTAAACAGGTAGAATCGGGATCGCCGTTTTCATCCAGATGAAAATCGAGATTTAAACCCCTTTCTTGGGCTAATTTGAAGGTAATATCAATTTGTGCCTGTAAATCTGGATTTGTGTAGGCTACTCCCCCTAATATGCCCCCAAATTCGGCAATTTTATCGGCTAAGGCCGCTCCCTCGGAGGTTTGATAGTAGTCAAGGGAAACTAGAGAAACCGCTTGCAGGGTGATTTTACCGGCCCATTGTCGTTGCAATTCTGCCAAAGCAGTTAAGCTAATCTGTGCCTGTTGACCAAAAGAGTCGATATGGGTGCGAATAGCGGCGGTTCCGTGGGCATAACTGCATTTAACGCCGAATTCCATGCGACGATACACATCCTCTAAGCGCCACTCCCGTCGGGAATCCTCTAGGGCCATTTTTAAGGCACTGTCAAAAGTGCCATCATGGTTAGGACAACGCTGCCAACTATGACCTTTATCGAGATGGGTGTGCATATCGACAAAGCAAGGAAAAACAATCTTTTTTTTGAGGTCAATAACGGGAATATTATCTTCGGGGGGGATTGTTGAGGTGATGCGATTAATGTTACCGTCATTAATTTCCAGATTAACTAAGGTTAATCCCTCGGAGGTTTGGGGAGAGAAACTCTCATTTTCTAGCAGGGAAACGGGAATATGAGCATTTTTGAGCCAGTAGCGCTCGCTTGAGGGAATCATAAGACCTCTGGTAAAAATCAAAAATTGTTGTTAGGGTTAGGAGTCGGTCGTCGGTGCATCTCACATTTGCAGGAATACCGACAATCAGCAATTATCAGTAACTCTTATAGCGGGTCTCACACCTGTGTGGCACAGTTAAACCTTTGCTAATTAAGCTTTTCAACATCGATAATGTACCTCTTGCGAACAGGAAACGCTATAGATAATTACAAATGTATCAGCAGCTGCGTGTAAGCATCCCACCGAAAAACTAATGCGCGGGGGGTTTGGGGGCGGCGCCACGCTCCCAACGGGGGGTTTGGGGGGTAGAACCCCCCAAAAGCTTGGATTGAGTGATAAAATCGGAAGTAATGCCCGATCTTAGCCGAGAGTTTCCCCGTAAAAATCCCAATTGGTAGATGTACAAAAATGAGATGCAGCCTCGGTCGTCGGTCGTCAGGAAAATTAAGAATGAATAATAATCAATTATGCGGTATTAAGTAAGTAGTGTTAAATGGCATTAACAGTGCTATCTTTTCCCTGATTACTGATTACTGATTACTGATTACTGATTACTGATTACTGATAAACCGGTAGGCGTGGCTTTAATTCCCAGCCATAAATTGCTAAAAATTCCTTTAATTTATCGGGGTGTAAATGGAGGTAATCGGGATTAACTTCATCGATAAGGCCAATACCGCCTAAATCCCGCGCTCCTGCCGCTAAACAATCCAAGAGAAAAAGAGGATCGGGTACTAAATTCGGGGGAATTTGAATGACAATATCTGGGGGCAAAATTTCCCTGGCTTGCCTAACCAAATCGGGCAGTTTTTGCAGATCAAAAGGATTATTTTGCCACTGTTCTCTTTTGCCCGGATTGTAGGGTTGTAGGATCACTTCTTGAATATGTCCCCAACGTTGATGAATAGCGGCAATAGTTTCTAAGGTTACTAAGCGATCGCATTCTGTTTCACCAATTCCTAATAATAACCCCGTGGTAAAAGGAATTCCTAATTCTCCCGCCCATTGTAACTGCTCTAAGCGCAGGGATGGCACTTTACTGGGGGCATGACGATGGACAGTATTTAATAAAGTCACCGTCATTTGTTCTAACATTATGCCCATAGATAGATTGACATTTTTCAGTTTTTCCATCTCGGCAAAAGTTAAAATCCCCGCATTGGTATGGGGATAAAAACCCATATTTAAAGCCAATGCTGCTAAATTATAAATATGCCGAAACCATGACTCTCGATTGGCTGCTAAAGGATGAACTTCCCCGCTAAGAATTAAAATTTCCGTAATTTCCGAACCCTGCAAAGCAGTTAAAATCTCTTTGGCCTTGTCTAGACTTAACCAGCCATCAGTGCCTAAATCCCTGCGAAAATTACAATAACTGCAACGATTGAAACACTCGTAGGTAGGTACAAGGGTATGAGAGGGACTATAGGTGACAATTCTTGACATTTTTTTCGGAATTGGAGTTCATTACGAGCATTCAAGGGCGATAAAATTTGCTATCGTGGGAAGAATTGCTGTTTTATTCACTTAAAAACGCTCTCCCTTTTCGCTTCCTCCTATGATTTTCGATCCTGCCAGTCTTCCCTCCCATCGTCAAACGATTCGCCCGATTAGCGCCACAGCCCTGCACGGAATTGTATTTCAAGATAACAAATTAATCGCTATCGACGCAAAAAACGGCTATTTATACCAAATTGCCCTCGATACTGGTCATACAACCGTAATTAATTCCCATCGCTGGCAAGAATTCGTCGGGACGACGGGATTGGCAATCGATGATCAAAATCACCTCTGGTTTACTACCCGCGAAAATCTCTACTGCTGCACTCTCGAAGATTTTACCCCGAAATTTTTTACCCGTCTTCCCTACACCGCTAACGGAGTCGCCGTAACTGGTAACACAATTTATGTCACTTGTCAACGTTCTGGACAAATCTTTATATTTGATCGCCAATCGGGACAGGAGATTACTCGTTTGTACGCGCCTGGTATCGGCATCGAAAATATCACCATTCGCGGGGAAGAACTTTGGTTAACGGATACCCTAGAACAAACGGTTTACTGTCTTGATCGCGCCACGGGAGAACAGCTTTTTAGCATGATAACTCCTTTTGAATCACCGACGGGATTAGCATTTTATCGCAATGCGAACAGTGGCAAGGATATCTTATATGTGGCCTATGCTTTCCAAGAACCCTTTATCCGCGATAATCCCAATTCCGAACAGGTTTACGAACTTAGTTATCGTCCGCGTACTTTTGTCCATCCTCTATATTTTCACTACGATCCCGCTAAAAAATACGCCCTTTCTAATGGTTATCTGATTGAATTATCCTACGTCGAGGAATTGGAACCTCTATATAATATCGAACTAAAAGATGTGGAATGGCGCATCGCTTTACCCCTAGAAACACCGCGGCAAAAAATTCGCAGCGTCGAAGCGGTGGGATTGCCTTTTACTGAAGAAATTCAAGACGGGCAGCGGGTGGCAGTATTTAAGTTCAAGCAAATAACCGCCAAACAACGTCATATTTTTGGGTGGAAAGTAGTATTAGAAGTATGGGGAATTAAATACCAAATTACCCCCCAAGATTGCGAAGATTTACCCCCCTTACCCGCCGATTTTCCCGATCGCTATTTGATCGATAATGATGATCTGGCCATGAATACAGAAATTATCCTCAATGCTGCCGAAGAAGCGATCGGTCGGGAAACCAATCTCCTCCGAAAAGTTTATAGTATTCGTAACTACGTCTATGATCAGCTTTCCTACGGCATCAAACCCAACATCGACACCCCCGATATTGCTCTGCGGCGCGGAGTGGGTTCCTGTGGCGAATATGTGGGTTTATTATTGGCTTTGTGTCGTCTTAATGGTATTGCCTGTCGTACGGTAGGACGCTATAAATGCCCACCCCATCCCCTCGAACGTAATTTACCCCTCGAACCAGATTACAATCACGTCTGGATGGAATTTTATCTCCCCTCTATCGGTTGGGTTCCCATGGAGTCCAATCCCGATGATATTTTTGAAGGTGGTCCCTATCCCAATCGTTTCTTTATGGGTTTAGCTTGGTATCACACGGAAATTGCCAAAGATATCCCCTTTGAACGAATGCTAAGTGAAGGACAACCGGTGTTAAAAACCCAAGTTCCCATCGGCGATTTAGCGATTAATCACGTTCAATTCATCATTCTTGAGGAATTAGCCCCAAAAGACTAGAATTCTGAGCCATCATCTAGGATGCCCATTTCTCTATCTCTTTCTTCTTTGAGTTCTTTGACCATTTGCAAACCCGCACCCACACAGAAGCCCAGGGCTGCCCCGGCACCGGCAAAATAACGTCTATAGATGATTTGATAGTTATAGGGATTTCTATAGTTGACTTGGCTGGGATTGCGTTCAATGCGGCTAATGCCATAACCGATACCAGCACCAACTAAAGCCGTTACTAGGCCTGAAAATAGAACTAGACGAAGGTTCATGATCTTATCTCCCGATAGACTCTGACTTTAGATTATCGCTGAAAATTAGTTAATGGCAAGCTATCGCAATAATTTGTTAAGTAGTCGTGTCAAATCAATTTCCCTTGAGATGTGTAATTAATTTTGCTTAGGTACTTATTAAGTAAATAAACTGGCATCAACCCGAAAATATGCTCCCAAAGACCTAGCTTCTGACTGATTGATGCTGCGTTGTCCATTAATTATTTGCTCCACCGCATCAGGGGAACCCAAAATAGTAATTAGCTCTGCATATTCTATATCATTAGCTTCTATAAGATGTTGTAAAGTCGCTAAAGGATTTATGTCAGGAATTGGATAATTATCCGCCTCGAACCTTTCGATCAAACTAATCAATAACTCCAGTAAAGCCTCCTCCTCTAAACTAAGTTCCGAGCGATGTTCCAACTCTTGAGCAATTGCGATCGCTCGCTCGTTTTCCGCCTCTGTGGTGATTGCTTTTGGTTGATAGTGAGCGAGTAATTCTCCATAGGTTTTAGAATTAAAAGTAAGCATCATTTTTCCAATTTTCTTTATCGTACTCGGCGTGGGTAAGAATATATTTAATATAGATAGTCTGTCGGTTATAAACTAGATCTACAATTAGACGATAGTGATTTCCTTTAATGTTAAAAACAGTGAAATTACCAACAGATTCAGCACTTTTATAAGTGGCTTGCACATCGATTAGATTTTGCCATGCTGCTTTACTAGCGACTCTATACCAATCATAGAGAGACTCGCAGGAATTAGCGTTGGTCATACAGAAATCGCGAAGTATTCGACGGCTAAGCTAAACGGCTTTTACTTCGGATCACCGATATAGACTCCAAAAGGGTTATAGCTGTTGGATCATGCAGGTTAAGCGCCGTTTAGCTTAATTACCCGCATAATACAAATATACCTCTGGCAGTTTCTGTCAATAGCAATTATATCTCAATATCTAGGCTAACTCAAGCCGGCGGGCTGATTTGCTCACACTTTACATCCGGTAAAATGGTAGCACTTGGGGCTAGTGGGGACGTTTTCCCGCTTACCAATTCAGATAGGCTAAATTGAGAATATCAGGGGCATTGATGCCTAAAGGGAGAGAAAATGTATTAGGCTAAAAACTAAACTATTTTGGCAAGATTTCTTTGAAGACCTCCTCAGCCTACTTATTGGTTTTCCACGGTAGTCGCGATCCGCGTCCAGCCATGGCGGTGACACGATTAGCAGCCTTAGTTCAAGAAAAAATCAGTCAACCCGCCGAAAGATTGGCGAGTAAATCGGAGTTTAGCCCATCTATAGCGGTTCTAGAAGCAGATAATCGGGTATTAGTGGGGACTGCCGCCCTAGAATTAGCGATAACACCTCTCCATCAAGAAATAGAAGCTTTTGCCCAACAAGCACAAAGCCAAGGATGTAACCGGTTGCAGATTATCCCCCTGTTTCTCCTGTCGGGGGTTCACGTTAAAGAAGATATTCCCGCGGCCGTGGCCAAAGTGCGATCGCCGATTGAGCTAGAGTTAAAGCCCCATTTAGGCAGTTATCAGGGCATAAAATCGCTGTTATCCCGACAATTTGCTGATTTAAGCCCCCAAGACCGCATTTTACTGTCCCACGGTAGTCGTCGCCCCGGGGGTAATCGGGAAGTGGAAAATCTAGCGGCGTTTTCTGGAGCAATTACAGCTTATTGGTCGATAGAACCGAGTTTATCCCAACAAATCGAGAGTTTAATTGCTCAAGGTAGCCCAACAATTGCTATACTGCCCTATTTCCTCTTTACTGGTGCAATTACGGACGCGATCGAAGCCCAAGTTTTTGAACTATCACAAAAGCATCCAAATGTCAATATATCTTTAGGTAAATCTTTGGGGGCGACGGGGGAATTAGCCGAGATTATTGTTGAGGAAGGATGTGGATGAAGCGGGCGGCGATCGCTTTAGGCGGTAATTTAGGGGATTCAGCGACAATTTTAGGGCAAGCTTTAGGGGAATTAGAGCGAGTCAAAGGAATTACACTAGAAGCTCATTCCCAATGGTATCAAACCGCAGCCGTCGGCCCTCCTCAGCCCGATTATCTCAACGGTTGCGCCATTGTGCAAGTGGACTTATCTCCCTTAGATTTACTGCATAAATTGTTAGAAATCGAGCAGTTATTCGGGAGAGTCCGACGGGAAAGATGGGGACCGCGTACCCTCGATTTAGACTTAATATTTTATGATGACCTGATCTTAGAAACGCCCGAATTAAAGATACCCCATCCCCGCTGCCGAGAACGGGCCTTCGTGCTGCTTCCCCTGGCGGAAATTGCCCCCGATTGGCGAGATCCCGTCACTGGAAAAACTATCCTTCAGCTATTGGGTCAATTGGGATTGGCGGAGTAGGATGTTAGGTGTTGGGGTTTTAGGGTTTTAGGGTTTTAGGGTTTTAGTTGAAATTCCCCCATCTCTCCTGCTCCCCACTTCCCCACTTCCCCACCTCCCCACCACCCCAAATAACCGCGTCTCAGTTACCGCCCCGAAACTCTACAATAAAGGCAGCAGCATCAATAAACAGTAAAAAAATCAACCGTGACCAAGACCCCATCGCTCGAGGAAACTCATTACAATCAGGCTAAAGCTAGTTTACAACAGGCTTTAACTTGGTATGCCAGTTTTCGCCGTCATTGGAATTATCCCCCCGATCCCCAACTTCAGGCCGCCGTTAAACAGGATTTACAGTCCCTAAAATCGGCCTTGGCTAAACTGGATGAAACGGTGATTCGGGTGGCAGCCTTCGGGTTAGTCAGTCGCGGTAAATCCTCGGTGGTAAACGCTTTAGTCGGTCAAAAAGTCCTGGCAACCGGACCCCTGCACGGGGTGACACGCTGGCCGCGATCGGTGCGTTGGACACCAGCCACGGGTAAAATCCAGATAGAATTAATCGATACCCCCGGATTGGATGAGATTGAAGGGGAAGCGCGGGCGAATATGGCCAGAGAAGTCGCTAAAAGTGCCGATTTAATTTTATTTATCGTTGCGGGGGATATTACCCGCACTGAATACGAGGCCTTAGGAGAATTGCGCCGGGCAAAAAAACCGATTATTTTGGTGTTTAATAAGATTGATCTCTATCCAGAAGCGGATCGCCGTCAGATTTTTCAGCAGTTACAGAGATTAGGAACCAATCGGGACGAAAAAACGTTAGAAGATTTGTTAACTAGCGATGAGATAGTTATGGTAGCCGCCGAACCGCAACCGATTCCCGTCCGGGTGGAATACCCCGATGGGCGCGTGGTGACTGAGTGGGAAACCCCTCCCCCCCAAATTGAGGAGCTGCAAGATAAACTCTTAACGATTTTAAATCGGGAAGGGCGATCGCTACTGGCCTTAAATGCTTTAGTGCAAGGGCAAGAAGCGGAGGAAAATATCGCTAGAAAAACCCTAGAACTCCGGGACAGTCAAGCGGAGGAAATTATCTGGCAATACGCGAAATATAAGGCTTTAGCGATTGCGGCCAATCCGATCGCTATTTTAGACCTACTAGGGGCTTCAATCGTCGATTTAACTCTAGTTCGGGCTTTAGCTCGTTTGTACGGCTTGCCGATTACCAGTCACCAAGCTGGTCAACTCTGGCGGACTCTACTTTTGAGTAGTGCGGGGTTGCTGTTGGGGGAAATCCTCGGCACTGTGATTATCGGTTTGGGCAAAACGGCGGCGGCAGCGGCGAGTATTTTTGAAAATCCCACCTCTTTAACCCTCTACGGTAGCACCGCTCTCTTACAGGGAGCAATTGCCGCTTATGGAACCTATATCATCGGGAAAGCCGCTAAAATCTATCTAGAACGCGGTTGTAGTTGGGGGGCATCCGGACCGAGTACGGTGATCAATCAAATTCTCGCTCAAGTTCATCCGCAAACTATTTTATATCGTTTACGTCTAGAACTAGAACAGTGATTTTAAAGGAAAAAGTAAAAAGGAAAAAAGGCAACAGTGATCAATTAAATATGGTTCTTCGTTACTTGGCATGGTTCGATCGGATGGCATAAATCGACTAAATTCTTATCTGGCAAAAGACTTAATTGATTAGTTCGTTCTAGAGGGAAAACAATTGACAAATCCCTGATAACCCCGTCCATTGCATAACACGAACCACTGACGACCGACTCCTGACTCCTGATGACCGACTCCTGATTTTAGAAACTTAATTTTTGACAACGACAACTAGCTAGAAATATTGAGAGAAAATCATGTCTGCTGCCCATAAGTCCTATATTCCCGTTCCCGTTTCTCGCCAAAAAAGCCAAGGGAGTCAACGTCGTCCCCAGTCGCGGGTAACTTCCCCCAACCCCACTACTAAACCAGTTACTCAATCCTCCCCGACTCCCACCGTCAAACCGACGACTAAATCGGTGGCGAGAGTTCCCGTGGCCCCGACACAAAAACAATTAGCCTCGCGTCAATTACGTTCCCTTTGTCTCCTAGAAAGAATAGTGGCCGTGATTACTTTTTGTCTGTTGGGTTCGACTCTGGGAATATATGCTTGGACGGTATATATTCCCAAGGTTTGGGACAAAGAATTTGGTAAACTGGAAACACTGCAACGTCACGAGCGCAATCTTTTGGCCACCAATGAAACCCTTAAACATCAACTAGCTCAACAAGCAGAAAAACCCGAAACCGGATTAACTCATCCCCAACCCTTCCAAACTATCTTTTTACAGCGTAAATCTGCCCCTAACCTGAAACCGGCCAACGCTTCTCAACCCCAATCTACCGTCAATTCTCGACCGAGAAGTGCCTATTAACAGTTATCAGTTAACAGTTAACAGTTATCAGTGGGGAAGTTAACAGTTAGCAGTTATCAGTTAAGTGGGGAGGCACAATTATGTGTAGGATGGGTTAGCGGTAGCGTAACATAATCGGGCGTTGGGTTTCATGCTTCAACCCAACCTACGTTCATCTTATATTTAATTCCACCCACCCACTTATCAGTTATCAGTGGGTAAGTTAACAGTTATCAGATGTGAGTTTTTAAGTGTACTGATTACTGTTTACTGTTTACTGTTTACTGCTCACTGTTTACTGTTTACTGCTCACTGATTACTGCTTACTGATTACTGATTACTGCTCACTGATAACTGAAAGATACTGCTCATGACTGACACAAAAAGACCCAGATTTAGAGGTAAAAAAACTCGATCGCCCTCTGGCAGGATCCAGGACAGAAAGTCCTATTTAAACGCCAAAAAACGGCAAAAAAAGTTAAAAAATTTGCCTTTGAGTAACGGGCGATTGGTGGCGGTGTGGTTGATTTTAGTCATGGGTATTGTGGGTTTAGCTTGGCGATTGTACCAACTGCAAATAGTACAAGGACAGGAATTGCAAAAAAGAGCCAGACAACAGCAAACTACCAGTATTAGACCCTATATTCCCCGACGGGCGATCGTCGATAGTAATGGTAATGTTTTGGCGACCGATCGCTTGATTTATACTCTTTATGTACACCCAAAACTGTTTGCGATTCCGCCGGCAGAAGTGGCTGATAAATTAGCTCCTTTATTAAATATTCCCAGTAATCAACTGATTCAAAAATTTAAAGAAAAAGAAACAGGAATTCGTTTAGCCAATCAATTAACCGAATCCGTGGCTAGGGGCTTAAAACAATTATCTCTTGACGGTGTAGAATTAGAGGAAAAGTACGCTCGTTATTATCCCCAAGACGATGTGGCAGCCGACGTGATTGGCTATGTAGATAAAGAACATCGTGGTCAAGCAGGATTAGAGAGAGGTTCCAGTCAGTTATTAGAAAGAGATCCCTTTTCTGTCAATACAAGACGCATGGGAGACGGGCGAATTTTACCAGCTTTTGTTCCCCATGGTATCTTTCAATTTGATGAATTACAGTTAGAAGTAACCCTCGATTTAAAACTACAAAGAGCGGCGCGGACGGCCCTACGAGAACAGCTAAAAAAATTTAATGCTAAACGGGGAGCCGTCATCGTCATGGACTCCCTTGATGGTTCTCTTTTAGCCCTAGTTTGTGAGCCAACTTTTAACCCCAACGAATACTATAAAGCCAATGTGGCTCTATTTAAAAATTGGACCGTAGCCGATCAGTACGAACCGGGGTCAACTTTTAAACCAATTATTGTCGCCATGGCCATGGAAGCGGGGGCAATTAAAGCTAATACGGTAGTCAATGATCCAGGGGCAATTACTGTCGGTCCCTGGACGATTAAAAATGCCTCTAAACAGGGTTATGGGGCGCTAGATATGGCCCGAGTCCTACAAACCTCTAGTAACGTGGCCATGGTGCAAATTGCCCAAAAAATGGGGCGAGTTGATTTCTATAAAAGTTTATTAGGATTGGACATAAATCAAAGGGTTGGTGTAGATTTACCCGGAGAAGTATCAGGATATCTCAAACCTGAACAAGAATTTCTGGATAATGCCATTGAATCGGCCACCGCTTCCTTTGGTCAAGGTTTATCCCTAACGCCTTTAAAATTAGTACAATTGCACGGTGCGCTGGCCAATGGTGGCACCCTGGTGACTCCCCATGTGATCAAAGGATTAGCCGACGACCGCGGCCGTTTGCACTGGCAGCCCGATTATCCAAGCAAAAAAGTCTTTTCTCCCACCGTGGCCCGGCAAGTGGTGGAAATGATGGAAACCGTCGTCAGCAAGGGGACGGGGGTAGCGGCCCAAATCCCCGGTTATCGCATCGGAGGCAAAACGGGAACCGCACAAAAAGCTAGTCCGACGGGGGGTTATCTACCTAACGCCAAAATTACCAGTTTTGTCGCGATTTTACCGATCGAATCGCCCCGTTATGTGGTTTTGGTGGTGGTGGATGAACCCAAGGGTGCCAATACTTTTGGCTCCACTGTTGCCGCTCCTGTGGCAAAAACGGTGATGAATACGCTCATTTCCCTCAAAGGTATCCCCCCCACCTCCAAGGTCGTTCCGGCGGGTTCTGCGACCAATAAACCCCCGCGGCACGATTAATTTAAGTCTTTTTGAAAGAGGCTTTATTTAGGGTTTGCTGAAAAAGTTTGTTGGTGGGGTTAGGAGTCAGGAGTCGGTCGTCAGTAGCCGGTCGTCGGGAGTTTCAGGCTTTGTTGCCCTCTCTTTTTTGTACCAACCCATGTACTATAATAAGGATAATGCCAGGTTTTTGATGGTCCCAATCCGATTTTTTGGCACTAACATCGGATTTTAACAGGTCAAAAGCCTTATTTTAAAAGGGTTTTACCATTATTCAGCAAGCCCTAAATAGGCTAAAAAAGTCTCTAACATCCCTCTAGATTGATTATCTGGCATCATCCACACACCGAATTTTATCCCCGATTCTAGAGTCATAATTAATCCCGCTGCTGGTAAATTTTGAGGTAAGCTAGGTATATTTGGTAAACAGGCATTATATAAACTTTTCCAACGATTATCAGGTTCTTCGTCCGCATCTATGATAATTCCTAAATGAGTTAGTCCGTTAGGAGTTTTTAGTTGCGTAGAGATATATTTAGGTTTTAGTAAATTTTCAACACCATCACAATTTATGATATTCAATGGTTCTTCCCCTCTATTCCAAGTAACTCCATTTGCTGCCATTAATTGGGGAATAACTCTCAATTCCTCTGCACCTTCCACTAATAACTTTTTTGTCTCTATTTTAGGCATTGTTACCGCACCTCAAGATTACTTGTAGCAGCAATAACAATTTCTTCTGGATCAAAGATTACAGATTGGCTTTTTTCCCTATCTATCCTTTGAATAGTAATCTCGTTATCGGTAATTTTTTCTTCGGTAATTAATTCGGCTAAACTTTGCCAACAATCGCGGCTGTGAGTGGTGGCAAATACCTGAATATTGAGTTTTTTGGCGGTTTCCCAGACTACTTTCCACATATCAGTCATGACAGTAAAATGCAATCCGCTATCAATTTCATCAACTAATAAAATTCCATTTTTAAGATTAACCATTGCTAAAACTAATCCTAACATTCGCCAAAATCCATCGCCTAAACTGCCAATAGGTATAGGTTGATCATGATTTTTAATTTTGATTAAAAACCCACCTCTAACACCTAGGTTATTTGAAGTTAAATACTTGCCAGAAACAACACTGGCTATTCTTTCAATTTTTGGCTCAATAATTTTCAAAGATTCAATAATTAAATCTTCTAAAGGAGAGAGAACAATGTTATCAAAAAGTGCTGCCATATCAGAACTTGTTAGAGAAAATGGTGTTAAGAACTTCAATTCAATTTGATTATCAATACCTATTTTATGGGAAATTCTGCTTAAACTAGCTATTCTTCTTATAGAATCTCTGGCAAGAGTACCGTTGGCAAGAAGTTCCATTTCAATAGGTTTTTGTGATTGACTCCATCTAATACTTAAAAGAAGTTTATTCCATTCCTCATCGTCGAAAATATTATCATTATTTAAATCATCATTTTTGTCTGAAAATAAAGATAGTTGTATAGGAATACTTTTAACAGAAATAGTAACACTTTCCTGATGTGATTCCCTAGAACCAATGATAATAATTTCCTGACTTGGGACGATTTCATGCCCAGGAAATAAATGACAAATTTCAAAAACTTTAGTGCGACCAGCTAACTTATTTTCCAACCAAGCGAACTCGCCTCTATAGCTAATAGTTTCAAGAAATATATCTATATTATTCTGAGCATACAAAAACTGAATCGCTTCTAAAATAGAAGTTTTACCGCTATTATTTTTACCCACTAAGAGATTAATTCGACCAAGATTGGCCATCTCAAAATTTTGAAAACCGCGAAAGCCTTCAATTTTTAGGGATTGTAACATGAGTGATTACCCCGGATTTTCAGTTATTAAATCTAGTTTATCTCAACCCCAGTAGCCAAGACCACCGACGAGACTAGATAGCGCAGACTCACCTTACCATCGCGGATTAACTCAATCAGCGCTTTTAGTCCCTTTTCACCTTTCGAGCATTATAGCTGGTTTCGGGGCAGAAAACCAGCAAAAACATGACTACAGAGGGAATCGCTGACTCTAGAGATTAATGACAATAAATTCCTAGCTGCCGATATAGTTCAACCTCATCCTTGCAAACAGTTAAGGTTTTTTGTTCTTCAATATTCTGAATAGCTTGTTGAGTTTTTTGGTTAAAATCGCTTATCGTATAATTACCTTCTGCAATTCGTCTTTCTTTTTCCTCTAATTCAAGACAAAGTTCCATAGCTTCTTGAATATTGCTCAAAGCTTCTTCGAGATGATGTCCTTCATTAATACAACCGGGGAGAGAAGGAATAGAAAGATTATAATCTCTTTCCTCGCTTGGTTCTAAAATAAAATTCACTTTCAGATCGGCTCAAGGTAATAAGTAAGATAACTATATTATAAGTGAGAGTGCATCTCATTTTTGTCAATCTACTAAGTTGGGATTTTTAAGGGGGAAACTCTCTGCTAAAATCGGGCGTTACTTGCGATTTTATCACTCAATCCAAGCTTTTGGGGGGTTCTACCCCCCAAACCCCCCGTTGGGGTCGTGGCGCCGCCCCCAAACCCCCCGCGCATTAGCTTTTCGGTGGGATGCTTACAGGCAGCTGCTGGCACATTTGTGGTAATTTAAGAGTTACTGATAATTGCTGATTGTCGGTATTTCTGCAAATGTGAAATGCACCCATAAGTGATGTTGCCGGGGAGTTACTCAAATTCTTCTATTTGCGATCGCACTAATTCTAGGGGAAGTTTTAAAACTCTAGCAATTTGTTCGATAGTTAATCCTTCTTTGATTAATTCGGGAATGGTTTCTAATTTAGCTTGTTGATAAATTTTAGATGAGGGTAATTCACTGTTCTCTTTTCCAGTACAAAAATTACCGCTATTGATTTGTATAACGTCTTTAATATTACTAGAGTTAGAGAAATTAGAATAACAATATCTTTGTAAACTCGATTTAATGTTAGCCTTACTGACTTCCTGTCCTAATATTTCTGATAAGGTTTTCCATAATTTACCTGCTGTTTCCTTGATATATTTCTGAGAACGATGATTTTTTTGAGCGATTTCGGCGTATTTTTGATGATTGACGACTCCCTCTAAGATTTCATGCTGAAGATCGTCTAAATGTTCTCCTGTATGGGAGAAAACAAGCTCATCAATAGTTATTATAAAAGATTGAATATCAAATGAGTTCATAGGATGATTTTAAATAGGGAGTTAAGTCAGGATTGCCTGATATTATACCGCAAAATGCAAATTTAGTGTCTTTATATTTCTTTATAGGGCTTTTATGGGTCTTGAAAGTAAATTTTGATTTATTTACACTTTCATTAATTATTTTACTGATAGATTTTTTTTATGAAGTTTCTTCGTTTTTGCGCCCAGTTCTCTGTACCTATTGCTACGGCAGGGATAACAACCTGTATTGTTAGTTTACCAAGTCAGGCCGTTGAACTTGTATTTTCAAGTCCTGGTGTGATCAAAGGTATAAATGGAGTGTCTTTTACTTTGCCAAGTACGGGTATCTCAAGAACCTACAATGTTATTCTTGAACGAGGAACGGTAAATGATATCTATGGTACACCTCCACTATTTGATGTGTTTACTGAAGAAGATGCTTTAGCTGCAATGAATGCTTCTGCTCAGGGTATAAACTTTTATATTACTAATTTATCTGAAAATCTGTCATTTGAATCTTTAGGAACAGATGTATTTTATATTCCATATTTTACGGATTCCGTTAACGTTATTGCAAGTTCTAGTAAAAGAAAAGAAGAATCACCAGGACTTATAGAGGTAGGCTTTATAGATTTACCTGTTGATGTTGAGGTAGTTTATACACGCCTTATACAAGTTCCCGAACCCACTTCAACTTTAGGACTCTTTTCTCTAGGAATACTCGGTGCTGGTGCAACCATAAAACGCCAAGTTAAACGCCATCATTCTATCGAAAAAGAAACCACCAAAATAGGCTAAATTGCCCATTAATATAACTCATGCCCCTTAATTTTACAGAATTGAGGGGGATTTTTATGGGCTATAATTTGATATAAATGGGTTGGGTTAGGCAATGCCTTGTTTTTAGGGAAAAAAATCAAGATATAAATACTGCCCTAACACACCAAAAAAAAGTTTTTGTTCTAAGTAGCTGGTTATAATTAAATTGAAGATAGATTTTGCCTCTGATCCCCCCTGCCCCCCTTGATAAGGGGGGTGCCGATAGGCGGGGGGATCTCCCCTTAATAAGGGGGGTGCTGATCCCCCCTTAGTCCCCCCTTATTAAGGGGGGTATCTGACAATTTTTAACAGCTACCCACTATTTACAATAAAGCCATTTCTCCCACCACTTCCAAGCGGGTATAACTGCCGATTTTAAGGAATTTTTCCGAGAGAGATTCGGCCACATTGGGAGTAATCCAGCCTAACTGTTTGAGAATTTGCAAAGCTGCGGCATATTTAGCCCGTTTGGAACCATCTAAAGCTTTTATTGCTAATCCTAAACCTTCACCGACGCGCCCGATACATTGAATCCCTTCGGCCCCGGCTTTACTGACGATTTCCCCCTGACTAGCCCGCATTAATTCCGTATCAAAAGCCCCTTCTCCTGCTACCATGCGGGGATGATAGGTCATCGCCCGGACGATTCTTTCTAAGTCTAAACGGTTGCCAGAGGCTAACTGGGCGTAGAGATGGGCCATTTGCCCCAACTGCATTGAATAGGTGGGCGCGCCGCAGTCATCGTGGGCGCTGATTAATTCATCCCCCGGCATCCCCAATAATTCGGCAATTTTGCTGAGAATTAGCTTCTGTATCGGACTAGAACGCCGGAGATAGCTATTTAACGGCCAGCCGCGCTGTTGACACACCGCTAACATCCCGGCGTGTTTACCAGAACAATTGTACTGCAAGCGACTGGGTTTACCTTCCGGGAGAGGACATTGCAGGGCATTAGGATCGATATCGGCACGCCAGAGAATATTAAAGACTTGACGGGCGTGTTCCACCGTGCCTTGGTGAGAACTACAGATAATGGCTAGATCCTTATCGTTGAGATCGTAGCGTTCGAGGGTGCCGGTACTGATGACAGCCAGTGCTTGAAAAGGTTTCAGGGCCGAACGAATAAAGGCGCTAGTTTCGGCGCTGCCGGCGGTGGATAATACCCGGCCGCGGTCATCGCAAATAGCGGCCTCGACATTATGAACCGATTCAATAATACCTTCCCGGAGGAGATGAATTTCTAAGCGGTGGGTTGGTGAACGTTTTACCCTATTCATTCAGATTGGTGATTGGTTGCGGTTAGTGAGTGAAAAATAGCCAAAAAAGACCACTGATAGCGACAATTGCCCCTAGAATCAGGGCGGTTTTTTGTAAACGCTGGAGAATGGGCTGGATTTGATAGGAGACGATTAAACGATCGCGGGTTAAAATGGCGGCGGTTTTTGTCCAGATTTGGCCATCGTACCAGCCCGACTCTTCATAAAATACTTTCTCCGATTGCAAGCGATCATAGACGTAGATCCAGCCTAAATACAAGCGCAATAACACCAATCCTACCAAAATTGTCGAGCCAAAAATCCCCGCGCAGAAGAAGAGAAAAGGGGCTTTTTTGAGGGGAAAACTAGCGGCGGCAATCGGTCCGACAATTAACCATGTCCATAACCATAACCAGACAATTTTTTTTGTATAAGAGGCTACATCTAGCGTCGCCCAACGGAAAAACCAAGATTCTTTTAATTGTTCGTACTCGTTAACCGGTTGCTGTTCTTCCGGGACGGGACAGAAATCAAGGGAGGATTTCATGGATTCTACTCCTCCAAATGGTCGCTAGGTAGAGGAATCCGTTGAGCATGACCCCAAAATGCTTCTAAATTATAAAATTCTCGCTCTTTTGGTAAAAAGATATGGACAATGATATCGCCATAATCCATCAGGATCCAGCTACCTTCGCTTTTTCCTTCCACTTGTCGGGGAGACTGTTGCCATTCTAGTTCCATAGCAGCTTCGATCGCATCCTCGATCGCTCGCACTTGGGTGGTAGAATAGCCGGTAATAATCAGAAAATAATCGGTTAAATAACAGATATCGGCGACTTTCAGGATGGCGATGTCCCCCGCTTTCTTGTCCTCGGCAGCGGTGACAATTGTCTCTAGAAATTTTTCGGTCTTGAGATTTTCGGCGACGGAGGTAATAATTCCAGTGGGATTGGTCATTCAGGTTGTGGTTATCCTTTGGCTGAGGTGGTTTTAAGCGAGTCTTGAGATTATGTTAATCAATGGTTTTAGTTTCTGTTGGTTGTTCTTTAACAATTTGTAACGCCCAGTTGCGCGTTAGCACGGTGCGGGGATGAATGGGACAATGGCTACTTAAAAGATATTTTAGGGAATAATCACAGGTTTGTTGAACGCTTTTATGGAGATTTTGATAGCTGAGTTGTCGTAGGGCGTTTAATTCGGGTGTATCGCCGCGATTGGGTTCCAAGGCATCGGCAATAAAGACTATACAGCTAAGATCGCTCATATTGGGTTTACCGAGGGTATGATTGCGAATTGCTTCGAGAATTTCCTCGTCGGTAACGTTAAATTCTTTTTGGGCGACAACTGCACTCACATCGGCGTGGAGTAAGTGGGGATGGGATAAACAGATATTATCCACGTCTATTCCCGCCGATTCCGCCATTTTTAGCAGTTTTTTGGGCTTGAAAAATTTAGCCAGATCGTGTAGTAATCCCGCTTGCCCTGCTTGGACGGGATCGAGATCGTGATGACGAGCTAAATCAATACACATGGTCTCCACACCGAGAATATGTCGCAGACGGTGTTCGTTGACGTTTTCTTTTAACCAGTCGATAACTTGCTGTCGCATCTTTTTTTTGCCCTTGTGGAACCCCAAAACGATTGTAACAATTACTATACAATTTTGCCTATTGCTCCCTGGTTCGATCTTTACCAATCATCCTCGCAACTAGCTTCTAAAACTTCTTCTTGCTGCCAATCATCCTGAAAAGGTTGTACCACTTTACCGATCGCATCGGCCACAAAAGACTTAATAAATTCTTCCTTGCGACTGAGTTGAAATTGTCTTTGTACCACTTCCGTCATACCACCGTCACCCCAGTCTTGATCCTGACGGAAATATTCAATAAAACTTTTGCCGGCAATGCGGGTTAAATAGGCGGCACTGACCCCTTGAATTGCCTTACCGACTATATAGGTAGTAAAATTTAACTGTAGGATTCTGGCTAATAATTCTACCGCTCCTTTTACCACTCCCAAACTAACTAGAGTTTTGCCCAAAGATAGAGCCAATTCCTTGCCTCGATCGCTGTTAATTTCACAGCCATAAACTTGACCAATTTCCCTGACCATTTGAGCATTAACCGCCGCCGTTGCTAACATATCGAACACTGGTAAGGGAGTCACCGCAATCACTCCCGCACCGATCCACTGATAGCGATCAATAATTTTATCAGCTTGGCGACGACGTTGGCGATCAATAATTTTCCTAGCTTCTTCTCCTAATCTTTGGGATTGTAAGAGGATATTATCTGCCACTAAATCCTCCCCTTCGGCCCGTAAAACTGAAGCCAAACGTTTAATTAAAGCTAAAATATCTGGTTCCGGTGTGATCATTTGTCCACCAGTTAACTGTACTGGTTGGGGATTAGCGGCGACGGCAATAATATCGGCGGAAAGGATCACTCCTTTTAGCCGTTCTCGTAATTGTTTTAAAATAATGTCTCGATCTTCATCGCTATAGAGATCGATTTTATTAAAGACTAAGAGAGAACGTTTACCGATATCAATTAAACGCAATAAAGGGCCGTATTCCGATTGTCGAATATCGTTATCAATGACAAATAAAAGTAAATCTGCTTCCGTGGCTAATTGTCGCGCTAACTGTTCCCTTTGACCTCCGGCCGCACCAATTTCGAGAATGCCGGGGGTATCGGTAATTTGAATTTCCCGATTCACACCTTTCATTTTTAAACTATAGGTTTCCCCTTTTTCCGTGGTTCCCATGGTTGCCTCCACATTGCCCACCATTTGACCGATGAGGGCGTTAATTAGGGAGGTTTTTCCCGCCGATCCTGTGCCGAAAACAATGATTTTAACTTCTTTTCTGGCTAAACTTCGCTCAATTTCTTGGGAACGATTAATAAAAACCTGTTGAGTTACTTTATCTTGAATTTGCTCCACTTGTTGCCGGATAGCTTTTAAGGTTTCCCCGGCGGCCTCGGTTTTTTCTACCGGTAATTTTAGGGGTGGACGGGAGGAAGAACGTAACCCGCGGCGACTTTTTTGGTGCTGGGGCAGCAGATAAAAGTAATACAGAAGAACGTAGATCAGCAAGCCCAGCAGTCCGATAATGAGCAAAAGCAGAATATTAGCTAAGATAGGAGCGGTAAAGGCGATCTGGATGTAAAGACGATAGATAGAGTTGACTAACCACAACATTAATCCGAAAATAAAGCTCAGACCAATGATTAAAGTGGCAAGACGGGGTAATTTCATCGAAAATTTGGGTCTGAAACCCCGCCGTTTTACGGCGGCTTTACCGTTAAATACTAGCGCATTTAGACGATATATTCTAAAATGTGAGACATGGAAAAAGCCTATTCTTACCGATTTTACCCCACACCAGAACAAGAGTCGCTATTGCGGCGCACTTTGGGCTGTGTAAGATTAGTTTACAATAAAGCTCTCCATGTCAGAACACAAGCATGGTACGAAAGACAAGAAAGAGTAGGCTAAGCTCAAACTTCTTCAATGCTAACCGATTGGAAAAAGCAAGAAGAATTAGACTTTCTCAATGAAGTAAGCTGTGTACCTTTACAACAAGGGTTAAGACACCTACAAACAGCTTTTACTAACTTCTTTGCTGGTCGTACTAAGTATCCTAACTTTAAGAAAAAACATCAGGGAGGAAGTGCCGAATTTACCAAATCTGCTTTTAAATTTAAAGACAAACAAATCTATTTAGCTAAATGCACAGAACCTTTACCTATTCGATGGTCAAGACAAATACCAGAAAGCTGTGAACCAAGCACAGTAACAGTCAGATTACATCCCTCAGGACGTTGGCATATTTCAATTAGATTTGATGACCCAACGATTAAGCCTTTACCAGTAACAGATAAAGCCATTGGAATTGACTTAGGAATTAGTAGCCTCGTGATTACCAGCGATGGCGATAAAGTGTCTAATCCCAAGCATTTTAAAAAGCATTATCGGAGACTGCGAAGAGCATCGAAAAATCTTTCTAGAAAACAGAAAAACTCAAAGAATCGAGAAAAGGCAAGAATCAAAGTAGCCAGAATTCACGCTCAAATCACGGATAGTAGAAAAGACCATTTACATAAGCTAACCACTCAATTAGTTCGTGAAAACCAAACGATTGTGGTTGAGAATTTAGCCGTCAAGAATATGGTCAAAAACCCGAAATTATCTCAGGCAATATCTGACGTTAGTTGGGGAGAAATCACTCGACAATTAGCCTATAAATGCCGTTGGTATGGCAGAAATTACATCGAAATAGATAGATGGTTTCCCAGTTCTAAAAGGTGTAGTAATTGCGGGTATATTGCTGAGAAAATGCCGTTAAATGTTCGAGAGTGGGATTGTCCAAGCTGTGGGACTCACCATGACCGAGATATTAACGCCAGTAAAAACATTTTGGCCGCAGGGCTTGCGGTGTCAGTCTGTCGAGCGACCATAAGACCAGAACAGAGTAAATCTGTTAAGGCAGGTGCGAAAAATCCTTCGGGAAAGAAGCAGAAACTCAAATCGTGAGGTTTGGGAATCGCCGTCCGTTTTACGGCGGTGAGGATGTCAACAGCTTTAACGGTAGGGGATTCCTTGATCTTGATCTTAGTTCTTTGCCGGCCGATTGTCGGGAACCAGAATAGACTATTATCTATAGTCATAATTTCTTTTATTCATCAGTAGGGAGGCACAATTATTTGTAGGATGGGTTAGCGGTAGCGTAACCCATGCGGGCGTTGGGTTTCATGCTTCAACCCAACCTACGTTCTCCACCTACTTTTATTTATTCTCCCCACTTCCCCACTTCCCCACCTCCCCACTTCCCCACTTCCCCACTTCCTATTCCCTGGGACCAGAAAAGGGGTAAGATAATAAGTTTAGTGATAAGATGACCGAATTGTAAACGGGGACTTGATATGGCAGAAACCCTATTATTTAATGCTTTGCGACAGGCGATCGATGAGGAAATGGGCCGCGACCAGACAGTATTTGTTTTAGGTGAAGATGTGGGTCATTACGGTGGTTCCTACAAAGTTACCAAAGATCTCTACAAAAAATATGGCGATTTAAGGGTTTTAGATACTCCCATCGCTGAAAATAGTTTTACGGGCATGGCAGTGGGGGCAGCCATGACGGGATTGCGTCCGATTATTGAAGGCATGAATATGGGTTTTCTTCTGCTTGCCTTTAACCAAATTGCCAACAATGCTGGGATGTTACGTTATACCTCCGGCGGTAATTTTAAAATCCCCATGGTTATCCGCGGTCCGGGGGGTGTGGGGAGACAATTAGGTGCGGAACATTCCCAACGTTTAGAGGCCTATTTTCACGCGGTACCCGGACTAAAAATTGTCGCTTGTTCCACTCCTTACAACGCCAAAGGTTTATTAAAATCGGCGATTAGAGATAATAACCCCGTGCTTTTCTTTGAACACGTTCTTCTCTATAATCTCAAGGAAAATTTACCTGATACCGAGTATCTTTTACCCCTCGATAAAGCGGAAATCGTTCGCAAGGGAGAAGATATCACCATTCTCACCTATTCGCGGATGCGTCATCACTGTTTACAGGCATTAAAACAGTTAGAAAAAGATGGCTATGATCCAGAAATTATCGATTTAATTTCCCTGAAACCCTTTGATATGGAGACGATCGCCGCTTCGATTCGCAAGACTCACAGGGTGATTATCGTGGAAGAATGTATGAAAACGGCGGGAATTGCTTCCGAGTTAATTGCTTTAATTAACGAGCAGTTATTCGATGAATTAGATGCCCCCGTGTTAAGATTATCTTCCCAAGATATCCCCACACCTTATAACGGTAATCTAGAAAGATTGACGATTATTCAACCTAATCAAATTGTCGAAGCTGTCCAAAAAATGGTCGGCGATCGCATTTAAAAAATTCTCCTTTTGATACTGAAGTTATGCAGAGACAAAATTGGTTATTGTTACTGATCATCGGCCTGGTTGTTGCCTCGATCATCGTCCTGATTAAGTTACCCCTACAATTAGGTTTAGACCTGCGCGGTGGTAGTCAATTAACCATTCAGGTTAAACCCACTGAAACCGTCAAAACCATTCAACCTAATGATTTAAAAGCCGTACAAAATGTGATTGAAAATCGCGTTAATGCCCTCGGTGTTTCTGAATCATTAGTGCAGACTGTGGACAGTAAAAATCAGGTAATCGTGCAACTACCCGGGGTCACAAATCCCAAAGAAGCTGAGAGAAACTTAAATGTTCAGGCCCAATTAGAATTTCGTCAGCAAAAACAAGGTACAGAAGGAGAATTCCGGGCTGAATATTCAATTTTTCAACAAAAAAAAGCGGAATTAGCCGCCCTCAAAGCCGAGAATAAACCCGAAAATGCCGCTAAAATTGCCGAACTAGAACAATCTCTGCAAAAATCTAAAGAGGCGATTTTAAATTTATTTGAATCGGTGGACTTAACTGGAAAAAATCTGCAAAATGCCACTATTAGTTCCACCCAAGGCACTAACTGGGAAGTGGCCATTACTTTCGATTCGGAAGGGGGCAATAAATTTGCCGAACTGACTAAAGCGATCGCAGGTACTGGTCGCAGTATTGGGATTTTCCTCGATAATGAATTAATTAGCGCCCCTGTGGTTGATGTGCAGTTTGCCCAAACGGGAATTACAGGAGGCCGGGCCGTGATTACTGGTAATTTTACCGCCGAAACTGCCAACGATCTAGCGATTCAATTGCGCGGTGGTTCTCTACCTTTCCCCGTTAAAGTGGAAGAAATTCGCACCGTCGGGGCAACTTTAGGCCAGGATAGCATCCGTCGCAGTATCTACGCCGGTTTAGTGGGTTTACTGTTAGTTTTAATCTTCATGGCGGTTTATTACCGTTTACCCGGTATTATTGCCGATGTTTCCCTGATTATCTATACTATTCTTTCTCTGGGGGCTTTTGCCCTAGTGGGAGTCACCATGACGTTACCCGGTATTGCCGGATTTATCCTCAGTATCGGCATGGCAGTTGATGCAAATGTACTGATTTTTGAGCGTACCCGGGAGGAATTAAGGGCCGGAAAATCCCTATTTCGGGCGGTGGAGTCGGGATTTTACCGGGCTTTTTCCAGTATTCTCGATAGTAATGTTACTACTTTAATCGCCTGTGCTGCCTTATTTTGGTTGGGTTCGGGATTAGTCAAGGGTTTTGCTTTAACTTTAGCCATTGGGGTAGCTGTGAGTATGTTTACCGCTTTAACCTGTAGTCGCACTCTCCTGTTAATCACCGTGTTAAACGTCCCTAGCGTCCGTCAAAAACCGCAACTTTTCTGCCCCAATTTACCGGTAAATCAATAATCAGTAATCAGTAATCAGGAGTCAGGAGCCGGTCGTCAGGAGTCGGTCGTCAGGATTCAGGAGGAGATAGGGTGATAGGGTGATAGGGTGATAGGGTTTTGGGGTGATAGGGTGATGAGACAACTTCCCCACTTCCCCACTTCCCCACTTCCCCACTTCCCCACTTCCCCACTTCCCCACTTCCCCACTGATTACTGCTTACTGATAACTGAAAAATCTCCCCACTCCCCAAATCCCTTTTTTCCTTTTTCCTTTTTCCTTTTTACTTAATCGATATGGCATTTAACGTTACAAAACAGCGTAATTTTTGGTGGACAGTCTCGGCCTTGCTGACGATTGGTAGTATTTTGGCCATGGTAATTTCTTGGTTCACTATTCAAGCGCCTTTGCGACCGAGTTTAGATTTTGTTGGTGGTACGAGAATTCAGATAGAATTAGCCTGTGCCAAAAAGAATAACTGTGAAAAACCCTTAACTACTGCCGAAGTGCAAGTGATTTTAGACGAGGAGGGATTGGGTAACAGTAGTGTGCAGGTGTTGGATAAATATACTTTATCGGTGCGGACGAAAACCCTCGCAGAAGAACAGAGAACAAAATTACTCGACACCTTAAACCAGAAAATCGGTGCCTTTGACCCCGAAACCAGTCAAATCGATACGGTCGGTCCCACCATCGGTCAAGAATTATTTAGGTCGGGATTTTTAGCTTTATTAGTGTCATTTTTTGGCATTGCTGTCTATCTAAGCTTCCGTTTTCAACGGGATTACGCTTTTTTTGCCATTGTCGCCCTGCTGCACGACGTTTTGATCACTTTAGGGGTCTTTGCGGTTTTAGGCTTAATTGCGGGGGTAGAAGTGGATAGTTTATTTTTGGTTTCCCTCTTGACAATTGTGGGCTTTTCTGTTAATGACACAGTGGTAATTTATGATCGCGTTCGGGAAAATTTTGTCAATACCCCCGAATTATCCGTGGATGAAATTGTCGATAATGCGGTGAGTCAAACCCTAACTCGTTCGATTAATACCACCCTGACCACTTTATTGCCTCTGGTGGCGATTTTTCTCTTTGGTGGCACGACTTTAAAATATTTTGCCCTAGCTTTAATTATTGGCTTTGTAGCGGGGGCCTATTCGAGTATTTTTATCGCTAGTACCCTACTAGCTTGGTGGCGCAGTCGTTCCCATCGACCCACACTCAATTACAGTTAGGATGCCATTGGTGAAGAATCAGTGGTTCTTGGATGGGTCGTAATAGTAATTTCAACCTGTTGATTGAGACGACCCAAAATTGAGATCAAACGGTCAATAGTAAAGCGTCCCAAATTAGCACGGCGAATCTGGACAAATTCACTGTGATTAATTCCAGTTCGCACTTGAGCATCGCGGGTTGATAAGTCTTCCTTCTCCAGAACCTTGATAATTTCAGCAGCAAGCAGTGCTTTCGCTTGTCGCACGTCCGCATCTACATCGCCAAAATCGCGGTACACATTACCGCTACCTTGTACCAGTTCAAATTGTTCTTCACTCATGAGAGTTCCTCCTTCAATCCCTTGAGCCGTGCTTTGATAACTTCGACTTCCTGTTGTGGTGTTTTGATAGTTAGGGCTGGCTGAATAAATCTAAAAACCTTGCTGGATAAGACTTTTAGACTTTGTTGAAATCCAAAAGTACCAGATATGGGAGTGATCAGGGGTAAATTCAGGTACTTTTTCCCTGAAAATTAGGTAATTGACCCCCTCAAAATCGGTAAAACCCCACACCCGTTACAGTAGAGCAGGAAGTCGCCTTCCCACCCCCTGCTTCAAAACCGGACTTACGACTTTCGCCGTATCCGGCTCCTGAGTAACTAGGCTACTGTCATTAGTAGAATAATAATGGGAATTATTATTTCCTTGTCTATTCAACCCTCTTGGCTGTATCCCCACCAGACAAGATTGTTGGTTTTAGGGCGTATATGACCGTTGATTGTTGCTTAGACTTCCTAGTTACCCGTCCTTTGTCAGCATATCTTTGATATTACTCAAAGCCTTGGCTTTTAAGGACATCCTCTCCCTCTATTGACTTGCGGATGGTTTCCTACTGCCCCGAACGGGCAGAGTCAATCAGGGTTACTTCGTTCCCTATAACCATTGGTTGAACCCTTAGGATGATACTGTCCACAACAGAGTAACGGGAATGCCTTACTGATAGTGGTATGAGCTATCAGCCCCAACTCTGTTAACTTTTGTTTCGAGCCTGTCAGCCTTTTGGCTCGTGGGTGTTGACGATGGTTAATTCGTATCTTCGCCCCAGGGCTATCCATAGGTTCTGGCTCAACGGGTTTCTGATTTAGGCTATCAGATACCGCTTTTTTTTCCTCGCTCACTACCTCAGATGTACCAAGTCTAAAGCAGCAGGAAATGCCGTCACTCTAGGCATCTAGAGGACAGGACTAAGGTTATTACTAACCCGCACCTGTAGGGTTATAAAGTTATCAAGGTACTACATTTACCAAGCGGCTAATCCTCTAAACGTCTTACTGTCTAGTTTCTAGCCAACGAATCGCACCACACCCTACACCCTACACCCTATACCCTGCCCCTAGGAAAAACTTTTTCAGCAGACCCTAAGTACAGTTGGCTAAAACCGCGCGCACTTGTCGAGAATGCCTCTACTTTCTCAGGAGAAATTCTGTCTAAGCAAGTAATCTCGGTGAACCAAGAATCCCCAAGACTTTAGGCTGGGGAGTGTTAAAAAATTGTTATGGCTAGGGGAGCTTTAAGATTGCTTCGAGGGCTTTGGTGATACAATGAGCCGTTAACTAGCTATCTCTCGGTGGCATGGAGAGCCAAATTGTCAGGAGGTCGAAGCGTGAAAACTCGGTTGCGTTGGTTTTGGGTGGCTTTAGGGGCATTTCTTGCCATTATTGGCGAGGAATTCTTGAGAAAGCTGCTGGCACTCTCTCTGTGGCGTTTTTCTGTTGAGTTACTGTCTGCCTGATGCTAAATATAGCGCTTCTGTCGTGGCTCAAACTCCACAACCGGCTATTGGGCAATCTCAAACAGAGCAGAAAATTGATAATTATTTTAGCCCCATTCAACCAGATGGTACACCCAAATTAGGGATCGATCGCTGGTGGGCAACCGCAGGAGTAGATAAGGAAATTACGGTTAACTGGACGGTAGAAGTTAAGGAAAAAGGCGAATATTATCTCCGTCTAGGTGTAGATTTAGAAAATTTTGATGTAATCAAAAGATTTAGAAAGTGGAAGCTCAGTGATCAGGTTTCTATTAAGATTTCAGATGATTATAATAGACCTGTTTCTAGCTATTGGGACTTAAACAAATTTCAAGCCCAAACAAAGCCTAAACTGGCTTTGTAAGCGGCAAACACATCCCGATTCTCGGTCAGCCACTCAAAGAAACGGAAAGACATCGCTGTCCGAAAAGCTTCCAAGGCTTCCACAAAAGTGTTTAAAGGTCGATTCGCCCACCGCCTTTGCAATCCCCCAGTTAACTGATATCATTTTTCAAAAGTGATGACAGACTTAGTTGATTATTCCAAAGCGCAATTCCGCTCTCGGAAAGGAATTGCGCTTTTAGATGTTAGTCACGACTATTGAAAATTGGTATGATGCCACAGGATAAATGTATAGGCACAAAACACCAAGATAAAATGACGAAGTAAGCTTCGTTTATCCCTGACTTGATATTCCCTTAACCCTAACCATCCTTTGGCTTCTCGGTAGAATACTTCCACCCAATTTCTTTCGGTGTAAGTCCTCACTATCCACGAAGCTGTTACTGTATCTGCCTCAACTACATTGGTGATGAAATAGTGGGACTTAAACAAATTTCAAGCCCAAACAAAGCCTAAACTGGCTTTGTAAGCGGCAAACACATCCCGATTCTCGGTCAGCCACTCAAAGAAACGGAAAGACATCGCTGTCCGAAAAGCTTCCAAGGCTTCCACAAAAGTGTTTAAAGGTCGATTCGCCCACTGCCTTTGCAATCCCCCAGTTAACTTATGCCACAGGATAAATGTATAGGCACAAAACACCAGGATAAAATGACGAAGTAAGCTTCGTTTATCCCTGACTTGATATTCCCTTAACCCTAACCATCCTTTGGCTTCTCGGTAGAATACTTCCACCCAATTTCTTTCGGTGTAAGTCCTCACTATCCACGAAGCTGTTACTGTATCTGCCTCAACTACATTGGTGATGAAATAGTCCACCTCTGTGGCTTTTTCCATTGAACTTGCATTCATGACGATCGCCAAGTTCCTTTCTCCTTCTAGTTGAGATATTTTCGCTCTGAATACCGCTACCCAAACCGTTTTTTCTTTATCTAGATTTAGGGTGATTTTCTCCCAATCCTTTTCTGATAGGCTTTTTGCTAGTTGCTCAAGCTGGATTGTTTCTTCCACACCCCCTTCTTTTTCAATAATTACTTTTCGATTTTTTGCCAATCCTCCTAAGTATTTTAGCTTTCTTTCTTCCAGGGCTTTGAGAAAATTTGTGTTGTTGCCATAACCAGCATCTATTAAGACGATTTTCGGTCGATAGCCTCTGGTTAAGCTCCGGTCAATTAAATCTATCGCTATCTCTGGTTTCTTCTTAAATTCTTTGTCTTCTTTCCCCTCGGCTAAGGAACTAGCCGGTTGATAAATTTCCCTGTCTAGGGGTACACTTTTTTTGCCGTCGTAGAGATGAGTAGTGACGGCGACTATTCCGTTGTCTGTCTTGCCAATTTCTCCTAGGTACTGCCTGCCAACTCCGGCGGTCAGATTGCCACTTTTTCGATGTCCTGAGTCATCGACAATCAGGGAAAATCCTCGGGGGATTTGCGTCTGGCGGCATTGGTTCATCACTTGCAACCGACATTCATTCACCTGACGGTCTGACCAGGGAGATTCGGTCAAAAAGTGATGTAATCGGTTATAAACTACTCCGACGGCATTATTGGCCATTTGAGTGAGGTTTTTCCGCTCACTTTCCCCTAATAATCCTCCTAAATATTGTCTGAAGCCGTTTTTTTGCGCTTCGTTTTTGAAGCAATTGTCAAACCGCCGACACCATCGGTCAAAGCATGGGGGCATCGCGGCTGGGGTTGTCTCTTTCATCGCTGATCTTTCAACGTAAAGTGCTTACTCTTTAACGATTATACTCGATTTGATCTTTATTTGGCGTTTAAGTCCCAATAGTCCACCTCTGTGGCTTTTTCCATTGAACTTGCATTCATGACGATCGCCAAGTTCCTTTCTCCTTCTAGTTGAGATATTTTCGCTCTGAATACCGCTACCCAAACCGTTTTCTCTTTATCTAGATTTAGGGTGATTTTCTCCCAATCCTTTTCTGATAGGCTTTTTGCTAGTTGCTCAAGCTGGATTGTTTCTTCCACACCCCCTTCTTTTTCAATAATTACTTTTCGATTTTTTGCCAATCCTCCTAAGTATTTTAGCTTTCTTTCTTCCAGGGCTTTGAGAAAATTTGTGTTGTTGCCATAACCAGCATCTATTAAGACGATTTTCGGTCGATAGCCTCTGGTTAAGCTCCGGTCAATTAAATCTATCGCTATCTCTGGTTTCTTCTTAAATTCTTTGTCTTCTTTCCCCTCGGCTAAGGAACTAGCCGGTTGATAAATTTCCCTGTCTAGGGGGACACTTTTTTTGCCGTCGTAGAGATGAGTAGTGACGGCGACTATTCCGTTGTCTGTCTTGCCAATTTCTCCCAGGTACTGCCTGCCAACTCCGGCGGTCAGATTGCCACTTTTTCGATGTCCTGAGTCATCGACAATCAGGGAAAATCCTCGGGGGATTTGCGTCTGGCGGCATTGGTTCATCACTTGCAACCGACATTCATTCACCTGACGGTCTGACCAGGGAGATTCGGTCAAAAAGTGATGTAATCGGTTATAAACTACTCCGACGGCATTATTGGCAATTTGAGTGAGGTTTTTCCTCTCACTTTCCCCTAATAATCCTCCTAAATAGGGCTGGCTGAATAAATCTAAAAACCTTGTTGGATAAGACTTTTGGACTTTTTTCCCCTCAAAAAGTACCAGATATGGGAGTGATCAGGGGTAAATTCAGGGACTTTTTCCCTGAAAATTAGGTAATTGACCCCCTCAAAATCGGTAAAACCCCACACCCGTTACAGTAGAGCAGGAAGTCGCCTTCCCACCCCCTGCTTCAAAACCGGACTTACGACTTTCGCCGTATCCGGCTCCTGAGTAACTAGGCTACTGTCATTAGTAGAATAATAATGGGAATTATTATTTCCTTGTCTATTCAACCCTCTTGGCTGTATCCCCACCAGACAAGATTGTTGGTTTTAGGGCGTATATGACCGTTGATTGTTGCTTAGACTTCCTAGTTACCCGTCCTTTGTCAGCATATCTTTGATATTACTCAAAGCCTTGGCTTTTAAGGACATCCTCTCCCTCTATTGACTTGCGGATGGTTTCCTACTGCCCCGAACGGGCAGAGTCAATCAGGGTTACTTCGTTCCCTATAACCATTGGTTGAACCATTAGGATGATACTGTCCACAACAGAGCAACGGGAATGCCTTACTGATAGTGGTGTAAGCTATCAGCCCCAACTCTGTTAACTTTTGTTTCGAGCCTGTCAGCCTTTTGGCTCGTGGGTGTTGACGATGGTTAATTCGTATCTTCGCCCCAGGGCTATCCATAAGTTCTGGCTCAACGGGTTTCTGATTTAGGCTATCAGATACCGCTTTTTTTTCCTCGCTCACTACCTCAGATGTACCAAGTCTAAAGCAGCAGGAAATGCCGTCACTCTAGGCATCTAGAGGACAGGACTAAGGTTATTACTAACCCGCACCTGTAGGGTTATAAAGTTATCAAGGTACTACATTTACCAAGCGGCTAATCCTCTAAACGTCTTACTGTCTAGTTTCTAGCCAACGAATCGCACCACACCCCACACCCTACACCCTGCCCCTAGGAAAAACTTTTTCAGCAGACCCTAAATATTGTCTGAAGCCGTTTTTTTGCGCTTCGTTTTTGAAGCAATTGTCAAACCGCCGACACCATCGGTCAAAGCAGGGAGGCATCGCAGCTGGGGTTGTCTCTTTCATCGCTGATCTTTCAACGTAAAGTGCTTATTCTATAACAATTATACTCTATTATACTCTTGTTGATCGTTTAAGTCCCACTATGAAGCATCAGGATATGATGATAAAATATCGATTCGTTTTCGAGAACCAGGTATTTACCAGATCACCATCGACAAATTTGTTGTCCCTCAAGAAGCTGTTGTTGAAGAAATTGAGTTTAAGTTAAATAAATTACACAAGGGTGAATTAGGCGAAGATATTTATCTAAAAACTCTTTTTATTGCTGACCGTCCTGAAGTTACTATCAAAAATTTTAGGATCAAAGTTCCTGACAGTCAAAACAAAGTGATCGACAGTAGAGAACTGACGAAACAAGGTTTAATTAACTATTTTACTCCGATTTTGAATTTTGAGCCAGAGTAAGAATATCAAGTTCCTTTTGATGTTAATAAAAATACTTGGAAAGCCGAAACTAAAGCCAATATTAAGGGAGCATCTCACTTACGCGATAAGTAATTATACTTAGCCTAAAAGCCACTCTTAATCGTGTCTTGGAACGAAATAGAGGCTTTTAAAGACTGCGTACATGGAGAATTAAAACAAGAATTACCCTCGAAAAGCCTATTTTTCCACTAAGTATTTATGCTCATTGCAAAGGTGAGATGCTCCCAATATTAAGGATAGAGGAAATGCAGATGATTACTTAGATCTTAGTCAATTTAAAACAGATATCAAAGGCGCTTACAGTCGAAGTAAAAAAACTCCTGCTAAAATTTATGCCTCAATTGTTGAAAATGATAATTTAGAAATAGATAACAAAAAAACAGGGATTAAAGAATTAGCAATTAACTATTACTTTCACTATCCCCATAGCAATTGGTACGACCACGAAGGATTTAATAATCATGAAGGAGATTGGGAAGGAATCACGGTCTTTTTACGGAAGGATCGGGATGGCTACTACTATCCTTGTCGAGTTGCTTTTGGCGAACACATTTTCTTGGTGAGTGAGTTTGCTTCCGATGGGGGAGAAATAATTGAATGGACAAGATTAGTTAACAATAATAATATTCGGCTCTTCGTTACTTGGTATGGTTCGATAGGGGGGCATAAATCGACTAAATCCTTATCTGGCAAGAGTTCTATTGATTAGTTTGTTCTAGCTCGAAAACAATTGACAAAAATCGCATCAATGTCCTTCTCTATAAGGGTTTCATCCCTTATAACTCCGTCCATTGCATAGCACAAACCGAAGAACCGTTAATTGTAGCAATACAGCGATAGTTGGTTTTGGTAATGATCAATCAGATTGGGGTGAAGATTACTACATTCAATCTGATGGAACGACAAAATTAAATAAGTGTGTTAAACCAGAAAATGCTCCTAGTCCTCTTCCTTGGGGGGTTTCAGTCTGCCTATGAAAATCGGCTCTCCCGACATTATGGGGTAAAATGTTAGTGTATGTTACATTCTGGGTGCAGGTTCCTTGCGCCCCTACAATAGGGCAAATTCGTTTTCTGTCGCGCCGTATGGTATACGCCCTACCTTAGATAACCTTTTCTTATCACCACAAGTACGGGAGAGCCAGAAATTCTGCTATAATTTTCAGCCAACCCATATAAATGTAACCCATGTTATTCGATTGGGACGAGGAGAAAGCCAAAAGGAACTTGGCCAAACATGGTGTTTCTTTCGATGAAGCTAAATCCGTGTTCTATGATCCCTTATTTTTAACCTTTGCCGATCCAGAACACTCTCTTGGGGAGCGACGTTTTATTATAATGGGGGAATCAGCCAAAGGACGATTGCTAGTTGTTTCTTATACTGACCGCACGGAAACCACACGCTTAATTAGTGCCCGTTTAGCTACCACCCAAGAACGTAAAGCTTATGAATCAGACCTGTGATCTAGATGATGATTTACGCCCCGAATATGACTTTACTAAACTTCCAGTCATAGCAAGAGGTCAAGGGCGAAAAAGAACTACTTTAACCGTCGAAATAGACCCCGACGTTGCTACTATTTTTCCTGATTCAGCAGCCGTTAATGAAGGATTACGTTTGTTATTACGCCTAATTCAAAATAGTTAACCTCAAGTAATTGAACAGTCTTTAACTATCTCAAAAACATCATAATCGCGGTATTCAAATAAGTGAGGCTGACTCACCAGACTTGATAAATTGAGAGAGGTTACATTCTGGGCGCAGGTTCCTTGCGCCCCTACAGTTCCTAGCCATGTAGGTTTGATTAAGGCACAAAACCCAACACAACCAACGGTTACTTTTTTAACGTCAACTCAACTACTAACAAAAATATTTCATTTTAATTAAGTTTCCTCAGAGGACAAAACCATGAAACGACTTAACTCCCAAAATCTCTTAATTGCTTCCTTATTAGGATTGTCAACGCTTTTTGCTGGTTCCTATCCTTCGGTTAAAGCACAATCAGAACCAAAGCTAGGCTGTCAAGCTACTGTCAATAAAGTCCTTGAAGAAATTCGCTCAAAGGGAGTTAGAAGGGTTAAGTTTAGTATTTATAAAGGAGTAGCCAATGAAGGTAGAACGGGAAATCCAACGAATAGAACTGATGTATTGAATATTGCATTAAGTTCAGTGGATTGGAGTGTGACCACTAGATCTGAACCAAAAATAGAGAGCATAATTATTAATATTATGGAATCTAAAATTTTAATGAAAAGTTGGACGGATAAAATTGTTGCTAATTGTGGTAATACCGCTATAGTTTCTTTTGGTGTATATCCATCAGATTGGGGTGAAGATTACTACATTCAATCTGATGGAACGACAAAATTAAATAAGTGTGTTCCTGCTGGGACACCCGGACTATTACCTTGAAGGGTTTCAATCTGCCTATGAAAATATAGCGGTATGCAGTGAGTTTTAGCATATAATAAGTCTAGGCGTGTAGCTTTAGCTAAGGTACGAAACCCAACAATTACTGCCTATTGAAATTAACGTCTAGTTTCGCATGACCAAGATCCTCATCATACTTGATATAATGAGATTACAGACTGTTTTTATTCAACTAAGAGACATGAAATCCATGATAACAATACCTATCACCCTAGAACAACTCATTTCTGTCATTCAACAATTACAGCCCAGTGAGCGTACAAAAATAGCCAATCTTTCTTAGAATATTTAACAGAATAAATCTGATCGCCTATTTGATAATGATCATGCGATCGCTGATAGGTTATACTAAATCCGGTTATTAAAAACTGATTATTTATTCCCCTTGCCTTTTGCCTCTTGCCTTTTGCCTCTCCTCATAACTAGCCTGTACTCAACGGATTTAGTATTAGATATATTAACAGAGTATTGACAACAAAACAAAACTTGATTATGGACATTACTATTCACTTTGGTAAACGATATAAGCATGGAGCAAAATTGGCAATCGGGGAATCCATTACCAATGGCAAAACAAGCTGAGATCGATCCTCGTAAATTCACTGAATACTCTATGAATCCATTCAATACTAACAATCAAGGAAAATGGCAAGCATTTATGATTCTTGGATATAATATAGAAAGTTGTGCGAAACGTTTAGGCATGAAATAGGGCTGAAATGCCCGAAATAACCGCCTAGTAAGGTCTTCAGTCCCCCGACTGAATCTAAGAGGTCAACCCAGACCAACCTTATAACTGTTTATATGTCCCAACGTTTAGTATCACCCGATACCAAATCAGGCAAGGGGACTCAAGGTCAATACACTTTGTAACAATCAATCACAAATCGTTACAAAGCTGAGAGTAACGGCGATAGCCACCCCCAGATTCAGAAGTCACAACTCTGGGACTGAAGCGGGGAACGGAAGGCTCCTAGATGTAACCTAACATCCAAACCGAGACCACTGCCAACCATCCAAGATTAGGCGTGAGCCAAATGTCCGACTTGAACCATCGTAAACATTGAGTAGTGAAATAGGTTGACACACTACATTCAAAAGAATAAGGGGAATAGTGAGGGTCTTACCTTTCCCACTCACACAGACCTTTAAAGTACCCCGGTGGAGAGGACAAATCTAAAGATGGAATGCCCATATAAACGGAACGTTATAAACCCTTTTAGGCTCTGAGTATCGGTCGAAATACCCAGTAGCGATAAGTGTAAGCGCAAGCCTTCAAGGGTGTGAGATGTAACCAAAAGCCAACGCCTGACAGTAATAATCAGGATATGCTGACGGGTTACGGTTTGATTGTAAGGATAGAGTCTAGTAGGAGTCTATATGACGAAATCGAGAGAAGGTAAAGGATTCGGGAAACCGAAAACCACTAAGACTACGAATGTATGGAAAACTATCAATTGGGCAAAAGTCCAAAGATATGTTTTCAAGCTCCAAAAGAGGATATACCAAGCGGCTAAATCGGGACAGGATGCAAAGGTTAGAAGGTTGCAACGTCTATTGGTGAAATCATACTATGCTCGTTTATTAGCAGTTCGCAAAGTAACCCAAGATAATCAAGGAAAGAAAACAGCAGGAGTCGATGGAATGATAGCAATATCCCCAGAACAAAGGCTAAATCTAACCGAAGAAATCAAAGGAACACTTAAAGCAAAACCGCTAAGAAGGGTATGGATTCCTAAACCCGGCAGGGATGAAAAACGCCCATTAGGAATACCAACCATCAAAGACAGAGCTAGACAAGCGTTGATTAAATCGGCACTTGAACCAGAATGGGAGTCAAAAATGGAAGGAACCAGCTATGGTTTCCGACCCGGAAGGTCTGACCATGACGCTATATCAAGGATATACATCACCATTAATCAAAGTAGCTACTTTGTATTAGATGCTGATATTGCCAAGTGTTTTGACCGAATTAATCACGACTTTTTACTGTCCAAAATTCATTGTCCAAGTTCCCTGAAAAGAGACATAAAACAATGGCTCAAAGCAGGAGTTTTGGATAACGGTGTATTTGAAGAAACAGAAACAGGGACACCACAAGGAGGGGTAATAAGTCCACTACTAGCCAACATCGCACTGGATGGAATGGCAAGATTAATTGAAACACTATTTCCCAAAAAGGGAAATGGTAAAAATCAAGCTGTTTTAATAAGGTACGCCGATGATTTTGTGGTGATTTCACCATCACTCGAAATCATTGAACAGTGCAAAACTGCCATTTCTGAATGGTTAAAGCCTATTGGATTAGAACTTAAACCAGAAAAAACCAGAGTGTGTCACACACTCAAACCTATTGAATACAATGGGAAAATGGAAGAACCCGGTTTTGACTTTCTAGGATTCAATATCAGGCAATATCCAGTAGGAAAATACAAATCTGGGAAAGATGGGGCAAAACGATTAATTGGTCACAAAACCCACATCAAACCCAGCCAAAAAGCAGTTAAAACCCACACAGAAGCGATTAAAGGTGTAATCAAAAAACACAAAACAGCACCTCAATCAGCCCTGATTAGTCGACTAAACCCAATCATTAGAGGTTGGGCTAACTACTACTCAGGAGTAGTATCTATGGATACCTTCAATAAACTAGACAATACAACCTGGTTAATGTTAAGGGCATGGACAGTATCAAGATGCGGTAAAGCGAACTACGAAAAGCTGAGAAATTATTTTAGACCGGATACAGTTAAACTCAGCAATGGGAAAGAAAGACACGAATCTTGGTTATTCAAAACCAAAAACGGTCTCTATCTATGGAAACATAATTGGACACCAATCGTCAGACATACCCTAGTACGCCCCGACGCATCACCATTTGACGGAAATTGGACTTACTGGGCGACCAGACGAGGACAAGCAATCGACACACCGACAAGAGTAGCCAAACTACTCAAAAAGCAACAAGGCAAGTGTAGCCGATGTGGGCAGTATTTCACCCCATCGGATTTAATTGAAGTTGACCACATTCACCCTCTAAGCTTAGGCGGAAAGGATGAATACAAGAACCTTCAATTACTACACCGCCACTGTCACGATGATAAATCGGCATCTGATGGAAGCCCAAAATCATCTACGCTAACACCATTAGAAGTTAGTATAGATAATACAAGGACAACCAAAAGAAGTCAAGCTGTATCCTTAACAAGGGAACAGTCAAACTAGGAGCCGTGTGAGGTGAAAGTCTCATGCACGGTTCTGAATGGGAGGGGAGGTCGGTGACGACCTTCTCGACCCCTAATCTTTAACTGAGGGTTAACTTCGTTTGATGATCCCTTTTTTTGGGAAACTTTTATTTTCATTTATTTTCATTATTTTAAACTTATAATCGTTTAAGAACTATACCATATTTTTATTAGCATTGACGATGACAATTATCACAATTCCACACTTAAACCCTTTGGTGCGATCACTTTTGCTAAAAGGACGAGTTATACTAAATCCAAAAATGGCTTTTAGTTGTCAGCTAAATTTTTGCGCCAATTTCGTCAAATTGCTTCAAGAGATTTGATTGCGAACGCCACTGAAAGCAGCGTATGCGATCGCTACTTAAACCCTTTGGTGCGATCACTTTTGCTAAAAGGACGAGTTATACTAAATCCAAAAATGGCTTTTAGTTGTCAGCTAAATTTTTGCGCCAATTTCGTCAAATTGCTTCAAGAGATTTGATTGCGAACGCCACTGAAACCAGCGTATGCGATCGCTATAGCATCTACAGCGTCATTAATAGGCATTTTTGTCAATCCGAATAAATACTTAATTTGTTCGGCCACCTCAGCTTTAGTGGCCTTACCATGGCCGAGATGACATTTCCAACTAGCTTGATGGAGGAAAATCGGTTCAATTCCCCCATCGCGGCAGCTAACTAGATTGATAATTCCCAATGCTTGCAGGACTCCACCAGCTGCCTTGATTTGCCGGTTAAAAAAGGGCATTTCCACGGCAATTTCCCCCGGTTTATATTCTGCGATTAACTCCTTTAAATCCCGTTCAATTTCGATCAAACGCTGGGCAGTAGAAAGATTTTTAGAAGTTTCGATCGTGCCGTAATCGACTAAAATCGGCATTAACTCACTATTATCCCGGAGAATAGCCCAACCGACAATCGCTAATCCGGGGTCGATACCCAACCAAGTAGTCATAGATTAAGCCAAAAAATCTTGGACGATTTGGAGGATTCTTTGGGATGCTTGTCCATCTCCAAAAGGATTAATGGCATTAGCCATACGATCATAGGCGATTTTATCCCCTAATAATTCTCCCGCTTGTGCTAAAATTTGCTCTGGATTAGTACCAATTAATTTCGCTGTTCCCGCTTGTACTGCTTCCGGTCTTTCCGTGGTTTCTCGCAATACTAAAACCGGTTTTCCTAAACTAGGGGCTTCTTCTTGAATGCCCCCCGAATCAGTTAATAATAAATAACAGCGTTGAATCGCCCCCACTAACTCGGCATAATCGATAGGTTCAGTTAAAAATACCCTGGGATGATTGCCCAAAGCGGACTTTATTGGTTCTCGGACGGTGGGATTGCGATGGAGGGGTAATAATAGGGCTGTATCGGCATATTTTTCTAACAACAAAGTGAATCCTTTGATAATATCCTGTAAGGGTTCGCCCCAATTTTCCCGGCGGTGAACCGTAGCTAATAAAACCCGATAATCTGACCAATTTAAGCCCGCAATTTGACATTCTGGTGCGGTTTTGGCTACGCTTAATAAAGCATCAATAACTGTATTACCGGTGTGGTGAATATTTCCTGTCACCCCAGATTTTTGTAAGTTTTCCACGGCTAAAGTAGTGGGAGCAAAATGTAGGGTAGTCAGTTGAGAAATTAGGCGGCGATTAGCTTCTTCGGGATAGGGATTATAGATATCATTAGTTCTTAATCCTGCCTCTACATGGGCGATAGGAATTTGTTGATAAAAAGCCGCTAAAGCAGCAGCAAAAGCCGTGGTAGTATCACCTTGCACAATAATTAAATCTGGTTTTATGCGCTCAAAAACCGTTTCTAAACCCCGTAAACTGCGGCAAGTAATATCAGTTAAGGTTTGACGGGTTTGCATAATATCCAGATTTTCATCTGCTTTTAAAGCAAATAATTCCATCACCTGCGCTACCATTTCTTTATGCTGTCCCGTCAGAATTACATGGGTTTGAAACTGTTCCGATTCTTGAAAAGCACGAATAACGGGAGCTAATTTAATCGCTTCAGGACGAGTTCCAAGAGTAATACAAATTGATTTCAACATATTATTATCAGTCATCAGTTATTTTAGCCGTCAGGAGACAGGAGATAGGAGACAGGAGATAGGAGATAGGAGATAGGAGATAGGAGATAGGAGATAGGAGACAGGAGATAGGAGACAGGAGACAGGAGACAGGAGACAGGAGACAGGAGATTATTTTTATTTATTCTCCCTAATTCATAATTCATAATTCATAATTCATAATTCACAATTCATAATTCATAATCTATCGCTTGAATTGTGCTGTTTTGTCATTTTTCACTCGTGGGTGGTTGTTGAACGATAAATTGGGGATAGAGTTGCATTTGCTTAGGATTTAAAGGTCGAGAGATGGTCAAAACTTTTTGTTTAGCTAACTCTTGAGTCATGGTATCTAAAGTTTGAGCGATACGCAAATTATATTCTAATTGTTCCCCGGAAGAAAGCAGATTACTTAAGCCATCGATTAAACGTCTTAAATTCTCGCGAAATTGGGGATCACCAATTAACTCATCGATATCGGAGGTGATTTTTTGAGTATTTTCAAAAGTCACCCTAGCGGATTCGAGAGTTTTTTGCAGTACGACAATTGTAGCAGGATCGTTAATAGTTTTAGTAATTTCTCGTAAATTATTCGATGTTTCCACCGCATTATTCAAAATAGTCTCGATATTTTGCATGACTTGTTTAGTATCAATTTCATCTAAACCTGCATTCAACCTCAGGGCGGTATTATTGAGATTATTAGCGAGACTACCAATACCTAAACTAGCTTGATTAATATTACCGAGAGTATCAACAATTTGTCCGCGATTTTCGCTGAGAACAGCATTGAGATTAGCGACCAATTGGGAAGATTGTTGAAAAGTCCTGCTGATTTGACTGCGATTTTCCTGAACGGTATTATCTAAAGTATTGACAAAACGGGAGGCATTATTAGCTGTATTAGTGACCGAGCGACTGGTGGTAGCTAATTCCAAAGATAGACGAGAGATTTCTCTTTGGGCATTACGGATAGTCTGGGAGGTATCATCGGATAAACGGGCGATTTTTTGAGCTGCTATAGCGGTATTTTTGGTGACATCATTGAGATTACCCACAAATTCAGGACTGGTAAAAGTATCCACTAAACGACCAACACTAGACATTAATTGTGTTCCTGTTGTCCCCTGTAAACGAGTATTATTACAGAGAATTAACTGTTGATCACAGTCGGGAGCCAGAGGGTCGAGATTTTTGGCCTCAGCACTTAAAGAAACTAAGGGAGTGATATCGATGGCTGCCTCACCAATTAATCCGGAAAGATTGGTAGTAACAGTTACCTTCCTAGGCATAACTAAAGTAGCAGAAGCGATTTCGGCAATAACTTCCACTTGATTGCTTCCCGGGATAAAACTTGTAATTCTTCCCACTCTCACCCCGCGAAAACGCACCGGCGCCCCGACTTGTAACCCTTCCACGTCGGCAAACTCGAAGATTAATTGATAGGTTCTTTGACCAAATCCCCCCCCGCGAACCCAGATAGCGAGCGCCCCAAAGACCAATAATCCGCCTAGAGCAAACAAACCTAGTCTTCCTTCCCGTAAAGCTCGCGAACTCTGCATGATTTTTCTCTCATTCTCGATAGTTCTTAATTTAGCTTAATCTAGCTTAAACGATTGTCCTAATCGGGCCTTCAATGCTGGCGCTAAAAAATTGCCGGATCATGGGATGATCGGTACGATCGATATCTGCCACTAATCCCTGCCATTGCACTTTTCCCTGATAGAGAAATACTACTCGATCGGCGGTGCGTCGGATGGTACTTTGTTGGTGAGAAACCATCACATAAGTGTTCGCAGACCCTGATTTTTCATGGAGAGTCCGCACTAGATCCTCGATAATTGTGGAAGCTATCGGGTCTAATCCGGCGGTAGGTTCATCATACAGCAGTAATTCTGGATTATCGGCCGGATTATCGGGATTAGTGATAATAGCGCGGGCAAAAGCCACCCGTTTACGCATTCCTCCCGATAGTTCCGAGGGATAAAGGTCACTAATTCCCTGTAAACCGACCATTTCCAGGCTTTTTTCCACTAATTCCCTAATTCTGGCTTTTTTTAAATTAGTTTGTTCATAAAGATAAAAACCGACATTTTCCCCGACGGTGAGAGAATCAAACAGGGCCGTTTGTTGAAAAACTAAGGAAGTTCGCATCGCTTCTCGACCATCTTCTAGCAATCCCTGACGCAATTGACCTTTAATACGAATTTCTCCAGCATTTATCCCCGTTAATCCCGCAATTAACCGTAAAACCGTTGATTTTCCCGTTCCCGACGGCCCGATAATTACTAGGGCCTCCCCTCGATAAATGGTTAAATCTAAACCATCGAGAATAACATTATCCCCGAATCTTTTCGATACTCCTCTCAATTCAATTAACGGTTCTTTAATCATCGCTTAATTATCTTATAACCTCTGGAATTTTAGGGAAGTGGGGAAGTCTGACAGGTGTAGGTATTTTACAACTAAGAGGAAGGGGAGTAGTAAAAAGCATCAACGGGGGTGGGAGGGAAAGAACTCCAACGATGAAGGTGAATCGATAAACCTTTCAGTAAATCAGCAACTAGGGTAATAGAACCCAGAAGAAAACAAGAAAGCTGACGTAGAGGTTTGAGGTGGAGAGTTTTACTAAAGACAGTATGTTGGGGGGGAAGTGGCGACAAATTGGGTTCAGGAGATTGATTTTCCGCTTCTCCTCCCAGCATAACCATCCAGAGAGTAGCTACAGCCATAGCTAACCAAAGGCGTTCGGCACGCTCTGGGTCAAGCAGGCGAGTGTTTTGCCATTGCCAGCCGTCGGATTTGAGGTCGCGGTAAACACACTCCGTAGAAGGACGTAAGCCATACCAGAGGGCATCAGCCCTTTGGGGTGACAAGTCGGTCAAAACTAACCACGGCTCTTGATAGCCAGAATCCCAACGGGCAAGCAAGGTACAGGCCAAGCAGCAATTCTCATTTTAAAAAGTAACAAGTGATACAGACAGAAACAAAGCTTTAAGCAAGCTACAAAATGCGCTCCCGCGAGTGCGACTGCATCGCAGAGAAGTGAGTATATAGAGTATTTATACTCAAAATATTTGAAAGATGGGAGCAATCTAGAACAAAAGTTCTCTACATCAGAAAGAGAACCAAATAAAAATTGATGATTGTTGTCTGTTGAGGTAAAATTATTAAGTTGGAAATATTAATTAATCAAACTGTTCTGCGATGACGAAAAAGGCTGTGACTTGAGAAATTCCTGAATTAATACAATTTTTAGTTCAAGAATTACATGACTTACCCGATGACAGAAAACCAGGAAACAATACCAAATATCAGGTAGAAGATGCAGTTAAGGCGGCTTTTTCGGTTTTTTTTACTCAGTCACCTTCTTTTTTAGAGCATCAACGTTTGATGAAAAGTAGTAAGGGAAAAGATAATGCTTCAAGTTTATTTGGTATCAAAAAAATACCTGGTGATAATCAAATCAGAAACCTGTTAGATCCTATCCCAGCTGCCACAATATTTGGCTCTTTTCAACAAGTCTATCAATGGTTAAAAAAACCGGGAGTTATTAAAAAATTTTTCTACTTAGATGAGGAAATTTTAATAGCTTTAGATGGTACGGAATATTTTTCTTCAAAGAAAATTAGTTGTCCCCATTGTAATTGCCGCAATCCTCGTAATGGAACGACAACTTATTTTCATGGTTGCGTCACGCCAATTGTGGTTTCTCCTGAGCAAAAACAAGTGATTAATTTAGAACCAGAATTTATTAAAAAACAAGATGGGCAGCAAAAACAAGATTGTGAAAATGCGGCTGTTAAAAGATGGTTAGATAAGAATCATCAAAAGAAGTATGGTTATCCCGTAACCCTGTTAGGAGATGACTTATACTCTCGCCAACCTATCTGTGAGTTAGCTCTAAAACAAGGTTATAATTTTATTTTTGTTTGTCTTGAAACTTCTCATAAAACCTTATATGAATGGCGAGAATTTTTAGAAAAAAGTGGAGAAGTTAAAACCGTAGAAAAGAAACAATGGGATGGACGAAAGAATCTCATTTATCGTTATCGTTATGTTTCTAGAGTTCCTCTGAGAGAGGTCGAGTCAAGTCTCGAAGTTAATTGGTGTGAAGTCACGGTCATTAATGAAAAAACACAGAAAATTATCTATCAAAATAATTGGATTACCAATCATCAAATTACTGAAAATAATGTTGAAAAAATTGTCAAAGCTGGACGCAGCAGATGGAAAGTTGAGAATGAAGGAAATAACGTTCTTAAAAATCACGGTTATAATTTAGAACATAATTTTGGTCATGGTCAAAGTCATTTATGCGAGTTCTTGTTGTCTTTAAATTTACTAGCTTTTTTATTTCATACCGTTTTAGATTTAGTTAATCATACTTATCAAAAGATTCGTGAGTTATTAGTTACTCGCACCAGTTTTTTTAATGATATTCGTACTTTATTAAAATATTTTTGGTTTAAGAATTGGTCAGAGTTTTTCTTGTTTATTCTTACCGAATATGTCCCGCTCAAAAAAATAAATTCTAGTTAAAAATGTCAATTTTTCGAGAGAAGGAAAGATTATTTTATTCATTGAAAAAACCACAAATTAGGTCAGAATTTCAGCTAAATTTATGAGTTGAGATAAGTTTTTTATGGGCAGATATTTTAAAACTGTCTCTTGAAGCTAATTATGATGATTATCTTGAAAAAAAATGATAATTAGACAGAAGTTCTCTTGTTCACATAGAGAACTTTATCTTCTTTTGTTTTCAAAATGAGAATTGCTGGTGGGGAAGTGGGGGAATGGGGGAATTTTAACTAAAACCCTAAACCCCCAAAACCCTAAAACCCCAAAACCTTCCAACTCTCCAGAAACTTAACTCAGGCTGAGGAAGCCTCAACCAGTTGAAAGCCAAGGGATTGCGCCTTTTTCGAGAGATTGTTGATGACCCGTTGACGATACTGTTGTTCGTAATCATCTGCTCCCAGTTCTTGATAGGATTGTTTGGTCGTCCACAGATGATAAAAAATCCGCGCTATTTTATGTGCCGTAGCCGTAATCGCCTTGGCCGCACCAGCGCGGCGATAAAGACGACGATAAAAAGCCCCCAAAGCGCAACTAGAACGACTGACTGCTTGAGCGGCTAATCTAAAGGCCGTGGCGGCTCGATTGACAACTTTACGAGTTTGTGAGCTTTTGACTTTTCCGCTCCCGCCGCCTTGGCATTGATGATGTTTAACTTCTGGTCACTACTTTGGGTTTTTGAAGACTTGTTTCGGGATTTGGTCATGGCTTTCTTGGCTCCGAGTTATGATCGGGGAAGTACCCTTGTTCTAGGAAGGGTTTTTTATTTGATTCTCGACCACGGGTTCAAGAGTTAATCCTCGTCTCGCCAATTCTTTTTTCCTCTTTCCTAGGGACCTAGCTGATAATCGGGTCTCATGACACCATTGTTACTCCGGTTTGAGTTCAGGATACTTCCAGATTTAGAATATCAGGGCTTGTCCCTAGTTTCTCTTTTTCTTTTTAGGGCGCTTTGCGTCCTTCAGGAGCTGATCACTGATTCCCGTCTCCTGACTGCCAAAAACGTTACTATAAAAATAAATATAAATAATTGTTAAGAAAATGACGCAAATTACCGTTATTGGTGCAGGGATTGGCGGACTAACGGCGGCGGCATTATTGGCGCGTCGAGGTTATCAAGTCACAGTATATGATCAGGCGCTTGTCCCCGGAGGTTGTGCCTCGACTTTTTGCCGTCGGGGTTTTACTTTTGACGTGGGGGCAACTCAAGTGGCAGGATTAGAAGTAGGGGGCATTCATCAGCGCATTTTTGCCGAATTAGGGATAGATTTACCCGATTCTGTCCCTTGCGATCCCGCTTGTGCCGTTTTTCTGCCGGGGGAAACCACTGCGATTAACGTCTGGCGCAATCCGCAAAAGTGGCAAGAGGAAAGACAAAAACAATTTCCGGGCAGCGAACCTTTTTGGCAATTATTACAAAAACTCTTTCAAGCAAGTTGGCGTTTTCAAAGTCGCGATCCAGTTTTACCCCCGCGCAACTGGTGGGATTTAGGGCAATTAATCTCCGCTTTGCGTGTAGATACTGCCATTACCTTCCCTTTTACTTTGATGACTGTGGGCGATGCTCTGCGATTATACGGCTTAGAGACAGATAAACGCCTAAAAACCTTCCTTGATCTCCAGTTAAAGCTTTATTCCCAAGTTACTGCCGATGAAACCGCTTTACTTTATGCCGCCACCGCTTTAGCAGTTTCTCAGTCTCCCCAAGGTTTATCCCACCTTCAGGGTAGTATGCAGGTATTAAGCGATCGCCTAGTAGCAGCTTTGGAAAAATACGGCGGTAAATTGCAAATGCGCCACACAGTGGAAAAAATACTGACAGAAAAGGGAAAAGCCACGGGAATTATCGTCAGAAATCAAAAAAATGGGCAAATACATCCAGAAATGGCCGATGAGATTGTCGCTAATATCCCGATCCAAAATTTACCACAATTAATCGATCGCGAAGCCATTCCCAGTCTTTATCACCGGAGAATCGAAAAACTTCCCCCCGCATCCGCTGCTTTTGTGGTTTACTTAGGAGTCGATCGCGCTGCTATTCCCCCCGATTGTCCCCCCCATTTGCAATTCCTCTACGATGACGATGGCATGATCGGCGAAAATAACTCTTTGTTTGTTTCCGTGAGTAAAGAAGGGGATGGTCGCGCTCCAGTGGGAAAAGCGACGATTATTGCTTCTTCCTTCACCGATACCAGTCTTTGGTGGCGAAAAGGAGAAGATAATTATCAGCAATTAAAAGCAGCATACACCCAAGAGGCGATCAATCGTCTCGGTAATTATTTCCATCTTAGTCCTGATCACATCGTTCACATCGAATCAGCTACACCTCGCACTTTTGAACGGTTTACAGGGCGAAATCAGGGCATTGTCGGCGGTATTGGTCAAAGACTGTCCACTTTTGGCCCTTTTGGAGTAGCGACGCGCACTCCGATCCCCCATCTTTGGTTAGTGGGAGATTCCACCCATCCGGGAGAAGGTACTGCCGGAGTCAGCTATTCGGCGCTAACGGTAGTTAGACAGATTGAAAATAAATTATTAGCTTCTAGTTAAGTGGGTGGGTGGAATTAAATCCGACATTCCGCACATCTTCATATACCTTTATATATTTTTACATTCCCCAAGATGTTTTGACGAAAAAGCTTCATTGTAGAAACTACTATTGAGAACATTTTCAATAATTGATTTTTTCTGAGAAAACAAATTACAATTCTTCACCTTGATGAAAATCGATCCTTGTAGCTACAATCTTTACTGGCAAAGGGTTGTAAGCAATGTATTAGTAAAAATTATCAATTGAATGTTAAGAAGTGCGGAAGGTGGGTTGTAATTATTCTGTACAAAGATGAGAGGATTTTTCGTACCTGCTCTGATACTCTGGTTTTTATTCACCTTTAATGAGAGGAAATAACCTAGTGAAGCTCAATGCCCTTAATTCTTTAGCTTTCGCCACAGGGACAGTAACTCTACTGTTAAGTAGCGTGTCTTCTGTTAGTGCTTATACCATTTATACAAATCGGACTGCCTGGGAAGCGGCACTCGCCACGAACCCCTCGTACAAGATTACCACCGATACCTTTAGCAATACTATTTCTTCGGCACAGTCAATTACCCTAGATTCAGGGATTGTTTCCACTAATTCCGCTCCTCCCACACTGCCTAATTCGTTTAATAACAACAGTGTCAGCATCGTCAATTCTGGTGTTTACGATAATGCTTCCGGTACACTTACGGGTGCTTCTGATACCATAACCTGGCAGTTTCCTGCTACCGTGTTGGCTTTTGGTGCTGACTTTTCCCGCATTGATGAGTTATAGTCATTTCAATTAAGATTGAGAATATCAATGCCAGAGTTCATAAGGGTTTAACTGGTCTAGAGTGTATCAGACTTATCTGAAATGACTATAACTCTTACTGGCAATTTCGATGGCACAGGAGACCAAACTATTTCTATCAATCCTACAATTGGTGGAGAGAATGGGTTTCTCGGTATTATCGGGACAGCAGAATTTAGTTCTGTTATCTTTGCCAATAATACAACAGCTGTCGATAGTTTTAGTATTGACAATGCTTCTTTTGCTACCAAAGTTCCTGAACCCAATGCGGTTGTTGCTTTCGCCATACTTGGGGGTAGTCTGTTCTTAATTAAGAAAGCCAAGGGCAGCTGACTGGCTGATAATCAGTAATCAGTGAAAAGATGGCAAGAAACTGCTATTTAATACTGCACACTTACCACATACTGCTCACTTAAAACTCAAATCTGTTAACTGTTAACTTACCCACTGATAACTGATAACTGATAACTGATAACTGTTATAAAGCGCCGGCTGCCGTGCGATCGAGTATTCCCGCTCCTAGATGAGAGGTAATATTAATTGCTTGTAGGACCGGTTGAGAGTCAACCCCTTTGGGATAATCGATAACACTAACCGCACCATTTCCCTGTTTAATATTCCAGAAATTGGCGGGTTTTAAACCCAATAAATAACAAAGAATCACCTTATTAATGGCATCGTGAGCTACTACCATAATTGTCTTAGGACTATCGCTATTACTATAGGTTTTAACGATTTGCCGCCAACAAGCGATCGCTCGATCCCAAACCTCTTGTAAATTCTCCCCTTCCGGCATTTGTACGGTTTCCGGGGCATTTTTCCAGTCTTCTAACATCCCGGGGAAACTCGCTTCAATTTCCTCCTCTAATTTACCTTCCCAAAGTCCGTGACAGATTTCCGTCAGATCTACTTGGGTATCTAAGGTGACATCGGGGTGATATTGCAGGATAATTTGGGCAGTTTCCTTGGGACGGGACAAAGGACTGGTGACAGCGTGATCGATCGCCGTTTCTCGCAGAAATTCGGCGGCTTTCTCAGCTTGAGCTTTGCCATTATCATTGAGAGGAATATCGCGCACACCTTGAAAACGTTTATCCCGATTCCATTGGGTTTCTCCGTGACGCACCAGCAGCAGCCTCGAACCTTGGAAAGGAGGACGCGGTGGGGGTAAAGCTATCCCTAGGTGTGCCGTTTGATTGAGGGATTCCACCTGCACAGGATCACCAAAATCACCCGTAAAATTGAGAACATTAACGCAACAGTTAGATTGTTGTAGGGAATGGTATAAGGAAACCGGAATACCGATGGCACTGAGGATTAAACAGCGATTAATGCCGTTATGGGCAACAATGAGGATAGTTTTGCCCTCGTGTTGGGGAATAATTTCTCGCCAAAAATCTTGGGCTTGTTGATAGAGAGAGAGAACGGGATAATGTTCTTGACCATCGGGCAGTATCATCTTAAATTCGTGAGGTTTTTGGTGCCAATCCCGATATTCTTGAGGGTATTGAGCTTTTACCTCCTCTTTGACCATATTTTCCCAGATAGGCAGATCGATTTCTAGTAACTGCGAAGTGGGTTGAATGACGGGAGAATTATTTAAACGAGACTGAATCACCTCAGCAGTAGATTTGGCTCTTTGGAGAGGACTACAGTAAAAAGCGGCGATATCGATTTGACTGAGGGCATTTCCTACTTTTTCCGCGTCCAGATGGCCTTTTTCTGTCAAAACCGAGCCATCACTGCGACCTTGTATTTTCTGCTCTGCGTTATAACTGCTTTGTCCATGACGAACAATAATCACACGAGTAGCCAAGCGGTTCAGTCTCCTTAACTAAAAGTCTCAATATCAGATTACAGGCGATCGGGATCGGAGTACAAATCAGTGATCAGTAATCAGTAATCAGTAATCAGTGGGGAGCAGGGAGAGGAAGTCCGAGCATTTGTACTAAAATTTCTCAGATACAGTTTCAATGCAGGACAGAATATCAAAACTTCCTGACATGAAAATCTCTTGGGGATCAAGGGGTTGGCAATTTTGTCAAGAAATCATGACAAGGTACTTGTTCAAAATCGGAATCTTACTGTTTAATAGGTATTTATAACAAGCGATTCCCTTGATCCCCATCGAGTGGATCTCTCGTTCACAAAGCAATCGATGAGTAGTTAGAAGGATTACCCAGATAACTGCTTTTGCAAATGCCCAAAAACATTTGCCGTCGTAACTAATCGGAGAGCGTCAACTCATGGTTCCAGAATACCCCCCCTTAGATGAGATGACCTTGCGGCAACTACGACGAGTTGCCAGTCAATACAGCATCTCTCGTTACAGTCGGATGCGGAAAACGCAGTTAATCGAGTCAATTACCCAAGCTATGGGAGTAAGCGGCAATTTTAAATCTATTATTAAAGAGGAAAAACCAGTGGAAGCAGCAAAATTTGAATTAGGTCAAGCTAACCCGATCGAAGATATCCTAGGTTCAGTGGATGATGGTTTAGGAGATCTGCCCGGGGGCTACGGTGAAAATCGCATCACCCTCCTACCTCGCGATCCTCAGTGGGCCTATGCTTACTGGGATATCCCCAACGAATCAAAAGAAGATCTCCGTCGTCAAGGGGGACAACAGTTAGCCCTGCGTCTTTATGATGTCACCGATATCGATCTCAATAGCCAAGGCGCGCATAGCGTCCAAGAATATCTCTGTGATGAATTAGCCCGGGAATGGTATTTACCGATTCCGGTCAGCGATCGAGATTATGTTATCGATATCGGTTATCGTTGTGCCGATGGTCGTTGGTTAGTTTTGGCCCGTTCTCCTTTAGTGCGGATTCCTCCCGTCTATCCTTCCGACTGGATTGAAGATATTTTTGTCACCGTTAACTGGGAAGAAGAACTGGTGGGTAAAACTGTTTACGAACTCGTTCCCCCCAGCAAACGCTACGGCAGCAGCGCCGGAACCACGGGAAGCCCTATCTACGACCAAATTTTCGAGAGTGTCGGCGATATCGAGGCCCTACGGGTGGCCGGTTCCTTGTTTGGTTCCATGCAGCACGTCGCTGGTTCCGTACCGATGTCGGAAGTGATCAGTTCTTATGTATTCCCCTCTGGGGTTGGTATGTGGGCAGTTCCCACGGTATCGGGACTAACTGCTTCCGGTATAGGCATAACTGCTTCCGGTATCGGTATGGGTGCTTCGGAAACCCTACAACGTCCGCGCAAATTCTGGTTAGTTGCCGATGCCGAATTAATCGTCTATGGTGCTACGGAACCCGATGCCACCGTAACTATCGGTGGTCGTCCGATTAAACTCAATCCCGATGGCACTTTCCGCTATCAGATGTCCTTCCAAGATGGTTTAATCGATTATCCGATTATGGCCGTGGCCGCCGATGGTGAACAAAATCGTTCTATCCACATGAAATTTACCCGGGAAACCCCTTCTCGCAATACCAACACTAAAGATGAGGCGGTTCTAGAATGGTTATTCTAGATCGGGTTTTCTAACGTTACCAAAGCCAACCTAATTACTTCCCCCTAACTGAGATTTAGTTAGGGGATTTTTTTCGAGAAGTTAACGGCAAGCTACCGAGGGGGTTGCTTGCCGCTATCAACTTCTATTCCCAAATCTGACAGCTTAGATCGCCCGATTTTTGGGAAAGACGCAGATTTTCACCGTAATCGACGGGAACATCGATCACCGTAGGCACCTCTTGCCGGAAAGCCTCCTCTAGTGTCGGGATCAAATCCTGAGTAGATTCCACCCGATAGCCTTTTAATCCCATACTTTCGGCAAATTTAACAAAATCGGGATTACCAAACTTAATAAAAGAAGATGTCCCAAAATAGTTTAACTGCTTCCATTCGATTAAACCGTAACCGCCATCATTAAAGATGAGAGTGACGAAGGGAGTTCCCACCCGCAAAGCTGTCTCCAATTCCTGACAATTCATCATAAAACCGCCGTCCCCCGTCACCGCCACAATGCGCTTATTGGGATAAACTAACTTAGCGGCGATCGCACCAGGGATAGCAATACCCATAGCGGCGAAACCGTTAGAAATAATGCAAGTATTGGGACAATCGGAGTGATACTGGCGCGCCATCCACATTTTATGAGCGCCCACGTCACAAATAGCGATATCTTCCGGTCCCATCACCTGACGCAGATCGTAGATCAATTTTTGTGGCTTGATCGGAAAACCCGTATCATTGGCATAGGTTTCGTAATCGGCCCGAATTTCCGTCTTTAATCCCGCGGTGACGGGAGTTGGTTTATTCTGGCGATCGGCCCGTTTGAGGATATCGATGAGAGAATCGGTGATATCACCCACCACTTCCACCACCGGGGCATAACTGCTGTCAATTTCCGCCGGAGTCATGCCGATGTGAATAATCGGTAATTTACCGTCTGGATTCCATTTTTTCGGGGAATACTCGATTAAATCGTAACCAACAGCGATAATTAAATCACTGCGCTCGAAGGCACAACTAATCAAATCCCGTTGCTGTAATCCTACCGCCCAAAGAGCCAGAGGATGGGTATAGGGAATCACCCCCTTACCCATAAAAGTGTTAGCCACAGGGATATTCAAGGCCGTGGCGAATTCCGTTAAAGCCTCACTAGCATTAGCGCGAATTGCCCCATTTCCCGCCAAAATCAAGGGATTTTTCGCTTTAGAAATCACCGCCGCCGCCATGTTCAAAGTCCGATAGGAAGCGTAAACTTTTTCCTGACTATCGAGGGGCAAGGGATGACCATCGGCAGCCATAGCGGCGATATTTTCGGGAAGATCGATATGAACTGCCCCCGGTTTCTCACTTTGGGCGGTTTTAAAGGCTCTCCGTACCACTTCTGGGGTGATACCCGGCCGCACGATTTGTTTATTCCATTTCGTCACCGGGGCGAACATGGCCACCAGATCCAGGTATTGATGGGATTCAATGTGCATCCGATCGGTTCCCACCTGGCCGGTGATGGCCACTAAGGGCGCCCCATCGAGGTTAGCATCGGCTACCCCTGTCATCAGGTTAGTCGCCCCCGGTCCTAAAGTGGAGAGACAAACCCCCGCTTTTCCCGTCAAGCGTCCATAGACATCGGCCATAAAAGCCGCGCCCTGTTCGTGACGGGTGGTGATAAATTTGATCGAGGAGTTTTTCAGGGCTTCCAAAACATCGAGGTTTTCTTCCCCGGGTAGCCCAAAAATATACTCGACCCCTTCATTCTCTAGACATTTAACTAGAAGTTCGGCTGTGTTTAATTCCCCCATAGTTCCCTCCTGTAGAGCTTACTTCATCAGTAAAGTCTCTAGAGATAGTTCATCCCGGCGGATTGAGGTTGTTGCGCTCAACTCGTCGGGATGATATCAGTAGACTATATGTACCAATGTAGCTGACTAAAATTTTGTTTAAGTCTATCCATATACCATTGTGACTTAGATCTTGACCCTTGGCAGATTATTTATTAGCACAATTGGGGAGAATTTTTTTTAGGCCGTTAATTCTTCGGCAGCGTGGGCTAGTTGGGCGGCGACTTTGGCTAGATAGGGACGACTTAACCACCAGATAAAGGGGGACAGCCAACCCCGCAGAGTGACAGAATAGGAAATATAACTACCACAGAGGGTTGATTCCACTTGGTAGGTCATTTTCTGTTCCATGCCCGGGATAGCGAGAACTCTGAGGCTGAGGAGTTCCCCGGGGCGGACATTTTCCACGAAAACCCGGATAGGAATGGGAGTCAGACGGGTGACAGCTTGATAGATTAACCCTGGTTTAGCGATTAAACCCAAGGGAACATCAGCCTTGGCGATCAAAGGATGCCAAGAGACATCGGCCACATTGATTAATTTTTGCCAGAGGACATCGACGGGGGCGGTACTGACCACCCGATAGGTTTTGTAGAGTGAAAACTTACAGAATAGTCTGCCTTTGGCCGCTACAATCCTTAAGGAAAAATTGAGAATCACCGATTGCCTCCCGCAAAAATAATCTAGGGAATCTTCTATTTTGACATACCCCACGCCGTAAACGGACGTGGATTCTTCTCGCATCACTGCTGTGAATTTCTGGCTCAACGAGTCCACTTGAATTAGATTCCTGGCGAAATCCCACCCAGAGGTGGTTCTCTCCTCAGACTTTCGCGACCTTACAGAAGCCTGTTTTCGGGGGCCCCTACGATACAGTTCCAAACCTCTAAAATACTTGGTTTCTCTGGTACTTGGTGCTGAGAATTTTTACCTATAGGAGCATTCCCCTAGTGGGACTTAAACAAATTTCAAGCCCAAACAAAGCCTAAACTGGCTTTGTAAGCGGCAAACACATCCCGATTCTCGGTCAGCCACTCAAAGAAACGGAAAGACATCGCTGTCCGAAAAGCTTCCAAGGCTTCCACAAAAGTGTTTAAAGGTCGATTCGCCCACCGCCTTTGCAATCCCCCAGTTAACTGATGCCACAGGATAAATGTATAGGCACAAAACACCAAGATAAAATGACGAAGTAAGCTTCGTTTATCCCTGACTTGGTATTCCCTTAACCCTAACCATCCTTTGGCTTCTCGGTAGAATACTTCCACCCAATTTCTTTCGGTGTAAGTCCTCACTATCCACGAAGCTGTTACTGTATCTGCCTCAACTACATTGGTGATGAAATAGTCAACCTCTGTTGCTTTTTCCATTGAACTTGCATTCATGATGATCGCCAAGTTCCTTTCTCCTTCTAGTTGAGATATTTTCGCTCTGAATACCGCTACCCAAACCGTTTTTTCTTTATCTAGATTTAGGGTGATTTTCTCCCAATCCTTTTCTGATAGGCTTTTTGCTAGTTGCTCAAGCTGGATTGTTTCTTCCACACCCCCTTCTTTTTCAATAATTACTTTTCGATTTTTTGCCAATCCTCCTAAGTATTTTAGCTTTCTTTCTTCCAGGGCTTTGAGAAAATTTGTGTTGTTGCCATAACCAGCATCTATTAAGACGATTTTCGGTCGATAGCCTCTGGTTAAGCTCCGGTCAATTAAATCTATCGCTATCTCCGGTTTCTTCTTAAATTCTTTGTCTTCTTTCCCCTCGGCTAAGGAACTAGCCGGTTGATAAATTTCAATGTCTAGGGGGACACTTTTTTTGCCGTCGTAGAGATGGGTAGTGACGGCGACTATTCCGTTGTCTGTCTTGCCAATTTCTCCTAGGTACTGCCTGCCAACTCCGGCGGTCAGATTGCCACTTTTTCGATGTCCTGAGTCATCGACAATCAGGGAAAATCCTCGGGGGATTTGCGTCTGGCGGCATTGGTTCATCACTTGCAACCGACATTCATTCACCTGACGGTCTGACCAGGGAGATTCGGTCAAAAAGTGATGTAATCGGTTATAAACTACTCCGACGGCATTATTGGCCATTTGAGTGAGGTTTTTCCGCTCACTTTCCCCTAATAATCCTCCTAAATATTGTCTGAAGCCGTTTTTTTGCGCTTCGTTTTTGAAGCAATTGTCAAACCGCCGACACCATCGGTCAAAGCATGGGGGCATCGCGGCTGGGGTTGTCTCTTTCATCGCTGATCTTTCAACGTAAAGTGCTTACTCTTTAACGATTATACTCGATTTGATCTTTATTTGGCGTTTAAGTCCCACTAGAGAACCCCATAACTCTAGTTTTCAAGGTGCGTTCATCGGTTGATGACTGGGTTTTTTAAGCGGTTGCTTACCCGGCCCCCTATTCTTAATATCATACATCCTATAAAGTCGCCCTCAAAGGGCGAGGCTTTCAACCCAATTTTTCGGTAAAAAATAAATGGCTTTCCGGCAGTGTGCGCTTTTGATAATTTTCAATTATATGAATAGATTGATAAAGCTTGTTCTCAAGCCGCTAAAAGCCTATCAGTTCTTTGTGTGATCAGTTTAACTTACTATAGAAGCGATCAATCTTTGTGTCCTCTGTGTCTGGAGTGGTTCCTTCCACTCCCTCGCCAGCAGGACTGTATCTTAGAATACATTTTACTCACCAAACCTAAGATAGCCCGGTTCTTCGGTTTGTGTTATGCGATGGATGGGGTTACAAGGGATGAAAACCCTATATAGAGTTGGCTGAATAAATCTAATTTTTTCGATAAAAGCGGCAGGGTTAAAACCAGCAAGAGTGGCTGTGCCAAGGGTAGCACCTGAAAGATCAAGAAATTGACGGCGATCGAGAGACATATTCTCAGAGCAGATGTTCCGATGATCAATTATCCTATCGATCGGTGCCTTGGCAAAGAAAAGTTTTTATTTTTACCTGTCCGCTATAAGATGTCAAATTTTTTGAGTAATTGCCAGGGAATTTAAAAAAATTTGTTTACTCAAATTAAGAGTTAAATTTGGAAGGTTTCTAGAGCGCATTTTTCCTCAAGTGGAGATGGAAAAAATCCCATCCCCACACTTGTCAATTTATTTTCGCTGCTTGTTAAATACTGAACCCATCCCCAGTAAACCCAATGCCAATAACCCCAGAATCGAGGAAGGCTCTGGAACCGCTGGAAATGGATTTGGACCGGTACTGGGTGATAAAAATCCTTTTAAAGGATCACCCACGGCTCCAAAACCAACAAGATCGAGGGAATTAAACTGAGTTATAACTTCTACATAGGTCTCTTCTCCTTCTAGTACCCTGAAACTACCGAGATCGGGGAAATCCGTAAAGTAAATGAAATCTGCACTAGCGATAGGATCGGCAACATTTGGGGTGTTCACAATCGTGATTTTTAATGGCAATGTTTGAGTGAAATCTAGGTCGGAGGAAGTAGTATTGACTATCAGATCAACCCCATCAATCTGAGTGCCTAGAAAAATAGTGCCATTACGGTAATACAAGCGCCCTGCAACAAAGTCTTGACCCTTGGGCTGATCGGTAAAGTCAGAAGGAATAAAGGACAATTGATTGGTAAATGAACCATCTACAGGCGTTCCCCATTCGATGGTGTCGGTTCCGTTGCCCGTGTATACTGAGCCAGGGAGCGTGATGGCGTTGTCAAAATGGCCTGTCACTGTCCCTGTACCTACATTTACAGTTACAGCTTGGGCGGCTTGGAAAGGGGCTAGGATGGCTAGAGTTGCCCCCGCTACCAATAAGCAAGGCTTACCCCCCCCCCGCATTTTTGATTACTTTTGTTAATGTTTTGTCCATGGAAAACTCTTCACTTGGTAAGTTTTCTTCGATTATATAATTGTATTTTTCAAAAGACTGGTATTGCCTGCTACCAATAAGTAATGCTTACCCCCCCCGCATTTTTAATTATTTTTGTTAATGTTTGCGCCATGGAAACCTCTTCTTTGGTAGAGTTTCTTCGATTGTATAATTGTATTTGCCTCTCTTGGATATTGGCTGAAAAATGTTCACAATCTCACATTATGGGCTTAACGCCTGCGCCCCTACATTGCACAATGACCTAAAATACTTTTTCAGCAAGCCTTTATTTTATTACCATAAACGATAAAAAATTTTCAACAAATGCGGCGGAATTTTTAGATAATAACCAATAATTACTAATTGATTAACTAAGGTGGTTTTGGCAACTCCTAATTTTTGCCAACGTCTTGCCGAGGTAATCACCGGAGCAGAAACTATGGCTATTTTACCCCTTTTTTTCAATCTTTGTATTAATTCAAAATCTTCCATAATTGGCAACTCAGGAAAACCGCCCAAATCGGCAAAGATTGAGGCTTTTAAAAATATTCCTTGATCTCCGTAGGGAAGGGAAAGCCAGCGAGAACGCCAATTAACTAATTTTTCCACTAAACGCAGGGTTTTTTCTTCTCCATCAATTTTTAATTCAAAGGCCCCCGCTACTATCCCAGATTGGGATAAAGTATTGATAATTTGTTCTTGAAATTCCTGGGGAAGTAAAGTATCTCCATGCAGAAATAACAAAATATCTCCTTTCGCTATTTTGGCTCCTAAATTCATCTGAAATCCACGACCTTTACTGGGGGAAATAATTACTTTTCCTCCCAATTGTTCGGCTATTTCTCTGGTTTTATCGGTACTTCCCCCATCGACAACAATAATTTCTACCCCCGCACCTATCTGTTTTAACGTTGCTGCAATTCTTAACTCCTCATTAAGAGTCGGAATGATAATACTAAGATAATTCATCAGGTTTTGCGCTAACTAAAGTCAGAGGATTTAGGGGCGACCATCGGGTAAATTTTCCTACAAATACCCAGGGATTGACTGGGATTGGTAATAACTGTTTTTTCGGTAGAAAAGTTAAACATTGCTGCCAGTTCTTCAGAGTGGCTAAAGCTGGAGTCAAAAGTCGATACCAAATTAGGTTACACTTCATCTTTATGGAAAGCGAAACTCTGTTCTAAGATAGGTGGGACAATGCCGAATATTAAAGGAGACGATGGTGCGCTCAAAACCATCTTCAGCAATAGTAAAATTATCGCAGTGGTCGGGCATTCCGAGAAATCGAGCCGCGCCAGCTATCAGGTGGCCAAATTCCTGCAAGCGGTGGGTTATCGAGTCTATCCTGTCAATCCTATGGTCCAGCAAATTGACGGTCAAAGCTGCTATCCTTCTCTAGAGGCTATCCCCGAACCTGTGGATATTGTTAACGTTTTTCGTCATCCTGATTATCTACCCGAAATTGTCGAGTCAGCTATTGCTATTGGGGCCGCTACCCTTTGGACACAATTGAGAATTTATCACCCAGTTGCCGAAAAAAAAGCGATCGAGGCGGGTTTAAATGTGATTATGGATGCTTGTATCCAGATAGAATATCAGCGTCTATTTGCCTAAAACAAAACCCCACCATGGGTGGGGTTTCGGGTTTAATTTAGGAAATCCTAGAAGGTAAAGGTTCCGCGGAGAGTGCCAATCCACTCATTACCAGTGCCTTTGAACTGTTCAGGTGCAGAAATCCAGATGACACCGGGGGTGATAGAAATATTGTCGGTGACTTGGTACTTGTAGAACAATTCAACGTGGTAGGGAACGATGTTAGATACTTTTAGCCCCATGTCTCGGAAGCTTAAGTGACCGATGTAGGGCTGCGCACCAGCAAACAGACCTAAGATATTTCCTTCTTTACCCAAGTCGGGGAAGGCAATACCAGCACCGTAGGTCCACACTTCCGCATCACCGAGACCGAGTAAACGCACGGTGGAGTAGGAACCGAAGGCACTCAAGCTGGCGAAACCAATATCCACTGCACCGGTTAAACCGTAGCTATTGGATACTTTGGCTCCGAAGTTGAAGAAACCGACTTCATCCTGTAGGGTGACGCTATCAGGATCGTTGCCGTTGACGTTGAGCAGGGTATTTAACTGAGTTTGGGAAAGGTTAGCGGCGGAAGTCCCCGTTACACCGAAGGAACCACCGTTACCGAAGATGGCGGTATCGGCACCTTGGTAAGCGTTAACGTAGGTGAAGCCGACGTTGAGGAAGTTAAAGAGGTTAGCGTTAATCTGTGCTAAAGCGGCGTAATCTCCGTTAAAGAGACCATTACCCGGGTTAGGATTGGCCGCAGAACTAGAGCCACCACCACCGGCTAAGTAACCCAAGGATAGGGAGGTCGGACCGACAATGCTTTGGAGGAAGCCTAACTGTAGGCTAACACCGGCCCCAGAACCACCACCGATACGATATATGGGGTTTTCGGAAGCGAAGGTAGATAGCGCACCATTACCACCGTCGAAGTCTTCAAAGAAGGGATTAGTGGTGGGAACGAAGTCATTCCAAATACCGCCCCAAGCGGCGACGTAGGTATTGAAGCGACCAAAATAACCTAAGTCAATCGGGGTATAGTAGGCCAACCAGTCGAGAACCACATTGCTACCGTTACCGGCCGCGGTCCAAGTTTGGAATAGGGAAGGGCTTTGCAGATTATCGAATCTGACGGAAGCGGGATCACCATTTTGTAGTGTGGTGGTCGATTTGTAATCAAATCCGAAGGGAGTGGCACTACCCGCCGCTAAACGAGTTTTCAGTACGTCCTGACCGGTGAAGCTCGTGTTTAACAGCAAACGAGCGCGGTATTGCATGGCGGCCTGGGAGGCGGGGCTACCAGCACCGACCGTATCGGTGACAGCGAAAATAACTTCCCCAGCTAATTTGGTGGTGGTGGAGAATTGGTTATTTTCGAGGAAAGACACCCGGCTTTCTAAGTTATCAACTCTAGCTCCCAAGGCCGCTAATTCGGCCTGGAACTCATCCATCAAGCGCTTGAGGGCATCTAAGTCTTCCTTGAGGACGTTGACACCATCTTGAATTAAACGTTCCATCACGTTTAAGCAAGCGTTTAAACCAGCCGCAAATTCCCAACGGGTTAAAGCTCGGTCGCCGCGGAAGGTGCGATCGGGATAACCAACAATACAACCATAGCGCTCCACAAGGCTTCTTAGGGCTTCATAGGCCCAAGCGGTGGGGGAAACATCCCGCAGTTGGTTAACGCTGGTGACTTGATCGATGGTGTTGCCCTGTACGGGTGCAACTTGACCTTCGTTACCGTACTGTTCGATCTGATTGAGTAATTCGCCAGTTCCTGCACCGGTATTCTGAACTTGAGCGATTTCTAGATTGTTAAATTCGGTAGAAACACTGGTAGATTTGACGGGGTCGAAGCTACTAGCATTAGCGGAAGCTACTAGGGTAGCCCCTAAAATCGCTGGGCTAACCAGCAATGATTTCCAGAACATTCTTAACATGATGGTTTTTTCCTCACACCTTATAGGTTGACTACACAGTTTGACGACGCATATAGCCTTTCTATTCTTTTGCCATTATACACAATTTAATTACTTAGGGAAAGATGCGATCTCATTTTTTTTCCCTTGACCGGTTGACAAAGTGGCCACCCTGTCGCTCCTGACGGCACTTAAACAAAAACTAAAGTAGGTTAGAATCCTTACACAGAGAAAACTTAAGCTCATACAACAGGCTCGTCTAGACGAGTCGGGCAAGGTTCTGTGATTTTGATAACGGCCACTGAACTGGGTTGTCGTCAGGTTAATTGATGATTTCTATGGTGGCACTCTTAATATGGAGTGATGTCTAATGGGCAAAACTTAACGCCGATAAAAACAGAGACAAGACCATGAAAAAAAGAAAGATAGCCAATACACTGCGTAAAGCCTTGCTAGAAGATGGCAAGATGGAACGCGCTCTCTATGAATACGAATTAGAAGAACACATAGACTACTGGTACGAAGGTCTCAAGTCCGACCGTGATCAGTTTGTCTTTGCCGTCACGGAAAACTCCGGTGATGTGGCAATGGTATTGATTACGCCTGGTAAAACTATCTATGTCAATGAGGAGGCGAGAGAGAAACTAGCTAAATTCTGGATAAAAGCTTATGAGAATAATATAAATCAACTCATTCCCATGATGGCAGAGAATTTGGCCAATGATATTATCTCGGTGACAGGCGTTAAAATGGTGTCCCCAAACCAGAAGCGACGCTGGGTTAGTTTGCGCCCGTAGAGTTAAAGTCAAGAAAGGCTCACTTAGGAAAAAATTGGTATTAGTTCTGGTTCTGGGGTTCCCAGATGACGGGAAACCCTCAAAAACTATCCGCCCTTACCAATTGCTCGGTAAGGGCGGTGTAGCGGGTCATCGGAATCGACACCAGACTGCCGGAAGGAACTCCAGCTAGTCTAAATCTTGTTTAGACGTGGGGGTCTAGAGAACAGCCCCGGCGCACAGCCAGCTATTGTCGATTAGGAGACCCATGCTTTTACTACTTTCTACCATCGACATCACCTCCTGTATCCCTTAACGGATTAATTATTGAATTTATCTGTAATTAGCTTAACGCAGCTGTGCGGAAAAAATCAAGGCCGGCAGCTAAAAATTTTTTCGGCAGGCTGAGGTTAGCCCCAAAATGTAGGTGGAGATAGGAAGCGTGCAGATTCTTACCTTGCCACCCTTCGGCATTGATATCACTTTTGGGGAATGCTTGCAGTTGATAAATCGGTGCGTCGCTCACCCCGCTTAATTGGGAGCGATGGAATTCATGGCCGCGCACTGGTTGACCTGCTTTGAGCAGGATCGTCTCCTGTTTGGCGATGGCTTGCCGATAACCTAGGGTTAATTTCGGGGACATTATAGCAGATTGGGGGATTATTTGCAACATAGAATGGTTTTTTTGCTCAAAATCAACTATTTTTTCACATAAATACATTAATCCCCCACATTCGGCGTAGGTGGGCATTCCAGAGGCGATCGCTTTTCTCACCTGAGTTAAGATAGGGGTGTTAGCCGCTAATTCCGGGGCAAAGATTTCGGGAAAACCGCCACCAAAGTACAACCCTTGCAGGTTTTCGGGCAAATTTGCCCCTTGCAAGGGACTCCAAAAGATTAATTCCGCGCCTAAATTGGCTAAAATATCGAGATTATCGGGATAATAAAAGTTAAAAGCCTTATCTCTGGCAATACCGATACGGATAGGGGGAAAAAGCTTATTTTCTTCTGTGGGATTTTTCGGGTTCTCTTGGGGAGAAATAGTGAGTAAAGGCAAGAGAATGTCCCAATTAAAGCAGTTTTGGGCAATAGAAGCCAGTTGATCTTGCAGTTGCCTGATTTCTCCTAGTTCATCCCTGGGAACCAATCCTAGATGGCGATCGGGAATTGTCAGGGAATCTTGACGACGCAAAACCCCGACAATCGGCATATTGATCGATTCTAGGGCGGTTTGCAGTAATTGCAGGTGGCGATCGCTGCCAACCCGATTGAGGATAACTCCGGCTAGATGAAGATTTTTGTCTAAAGATTGATAACCGCGGACAATAGCGGCGACAGAGGTAGATAAACGACTACAATCGATAACTAACAGCAGAGGAAGCCCTAAAATACGGGCAATATGGGCGGTACTGGCATAATCGGGAAATTGAGTATCGCTTAATTGAATACCATCAAATAGCCCCATTACCCCTTCAATCAGAGCATAATCGACATTTTGACAATGTTGGGCAAAACCGGTTTTTACATAGTCTTCAGAAGTTAAAACCGGATCGAGATTGCGACAGGGGCGACCGGTAAAATGACTATGGAACATGGGATCGATATAATCGGGCCCGACTTTAAAAGATTGCACTCGATCGCCACGACTGATTAAATAGGCCAAGATTGCCAGAGTAATCGTAGTTTTACCGACTCCGCTTCTTTCTCCTGCGATGATCATTATTAGTTGTTTTTTTTCGAGATCGAGCTAGACTTAATTAACCTGTTACACAATCAATTCTAAGGCTTGCCAACGGCTAATAGAGTCAATTTTGGCCGCTAACTGGTTCCTGTGTCAATCGACTTTTTTTTATTAGCGGCGAAATCAATTTGACCACGTTTAGGATCATTGTCATCATCTCTAGACAACCGGGAGCATCTCACCTTTGCAATGAGCATAAATACTTAGTGGAAAAATAGGCTTTTCGAGGGTAATTCTTGTTTTAACCCACATTCCGCACCCTAAGTGTCACAACGTCTCAAAAGAGGAAGGGGCGCGAGTCAAAATACTTATCTAGAGGAGTGAGTTGGCGGCAAGCTGCCGGCAACTAAGCCGAAAATTTCAGAGTTCCCCCGGTCATTCTCAATAAACAGTGCTTGTTGAGAATGACCGGTCAATCAGACTTAACATCTAGGGGGAGATGTTCCAGTTGCTCGCTTTGTTTTGTCACCCCTTGAAGTCAATCCATCTGGTCAAGATAAGAGATAATATTCTTGGCAAGGTTTGGGGAAAAATCTCAAAATGTTGCGCCTCTCATCCGTTAAGTTGCTAATCTTTTGATTGTCTTGAATACGGACGAGATGAATCCCTTGAAAGCACTGAAATATCCAGCGTAATGTTGGTCGGTCAGTTAACTTACCCAACGGATTTTTCAGTCCCGTCTCCTGCTGTTTTAAACTTAAACGAAGTTGTCTTTGACCAATAGTATAAACCAGCAGGCACAAGCCCATGAGCATGGCCATGACCTCGATTCTATGGGGAGATTTGAGAAAGACACTGTCAGCAAAAAAGCAGGGGTCTTTGAGAAAAGAAAATCCTCTTTCTGGAGCTTGTTGCCCCTTATATTTTTTGAGTATATCCTCACTGCTCAATCGTTTTTTCTCCAAATCGTTAGTTGCTAAAACGAATCGTCCTGCTCGTTTCTTTAGCCTCTCAATCGCTGCCAAATTCAACTCTAATTCGGCTTGAACTTGATAGCTTTGAGAGGGCAAATCGTCTTTTGATTTGAGTTTTGACTGCTGAGACTCAGGCGGAATGAGATTGACTTTAATCTCCGTTAACTGATGAGATTTTAAGGAGTCAGATAATCCTTTGGCTATCGCCAACGCCACCGCTCTATTCTCAAATTCTCTTCGGGATAGTTGCCGGATTTTTTCTTGGGCAGAATTCTTTTCTTGCTCGATTTTTTTCTCTAATTTTTTCAAGTCTGATTCTTGTCTAGCTTGACTTTCAACTAGCAACCATCTTTGTTCTATCCCCCCATAGTTAGAGCTTGTTTCCCGCCAGGAATAACCCGGTATTTCTGAATCGGTTAACTCTTTTTCTGAGATGCTATCGACTAACTCTTGAGCCTCTTTAATGCTTAATGGTACTCGAGACAACCAACGCATTTCTTTCATTAGTTTTAAATTCTCTTTGCTATAGAGGGCGCTATCGCCGACTATTAAACTGTCAAAGTCAACTTGTTTTTGAAATTCTCGGGCGATTTGACCAAAAACCGCTTTGTCCGCTTCATTTCCGTCCCCTACTTTCAGGAATAAAGGTACATCTCCATCCCCACTTACGATTAAGTCAATCATAAATTGTTTTAAGTCAGGTCTTCGGTCGCGGGAGTATCCGTAGGTAATTTTTATTGGCTGTTGTCTGGTTTCAATTTCTTCTCCCACTGCTCCTGATTTCAGGATTTCTACTGTTGGGTATTCCTTTTTATATTCTCCTTCTACTGATAGAGAAGTCGAATCTAAATGGGAGTTCTCGGTTGCTACACCAAATTTTTTCACGGCGGCTAAACTGATGAGTAGGAAAATGACCGAAACATTAAGTTGATAAAGTTTGTCCATTACTCGACCAATTTTATCATCATTCAAGTGCTTGGGTTCGATGCCCTCTCCCAGCAGATGTTCGGTTGCTTTATCTTCAAAAAATTGAGGAAATAAATACAAGGCTCGGGAGACAAATCCCAATCCATTCAGGATAATTGCTTTCACTACTTGCCCCGCTGTGACAATTTCTCCTCGCTCAATTGAGACTTGTTCGTTGATAATTTCAACGATTCCTATTTCATCGATAATTCCGGCTACTAATCCCAGATGGTCTAGATTTTTGACTTCAATTTCTGTTGATTGATTCATGGTCGAACAGTCCACTCGCCTCAGTTTTCCAACAATTCCTATTTTTTCATAATTAGGGGTCTCAAGACCCCCCTAGCGGCCACCGAGAAAACCTTCACCAGCTAGGTATTTTTACTCAAGTCTCTGGCGGGGGACAGCTTATGTGACAGTTGAGGGTGCGGAATGTGGGTTTTAATTCTCCATGTACGCAGTCTTTAAAAGCCTCTATTTCGTTCCAAGACACGATTAAGAGTGGCTTTTAGGCTAAGTATAATTACTTATCGCGTAAGTGAGATGCTCCCTAGACAACCAGCTATTGTTCTGACTTTCCCAAAAACCAGAGACTTCCTCCCCCACCATTAAGATAGGCTAAGACGCATTTTAACCGCCTATCCTTAAGATTGGCTAAATCTCCTCAAATCCCTTTACTGTTGCAAGAGTGCCTCATCTCAACAAGCAATTTAAATTCGCGGGCAGCTTAAGTAGGGAGGCACAATTATTTGTAGTGGACTGTTTCAGCTAAAATAGGGCAATAGCTCGAACAAGCAGAGGACATCAATCATGGGAAGAGGTCGGCGAGATAAAGTCAATCTAACAGGGGAACAAAGAGAAAACCTCGAACAAATCAGTCGTAATGGCTATGCACCAGCTAAAAAAATTCTCCACGCTCGGATTTTGCTGATGTGTGACGAGGGAGAACAGGCGAAAAGGAAATGGACAGATGAAGAAATAGGCGAAGCTTTAGAAGTTCATAGAAATACAGTGGGACGTATTCGTCAAAGATTTCTTCAAAAAGGCGAAAAACCAGCATTAGAACGGAAATCGAGAAAAACTCCCCCCACTCCGGCAAAAGTTGATGGAGCCGCCGCCGCCCAAATCATTGCCCTGTGCTGTTCGGAGCCACCATCTGGCCGAGCCGAGTGGACAATCCGACTATTAACCTCGGAACTCAAACAAAGACAAATTATCACCGAGATTTCCAGTCCAACGGTGTGGCGTACTCTAAAAAAAACCAATTACGCCCTTGGAAAACCCAAAGATACTGTATTCCGGAACAGGATTTAGCCCGATTTGTTGCCCAGATGGAAGTTGTCCTTGACCTGTATGGCACTCAGCCATCGGAAGAAGAACCGTTAATCGCGATGGATGAAGCATCAAAGCAACTACTTGGAGAAGTTTACCCTCCGATACCCATGCAACCTGGACAAGATAAAAAAGAAGACTATCACTATAGTCGTGAAGGGGTTCAAGCCTTGTTCATGTTTTTTGACCCCCATCGAGGATGGAGACGGGTGAGTAACCGAGATAGTCGAACCCGAATAGATTGGGCAGAAGAAATTCGTCAATTATTGGATGTGGACTATCCAAAGGCTCGAAAAGTCAAGCTCGTCTGTGATAATCTCAACACTCATAACATAGCCTCGCTTTATGAAGCATTTCCAGCACCCGTTGCTCATCGTTTAGCTAGAAGACTGGAAATTTATTACACACCTCGTAATGGTAGCTGGTTAAATGTAGCCGAAACTGAACTAAGCGTCTTATCGAGGCAATGTTTAGATAGAAGGATTTCTAGCAAGGAAGAACTGAAAAGGGAGATAGAAACCTGGCAAAAAGAACGTAATCAGACTGCATCTACAGTAATATGGACGTTTACGACCAGCGATGCTAGGGTCAAGCTGAAACATCTTTATCCTGTGTTTGAGGAGGAGGAATCGGGAGAATCTATTGCACCAAATTAGCTGAAACAGTCCAGTAGGATGGGTTAGCGGTAGCGTAACATAATCGGGCGTTGGGTTTCATGCTTCAACCCAACCTACGTTCATCTTATATTTAATTCCACCCACCCACTTAACTGCTAGATTAGCTGACCAATTTTGTTTAGCTGTTAATTTTTGTAAAAAAAACATCGTCTGTATCCTATTGTACAGCTAGACTAAAAATAGCTAGAAAAAGCAGTTAGATCGGCAAGAGGGAAAAGGTAAAAACCCTGACTGGGAGATGAGGGGTAAATACGCAAATAAGCCTGAATTACCGTTCTAAGATTGGCTTTACCGACAGCGAGAGACCAGACTAATCAGGGAAATATCATCAAATAAACTAATCAATATAGCTTCTTAGGTGTCTGGGAGTGAAAAAAGACAGATAACGAAGTTTTTCTAGTTTCTATAACTGCACTAATCAGAGACCTAGAACTTACCTCTAAACCGACAACTAAATTATCAGGAGAATTGGGGTTATGCCGACTCTACACACGCTGACCAATGATAGTATCTCTTGTCCCCTGCCCGATCGCGTGGAGAACGTCAATTTCCACTACGAATTAGAAAATCAATTTCATCCCACCTACGGCCTCGAAAACCTAGGCATGAAAAATCTCGGTCGCGTTTATCGCAATCTTTCCGTACCGCAATTAGTCGAACAGGCGATCGAACGTCATGAGGGCGTTTTAGCCGATAATGGGGCTTTAGTGGTGGAAACGGGTAAATATACCGGTCGTTCCCCCAAAGATAAATTCATTGTCAAAGAAGCCACTAGCGAAAAGGAAATCGACTGGAATCAGCATAATGCCCCGATTAGCGAGGAAAAATTCCAGCAGTTATACCGAAAAGTCCTCGCCTATGTGCAGGGAAAAGACCTATATATCTTCGATGGTTACGTCGGGTCCGATCCTAATTGTCGCTTTGGCGTGCGCGTTGTCACCGAAATCGCCTATCATAACCTCTTTGCCCATCAGTTATTCCTCCGGCCCAGTGCGGTCGAACTAGCTGCCCATCAAACTGATTTTACCGTGATTGCCCTGCCGGGGTTACAGGGAGATCCCGAAGATGACGACCTGAACAGCGAAGCCTTTATCGTCCTCAACCTAGCAAAAAAAATCGTTCTCATCGGTGGCACTCGCTACGCTGGCGAAATCAAAAAATCCGTCTTCTCGATGATGAACTACCTGATGACCAAACAAGGGGTTTTACCGATGCACGGTGCCGCTAACATGGATAAACACGGTCATACGGCCCTCTTTTTCGGTCTCTCCGGTACGGGTAAAACCACCCTTTCCGCCGATCCTAAACGCAGCCTCATCGGTGATGATGAACACGGTTGGTCAGAAGACGGCATTTTTAACTTTGAAGGCGGTTGTTATGCTAAAACCATCCGTTTAAGTGCCGAATACGAACCCCAAATCTGGGCAGCGATTCAATTTGGCACTATTCTCGAAAACGTGATCCTTTCCCCCGATAATCGCCTTCCCGACTACGATGATGGACGTTTGACCGAAAACACCCGCGCCGCCTATCCCCTGCGTTATATCCCTAATTGTGCCGTATCTGGCATGGGAACCCACCCGAAAACTATTATCTTCTTAACTGCCGATGCTTTTGGGGTACTGCCACCAATCGCCAAATTAACCACGAACCAAGCGATGTATCATTTCCTCTCCGGCTATACTAGCAAATTAGCGGGAACGGAACGGGGAATCACCGCCCCACAGGTGACTTTTTCCAGTTGTTTCGGTCAATGTTTCTTCCCTCTGTCACCCCTCGTCTATGCCCAAATGTTAGGGGAACGTTTAGAACAACACCCCGAAACCTCCGTTTATCTGATTAATACCGGTTGGTCCGGCGGTCCCTACGGAGTCGGCGATCGCATTTCGATCAAACACACCCGCGCTATGGTTTCCGCCGCTTTAAATGGCGATTTAGAGGAAGTCGTTTTCCATCCTCATCCCATCTTTCAAGTTCTCGTCCCCGAAATTGTCCCAGGAGTTCCCAAAAAAATCCTCGACCCGCGACAAGCATGGCAAGATGGCGAATCCTACGACCTACAGGCGCGAGAATTAGCCCATCGTTTCGTGGAAAATTTCCGTCAATTTACCACTGCCTCCCAAGAAATCATTGCAGCCGGTCCAATTTGGGAATAACAGCATCAAGGAATCGGTTTTAACGAAGGCAGGAGTCAGGAGTCAGGAGTCAGGAGTCAGGAGTCAGGAGTCAGGAGTCAGGAGTCAGGAGTCAGGAGTCAGGAGTCAGGAGTCAGGAGTCAGGAGTCAGGAGTCAGGAGTCAGTAAGCTAAACGGCGCTTAACCTGCATGATCCAATAGCTATAACTCTTTTGGAGTCTATATCGGTGATCCGAAGTAAAAGCCGTTTAGCTTATTCAGTATTCAGTATTCAGGAGTCAGTATTCAGTTATCAGCTTCTGAAGGCAAGAGGCAACAGGCAAGAGGCAAAAGACAGAATCTGACAATTCTCCTACCTAAAAAGAAGGTTAGAAACTAAGCACATCAAAGCTTTTAGCTTAACCAATTAGGTCTTAGATTCGGCCCTTGTTGTCAGATGTGAGTTTTCAGTTCACTGTTTACTGTTTACTGAAAAAAGGTTCCCCACTTCCCCACTTCCCCCTCTCCAGCGCTCTCTACACCCTTCTATTGCCCATAGCTTGTCCGGCGAGATAACCAGTGGTCCAAGCGCTTTGAAAATTAAATCCCCCCGTAACTGCATCGATATCTAGTACCTCCCCGGCAAAATATAACCCCGGACAGATTTTACTTTCCATAGTTTTAAAATCCACTTCCTGAAGATTCACTCCCCCAGCGGTGACAAATTCCTCCTTAAACACCCCTTTTCCTTTGATTTGATATTCCCCTTGCTGTAATTCAATCATCAATCGATTGAGAGTATTTTTAGACAATTCGGCCCAGGGAGTTTCCGAGTTAACAGTCAAGTAACTTAATAAACTCTGCCAAATACGCTTAGGTAACTGCTCAAAGGGACAATAATTAAAAAGTTTTCTTTTGGGATATTCACTTTTAGTTTGTAAGATAATTTCTCGCAATTTTTCAGGATGATAATCCCCCAACCAATTAATGATTAAAGGCATTCGGTAATGATGCTCGTGAAGTACCCGCGCTCCCCAAGCAGAGAGTTTTAGGATAGCAGGTCCACTGACTCCCCAATGGGTAATTAACAAAGGTCCGATTTGTTCTAATTTACTTCCCCCAAGACGAACTCGCACTTTATCCACAGTAACCCCTAACAAATCTTTCAGACGAGGATCGGCAATTTGAAAGGTAAATAAAGAAGGGACAGGAGAGACTAGAGAATGACCTAAATCTTGAGCGGTGCGATAACCAAAAGGACTACTTCCCGTAGCAATTAAAAGCTTATCTGCCCTAATTTGCTCATCTCTTTTTAATTCAATTAAAAAACTTTCTTCCTGTTTTTTAACCGATTTAACTGGGGAATTTAGCCTTAAATTAACCCCAGCAAAAGTCGCACTTTCCCGCAGACAATTAACAATAGTTTCAGAATTATCGGTGCTGGGAAACATTCGTCCATCCGCTTCTGTTTTGAGTTTTACCCCTCGCAATTCAAACCATTTAATAGTATCTTGGGGTTGAAAGCGACTAAAAGCTCCCCGTAGTGCTTTGCCACCGCGAGGATAATAATTAACCAATTGGGAAACGTCAAAACAATGATGGGTGACATTACAGCGTCCCCCTCCCGAAATCCGCACTTTCGCCAGAGGTTCTTTTGCCGCTTCTAGGATAGTAACGCCAGCTTTTGGGTTAGATTCTGCCGCTTTAATTGCGCCAAAAAATCCCGCTGCCCCGCCACCAATTACGACTATTTGAGTCATATAAGTAAGTGGTTATAATTAAATTGAAGATAGATTTTGTCTTTGATCCCCCCTGCCCCCCTTGATAAGGGGGGTGCCGATAGGCGGGGGGATATCCCTTGATAAGGGGGGTGTCGATCCCCCCTTAATCCCCCCTTGATAAGGGGGGTGCCGATAGGCGGGGGGATATCCCTTGATAAGGGGGGTGCCGATCCCCCCTTAATCCCCCCTTGATAAGGGGGGTGTCTGATAATTTTTAACGCCTACCTACTTATCAAGGAAAAAGTTAAGTTTAAACCGACAAAAATCGCTGAATGACTTCTTGACTTAATTCACTTGTGAAACCGGAAGCAACAATTCCCCCTTTTTGCATGGCGTAATATCGATCAGCTTGGCGGACAAAATGCAGGTGTTGTTCTACTAATAAAACGGCGATTCCTTTGCTGGCAACAATGCGCCGTACCGCCGCTTCAATTTCGAGAATAATTGACGGTTGAATTCCTTCCGTGGGTTCATCTAAAATTAATAATTTTGGTTCCCCCACTAAGGCGCGAGCGATGGCTAATTGCTGTTGTTGTCCACCGCTTAAATCTCCTCCCATCCGCGATAACATGGTTTTTAAAACGGGAAACAAATCAAAGATTTCTTCGGGAATTGTGGCATTTTTTCTTTTTGTGGGTAAAGCTTCCAAACCGAGAATTAAATTCTCTTTTACCGTTAAACGGGGAATAATATCCCTACCCTGCGGCACATAACCCAGTCCTAATCTGGCTCTTTGATCTGAGGTTTTATTAATCAGGTTTTCTTGCTCATAATTAATTGTTCCCGCTCGCGGTTTTAAGATACCCATCAAGGTTTTTAATAGGGTAGTTTTACCCACGCCATTACGTCCAATTAAACAGACCATTTCTCCCGCATTAATGTTAAGGTCAACATCTCTTAAAATATGACTTTCTCCGTAGTAAACATTGAGATCAGATATGTGTAACATTGTCAACCCTTTTTAACTAATTTTAATCCTTTGACTTTTTATTCTTCCGAGGAACCTAGATAAACTTCAATAACTTTCGGATCATTTTGAATTTGCTCCATATTCCCCTCACATAGAACAGTTCCTTGGTGTAAAACCGTGACTTTGCGGGCAATTTGCCGGACAAATTCCATATCGTGTTCAATGACAATAATTGAATGACTTTCCGCTAGATTTAACAACAAATTACCCACGTTTTCCGTTTCCTCATCGGTTAATCCTGCTACGGGTTCATCTACTAGCAGTAAATCTGGTGACTGGGCCACTAATTGGCCAATTTCTAAGCGTTGTTTTTCCCCGTGGGAAAGTAAAGAAGCGGGTAAATCAGCTTTAGCAGTTAACCCGATAGTTTCCAATAAACCAATAACTTTTCTGCTATCTTCTAGGGGAGGACGACCGAAAAGAGTTGAGAAAACATTTTTATTGCGATTACTAACTAAATCGAGATTTTCTCGGACAGTTAGATTTAAATATACCCTAGGAGTTTGAAATTTGCGACCAATACCCAAACGAGCGATCGCATATTCAGGAATTTTGCGGAGATCTCGACCTTTAAATAATACCCGTCCGATGGTGGGTTGCACTTTCCCCGTAATCACATCTAAAAAAGTGGTTTTTCCCGCACCATTGGGACCGATAATCACCCGTAATTCTCCCGTATCCATACTGAAATTAAGATTATTGAGAGCTTTAAAACCCCCAAAACTAACGGTAAGATTCTCGATTTCTAAGATTTTTCCAGTCATAATTTCTAAGAGGGAATTGGGAAGTATTTTCAGTGAACAGTCAGCAGTAATCAGTGAACTGAAAACTCACATCTGATAACTGATAACTGATAACTGATAACTGATAGCTAAGGTCACTTATGCTCTAATTCTTCTTTTTCCAGTTGCACTTCCGGAGCTTCCTCAATACTAGGATAGGTAATTAAAGTTTTGCGGAAACCAAAATGAGTCAGCAAACGTTTAATCCCACCGAGAAGACCATCGGGAAGCACTGTCACCACAATTAGGAATAGGGCCCCTTGGAAAAATACCCAGACTTCCGGAAATTGTTCGCTTAAAAAAGTTTGGGCTAGGCGTACTAATAAAGTACCGACAACTGCCCCCACAAGGGTAGCACGTCCCCCCACAGCCACCCAAATCACCATTTCAATGGAAAAAGCCACATCCATAGAGTTAGGAGTGATAATTCCCGTTTGCACGGTATAAAGGGCGCCGGCAACACCAGCAATCGCCCCAGAAATGGCAAAAACTAACACCTTAAACCAAGTAGGATCATAACCAGAAAAACGGACACGCACCTCATCATCGCGAATGGCGACTAACAAGCGCCCAAATCTGCCGGTAGTTAACCAACGACAGAGCAGATAAATAGCCAGTAAACAGACAATTGTGAGTAAATAAAAGGCCACTTGAACGGCATCGGAGCCTACCAGCAACCCGAAAATTGTTTGGGTATCGGTTTTTAAGCCATTAGTGCCGTTAATTAACTTTTGTTGGCCGTTAAAAAAGTTAAAAAATACCAGTAAAGCCGCTTGGGTCAAAATCGAGAAATAAACCCCTTTAATGCGGTTGCGGAAGATTAAATAACCCAATAATCCCGCCACGATCGCTGGTACGATAATTAGGGCTAGAATTGTCAAAGGTAGGGAATAAAAAGGTTGCCAAATAAAAGGTAATTCTGTCACCCCGTAGAGAGTAAAAAATTCGGGCATTTGTCCGGGGGGTAACTGAAGATTTAGGTACATGGCCAAAGCGTAACCACCGAGGGCAAAAAAGATGCCATGACCAAGACTTAATAAACCCGTATAACCCCAGATTAAATCTATCCCCAAAGCGACAATAGCCAGGGAAAGAAATCGCCCCAATAAACGCAAACGGAAAGCCGACAAAGCTAAGGGCAGTAACACCGCAAAGATGACCACTAAACCAACAATAACAGCGATTTCCGTGATTAACTTTTTCTTTTCCCGTTGTCGGGATTCGTTTCTAGTGATGGTTTCGGTAATCATAATCTATAACTCGGCAGTACGTCCTTTAGGAGGAAAAATTCCCGCAGGTTTGAATTGCAAGAAAGCAATAATTAAAGCAAAAATCATCACTTTTGCCATGCTAGTGGTGGAGAAAAAGGTGAAGAAATCCGTTAGGGGTTTTAGGGCTTCTACAGAACCAAAAATCAGAGCAAAAGTTCCCGAACCAATTAAATAATTAGCCACACCGATCGCCATAGCCGCGATAATAGTTCCCAGGAGATTACCCACTCCCCCCACCACCACTACCATGAAGGTATCAACGATATAATTTTGTCCCACGTTTGGACCGACGGAACCCAAAAAACTAATCGCACAACCGGCAACTCCAGCTAATCCCGAACCGAGGGCAAAAGTCAAAGCATCCACTTGATTTGTCGGAATGCCTAAACAGGCACTCATCTGGCGATTTTGGGTGACGGCACGAATGCGTAAACCCCAAGAAGATTTATTTAAAAACCAATAAGTCCCTAACAAACAAAGGGCAGTTAAAATGATAATAAATAGACGGGTGTAGGGCATTTGAAAACCGGGTAAAGGTAAACCTCCCCGTAACCAAGCAGGAGCCGTGACATCGACGTTTCTGGCACTAAACCAGGGTCGAGCGAGAACCGGATTAAAAGATAAAAGATAGCCTAATAATCCAGCGATAGCTAGGGATAAAGGCAGGGTGATACCAATAGTTAAATTGCGAATTCTCTCCCAATCTAGGCGACGACTTAACACCGTCATCGCCCCAAAAAATAACAGACAGAAAACTATTAAACTAATTACTAATAACCCGTTGACACTTCTGACAAATTGCTGCAGAATTAAGCTGACTCCCCAAGTGGCCAGCAGCGTTTCTAGGGGTCTGCCGTAGAGGAACCTAATCACCCCCCTTTCTAATAATAATCCCGCCAATCCCGACACTAAAAAAGCGATCGGTAGGGCGAATAAAACATAAGTATCAAAGAGGGGAGAACCGAAACCTTTAAAGACATTTTGCACCACAAAAGTACTGTAGGCCCCTAACATCATTAACTCACCGTGAGCGAGATTAATTACCCCCATCAGTCCAAAGACAATCGCTAGTCCTAAAGCGGCCAGCAATAGCACAGAACCGATGCTAATACCATTAAACAATCCTTCCAATAATGCTGACACTTTTCGTTATTCCCGTGCATTTTTAAGCTTTAAAAAGTGGGGTGAACAGTAATGCCCACCTCACTCTCGTTATTGTCTGAAAAAATTCCTAAAACTAGGATTTTTCCATTTTGAACTTACCGCCCTTAGCCGGATCCGTCCAGTCACAGGCAAAGCCCTTAGTTTCGGGGACAAATTGGTTCCAAGGTTGCGGATCCACTACCCCCGGAGTTGACCAAACGATGTCAAATAGACCATCATCTCTCACCTGACCAACGCGGACGGTTTTGGAGATATGATGATTGGGGAACATTTCCACCGGTCCTTCGGGAGCATCGAATTTTTGTCCTACGGCTGCGGCGCGAACTTTGTCGAGATCATCGGCGGTTCCCGCTTGTTCTACCGCTTGCTTCCAGAGATAGACCATAATATAGGCCGCTTCCATGGGGTCGTTAGTGACGCGCTCGGGACCGTATTTAGCTCGAAAAGCCTCAACAAATTTTTTGTTAGCGGGGGTATCTACGGTTTGGAAATAGTTCCAGCAAGCGTATTGACCGAGGAGATATTCCTTACCGATTTGTTTAACTTCTTCCTCGGCAACACTCACCGACATGACCGGATATTTATCGGGAGTTAAACCGGCCGCTTGCAGTTGTTTAAAGAAAGCCACGTTACTGTCACCGTTGAGGGTGTTGAAAATAACGCCACCATCGGGTAAAGCTTGCTTAATTTTGGTAATAATCGGGGTAACTTCCGTGTTACCTAGGGGTAGATAGTCTTCGCCCACGGTTTCGCCGCCTTTCGCCTTTAACTGCTCTTTAATAATCGTGTTGGCGGTGCGGGGAAAAACGTAGTCGGAACCGACGAGGAAGAATTTTTTCCCTTTATTTTCCAGCAACCAAGTCACTGCCGGCTCGATCTGTTGGTTGGGGGCAGCACCAGTGTAAAAGATATTTCTAGAACACTCTTGACCCTCGTACTGGACAGGATACCAGAGCATATGGTTTTTGGCTTCAAACACGGGTAAAACCGCCTTACGACTGGCGGAAGTCCAACAACCGAAGACAGTCGCAACTTTGTCCTGATCGATCAGTTTGGTGGCTTTTTCGGCAAAAGTTGGCCAATCGGAAGCGCCATCTTCCACCACTGCCTCGATCTGTTTACCAAGAACACCACCGGCGGCATTGATTTCCTCGATCGCCAGTTTTTCCGCATCAACTACGCTGGTTTCACTGATGGCCATGGTGCCACTGAGGGAGTGCAGAATACCCACCTTAATTGTCTCTCCAGAAGTTGGGGCGGGACTAGCAGCCGGGCTAGGACTAGCCGTGGGGGTTTGGCTTTGATTGCCACCACAAGCTTTTAACAGAATACTGGTTCCCAAAGCGGCAGAACCGTACAGGAGAAATTTACGTCGTCCTAAATTTGACATGATGATCTTGAACTAACCTCGCTGACAATATTAGCTACTTCACACGGATGTTTTTGCTGAGGAGATTTTCGGGAATCTTTCTACGAATATCTGTGTGATATTACGGCTAGGTTAGCAGATTTTTTGTAACTTTCGCTACTTTTTGGATGTTTTTTGTAATTTTTGCTACTTTTTTCCCAAAAATTAATGATTTTTCTGGAATTTGCCTCAGTTTTTTAGCTATCAGGAGTCGGGAGTCAGGAGACAGGAGATAGGAGTCAGGAGATAGGAGACAGGAGACAGGAGACAGGAGACAGGAGATTATTTCTATTTATTCTTCCGACACCCCACACCCCACACCCCACACCCCACACCCCACACCCCACACCCTGCCCCCAGGAAAAGCTTTTTGCCGCAAACCTAATGATCAATCCGAATCTGGCCAAAGCAGCCGGACAGCAAGCAGCGCAAAACCAATGGCCGCTATCGCTTTTAATATCTTAGCGGGGAATAATTGCGCCATACTGCCGCCCGCAAGGACTCCTAAGAAACTGGTGCAGATTAAGGCGGTAATTGAGCCAAAAAAGACAGCTTTAGGTGATTTGGAACTGCCACCGAGAGCGATCGCTACTAATTGACTTTTATCGCCTATTTCTGCCAAAAAAACCGTGATAAATGTCAGTCCGAATAATTGCCAATTCATAAATTCTAGGGAGATGGGTGATGGGGAGGTGGGGAAGTGGGGAAGTGGGGAAGTGGGGAGGTGGGGAAGTGGGGAAGTGGGGAAGTGGGGAAGTGGGGAAGTGGGGTGTGGGGTGTGGGGTGTGGGGTGTGGGGTGTGGGGTGTGGGGTGTCGGAAGAATAAATAGAAATAAGGGACCTGCGTAGGAATAATATCCCAGCCAGACACTCGCTCTGTAGAAGAATCAGACCAGCCATAAATGGTACATTATCAAAGCGCAAGTCCCTAATCTCCTGTCTCCTGTCTCCTATCTCCTGACTCCTGACTCTTGATCACTGATTGCTTAGAGAATATCGCCGATCAGTAAACCGGTGATCAAAAGGAGAAGGATAGCGACACCGATATCTAAAGTTTTGGGGGAAAGACGACGAGCAATCCAATAACCGATCAGGACACCGAGGAGACTGGTAGCGATTAAAGCGGTGGCTGCCCCGGCAAAAACCACCCAGGGGGATTGGGATTCAGCACTGATGAGAAGGGTGGCTAATTGGGTTTTATCGCCGATTTCAGCAAAAAATATGGTTAGGAAGGTGGAACTAAACACCGTCCAAAAACTCCAAGAAGGTGGCTGATCTGGCTTTTTCTCGGTTGAGGCGATCGATTTGCTATCACTCATCGGCTAATTTAACAATATCGGGTTAAGCAATAATTTTCATACTTTTTTCATTTTAGCCCGACCGGTTTTCTGGCGATAGTTTCTGCTGTTGGGGGCGCTGTCTCCTCCCCCCAATAGTTAAAAAACCCTAGTCGATCGAGGTAGAGTTTCCATCCTAGAGTTTAATAATTATTAGACTAGGACGAGCGCAAATTGCTTGGAGGTATAGCCCCTATGGTAGAAAACAGAGATTATACTCTGATTATTGACAAAAGTGGCAGTATGTCCACTGCTGATAAACCCAGCGAGAAAACCCGTTGGCAAATTGCCCAAGAATCCACCCTCGCCTTGGCTAGAAAGTGCGAGGAATTCGATCCCGACGGCATCACTATCTATCTTTTTTCCGGACGTTTCCGACGCTATGATAATGTTACTTCCGATAAGGTGACACAAATTTATCAAGAAAATGAACCTATGGGGAGGACAGACCTAGCCGCTGTTCTTCAAGATGCCCTCAATAATTATTTTCAGCGCAAAACTGCTGGCAAAACTAAACCCAACGGAGAAACTATTCTGGTGATTACCGACGGAGAACCAGATGATCGCAAAGCGGTGATGCGTCAAATTATCGAAGCTTCTCGAAAACTCGATAGGGATGAAGAATTAGCCATTTCTCTGATTCAAGTAGGCCATGATCGACAAGCAACCGAATTTCTTAAAGCTTTAGACGATCAGCTAGAATCGGCGGGGGCCAAATTCGATATCGTTGACACAATTACTATCGATGATATGGAAGATATGACCCTAGCGGAAGTTCTTCTCAATGCCGTTACCGATTAATTTCTACCCAGTAGGGGTGAGAGCTTTCCACCCCTAATCAAGGAGGATTTAACTGCTAGTCAGGGCGACCAATTTATCTTTTTCCTCATCGGATAATTGATCCGATTGTCCGGTGATTTGTTTGTAGATTTTGAGATATTCCAAAGCGGATTTATACCAACTGAAATCTTGAGTCATTGCCCGTTGCTGTAGTTTTTGCCAATCCTGTTTATAACGGAAACTTTCCCAAGTCCGGATCATACAGGTAAACAGGTCTAAAGGTTCATAGCGATCGAAACTAAATCCTGTTCCTCTTTCCTGAATTGGGTCGTGGAAAGATACCGTATCGACCAAACCACCGGTGCGGCGTACCATGGGAATACAACCGTAACGCATGGCCATTAATTGGGAAATGCCACAGGGTTCAAAACGGGAAGGCATTAACAAAGCATCGGCCCCCCCATAGATGCGACGGGAAAGGGCATCACTATAGAGAAGATGCAGGGACATTCGCCCCCGGAAACGGGAAGTCATCTCCCACAGTTGGGTTTCATAATAGCGATCGCCTGTACCCAAAATAATCAATTGTGCATCAGTATAGGTGAGAAAGCGATCTAAAATTTGCATCACTAGATCAATACCTTTTTGTTCCACCAAACGCGTCACCATCGCCATGACAAAGGCACTTTTACTGACCTGTAGCCCCACTTCTTCTTGCAGGGCAATTTTATTGATCAGACGTTTTTCGATGGTTTCTGGGGTAAAATTCTGCTTAAGATAAACATCTTTAGCCGGGTCATACACCTCCGTATCGATGCCGTTGACAATCCCCACCAGATTGCCGGAAATATAGGACAATAATCCCTCTAAATTTTCGCCATAAATGGGGGTCTGTATTTGACGGGCATAGGTGGGAGAAACGGTGGTGATGCGATTAGCAAATTGAACCGCCGCGGCCATGGTATTATCGCCCTGCATATACCAAGGACACCAAGTCATTTTTTCTAATGCCTCCCGCCAAGGGCCCTGGTAGGCGAGATTATGGATAGTAAAAACGGTGCTAATATCGGGGTCTTGGTGCATCCAGACGGGAATCATGCCCGTATGCCAATCATGACAGTGAATAACTTGCGGTTTCCAGTAATTCCAAGCGAATTCCGCCGCACCATTGGCAAATAGGGTAAATCTCCAGGCCTCATCTTCGCCTCCGTAGATATTGCGTCCAGAGAAAGCTAGATGACCAAAGAGGTAGAGAGGAATATCCGTATCGGGTAAAACCGTCTCATAGACTAAAAAATCCTGAAACATGGCGAATCCTGACCAAATGGGTTCGGAAGGGATGTCCATTTTTTCCTGGAGAAAACCGTAGTAGGGTAGAAAAATCCGCACGTCATGACCTAGCTGACGCAAGACTTTCGGTAATGCCCCAATTACGTCCCCCATTCCCCCAACTTTGGCAATTGGGGCGGCCTCGGCACCCACAAATAGAATTCGCATACTCTTCCCGCTTTACTTCACGACGACAAGAAATTTTAACAGATAAAACCACCCTAGTAGGATTTGCAAGCAGGTTATTATCGGATTAGCCTAGATTTTTCTTTAACCAACCAGAGAGCCAACGAGGGGCATAATTAGCTGTTTTGGACATTATTAAGTTTTGTCGCCTTTTTATTAAGTTTTAGCTGCTCGGCACCGGCACTGTCTGCTATTGTCGATTTAACCGACATTCCGCCTATCTTCATATACTTTTATATATCTTTACATTCCCCAAACTGTTTTGACGAAAAACCTTCACTGTAGAAACTACTATTGAGAACATTTTCAATAATTGATTTTTTCTGAGAAAAAAAATTAAAATTCTTCACCTTGATCAAAATCAATCATTGTAGCTATAGTCCTTACTGGCAATGGATTGTAAGCAATATATTAGTAAAAATTATCAATTGAATGTTAATACTAAATCCGGTTTGCATGAGTGCCTCTTGCATGAGTGCCTGTCCTTATAGGTAGCCTATGCTCAGCGGATTTAGTATAACAGGCAATTCTTCCCTCACCCCCAAGGAGTGAAACTCCTCATTGCCGCGAGGCAAATTCCCCACCCGGACTCCTAGCGGGGTGGGGACTGACGCGGAATCGTTCACCCTAATTTCGGTAAACCCATACTATAGTTCTGCACTCTGGCATTGAGATTATAGCTAATTTCGCCTTTTTGCAGGAGAGAACGGATAAAATGTTCTAGATCTGAACCGATGCGACGGAGATTATATTCGCTCAGTTCTTCCCCATTGTAGGACTCTACCAATTCATCAAACTTACTATAAACCTTATTGAGAGCCACTTCTTCCCAATTAAATTCATTATCGGGATCCACATCAAGAGTCAAGACATTGTTACTCTCGATTAATTGATTATTTTTTACTTCAGCCGTATAAATGCGAATATGACGGGTCGTGGATTTTAACAGCATGGAATCTTCGGGGTAAGTTAGACGCTATGTCTAAGATTTTGCCATGATTTGCGGAATTGGGGAATTGGGAATTGGGAAGTGGGGAAGTGGGGTGTGGGGTGTGGGAATTATGGATTATGAAGTGGGGTAGATAGGGAAGTGGGGAAGTGGGGAGGTGGGGAAGCTGTCTCATCACCCTATCACCCCAAAACCCTATCACCCTATCTCCTGCCTCCCGAACAATGTTTACGGATCGACCAGAAACGTGATACTATGATAGATTGCAGTGTTTAAGCAGAGATCACGAGTCCTATGGCCTTAACCCAGACCAAAAAACAAGAACTAATCAGCCAATATCAGGCCCACGAAACCGATACAGGATCATCGGAGTTACAGGTAGCTTTCTTAACCGAGAGAATCAACCAACTGACCGAACACCTGAAAGCTAACCCGAAAGACCATGCTTCCCGTCGGGGATTACTCCAGATGATCGGTCGTCGTCGGGGACTGTTAACCTATATCCAGAAGAAAGATCAACAACGTTATCAAACCCTGATTGGTCGTCTCGGAATTCGCCGTTAAGCATACCCCCTTTGCATCCCTACCATGGCCTCTGAATCGAAATCGACGGAGAAAAAAGAACGTCTCCCCTTTGAGCCGCGCCAAAATAAGCGAAAAACCCCGAAAATTGCCCCTAGTCCCGTGCCACCGCCCCTAAAAAATCGCTCCGAGGAAACCAGCTTAAAGGCGATTCCGCAAGTGGTCAGTCAACGGATGGCCAAACGGATGGCGGTATTTTGTGGCCTGCCGACGGCACTGGGGATAGCTTCCTTTTTTGGCTTCTACTGGATTATTAGCCACGATCTTCTCGAAATCCCTTCCTACGTCGCCATGCTCGTCAGTTTAAGCCTATTTGGTCTAGGTTTCATCGGTCTGAGTTATGGCATCTTCTCCGCTTCTTGGGATGAGGATCGGGTGGGGGATTGGCTAGGATGGCAAGAATTTCAAGCTAATTTTGGCAGAACGATCGCCGCCTGGCGGTCCGGCAAAAAAGAAGTGGAAGAAAAATAGATAACCTCTAGAAATCGTCAACAATAGAGATTAAAGAAAAAAATAAAAGGTTAATGCCATGATTATTGTCATGAAAGTTGGTTCCCCGGAAATTGAAATCGAGCGCGTCAGTGCCGAATTCGAGGCATGGGGATTAAGTCCCGAAAAAATCGTCGGTAAGCATAAAGTTGTCATCGGTTTAGTCGGAGAAACCAGGGAATTAGACCCCCTACAAATCCAAGAATTAAGCCCTTGGATCGAAACCGTCCTGCGAGTCGAACAACCCTTCAAACGCGCCTCTTTAGAATACCGTCACGGCGAATACAGCGAGGTTTTAGTCCCCACTCCTAACGGTGTTATCCCCATCGGCAGAAATCATACCGTTAGCATTGTCGCCGGCCCCTGTTCGGTGGAAAATGAAGCGATGATCGTGGAAACTGCCAAACGAGTGGCGGCAGCCGGAGCGCAATTCCTCCGCGGTGGTGCCTACAAACCCCGCACTTCTCCCTATGCTTTCCAAGGTCACGGGGAAAGCGCTTTGGAATTACTAGCGGCGGCTAGAGATGCCAGTGGTTTGGGTATTATCACGGAAGTAATGGACGCAGCGGATCTCGATAAGATTGTCGAAATAGCCGACGTGGTGCAAGTGGGGGCGCGCAATATGCAGAATTTTTCCCTCCTGAAAAAAGTTGGGGCGCAACCGAAACCGGTCCTACTCAAGCGCGGCATGGCGGCCACTATTGAAGATTGGTTGATGGCGGCAGAATATATCCTCGCAGCAGGAAATAGCAATGTCATTCTCTGCGAACGCGGTATCCGCACCTTTGACAGTAAATATACTCGCAATACCCTAGATTTATCCTGTATTCCCGTTTTAAGAACTTTAACTCACCTGCCGATCATGATCGATCCTAGCCACGGTACGGGTAAATGGGAATATGTCCCGACCATGGCCATGGCTTCCCTGGCAGCCGGGGCCGATTCCTTGATGATCGAGGTACATCCTAACCCGGCAAAGGCCCTATCTGATGGGCCGCAATCCTTGACCCCCGACCGATTCGATCGATTAACTCAGGAGTTAGCGGTCATTGGTAAGACGATCGGGCGTTGGCCCCAGGTTCCGGCACTGGTTTGATAAGATGATCAGGGGGTGAGTCAACCCCCTTTTTTGGGCATAAATTTCGCTTTTCGGGGCAGTTATGGTGACAGTTCCTCTGGAGTTAAATACTAGCGAAATCCGGGCAGAAAGACGGGTTACTTTTTATCATCTCAGTTGGTTATCCTATCAGCAAATTTTACAGGCACTAGGGGAAAATAATCGCGCCCATTTATTTTATGATCGTGGCACTTTAGAGATTACTATGCCCCTAGAAGAACACGAGTTTTATCGAGAATTAATCGGATTATTTATTCGGATTTTGGTGGTAGAATTGGGTTTAAAAATTAAAAGTATGGGTTCCACAACTCTAGCTAGGGAAGATTTAGAACGAGGAGCAGAACCCGATAATGCCTACTATATTCAAAATCAAGCTAAAGTGCTAGGAAAAAGGATTAATTTAACTGAAGATCCGCCCCCAGATTTAGTGGTGGAAGTGGATATCACCCATACGGATATTAATAAATTAGCACTTTATGCCCGTTTGGGAGTGCCGGAATTATGGCGTTTTAATGGACAAATCTGGCGCATTTATCGGTTAGAAAAGGGGGTTTATCAGGAAGGAGAATTTAGTCCGACTTTTCCCCTAGTTCCGAAAACTAAACTCTATGAATTTTTAGCCACTGCTAAAGAGGATGAAGTGAGGGCAGAAAAGAATTTAAGAGCATGGCTTGTTAGTCAACTAGCTAAAAATAATTGACTAGGGCAGTTGAGGTAATTATGGTGACAGTTCCTCTGGAGTTAAATACTAGCGAAATCCGGGCAGAAAGACGGGTTACTTTTTATCATCTCAATTGGTTATCCTATCAGCAAATTTTACAGGCACTAGGGGAAAATAATCGCGCCCATTTATTTTATGATCGTGGCACTTTAGAAATTACTATGCCCCTAGAAGAACACGAGTTTTATCGAGAATTAATCGGACGTTTTATCTATTTTTTGGTGTCCGAATTGGGTTTAAAAATTAAAAGTATGGGTTCCACAACTCTAGCTAGGGAAGATTTAGAACGAGGAGCAGAACCCGATAATGCCTACTATATTCAAAATCAAGCTAAAGTGCTAGGAAAAAGGATTAATTTAACTGAAGATCCGCCCCCAGATTTAGTGGTGGAAGTGGATATCACCCATACGGATATTAATAAATTAGCACTTTATGCCCGTTTGGGAGTGCCGGAATTATGGCGTTTTAATGGACAAATCTGGCGCATTTATCGGTTAGAAAAGGGGGTTTATCAGGAAGGAGAATTTAGTCCGACTTTTCCCCTAGTTCCCAAAACTAAACTCTATGAATTTTTAGCCACTGCTAAAGAGGATGAAGTGAAGGCAGAAAAGAATTTAAGAGCATGGCTTGTTAGTCAACTAGCTAAAAATAATTAACTAGGGCAGTTTTTGAGGTAATTATGGTGACATTTTATCTAGAGTTAAATACTAACGTTTCTTGTCAGGCTGATAATTTCTTTTCCCAATTTAATATTGTTTTATTCGTGTATCCAAATGTTCGGACTGTTGCATTTAATCCCATGCCTTCCATCCTAGCTTTCAATACTTTGACAATTTTCGAGGGATTTCGCTAGAATACAGAAAGCGGTAAAGCGCGTAAGGGATCACGGAAACCTCCCGCTCCTTTGTACCTCGGAACAAATATCGCCCTTGAAAATGTAATGGTGACGGGTCAAGCAGGATAGAAGCTTAACGGCTAAGGTCAATTCTGCCCACAAATAAAATTCAGATCCGTCCGCCGCCGGGCAGTCGGTAGACGTTAAACTAAAACGCTTGTGGATTCGGTCTGACGGGGGCATAGTCTTCCGATTGTGTCTAGTTAAGAGGAGTAGAAGCAAGAATCTCCAGTCACAGCGTAGCTTGACGGCGAGAGTGTCAATAACTGTTGACTGTTGAATGGGACATAACTGTGGATATTCGCTTAATCGTTGTCGATGTGGATGGAACGATCGCCGGTGATAACAATCAGGTTAATCCAGCTGTGGTGCAAGCTGTCTCGGCCGTCCAAAAAAAGGGAATTCCCGTCGCTATTGGCACTGGTAGGATGTACCGCTCGGCTTTACGTTTTCATAAACGCCTTAAATCCACTTTACCTTTAATTGCTTACAATGGCGCTTGGATTCAAGATCCTGTTTCCCAAGTTCACCATCGACATACTCCCATTTCCCCCGACTTGGCGATCGATCTTTTAGATTATCTCGAACAACCCCAATGGAAAGAGAAAATCTCCCTTAATTTTTATATGGACGATGTGCTTTATGTGCGGCAATTAAACGCGGAAACGGAATTCTATCGGCAGCGATCGGGTATTATTGCCCAAGCAGTGGGAGATTTACGCAAAGTTGCCCACAAAACCACTAAAATCCTGGCCATGGGGGAAGATAAGCAATTTATCGCCGAGATTTGGCATCATTTACAGCAACGCTATCAAAATCAAGATTTATACTTTACCCAATCGAGTCCGACTTTTTTTGAAGTTACCCACGTTGAGGCCACTAAGGGAAGCGCCACCCAATTTTTGGCCGAAGATATCCTAGGATTACAACCGCAAAACGTTATGGCGATCGGTGATAATTTTAATGATGTTTCTATGCTCACCTATGCGGGTGTCGGTGTTGCCATGGGTAATGCTCCCCAAGCTGTTAAGGATCAAGCCGATTGGGTTGCCCCTAGTGTAGACTTAAATGGGGTTGCCGTGGCCTTGGAAAAGTTTGTTTTAATTTGAGGAATTGGGGAGATGGGGAGATGGGGAATTGGGGAGATGGGGAATTGGGGAGATGGGGAATTGGGGGAATTCAACTAAAACCCTACAACCCTAAGACCCTAAAACCCCAACACCCTAACACCCTAACACCCTTTTCATCGAGAAAATTATGACTATTAATACGCAAACTGTTACGATTCCTAACAAAGATATTGACATAGATGCCTATTTAGCCATTCCCGATCGGGTGGGAATTTATCCGGCAATTATCGTGATTCAGGAAATATTCGGCGTAAACGACCATATTCGCGATGTCACCCGCAGAATTGCCCAAGAAGGCTATATAGCGATCGCTCCTGCCATTTATCAGCGATTCGCTCCGGGTTTTGAAACGGGGTACAGTATAGAAGATATAGAAATCGGTCGTCAGTACAAAGAACAAACCAAAGCAGCCGAATTAATCAGCGATATCCAAGCCACCATCGATTATCTTTATAGTTTGCCACAGGTGCAAAAAACCGGTGTCGGCACGATCGGTTTTTGTTTTGGTGGTCATGTGGTTTATCTTGTCTCCACTCTAGAGGATATCAAAGTTAGTGCCTCTTTTTACGGTGCGGGAATCACCACGGGAACCCCTGGGGGTGGCCAAGGGACAGTGAAGGTGACTCCCCAAATCAAGGGGACAATCTACGCATTTTTCGGGATGTTAGATGCGAGTATTCCTCAAAAGCAAGTGGATGAGATAGAAAACGCATTAATCCGTTATCAAATTCCTCATCGAGTTTTCCGCTATGAAAATGCCGACCATGGCTTTTTCTGCGACCAAAGGGCTAGTTATAATGCTAATGCGGCCAAATCTGCTTGGGATCATGTGCTAGAGTTATTTAGCCTTCTTAAATCTTAATGGTCTGACCCCTCAAGCTTCAGCTTACACTGGAAGCAGATCGAAATTATACTTGTAACCATTCTATTTATCATGACACCGAACCCTGCCTTTTCCATGGACGATTTTGCCAAAGCTCTTGATCAATACGATTATCAATTTGAAAAAGGGCAGATCGTGCGCGGGAGAGTCGATCAACACACCTCCGATGGAGCATTCATCGATATTGGCGGCAAATCCTCCGCTTTTATTTCTTTAAGGGAAATTTCCCTGGAAAATGTTACTTCCATTGCCGAAGCTTTACCCATAGATGCAGAATTCGATTTTCTGATTACCCGTGGACAGGACGCGGAAGGACAAGTTACCCTGTCTCTGCGGCAATTATTACTACAAAAAGCTTGGGAAAATGTCAGGGAAATCTCCGAAAGTGGCAAGTCGGTGCAGCTGCGCGTCACGGGGGTGAATAAGGGGGGAGTGACGGGGGAAGTGGAGGGATTAAAAGGATTTATCCCTCGCTCCCATTTAATCGAAAAAAATGATTTAGATTCCCTCATCGGACAACTTTTAACCGCAACTTTTATTCAAATCGATCAAGAAAATAATAAATTAGTTTTATCTCAGCGAGAAATTGCTCGCGCTAACGCTATCAGTCAATTAGCTGTGGGTAAATTATTAAGTGGCACCGTGGTTAAATTACAACCCTACGGTGTCTTTGTCGATTGCGGTGGAGTGACGGGATTACTCCATGCTAAACAGGTGACAGGAGCCTCTTTTAATTCTCCCATGACTTTCTTTAAAGTTGGTCAAGCAATTAAAGTGGTAGTCGCGGAAATTGACGAATATAAAAATCGCATTTCCCTATCCACAAAAATCCTCGAAGCGCACCCCGGCGAAATTCTCGAAAACTTTGCAGAAGTCATGGAAACAGCAGCAGAAAGATTAAAACAAGCTCAGGGAAAAAACCCAGAAAGTTAGCGTAGGGTGGGTTAGGCGACAATAACTTAGATATTTTACCACCTATTTAGTATTCGCCGTAACCCACCATCAGTTATCAGGTGAATTTGTCTCCTGTCTCCTGTCTCCTGTCTCCTGTCTCCTTTTTACTTGACAAAGATGTTTCAAGATCGGATAGCAATTTTAGGGACTATGCACGGAAAAGAGCGGGTAATTGCACCGATTTTAGCGCAAGAAATAGGCCTTAAGGTGATTGTACCCGATAATTTTGATACCGATCGCTTTGGCACTTTTACCCGGGATATTAAGCGCATCGGGACACAAATTGAAACCGCTCGCAGCAAGGCACAACAAGCGATCGAGCTTTCGGGATACGATATCGGAATTGCTAGTGAGGGTAGTTTTTATCCCTATCCCCACTTGCCGTTGATTTCCTGTAATCGTGAATTGATTTTATTGCTCGATCGAGTCCATAATCTAGAAATAATTGGTCAAGCAATAGTCACGGAAACTAATCACGCTCAACAAACTGTAACTAATCTAGCAGCTGCTTTAGAATTTGCCGAAAAAATCGGGTTTCCTAGTCATGGTTTAGTGGTGATGTTTGATAAAAATTCTCTCGACTCTGAGCATATTTTTAAGGGAATTACTGACCAGAAAAATTTAGTTAAAATTGTTGAAGATATTCTTGACAAAAACGGCAAAGTACACCTAGAAACCGATATGCGCGCTATGCACAATCCCACGAGGATGAAAGCAATTGTTGCTGCGACAGCAAATCTTGTTCAGAAACTTAATCAATTATGCCCTAATTGTGGTTGTCCGGGGTTTGATATTATCGAAATAACATCGGGTTTACCCTGTGGTTTATGTCACTTTCCCACCTCTTTGATTAAACTGGAACTATACGGTTGTCAAAAGTGTGATTATCGAGAAGAAAAACTCTTTCCCAACGGTCAAAAAACTGCCGATCCAATGTATTGTGAATATTGTAATCCCTAAAGATAGCTTTTCTATGGAAAGAATTTTAGAACCAGAAGTAATGGATGATCGGGAAGAAGCGATCGAATATGATGCCATGGACTTCACAGAAGTTAATACTAATTTCGCTAAAGAAGCCGTACAATTGGCCGGTATTAATGCTAGGGTGTTAGATGTAGGAACCGGTACTGCACGCATTCCGATTATGATCAGTCAACTACGTCCCCAATGGCAAATTATCGCTATTGATCTGGCCGATTCTATGTTAGAAATTGGTCAAAAAAATATCCTTAATGCTAACTGTCAAGAACAGATAAAATTGGAGAAAGTTGATGGAAAAAATCTTCCCTACCAATCCGAGCAATTTGATTTAGTTATTTCTAATAGTTTAATCCATCATCTCGAAAATCCTCTGCCTTTTTTACGGGAAATTAAGCGAGTTTTAAAACCGAATGGTGGCATTTTTTTAAGAGATTTATTCCGTCCCGATTCCGAGGAAATAATCCAGGGGATGGTGAGGGAAATCGATCCTAATTTTTCTCCCCGACAAGCGCAACTATTTAAAGATTCTCTCCATGCCGCTTTTACCCTAGCAGAAATCGCCGATTTAATCCAGCAGTCGGGATTAAAAAATGTTAAAATTTATCAGTCTTCTAATCGTCATTGGACAGCCATAAAAACAAGTAAAAACTAATCACTAAATCAGGGAAAAATTGAGTTATGAAAGTTGGATTTTTGGGAACAGGATTAATGGGAACGCCAATGGTAGAAAGATTATTAAATCAGAAAATTTCTGTTATTGCCTATAATCGCACCTTAGAAAAATTGACAGCTTTACAGCAGTTAGGAGCCAAAACAGTTAGCTCTCCTGAGCAAGTAATTCAGGAGGCAGATTGTCTGATTTTAATGTTAACTAATGCCGCCGCTATCCAAGAGGTTTTAGGATTAAATTCTGAGCAATCTAACTTCAATAATCGGACTATTATCCAGATGGGAACTATTGCTCCTTCTGAAAGTAAACAACTGCGAGATCAAATTGTGGCTAAAGGGGGAGAATATCTAGAAGCACCCGTGTTAGGAAGTATTCCTGAAGCTAAAAATGGGACTCTCTTAGTTATGGTGGGAGCAACGGAGAAACAGTTCCATCAATGGTCAAATTTATTAGCACATTTTGGTCAAGAACCGATGTTAATCGGGGAAGTGGGAACCGCCGCGGCGTTAAAATTAGCTTTAAATCAATTAATTGCCGCTCTAACCAGTGCTTTTGCTTTGAGTTTAGCTTTTTTATCCCAGCAAGGAGTAGATCTAGAAAAGTTCATGACTATCCTGCGTCAAAGTGCCTTATATGCGCCTACTTTTGACAAAAAATTAACCAGAATGTTAGAAGAAAATTATGCTAACCCTAATTTTCCTACTAAACATTTACTCAAAGATGTTAATCTCTTTTTAGAGGAATCGGAGAAGTTAGATTTAACCACTTTTCCCCTAACAGGAGTACAGCGCCTTCTTGAAAAAGCTTTAGAAATGGGATTCGCAGAGGAAGATTATTCAGCTTTATACGAAGCGCTGAAAAAAGAATTAAGTAGGTAGGCGTTAAAAATTATCAGACACCCCCCTTATCAAGCGTAGGGTTGATTCATGAATCAACCCTACCTTATCAAGGGGGGGCAGGGTAGGGTTGATTCATTTAAATTAAGTACAGCGGATTTTGAGTCAATAAATTTGAATGAAAATTCTCAAGTTTATCTTTTTCTAATCAAAAGAGTTAGTGACAATAACTAATCTTTAATCCTCTGCCAATATTGATTATGAATAAATTGATAAAGCCTGTTTCCAAGCCACTAAAAGCCTATCTCTCTTGAAATTGTCTGAGAGTACATCCTGTTAATTTAGCTAATTTTTCTGCTTCTTACGTCGATAAAACTATCAGTTTTTCCCAACGTTCAGCTAACCACCTCTGTCCCTCTGTTATTGAGAGAAAACCCAAACCTCTGAAAAGATTCAATCCTATAGTTGTGAGAATTGACCAATTGCTGGCCGCTTGAAAATCACTTATCTCGCTTTTATCTTCCTCAAAAATTACATCTTTTACCCAATGTAACTGATTTTCTATTTTCCAATGTCCTCGAATAATTTTAGCAAATACTTGAGCGGATTCGGTTAGGCTACTGATATAGTAAGCTGTTTCTTCATAGGTTTTATCCCCGCGACTACCCTTTCTTTCTACTTTAATAACTCTTCGCAGATTTTCAAACCCTTGTCTTTCATTTTTTCTCACTTTAAAAACTTCTATTTTTCTTGATATTTTTCGTCCATGACTATTATCTTGTTCAAGAAAGCAACTTTCTGGCTTTGAGGAATTACTCAGGTCTTGTATTCGCTTATAAAGATTTTTCTGATTTCCTTTAACGGTGATAACATAGTCATTTTTACTCTTGGCTATTAAGCTGATTGTTTTTTTCTGACAGTGTAAAGCATCGCCAGTAAAAACTTTATTTTGGAGAGAGCAATCCTCAATTATAGCTTGCCCTTCGTCGATTTCAGACCCTTTTTTGTTTTCGATTCTTTTTAAGTGTAATACTAATCCACTTTCTTGACTAAACAATGAGACAAACATGATAAAATTTTGTTGTTCATTATTAGGATTCTTTAGGGTGTTTTTGAGACTTTTTCCATCCATACCTAGCCAATTTATATCATCTCTTTGTCCATATTCTTCTAATGCCCATTCATTAAACATTTTTAACAAACTCTGCCAGTCAACTCCCATCATTACCCTTCTAATTGTTGAATAGGATGGGACTCTTTCTGGAATTATGTTAAATTCTTTACTGAGCCTGTGCCGATTATTTTTAGCAAACTCTCCTAGTTCTCTATAACCTGAGTATCCTAGCATTGTTCCCAGTATTATTACTACTAATACTATCCATAAAGGGTGTCTTTTTCCTTTATCTTTCCGAAAGTCCTTGACTTGTTTCAGTTTTTCTATTAAGCTCAACATATATTTAAAAGGTTGGCGGTCACTTATCATTTTACCTGATATTGATCGCTTTTACTTTTGATATTCTGATGGGAGAATGAAACAGCCCTAGGGGGCAGGGGGGATCGAACCTAAAATCCATTTTTAATTTAATTATAACCAGCTACTTATAAACCGCTTGGCAACATCAAAACGACTCTCTTTGGTTTGTCTAGTCGAACAACTGATAGGAGAAAAACCGATAAAAGGCTTTAAATTTTCCTTAAGCTTTGTTGAGGTGGCCGGAAGAGGGGGTTAGAGTGGGAAGTGATGGAATTTTGGGCATATTTTCCTATGACGCTGACTGAATTTGGATTATTAGCGGGTTTACTTGTCCCCGGTATCCTGCTCTCGATTTTGGTGATGGTGAGTTTTGCCAAAGGGGGTTAAAAACCGATAGAGACACCGATGAAAGTGTCTCTATCTTTTTGGGGTGAAGATTAATCTATTTTTGGTTTTTTGCCCAATTTAATTGATTCTGTAGCTAACAAAATTGATTCTAAATGATGGCGCTTCTCCACTTGACCGAGGAAATAACCTGTCATCATCGCTGAAGCGAGAAGATTCGCCAAATTCTCGCGGTCGGTGGTAATTTGTACCGCAAAGTCCTCTGAGGGCAACATTCCCACCAATCCCTTGACGTTTTGCGAGATAATATCTTTAATTTCGCTACTGACCGATTGGGCTATTCTCTCAAGGGTTTCAGGATGCTGCTGCTGGAGATACTGCATCAGACAGTTATCATTTTGTTCTTCGGTTTCCCAGGGAAAAAAATCAGGATTAAAAGTCATCAGAACTCCCACGCTGTAGTGGTTATTGGATCTAGGTTAACAAATCGCTCTTCTTGATTGCCCGAAGTCCCCCCATCTTCCTCAAGTTTAGCTCAGTGATCAGAAATATTCACCCCTAATATACCCTCTCTCTCCTTATTCCTGATCGGTAGCTTCCAGAATACCCTGTTCCCTAAGATTGTCAACCTCGAAATATTGATGAAATTTATCGGTTACTTCTAACCAGTAGGATCTACCCTCGTTTTGCTTGCGTTTTCTCACAAATCCTCGTTCTACCAAGTCCTGAACCTGTTGATAGGCCGTACTGCCTCGTAAATTAATTAAATCCGCTTGCAAAATCGGTTCTTTCAGTGCGATCGCTGCTAAAGTACGGAGGGTTCCTGTGCCTAATTCGGCCGGGATCAGGTCTTCGATCAAATTCTGATAAGCTGACCGCAATTGTAAACTATAACCGAGGGGGGTTTCCACCACTTCCAAGGCACTATCCCGGTGGGCATAATCGGACATTAACTCGATCATGGCATCTTCCACCGTCAAGCGATCGCTGTTGGTTAATGTCACCATCTCGGTTAAGGGGACAGGCTGCCCTTTTAGGTAAAGTATCGCTTCTAGACGGGTAGCTAGTCTGATCTCTTGGTGTGCTTCCGCGCTCAATCTCGACTACCTAAGTTTAGACAATGATTTAATATTCTACTAGAAGACGAACGAGAAAATTATGGAAACTTTTTGGAGTCAGGTTTTAGACTTTTGTTATCAGGCTACCGAGCAGGTGGGCGATCGCTTACTGGCTGATTTTGGCAAATTACAGGCCACCAATAAAGCAGATGGGACTTTAGTGACGGCTGCCGACCGTTGGTCTGATGGGGAATTGCGATCGCTAATTGCCCGCACTTTCCAGGATCATGGAGTCCTAACCGAGGAAACTACCCATATTTTCCCGGATCAAGAATGGTGTTGGGTCGTGGATCCAATCGACGGCACGACTAATTTTACTCGCGGTATTCCCATCTGGGGCATTTCCCTAGGACTTCTCTACTGGGGGACTCCCGTGTTCGGATTTGTTTATCTCCCCTGCCTAAAACAGGCCTATTATGGTTATTGGTACGGTGAGACGGGTTTAACCGGTCCAGAGGGAGCCTACCGTGATGGTCAACCGATTCACACCAGCGAAGATTTTCCCAGCAAAAATCATCTTTTCAATCTCTGCGCTCGTAGTACAGATATATTTAAAAATCCCTTTCCCTGCAAAGTGCGGATGATAGGAGTGGCTAGTTATAATCTGCTTTTGGTTGCCGATGGCACGGTTTTGGGAGGAGTGGAAGCAACCCCGAAAGTCTGGGATATTGCTGCGGTTTGGGCAATTCTACAGGCCGCTGGCGGAGTATTTATCTCTTTAGGAGAAAAGATTTTTCCCTTGCAGGTGGGGGAAAATTATAGCGATCGATCCTATCCCTGTTTAGCCGTGGCTCGATCGAATTTAGCGCCGGTTTTCTTGCCTTTAGTCGGTTTTCTCAAGGATGTTGCTTGAATGGAGAATTGCTCAGGTTAGAATAGCTGCATTTATTGGTTTTATCTTTATTTAGGGCTGGCTGAATAAATCTAAAAACCTTGTTGGATAATATCTTTAAGCTTGTTTGAAATCAAAAACTGCCAGCCCTTGGAGTGATCAGGGGGGAAATTTAGGCACTTTTTGCCTGAAAATTAGGTAATTGACCCCCTAAAAATCGCTAAAACCCTACACCCCACACCCTACACCCCACACCCTGCCCCCACGAATTTATTTCATGAGTTTTGATACTTCCTCTCTCAGCGAACGCAACGATAAAGCCGAAGTCTATCAGCCAGTAATTATTCGCCTCGAAAATGTATCTAAAATCTACGGCAGTGGCGAAACCATGGTTAAAGCCCTTAATAACGTCAATTTGAGCCTGAAAAAAGGGGAATATTGCGCTATTATGGGGGCTTCGGGTTCGGGAAAATCCACGGCCATGAATATTATCGGCTGTCTTGATCGTCCCACCTCGGGGTCTTATTATCTAGAAAATCTGGACGTTTCCACGCTGCCGGATGGGGATTTAGCCCAGATTCGCAATCGTAAAATCGGCTTTGTTTTCCAGCAATTCCATCTTTTACCCCAGATGAGTGCGCTGGAAAATGTCATGTTACCAATGATTTATGGTGGGGTTTCTCCCCAAGAAAGAAAGGAAAGAGCGATCGCTGCTTTAACGAAGGTAAAATTAGATAATCGACTGCACAATAAACCCAATCAATTATCGGGGGGACAACAGCAGCGCGTTGCTATTGCTAGGGCAATTGTCAATCAACCCATATTATTACTTGCTGATGAACCGACGGGGGCCCTAGACTCGAAAACTACCCAAGAGGTGATGGCTATTTTCTCGGAATTGAATAACAGTGGCATTACTATCGTCATGGTAACTCACGAGGCTGATGTGGCGCGTCACTCTCAGCGCATTATCTGGTTTAAGGATGGTGAAGTGGTTTATCCTAATCTCGCACCGACGGATTTACACGAGGTGATTGGGTAGGGTAGGGATTTTTCAGTTATCAGTGAAAAGAAAACGGCAACTTCCTAATTAGATATCTGTTAGGGATTGGGAAGAAAACCAAAAAGTTTGGCTGCCCCTCCTAAAATGGCAACAACCAAAGCGATTAGAATCCCTCGATTGGTAAATTCCTGATTAGCGACTCTTGCAGTTAATCCTTTAATTTCTGTGGTTAGTCGCTCATCTAGGGCTTTAATCTCCCCTTTTAACTCCGATTGTCCTATCTCTAGCTTGTTAACATCTCTTTGTAGAGAGTCTATTTTCCCCTCGATCCTTGTCAGAACAGCTTCTAGGGAATAAGTCACGGTTTCGTTAGACATGAGCTAGACTCCTATATTTTGCTATGTTGCGGTCTCGCTATTTAGGGTTTGCTGAAAAAGTCATTGAAAAGTACAGGTCTCTTAATCAATGATTTCACTTAGCTACAAGCATAAGCTTTAGTTGTTGATTAATTTTTAAATTATAACTTATCCTAATCATTGACCGAGAAAAAGTGCTGTTTTTCCATTTCAGACATAAAAAAGCCCAAAAAACCTGCCTCAACAGGTTAGAAAGATTCATGACTAAAAAAGTAATAGCAATCGCTGAAAAGGAAGTATGAGGAAGTTTAGCCATCACTTTACCTAAGCTAAATCTTCTTTTCCCTTGTCCAAATTTGCCCTCTATACAATTCCGAATCCTCTCATCATCAGTAGCTTGTTTCTTTTGTTCTTTACTAACATTTTTGGCTGGTCTTCCTAATGGGGGACCACTGATTCTGATTCCCCTTTCTTTACACCAAGCTCGGTTTTCTCTGGTTCGATAAATTTTGTCCACATGAACTGATTCTGGATAGTATCCTGTATAGTCATAATAAGCTTCTATTTGTGCTTTTAAATCTCCCGATTCATTAAAGTTATCCCAACTAATCCGGTCTAAAAATATGTAACCATCTATACAGCTTGCTGAGAATTTGGCCCCAAATTCTACGGGTTTTCCAGCTTTTCCTCTGACTATCGGACGGATGTGGGGTTGAGTTAAGCTGACAATTCTGTCTTCAATACTCTGTTTGTTATTTTGGTACATCCAGAGTTGTTGGCGATAAACTTCTGTGACTACTAATAACAGTTTATAGTCTCTTTTTTTCAAGCTTTGTAGAGAGGCTCCTTCTGCTAAAAGTTGTTCAATATGGTCGAGATTTCTTTTCAGATATTGCAGTTGTCTTTTTAGAGCTTTTCGTCTTTGTTTGACGGTAGGTTTTCTTTTTTTTGCTACTTCTAAATAACTTTTTCTGGCCAGGAGACGATAGGTTCTCGGTTTTTGAACAAGTTTTCCTTTTATAGTTTCCTAGAGAATATCAATAATTTTTTCGGTTTGTTTTCTTCCTTGATTTAACAGGTTTAAATCCGTAGGATAACTAATATCTGCGGGCGCACAACTGGCATCTAAAATTAATTTACCTCGATTTTCTGGTTGACTTTGGGTTTCGCTCTCTAACTTTTTTTCGGTGTTTTCTTCTTCTTTTATTTCTCTCGAATTTTTGACCATAAAGCGATTCACTTTATTAATTAGTTCCCGAGTGATTCTTTCTCGAAAGTGAACCAACATTGACGCTTCAAACTGGGGTTCATTGCTGTAGGCTGAAAACCCCAAGAAGTATTGTAAATAAGGATTTTCCTTGATTTGTTCTACCGTTTCTCTATCGCTTGTTCCTAATTTTTCTTTAATAATTAATGCTCCGAGTGCTGTCCTAAATGTTTTGGCGGGTGCGCCCATTTCTTCTGAAAAAAGTGATGCGTATTCCGCTTCAAATTCTGACCAGGGAATGAGGTTGGCCATAATTACCCAACGATTATCTTGGGATAATTTCCCCTCAAAGGGCAGCTCGAAGTTTTCTGGTGGGGTTGAGGGTAACTCGCTTTTACGGTACATTAGCACTAATTAGAGAAGATGCAAGGGTGATGCAAGGGTTTTAAGAGATTCTAGCAGATTTAAGTGCATTTGGGAAGCTCTCAATCAAGCTAAAAGCCCTTTCCTGTAAGGTTTTTAGATTTATTCAGCAAACCCTATTTAGGGGTTGCCACCGAGTAGAGAAAATCTGATGCTGACGGTGATTATTGCCCCGATACCAGCACTAATTCCCCCAACAATCAGAGGTAAAATTAACCCCCGAAATCCCTGTAAGTCAGAAACAGACTTAACTAAAACAGATTGCTCGTTTTCTACTTTTTCTAATCTTTTATCGATGCCCTCAATCTTAAAGCCTAAGGCTTTAATCTCCCCTTTTAACTCCGATTGTCCTATTTCTACTTTGGTTAATCGTTCATCGATTTTGTCTATTTTTCCCTCAATCCTTGTCAGAACAGCTTCTAGGGAATAAGTCACGGTTTCGTTAGACATGAGCTAAACTCCTATATTTTGCTATGTTGCGATTGCGCTATTTAGGGGTTGCCACCGAGTAGAGAAAATCTGATGCTGACGGTGATTATTGCCCCGATACCAGCACTAATTCCCCCAACAATCAGAGGTAAAATTAACCCCCGAAATCCCTGTAAGTCAGAAACAGACTTAACTAAAACAGATTGCTCGTTTTCTACTTTCTCTAATCTTTTATCGATGCCCTCAACCTTAAAGCCTAAGGCTTTAATCTCCCCTTTTAACTCCGATTGTCCTATTTCTACTTTGGTTAATCGTTCATCGATTTTGTCGAATTTTTGATTAACATCTTTTTGTAGAGAGTCTATTTTCCCCTCGATCCTTGTTAGAACAGCTTCTAGGGAATAAGTCACGGTTTCGTTAGACATGGGCTAAACTCCTATATTTTGCTATGTTGCGGTCTCGCGTAGCGAGCGCGTTGCGACCGCCTAATCTTCTTTGGGCGCGATTGCTCCAGTGGGGACTAATTCTGATAATTCTCCAGGCTGTACTCGTTAGCGATCGCATTAAAATAATGACACAATCAATTAAAAGTATAATAATACTAAATCCGTTGAGTAACGCACAGAAAACGGGTTTCTCGGAGAAACCCGTTTTCTACTCATGCAAAAGGCAAAAGGGAGAATAAATAATCATTCTTTAATAACCGGATCTAATATTAGTAAAAATTATCAATTGAATGTTAAGAAGTGCGGAAAGTGGGATTTAATACTGCTCACTTAAAACTCAAATCTGATAACTGGTAACTGGTAACTGATAACTGATAACTGATAACTCCTTAGATTTCGGGGGCTTTTAGGGAATAAAGGGAGAAACTGGGGGTTTTTGCCTTTGCCTGTTGCACTAAACTGGGGACAGAATTACGCACTAGGGCGGTTAATTTATTGGTAGTAGCATCGTAAATCGTCGTCGCCACTTTGGGATAGAGTCCAATGCCGATAATTGGCACTAATAGAGAAGCGATGATAAAGACTTCCCGGGGTTCCGCATCCACTAGGGCATGGTGTTCTTCTAATTCCTTATTTTCCGGCCCGTAGAGAATTTCTCGCAACATGGACAAGAGATAAATCGGGGTGAGAATGACACCGATAGCCGCTAAAAAGACGATGATGACGCGGAAAGTGGGACTATAGGCATCACTGGTGGCAAAACCGATAAATACCATTAATTCCGCCACAAAACCGCTCATCCCGGGCAAAGCCAGGGAAGCGAGGGAACAGGTAGTCCACATGGCAAAAACTTTCTTCATTTTCTTGCCGACACCGCCCATCTCGTCTAACATCAGGGTATGGGTGCGATCGTAGGTACAACCGACCATAAAGAATAAACTCGCCCCAATCAGTCCGTGGGAAATCATCTGTAACATCGCCCCACTTGTGCCAATATCGGTAAAGGAAGCCATACCAATCAAGACAAATCCCATGTGAGAGATGGAAGAATAGGCAATTTTGCGCTTAAGATTGCGTTGGGCAAAGGAGGTTAAGGCGGCGTAGATAATATTAACTACCCCTAAAATCACCAAAACGGGGGCGAAAACGGCGTGAGCATCGGGTAACATCCCCATATTCATCCGTAAGAGCGCATAACCACCCATTTTAAGCAAAATTCCCGCTAGTAACATATGGGCGGGGGCAGTGGCTTCGCCGTGGGCATCTGGTAGCCAAGTATGGAGGGGGAAAATCGGCAGTTTTACCCCGTAGGCAATCAGAAAACCAGCGTAGAGGAATAATTGCAGTTTCAGGGGGAAATCCTTGCCAGCAATAGTCACCATGTCAAAGGAGACGGTATCGCCATAAAAAGCCATCGTCAGCGCCGCTACAAGGATAAATAGAGAGCCTCCGGCGGTGTAAAGGATAAATTTGGTGGCCGCGTAGAGACGGCGTTTACCGCCCCAAATGGAGAGGATCAGATAGACGGGGACTAATTCTAATTCCCAGACGAGGAAGAACAGTAACAGATCCTGTACGGCAAACACCGCAATCTGTCCCCCGTACATCAACAGCATTAGGAAGTAGAATAGTTTCGGTTTAAAAGTCACCGGCCAAGCCGCTAAGATAGCCAGAGTGGTGATAAATCCCGTTAAGATAATCAGAGGCATGGAGAGGCCATCGGCTCCTAAGGACCATCTTAGGTCAATTTCGGGCAACCATTGGTAACTTTCCACTAATTGCAGATTGGGATTAGCGAAATCGTAACTGCTATAGAAAGCGTAGATAATTAGGGCAAAGTCGATTAATCCCACCGTCAGAGCAAACCATCTCACGGTTTTACCGTCTTTATCGGGAATTATGGGAACCAATAAAGCGGCGACGATGGGAAAAAGGATGATGGCAGTTAACCAAGGAAAGTTCGTTAGATTCATCGGCTGTTTTAATATTTATTTAATCGTCAGAATCGAGAAATTAAGCTAAGGCTTTTTGACGGTTTTACCTAGCAAAACCACCTTTTTTCTCTTGTTCTCGCGGTTACAGTTAACTGTACCTAAATCAATCTAGCAATTATTTTCCTGTCCTTGTCTGTTAATATTGTTAAGTTTCAAGAGACTGCTGGCCTAATTAGGGTTTGAGAGTTCAAAAATGGGAAAAATACCGATGAGGTTGCAGAAAATCTCTAAATTAAGTGGGTAGGTGTTAAAAATTGTCGGCTCCCCCGCATACTAATGGTAGGGTTGATTCATGAATCAACCCTACGATGAATCAACCCTACGATGAATCAACCCTACGATGAATCAACCCTACGATGAATCAACCCTACGATGAATCAACCCTACGATGAATCAACCCTAGGAGCAAGGGGGGAGGGGATAGTTCAGTTTAATCGGGTAAATCGAAGAGAACACCTGTCATATAACGCTCTGCCCATTCCCAACCAAAGGCTTTTTCTAGTACACGCCGAGTTTTATCGTTTTTTTGCTGTTGACTACAATAATCCCGTTGTCCCTGTAAATAAATGCGCGCTTCTTCCCCAGAAAGAGGCTGACTTTCCCTAGCACATTTGCAGTGAATTGTCAAGAAATCTGTAACTCTTTGTAAAAATTGTCGTTCCTCGGCGGCGGTTTCGGGACGAATAAACAGACAATATTGGGAGAAAATATGACCCCAAGGCGGTAAATCACGAGCTTGGGCGAAATCAGCCCCAGGTAGAGCCGCTAAAGCTTGATTATAGGCACTAGGGAGAGTTTTATCGCCACTGGTGGGAGAAAGATCCACAATAGCGGCACTGATTCCCGCTTTGCCGGAGACTATATCACATCCGAACATCGGCAGCGGATATTCTGGACGGGGGAACATGACACAGTGGAGAATATCCAAACCATTGCCCAGTTTAGCCAATTCTAGGTGCATTTTGCGGAACTGGGGAGTTTGATAGCAGCGATTCTCGATAATTAATTTTTCCCCTTCTAAACGTCCCTCCACATAGCCTAAACCTTCCGGCAACTCAAAGGGCGACAAATCAAGATAATTTTCCCAGTGGGACAGAATTGCCGTGGCTAATTGTCCAATCAGGGGATGAAGTAACGGTAAAATTTCAGGCGTGGTAACGGCTATCATGGGTCAGTAATCAGTAATCAGTTATCAGTAATCAGTAATCAGTTATCAGTAATCGGCTTTTTTCTCCTTATCTCCCCTGCTCACCTCTCCCTTCTCCCCTCTCCTGTCTCCTGTCTCCTGACATCTAAAATCCACTTTACCTCATGGAGCGATCGAGATTAGAACTGGGAAACATAAAATTAACTTTTTGATCCTTCTCCCAATTTACCCTATGGTTAGCAGTGCCACTCGTCCAAGACCTTCCTTAAAAACCCTCTGGCAAAAGATAGAATCTTCTCCCTTGCCGGAAACCGAGGAATCGATTATTTTAAGAATTCTGGTGCAAGCTTTAGTAATCGTCGGTATTATCGCCACCGATGTGGCTACTGATAGTTATACCAGTATTTGGGCCGTTCCTCTCAGTATTATCGGCGGAATCTGGAGTTGGCGACGCAGGAAAAAGCGCAATATCGGGGCAAAATTTTGTATAGCGATCGGAATGTTGGTAGTGTTGGCGCTATTCTTGGGTGATATAGTTGCGATGCAGGATAGTCGCATTGCCCTAACACAATTATTAATTCAACTGCAAATTCTCCATAGTTTTGACCTGCCCCGACGCAAAGATTTAGGTTATTCTATGGTAATCGGTTTAATTCTCTTGGGAGTCGCCGGGACAATCTCCCAAACCCTCGCTTTTGCGCCTTGGTTAATCCTCTTTCTGCTTTTATCCCTACCTACCCTAGTTTTAGACTACCGTTCTCGTTTAGGTTTAGATAATCTCAATCAGAGTCTCCCTTTCTTCTCAAGGAAATCCCCGCGTCTAGCCACAAAAAAATTAGTTTCCCCGCCAAATTCCCCCCTTTCTCCCAAACGTTTTGGGATTTTCTTTCTGACAATTCTCCTCTTGGGATTGACAATTTTTGCCCTGATGCCGCGTTTTCCGGGTTATCAAATTCAATCTTTTCCCGTCAATAGTCCAGGAGGTATGGAAAATCAGGATTTTGAACAGGGAGACAGACAAATCGTTAACCCCGGCTATGTGCGCGAGGGTGAAACGGGGAATGGTGGCGTAAATGGCGGTAATAGTCCCACTACAGGGTCAGGACAGTTAGATTCCACCTTTTATTACGGTTTTAACCCCCAAATCAACCAAAATTTGCGGGGAAGTATGACTCCCCAGACAGTCATGCGGGTACGTTCCCAAGCCCCCGGATTCTGGCGGGCTATGGCCTTTGATCGCTATACTGGTCAAGGGTGGCAAATCTCGCGAGATCAAGAAGTGGAGGATTTAAATCGCAGTAGTTGGTCCTATCGCTTTTTTGTGCCGCTACCTGCAACCCAAGCCAAAACCCATCAGGTAGTCCAAACTTACAGCATTGTCTCCAGTTTACCGAATATTATCCCCGCTCTTACTTCGCCTCAGTTTCTCTTTTTTCCTACCCGACAGGTATCTTTAGACCGAGAAAATAGCTTAAGGTCGCCGGGGGGGTTAGCGGAAGGGCTAACTTATACTGTAATCTCACAAGTGCCGGAACGCAATCGCAGCCAACTGCGATCGGCACCAGAAACCTACCCTAAGTCTATTCTCAAGCATTATTTACAAATTCCTGCCGAAATTGCCCCGAAAGTCCGCCGAAAAACCGAGGAATTGCTGGCAAAATCTCCCACACCGTTAACCTCTCCCTACGAGAAGGCCCTATATTTAGCCCAAGCATTGAAGCAAAACTACGAATTAAAAGCCGATTTGCCCTTTTTAGCCGAAAATGAGGATTTAGTCTCGGCCTTTTTGTTTCGTTTTCAGGGGGGTTACGCCGATCATTTTTCCACCGTGTTAACGATTATGTTACGCTCGATCGGTATTCCTGCCCGATTAGCCACCGGTTTTGCTCCTGGCCAGTTTAATCCTTTCACTGGCTTTTATGTTGTCCAAAATACGGACGCTTACGCCATCACAGAGGTGTTTTTCCCCGGTTACGGTTGGTACAATTTCGATCCTATCCCGGGCCACGAATTAATTCCCCCATCCTTTGAGCAAGCGGAACCTTTTAGCGTCCTCAAGCAATTTTGGCAATGGGTAGCCGGATGGTTGCCCTCCCCAGTAACGGGTTTTCTCGGTCTGATTTGGGAAAATGTTATCGTTACTATCGGTCAGTTATTGGCCTGGTTATGGCGCTTTATTTCCGGCAGTCTTTTAGGGGGAATTCTCGGCGGTTTAGTCGGGGTCGTCTTCGCTTACGCTGGTTGGTTAGGATGGGGACAGTTCCATCGTTGGCGTCGGGGTCGCCGGTTAGCAAAACTACCACCAATCGAGCGTTTATACCAGCAAATGTTAGGAATCTTAACAGAAGCCGGTTATGGCAAACATCCCGCTCAAACCCCTTTAGAATACGCCGCCGCCGCCCGCCGCGTCCAACCGCCGCCAGTGGCGAATATTATCGAGGAGATTGCTCGCGCCTACGTTGATTGGCGTTATGGCGGGAAATCGGCTAATATTGAGAGATTACGCCAACGTTTTCGAGAGTTGCCCAAGCTAGTGAAAAAGTGAGCTTGAGCCTATAGTTAGGGTTTGCGGCAAAAAGTTTTTCAGCAAATCCTAAATAATCAATAACTGGATTTAGTATTACGGGTTAAGAAACCGAGAAAACGGGTTTCTTTAGGAAACCCGTTTTCTGGACCTCGGTGCTTAACCTAACGGTGCTGGGGATATTTATAATAAGGTAATAAACTGATCCACGCTCAACTCGGCGTCTCTAATAATTGAACGCAAAGTTCCCTTTGCCAGTTTGGGGTGATCTGGGACAACAACCTGAGAAAATGGGTTATCTCGACGAAGAATAACGTGACTGCTTTCTCGTCGTTTTTGGTAAAAGCCGACTTTCTCCAGCACCTTAATACAGTCCTTGCCTGAAACACTCGGTAGCTTACTCACACAACCGCCAGAAATGTTTCCAATGTATCCTCTGGAATCGGCAGTCCGTCTTCCGCTAAAGCCGCAATATAACCGGCAATCGCCTCTTTTATATTAATCAAGGCTTCTTCTTTCGTTTTTCCCTGACTAACACAGCCTTTGAGACTTGGACACTCCACAATCCAATAGCCGTCTTCGTCTCGATATACAATGACTTGCCTCATTTTTCCACTCGCTTTTTAAGAAGTGTTAATAATTACCCCTAATCATAGCAAACAACTCAGCCAAATTTATTTACCGTTCCTGCATTAGCCTTCCCCCCAACGTCATCTCTAGATTTAGTCAAGGCGCTGAAGAATACTTACACTAGCGGCGTTGGTTTTTCGCAACCAAAGTAAATTACATATCTTAAATTGAGAGTAACTAAACTTGACAATCAGTTTAACAATGCGCTAGAGTAAATGAAACTTCTAGACTGTAACGCTGGCGGAAGGGAGGCTATTAATTTCGACTGATTTTTTTTACTAATAACTAAACTAAGAAAATATAATTATGACAAAATATCAAACAGAAACCCTAATCAAAGTTCCTTTAGATGTTGCTGAAACTTATTGGAATGCAACGGAAGAAGAGCGTCAAAAAATAGCAGAAAAAATCGCTTTTTATGTTCAATTTTCAAATTTATCTAGAAAAGAATCTCTGGAGAAATTATATAAAACGATGGATACTATTGGACAAAAAGCACAAGAGAGAGGATTAACCACTGAAATTTTAGAATCTCTCTTAAATGAAGATAACTAAACGCTTTGTTCTCGATACCAATGTTATTATCAGTTAATATCGAGAGATTAAGCCAACGTTTTCGAGAGTTGCTCAAGCTAGTGAAAAAATGAGCTTGAGAGCAGTTATCTTAATGGTGAGGTAGGAAGTTTTCGTTTTGGGGAGTCGGTCGCCGGTCGTCCATAGCAAATTAGGTTACACTTCATCTTGATGAGAAAGGCTATAAATAACACTATGTTAAGAAATGTAACGAAGGACAAAACCCTTACTGTTGCCTTGTCTGCACAGTTAACTTTATTTTTGTCCGACTACCGATAATTCTCAGCCAGCAATTTATAAGCAGATCAATGTCATCTTGTCAAGTATTTGAACAATCAATTCAGATTAAAGCTAGTGCCACGACGGTGGAGCGTTGTATCACGGATTTAGAGTTAATGCGTCGTTGGTTGAATCCGGTGTTAGTTTGTGAACCTATCGGCGATTGGAAGACCGATATCGGTGGGAGAAGTCGTTTTTTGATTCAAATCCCCCTAATTCAGCCAACGCTGAAAAGTACGGTGATTGAGAGGGAACCGGGGTTAATTGTCTGGCAATTTGAAGGCTTTTTTCGCGGTTGCGATCGCTGGGAATGTCAACCCAATGATGGCGGCACTTGTTTAATCAATCGTTTTGAGTTTGCGATTCCTAATCCGGTTGTGGGGTGGGGATTCCAGCAATTCGCCGCCAAATGGACTAAAAAGGATATGGAAGCGCAATTAAGACGCTTAAAACGAGTAGCCGAGGAAATTTATCTACTTTCAGCAACAAGTTAAGCTGATGGGGTGGTAAGCGGGGGGTTTTGGGGATGGGAGAATACCCTCACCCCCAACAGCTAACCCCTGATCCCTAATCGATCGAGATCGACTGGGGACTGTTGCCGTTATCCTGATTATTGTCGTTAAAACTGACTAATCCCTGCTCTTCTAACCATTTTTTGAGGGGATCGTCCGAAAGTTTCAAGCGCAGTAATCCAGAGGCAAAACCACCGAAAAAAGCGATCGGTTGTTGAATCAGTTCTTTAACAACGGGTTGTAATTCATCGAGAAACATCTTATTCTATCTCCTGATATTGTCACACCTATCAATGTTAAGTTAATTGAAGTGATTCTGTAAGACTAGCATGACTGAAACTCCCAACACGGTGAAAAAATCTTTCCGGCTAACCCCGTTTATTTTCCTAGGAATACTGCTCATTTGGCTAGGAATTAGGTTAATCGCTCCCGATAGCGTCAGTTTATTCGCCGGTACTCGTCCCGATTATTTGGGAGTCAGGGAAGGTAAACTGGCTCCTTGTCCGGTCACTCCTAATTGTGTTAGTAGTCAGAGTCAGGATCAGGCTCATGCGATCGAACCCCTTAGTTATCAGGGTAGCGGTGAAAAAGCGATCGAGCAATTAGCTAAAATTATCGCCTCCCAACCGAGAACTAAAATTATTAACCAAGATAGTAACTATCTCTACGCCGAATTTAGCAGTCAATGGATGGGATTTGTCGATGATGTGGAATTTTCTCTTAATCCTAGCAAAAATGCGATCGATGTTCGCTCGGCCTCCCGGTTAGGAGAATCGGATTTAAATGTCAATCGAGAACGAGTGGAAACCCTGAGAAAACTCTTTTCAGTGATCAGTAATCAGTAAACGGTGAACTGAATCAGAGAATACGATAAGAAAAATTATGTTTCGTCCCCAACCGATACCAGCAAAAGCAGGACAGGAATCCGTCTGGGATTATCCGCGTCCCCCGCGCCTAGAATTATCGCCTAAACACCTAAAAATCATCTTTAATGGGGTGATAATTGCCGATACTAAAAGCAGTTATCGAGTTCTAGAAACCAGTCATCCCCCAGTTTATTATCTACCGCCCCAAGATATTAAAATGGAATACCTGCAAGCCACAGCAGAAAAGTCTTTTTGTGAGTGGAAAGGTCTAGCGGGATATTACAATATCACTGTTGGCGACCAACAGGCAATTAACGCCGCTTGGTATTATCCGGACCCGACACCAGAGTTTCAGGCAATTAAGAATTATCTGGCTTTTTATCCTGCCAAAATGACCGCTTGTTATGCCGACGGTGAATTAGTACAACCGCAACCGGGCAACTTTTACGGGGGATGGATAACCTCCGATGTGGTTGGTCCATTTAAAGGCGTTCCCAATAGTTGGGGCTGGTAATCCCGTTAAGTAAGTAGGGTTTGCTGAAAAAGTTTATTGGTGGAGTCAGGAGTCAGGAGCCGGTCGTCAGGAGATTATTTTTATTTATTCTTCCCACACCCTACACCCCACACCCGTTACAGTAGAGCAGGAAGTCGCCTTCCCACCCCCTGCTTCAAAACCGGACTTACGACTTTCGCCGTATCCGGCTCCTGAGTAACTAGGCTACTGTCATTAGTAGAATAATAATGGGAATTATTATTTCCTTGTCTATTCAACCCTCTTGGCTGTATCCCCACCAGACAAGATTGTTGGTTTTAGGGCGTATATGACCGTTGATTGTTGCTTAGACTTCCTAGTTACCCGTCCTTTGTCAGCATATCTTTGATATTACTCAAAGCCTTGGCTTTTAAGGACATCCTCTCCCTCTATTGACTTGCGGATGGTTTCCTACTGCCCCGAACGGGCAGAGTCAATCAGGGTTACTTCGTTCCCTATAACCATTGGTTGAACCCTTAGGATGATACTGTCCACAACAGAGTAACGGGAATGCCTTACTGATAGTGGTATGAGCTATCAGCCCCAACTCTGTTAACTTTTGTTTCGAGCCTGTCAGCCTTTTGGCTCGTGGGTGTTGACGATGGTTAATTCGTATCTTCGCCCCAGGGCTATCCATAGGTTCTGGCTCAACGGGTTTCTGATTTAGGCTATCAGATACCGCTTTTTTTTTCCTCGCTCACTACCTCAGATGTACCAAGTCTAAAGCAGCAGGAAATGCCGTCACTCTAGGCATCTAGAGGACAGGACTAAGGTTATTACTAACCCGCACCTGTAGGGTTATAAAGTTATCAAGGTACTACATTTACCAAGCGGCTAATCCTCTAAACGTCTTACTGTCTAGTTTCTAGCCAACGAATCGCACCACACCCCACACCCTACACCCTACACCCTACACCCTACACCCCACACCCCACACCCCCTTAACTCCTAGTTTCTACTTTTTACGAGAAATTATGACTATATCCCAACCCGATCTAGAACCCACTTGGATGACGATTATTCGCCTCTTGCGCTGGGATAAACCCGCAGGTAGGTTAATTTTGATGATTCCCGCTTTATGGGCGGTATTTTTGGCGGCAGACGGTGTGCCACCGCTACCCTTGATCGGGGTGATCGTTTTGGGAACTTTGGCCACTAGCGCCGCCGGCTGTGTGGTTAACGATCTTTGGGATCGGGATATCGATCCACAAGTCGATCGCACTCGTAACCGTCCTTTAGCGGCCAGAGCTTTATCGATCAAGGTTGGTTTGATTATCGCTCTGATTGCTTTCTTTTGCGCCGCAATTTTAGCTTTATATCTGAATTTCCTGAGTTTTTGCCTATGTTTAGCCGCCGTTCCCCTGATTATCTGCTATCCTCTCGCCAAGCGTTTTTTTCCTGTACCCCAATTGGTTCTTTCTCTCGCTTGGGGTTTTGCGGTTTTAATCTGTTGGAGTGCCGTCACCGGGTCGTTAAATAGTAATACATTTATATTATGGGGAGCGGTGATTTTTTGGACATTGGCATTTGATACAATTTATGCTCTGTCCGATCGAGAGGATGATCTCAAGGTTGGTATTAACTCTAGTGCCATATTTTTCGGCAAATACGCCCCGGAAGCCGTGGGGGTCTTTTTTGCCCTAACAGTGGGTTTATTGGCTTGGGAGGGGCAAAAAATGCAGTTATCAGCCTTTTTTTGGCTAGGGTTGGGTCTATCGGTGATCGCTTGGTGGCGTCAATACCGGCTGTTACGTCAATCGGATTTACCCAAACCAGTTTATGGTCAAATGTTCGGTCAAAATGTTTGGGTCGGTTTTATTTTATTAGCGGCTATGATTGGGGGAAGTTTGTATTAAAACTCCCCCAAGAATGTCCCTAGAGTCAGTTTGTCTATTCTGACTCTAATAATCCCATTACCTTAGCTGATGCGGGTTCACCAGTCATGAAAGCTACCCGTCTTTGAAAATTTTTTTCCACAGCAATGCAGGTATTTAAGGGATTTAAAATACCCTTTCTGATTTCCCTTTCCCAAGAATAATTTCTTTCTCGGTGTTTAAATCTTGATAATTGCTGGGTGAAAACAGTAACCACTTGATAAATGATTTTTAAATCGTAAAGAGAGTCAATTTGAGAAATTTTAACCGCTAAAGCCCGAAATTGACGGGATATTTCTTGAGCTTGCTCTTGACTACAGCCATGGTCACGATGATAATAATTAACTACTTCTGCCATGTACTGAGCGTGTTTAGCGGCATTTTGAATGCTATGTTGAGCATTTTCCACGGGAGCAAGAAATCGATCTAATAATAGCTGTTGGGCGTAGGCATCGCGAAGGGACGAATTAGAGATTACTTGTAATTCGGCCATTCTTTCTTCATGTTTACGGCGATTTTCGGCATAAATCTCCGTCAGAATAGTATCTAACAGCTTGGGAATCGGATAAAAGACATCAATCATAGGAAAATTTAGCTTAGTTTGTCTAGAGATAAGAAACTCTATTGATAGAATTACCCAAAATTGTAGCAGTTATCTGAATAGTCAGGTACGATAAAATCAAGTTAGTAAATTACCGCCCCTTAACTAATGTCCAACTCGAAATCTAGTAGCGTTTGGGACCACAAACCCCGTTGGTGTCAACCTTGGTCGATTCTGTTGACAGGAATTACCCTGATTGCTGGCTGTTGGTTTTTAACCCAGCGTATCTGGTTAACTCTACTCCTATCTATTCCCATACTCCTGTGGTGGTTTGTCTTCCTAATTCTTTATCCAAGGACGCTGCAGCAACAGTTAAACACAGAAAGAATCGGGGAAAGCATTGATTAAAACAGGAAAGACAGGACAGGGATTTTTATCCTGTAATTGACTACTTTCATCTCCGCGAAAAGTGTTCCAACGGAAAGGAGCTTTTTTTTCACTCGACATCCATAAAAGTCTTTTTGCTCGCGTCATCGCTACATACAAAAGTCGGTATTCTTCAGCTTTTTTAAGTTGTCCAGCTTCTAACCAAGCGCTTAAAGGTGGGGGAATAATTGGTATGCTGTCGGGGTTTAAATAGCGTTGATGAACCGCTGCTCGAATTTGCGCCCGGGCCACTTCTGCGAGGGTAAAATCTGCCAAAAATTTCGCCCCATTGGGAACCCAAGGTTTGCCCGGGATAATATCTTCGTGAAGAAAGGGAATAAAAACATAATCCCAGTCTAAACCCTTGGCTTTGTGCATAGTAATAATCGTCAGTTGTCCGGGACGAGTATAACAATCGTCGTTATCTTCTTCCACTCCTTCAAAGCGCTCAGAGGCGATAATTTCATTAAGGGTATTAATTGTATTTTTGAGAGAACTATTACCAGCAGTTTCCTGATAAATACGGGCGGTTAATTTTTGCAAAGTTGCTAATTCTGACCCCGAATATTGGAGAGTCATAGCGAAAAAAGACAGGAGTTGATAATGGGGTAATTCTAATCTAGCTTTTAGTAAACTGCAGCAATAACGACGGGCGATTTTTTCGTTAGATTTCAGTTCAGGATCGAGGGGAGTGGGATAAAGAAATTGTTCGGGATAGGTAACTAAAGGATTTAAATCTTGGGCAGTAATTAAACCCCTCAATTGTAGCACTTCTAAGGCCGCTTTGAGATAATCGGGAGAGTGGGGACGTTCGACAAAAGCTAATAGTTTCAGCATTTCGGCGGGAATTTGGGAAAAGCGATCGATCTCGTTAGCTTCAAAAATTCTGATTTGATAACTTTTATAAAAATGGGCAAATTTTTGAGCAAAAAAGTGTCCCTGTCGATTTTCTCTAACGAGGATAGCCGCATTATGTTGAGGGTTTTCTTGGAGTAATTTAACTAGACGTTTTTCAATTAACTCTACTGTTTGATAAATGTCATCGGGTTGATAAATTTCTAATCCTTTTCCCTCCTTAACTGGATTAGGTTGGGGATCTTCAGCGCTGACGGGAAGAATCGCTTGAACCCGAAAAGGAGCCTCGGTAACTTTATGATTATCTTTCCCCTGTTTCCAATCTCGATCGACCCATTGTAAAACTAAATTAGCAGCTTCAATAATTTTAGTATTGCTGCGACCTGCTTGGTTCATAGTGGATAAATTGCCTTCGCTTTGACAACTTTCACAAAACCAATTAAAGTAAACAGGATCGGCGGGGGTAAAGGTAGAATTAATGGCTTGATTGGGATCGCCGACGCGAATTAAATTAGGTATTTCTCCGTCATTATTTTTTGCTAAAATAGTAATTAGTTTTTCTTGAAGAGGACTAGAATCCTGTGCCTCATCTTCAAAGACTCCAAAGACAGATTTTTGCCATTGTCGGCGAATTTTTTCTTCCTCTAATACTCGCAAGGCTCCTAAAATCATGTCATCATAATCTATATAGTTTTTCTGACGCATCAGGATTTCATACTGTTGGTACAAACCACTAGCAATAGCGAGAATTTGATAATTATCGTCGGTGTAGTGGCTTAATTCCCAAACTTGCTGCGGTGATAATCCCGAACTTTTTAGCTCATGAATGGCCGTATAGGCAAGACTAGGTAAAATTTCGGTTCTCAGCACCGATTGACGGCGTAATCTTTCGGTTTCTTCCCCATCAAATTCCACTCCTTCTAATAACTTTTGATAACGAATTGGATCAGTAATTAGCCATTTTTCCACCGAGTTTCTAATAATTCTGTGGCTAGGAGTCGGAATAACTAAGGTAGAAGATTCGAGGTCTAATCCCGATAATTCCGGGTAACGACGGGCCAATTGTAGGGCGAGTCCGTGCAGAGTTTGGACGCTGAAACCTTGGGCCGAAAGTTGTAAATCTTGCAAGCGTTGTTTAATTTTAGCTTTAATACTAGCGGCAGCCGAGCGCGTGTAGGTGACAATAATTAACTGTTTTTTAGCATGAAGTTGCTCACGAGCAATAACCATAGCGGCAGCTACGGCCAAACTGTGGGATTTTCCTGCCCCCGGCACCGCAGAAATGGCCATTTTTCCCCCTTGCCAATCGGCTAATTCCTGTTGTCCGGCTCGCAGTTGTTGCCGGAGATTGACCAGTAAACTTTCTCGATTAATTACTTTAGTTTCGCTCATTATGCCCCGCCAATTTTATTTTTAGTTTAATTGTATTACTATTTTAGTTTCTCCTTAAACTAATTGCTGTAAAAGTTAGCTAGAGATAACTAGAATGGGGAGATGGGGTTTTTCAGTGAACAGTAAACAGTAAGCAGTAAGTAGGGAGGCACAATTATTTGTAGGATGGGTTAGCGGTAGCGTAACATGAGCGGGTGTTGGGTTTCATGCTTCAACCCAACCTACGTTCATCTTATATTTAATTCCACCCACCCACTTAATCAGTGAAAAGAAAGTAGCGAAGTTTTCACCTAACACTGTCCACTTAAAACTGTAATCTGATAACTGATAACTGATAACTGATCACTGATAACTGATATATAGCCAATTTTGTTGTACTTCTACCCGAATTTTGCCGGTTAAGGAGGAAGTGGCATCGCGATTAACACCAGTAATGAGATTAACCACTGACTCAACTTCGGCAAAATTAGGGGATGAGGGTAAATATTGAGCCAAAAATAAACGAATCACTCGTCTTTGTATCGCTAGAGGTAGAATTTGTAAAGGGGAGCGATCGAGTCTTTGTTGATCTAGATCGATAACCTGGCGAAAAATATCCCGGGCAATACTATCTAAATAATCGCTTTCTGCTTCCAAAATTTCGGCAGTTTGGGCGAGATGTTTTTCGATTTGGGGATTTAAATTAGTTTGCAGGTAGGGTAATAATTCCTGACGGATGCGATTGCGAGCATAGCGTAAATTCTCATTAGCTCGATCATACCAGATCGGTAATTCTCGACTTTGACAAAAAGCGAAAGTTTCCCCGCGAGTGACATTTAAGAGGGGACGGACTAAAAAAATATCTGAGGTTAAACTTGTCAACCAAGTTAAGGCAGAAAGTCCATCACTACCGGCCCCGCGCGTGAGATTATAAAGAAAAGTTTCCGCTCGATCGCTCCTCGTGTGTGCCGTGAGAAGATAATTAAAACCCTGTTCTTGGGCGATTGTTTGTAAAGCTTGATAACGCCATTGTCGGGCCTTGGCTTCCGTTTCCGCCATGGGGGGTGCGGTGGTAATATAAACAGGTAATTGCCAAATTTCGGCGATTTTCCGCACATGAGTGACTAATCCTCGGTCGGAGGACCAACGGTGATCACAATGAGCGATCGCTAGTTGCCAACCCCAACGAGAGCGCAAATCCAGCAATAATTGCCCTAAACAGAGGGAATCCTGACCCGCCGACAATGCCACTAATAGAGACGCATTTTTAGGTAGTAATTGTCCCTTTTTCACCGTGGTTTCCAGACGAGTATGGAGAGGGGTCCAAAAATTAGCCAAAATTTTTAGATTTATTTACTTGACAAGGGTGTGGGAAGTATTTTCAGTGAACGGTAAACTGATAACTGATAACTGATAACTGATTTAACCTTGCCAATTAACCCAATCTTGTGGTTTTAGGAAGACATCATAGAGTTTTGCTTCTGGGGTGTTTGGTGCAGGTTGATAACAGTATTCCCAACGAACTAAAGGAGGTAAAGACATCAAAATCGACTCGGTACGACCGTTAGTTTGCAGCCCAAAAATTGTGCCACGATCATAAACTAAATTAAATTCTACATAACGACCGCGACGATAGAGTTGAAACTGACGTTCTCTGTCACCGTATTCCGTCGAGCGCCGTTTCTGGACAATGGGAACGTAAGCGGGTAGAAAAGCCCGGCCACAGTCATTAATGAAACTAAAAATTTCTTCCCAGTTGCGGGGTTGTTGGGGAGATAATTTTTCTGAATAGATAGCGGCATCACTTTCGGCAAAAGGACCACGATAGAGAGGGTCTAAACCGTCTTGGTAATCAAAGAAAATCCCGCCGATGCCTCTGGCTTCCTGACGATGATTGAGATAAAAATATTCATCACACCAGCGTTTAAAAACGGGATAATATTCGGGATGATGTTGGTCGCAAACCTGTTTAAAAGTGCGGTGAAAATGACTAGCATCTTCTTCAAAAGCATAGTAGGGAGTTAAATCAGCGCCACCGCCAAACCACCAAACCGGACCTGCTTCAAAATAGCGATAATTGAGGTGAACCGTGGGAATATAAGGATTGTGAGGATGCAAGACCATCGAGGTTCCCGTGGCATAAAATTGATGACCGGCAGCCTCGGGCCGTTGTTTGGCAATGCTAGGAGGTAATTCTTTCCCCCAAACTTCCGAAAAATTCACCCCTGCTTGTTCAAAAATTGCCCCTTCCCGCAAAACTCGCGAACGTCCGCCGCCACCTTCGGGCCGTTGCCAACTATCTTCGATAAATTTTGCTTGTCCATCCACTTCTTCTAATCCCTGACAAATTTCATCCTGTAGGGATTTCATAAATTCACTGACGCGGCTACGGCTGTCACTGGCGGGCAAATTGGCAAGGGTGGGGGTTGTGGTGAATGCAGTCATACTCAAGGATCAAAGTTGATAACTCAGTGATTATATTACTACTGGGTGATGAAACGGCCGCTCTTCGATACTTAACTTAACATTTAGACGGATTGGGGGTGGGGAAGTGGGGAAGTGGGGGAGTGGGGAAGCGGGGAGAATAAATAAAAATAATCTCCTGAGGACCGGCTCCTGAATTTCGCCAGAATTAGTCTCAATCAGGTTTTTTTAAGAGTTTTGCCCCACAGTTTTTACAAAAATTGGCATCTATATCGTGACGGGGTAAACCACAATCTGGACAAGGATAATCAATTTGAGTGCCAGATTTTAATAGTTGTTTAGTCAGAGTGCTAATTTGCAAGGGAATTAACAAAACTCCCGTTAAAATCATTAAAACTGTCACCATTTTGCCCCCATCAGAAAGGGGAGTTACATCCCCAAATCCCACGGTAGTCATAGTCACAACGGCGAAGTAAAAAGCATCAAAAAATGTCCGATAGACTTGAGGATTAATCGGGTGTTCGATCTGATAAATTAAACCAGCATAGACAAAAATAATCGAGAATAGAGTTAGTAATATGCGAGTAAATACTATCTGATCGGAAGTTTTAATCCGAAAAATAGAGAGATCGGAACCAAAAAAACGAATCACTCGCAAAATTCTAAACCAGCGAAAAATTCTAAAGAACCTAATATCAAAAAAACCAAAAAATAGGGGCAGAATTGACAATAAATCTAGAATGGAAAAAATATTAAAAACAAAGCCTAGTTTTGATTCCGCACACCAAAACCGAATTAAATACTCTAGGGAAAATAAGCTTAAAATTCCCCAATCAAGCTGACGTAACCACATTTGCCAAGTGGCGGATAAGGGATAGGTTTGAGCCACATAAATCCCCAAAGATAGTAAAATTAATGCCAAGATAAGCAGATTTACCGTCAGTCCGATCGCCGTGGTGACATCCTCTAAATAAAAAGCTATTTTGGTGCGAAAAGGGAGCATAAATTCAGCTATCAGTAAACAGTAACCAGTAATCAGTGAACTGAAAGCTCACATCTGATAACTGATCACTGATAACTGATTAAGGTAATTCCACCGAAGTTGGTTTAGCAATATGAGGTAAACCCCAACCTAATTTTTCCCGGAGGATGCGGAAGAATTCCGTCGATTGCAGGCGAATAAAATGAACATTGTAGGGGGATTTCTGCACATTAATTCGATCTTCTGGCAAGATATAAGAACCGCCATTACCGTCCACTACCATCACCATCCGATTAGCAGTTGCTGGGAAAATATTCACAGTTTCCTTGTCAGAAAATACCAAGGACCTAGAAGCTAAAGAATGGGGACAAATGGGAGCTAATTGTAATACCGGCACATCGGGAGTTATTACCGGGCCACCGGCGCTGAGAGCATAGGCAGTAGAACCGGTAGGAGTGGAGAGAATCACCCCATCGGCAGCGATATCGACGGGCGCGTGTTCACCAATTTGAATCTCAAAATGACACATACTGGTGAGGGGTTCGCGGTGGACGACCACCTCATTGAGAGAAAGTGCCTCCCAGAGGAGGGTATCTTCGCGAAATAGTCGCACTGTGATCATCGAGCGATTTTCGATGGTGTAATTCCCCTCTAGAACCAGTTCTAAGGCGGGTTCAAGCTGATTTAGGTAAATTTCGGTCAAAAAGCCCATGTGTCCCGTATTGACCGTTAACAGGGGCAAATTGAGGGTGGCCAACTGCCGGGCCGCCGATAGGACTGTACCATCGCCCCCCAACACGATCGCAAAACTTAAATCCTGATCGAAGTGGGGGGGGACTAACTGATCGATCGGGGTAAAACAAACCGGACGAGAGGGTTTAGAATGGCCTAGCAGGCCACCGCTGCCGGTAGCCATAAACACCTGCCAACCTCGGGAAAGTAGCTGATCTTGTATCTGATGGGCTGTTTTACAAGCGATAGGCTTAATATCGTTGTAAATAATGCCGATTTTGGGCATTGACAAATTTTCCTACTGCTGAATCACGCTTTCTTTTTGAAAGGAGTTTTCTTCTTCTTCTGAGCTTTTTGTTTCTCGAAGTCGATTTCCTTGAGCTTCTTGAGAATGCGGCTAAAGTATTCTTGTAAATAGGATTCTAAAGTAGTTGTTTGACTCGGATCAAGGCCAAATACTTGATAAACTTCTGCCATGGGGGCATCAAGAGCTTGACCACTAGCGAGAACTTCCGCAAAAGCTAGTCGGTCGGATATATTATAAGTCCATTGGAAACAACGGCTTATTCCCCGCATAAAACGCAGTAATCCCATGGGTAAACGCCAAATTTTCCCCTCTTTACCCGATAAGCGTTCGCAAACTTCGATAATTTCTTCAGCTTTCCAAGCTTTGCTGCCCACCACAGGATAGGATTGACCGACGGTTTCGGGGACTTCTAGGGCGCGAACGGCGAATTTAGCGATATCTTGGGTGTCCATGTAGGCGATCGCCGTACTTTCCCCCGTGATCCAGACCGTTTGATTATCTAACATCGGGATGGCGTATTGACCGATTAACCCCTGCATAAAGCCACAGGGACGCAGAATTGTATATTTTAAACCCGATTCTGCTATAAATTTCTCGGTACAGCGTTTTATCTCCATCAAAGGCACGTTGGGATATTTTTCGGCATTGAGAATCGAAAAGAAAATAAAGCGATCTACCCCGGCGGTTTTGGCCGCTTGAATCAGATTAACTTTACCATCCCAATCCACCTGTTTAATGCTGGCCGAGTCCGTCGCCCGGGCAGTAGCGGCATCGATCACCGCATCCATTCCCTCTAAAGCGGCAATAATGGTACTCTTATCCCGTAGGGTTCCCCCGACTAATTCCGCGCCCCATTCCTTCAAAAAAGCCCCTTTTCTCTGACTGCGTACCAAACAACGCACTTGATGTCCCTGATCGATGGCATGACGCACGATCTGTCGCCCTAGGGTTCCCGTCGCACCGACAACTAATACTTTCATCTATAATTAATTTTTTGTTACATTTGTTAACACTTCTCTAAGATACTATCAAAAAAGTGGATCATTGGGGATAGAAAAATTCTAAGATTCCCCGATCCCCGTCCAGTTCTACCATTGTTCCCACCGGTAAAGCGGCATTATCGCCATCATGACCGAAAGGTAACTCAGCAATAACCGCAATACCCAAATCGCCCAAACGCTCTTTTAACACTTCCTCTACGGTTTGACTATCACTACCGGAGGCCGCCAGACAACGGCTAAAACGACCGAGAGCAATGCCTTTAATTCGGGAGAAAATGCCCAGCATTCGCCACTGAGTTAACATTCGATCGATCCGGTAGGGGGCCTCGGTTACGTCCTCTAGGGCTAAAATTACCCCCTCTAGGGTGGGTTGAACCGAGGTTCCGAGGAGATGGGTGGCTACGGTTAAATTAGCTGGTAATAAGCGTCCCCGCACTTTGCCCCCACCCCAACCTTGACCGATAAGAGGGGCTAAAGGACGACCTTCTAGAAGAGAAAAGAGGCGATCGATTGATTGGGGACTTTCTTGGGCTAAGGTGGTTAAAACTGCCCCGTGAACGCTACAAATGCCCTGTTTCGCTAAACTCCATAAAATCCCCGTCACGTCGGAAAAACCGATTAACCATTTCGGGTTAGTTTTTGCCCATGTCCAATTTTCTAAGAGGCGAGCGCTACCGTAACCCCCCCTAGCGCAGAGAATTGCTTGACAATCGGGATCTTGCCATGCTTGGGCTAAAGCTTGACGACGTTGCTCGTCGCTACCAGCGAGATAACCGAGACGATTCGACCAATTCTCGCTAAATTCCACTTGATAACCCCTCGATCGCCAGATTTCTACGCCTTTTTCTAGGGCGGCTAATTCCTTGACGGCTCCACTGGTGGCCACCAGAGAAACTTTAGCACCGGGTTGCAGAAATGATGGGATGATCATAGGTTAATTCTCTTTTGTGGGCGGATTAAGCGGAAATTACAGGCAATTTTGTGGCAGCATGAAAACTGACAGCATATTCTATCGAATGTTTCTCGATTTTCCCGATTCGTTCTTTGAATTAATCGCTCAACCCGATGCTATCGTGAGCAATTATCGATTTACTTCCCAAGAAGTTAAACAACTAGCTTTTCGATTGGATGGTTTATTTTTGCCGCTCGATCATCTAGAAAATTCGCCCTTTTATCTGGTAGAAGTGCAGTTTCAAAAGGATGAAGACCTATATTATCGATTATTTTCGGAACTTTTCTTATATCTTAGACAGTATAAACCTTTGTCACCGTGGCAGATAGTTGTTATTTATCCTAGCCGAGAAATTGAACGAGAACATCCCCAGCAATTTGAAGACTTGTTATCCTTGGCCAGGATTAAAAGAATCTATCTGGATGAATTGGCAAATGACGAGACTCCTTCTTTAGCGATCGCCCTGATCAAATTGGTCACGGAAAGTGAGAGTCAAGCTGTTAATTCTGCTAAGATTTTAATTAAACAGGCTCAAAGAGAAGTGAGCGATCGCTTAGTGCAGAAAAATGTCATTGATTTAATCGAAACGATCATCATTTATAAGTTACCCCAAAAAAGTCGAGAGGAAATTGAAGCTATGTTGGAACTACAAGACCTAAAACAAACTCGTTTCTATCAAGAAGCTTTTGGAGATGGAATTGAACAGGGAATTGAACAGGGAATTGAACAGGGAATTGAACAGGGAATTGAACAGGGAATTGAACGGGGAATAAACTTGCAAAAATTGAAAACAATTCCTCTACTGCAAGACCTCGGTTTAACCCCGCAACAAATCTCGGAACGCTTAGACTTGACTCTGGAAACAGTGCTTAACTATTTGGCACAACAGCAACAATGATCAATCCTGTTTCAACAGTCTAGAAAAGCATCAATAGTAGTGAATCAGTGACCTTTAAGCTATCAGGGATAACTCGATGAATAACGACTTATTGACTTTTCTCTTTTGTGTTGCCCTTCTTATTCTCTATCTATTTTTTTCAGCTTTAACCGAGATGGGAACAAAATGGCCTTGGACAAAAAAATAAGAGAAATACTTATAGATGTAAATAAACATAAAATCGGGTCAGGGACTCGGTCATTGGAAAAATTCTAGAGATTTGCTATCTAAACAATTAACTCGATCGCTCTACTGATAAAATATGAAACTAATTGGTGATATTTCCCCGAGCTTGGATTTATTCTTGTTGCTTTTTTTCTGGCATTGTCTCATCGGTGGCATTGCTACAGTCATCGCTATCAATAAAGGCTATCCAAGATTAAATTGGCTAATCTTCGGACTTCTGGGAGGGACTTTTACCTTTTTTATCGCTCTTTTCCTGAAAAAAAAGCCCAAAATTTAAGGGATGGTATTGCTTGATTATTCTTTAATAGTTCCCATCAACACCTCTAAATCTTCTGCGTCTAACTCCTCTGGGATACCATTGCGAATTAATTCCGAAAAATCCTCATTAGGAACCATAAAACATAGTGCATAAAGTCTTCCGTCCCCCACATTTCTAATCTCGTGAATACCCGTGGGACGGACTAATAAACTATCCCCCGGCCCCAGGGGAATCGGTTTACCATCACAGATAGCCATTCCTTCCCCTTTGAGGATAAAAAACATTTCTACGGCAAAATGATGACGATGGGTAGGGGTGCGACCGTGGGGATCGAAAATTTCCACACAAACGGTCAAGGAATCCCCCGCTACGGTAGAATCGAAGACGATCGCTAAACGATTCGTATCCCCAGCACTAATGCGAAAAACTTGATAATCCCGGGGAGATCGAATCACGGGTAACATACAATGATCGCTAGTTAGTTGGCTATTCATCGCTGATTTCGATCGAAGTGTGGATGATTCTAAGACTAGCAAAAATTTTCAACTTCGCTCGATTGCGTCCACCACTTTACTCACATCTACGATCGCAGCCACATCATGGACGCGCAGGATATCGGCCCCCTTAGCGATCGCTAAAGCACAGGCCGCCGCCGTTCCGAAAACTCGTTCTTTTGGGTCATCTTTGCCTGTAATCTCGCCGATAAAGCGTTTTCTCGACAATCCAATTAAAATAGGTAAATCTAAATCCCGAAATTGCCCTAATTCTCGCAATAACTCAAGATTTTGTGTCCCAGTTTTGGCGAAACCAATCCCCGGATCGATGATAATATTTTCCCTAGCAATGCCCCACTGTAAAGCTTCCTTAACGCGATTCTGTAAAAATTCTTTAATTTCCTTGACTAAATCATCATAATGTGTTATGGATTGCATCGTTTGCGGATTGCCCCGCAGGTGCATGAGGATGATGGGAACGGCCAATTTAGCCACCGTGGGCAATAATAGGCGATCGAAGGTTCCCCCAGAAATATCATTGATCAAATCGGCCCCGGCGGCGATACCTTGGGCTGCCACGATCGCCCGGGTAGTATCGAGAGAGATAGGAATAGAACTTTGTTGTCGAATAGCGGTGATTACGGGGATAACTCGCGATAATTCTGCTTCTAGGCTAATTTCTTCGGCTCCCGGACGGCTGGATTGACCACCGATATCGATTATATCAGCCCCGGCCTCGATCATTTTCATCGCCTGTAGCAGGGCATTTTCAACATTGTCAAATTCTCCCCCATCACTAAAACTATCGGGAGTAACGTTTAAAACACCCATGATATAGGTGCGTTTTCCCCAAGCAAAAATATGTTCACGAATTGCCGTTAAACTAGACATAATACTAAATCCGTTGAGTATAGGCTACATATCAGGAGAGGCACTCATGCACTCATGCACTCATGCAAAAGGGAGAATAAATAAAAATAATCTCCTGACTCCTGAATACTGGCTCCTGACTCCTAACTCCTGAATACTGAATACTGATGGTCATAGTTAATTTTTAGGTAGAGAAGAATCTTTTAATTCAAAATAAGCTTGTACTTCTTCTTTCCAGAGTTGATATTTTTCTTGAATTAGTTGATATTGACTGGCAAAATCGAGGGGCAAATCAACGAGATTGGTATCGATATCGGATTTCACTAATTCCCGTTCGATCAGGGTTTCTCGGATAAATTTTAAACATTCTTGTCTCAAAGTTTCCGCTTGATCAATAATTAGCTGGACTTGATTAATTGCTCGATCGTACAATGGGGTTTGTGAATGAAAAATTTCGGAAGATGCGGCCAGATTTCGCAGTCTATGTAATTGATTTTTCTTTTCTACTAAACTGGCAATTTTGGGGTTAATTTCAAAAAGTAAGGTTTTCACCAGAGGAGCCAAGCGGCGAGTGTTAGTATAATCGTAGTTATTAAGGTCTGATTTAATCAGGTGTACCTGTTGTAAATCGACGGTAATATCGTGGAATTGTATCTCGGTTTCGGTGATGGTGGGATGAATCGTTTTAACTTTCCAAGTAGTAATAGAAGTCAACTGCTGGCGATCACTATTAACCATTTGCCGCTCCATTTTCAGCACATCAAGGGGAATACTATAAAGTTTTTTATCGGGAATATAGATGACATCACTACCGAGAATGCGATCAATTTTAGGACGACGATATAAATAATGATACAGGAATCGATAAAAGCTTTTACTGCCTTGAAATATCTGGACAAATAACCAAATTTTCCAGCTGAATAACCCGCTGACAAAGCGTCCGAATAGATGGGAATTCGAGGAGGGGTTATTCATGAAATTCCGTTATCAGTTATCAGTGAGGGATTCGGGGTTTGGTTCTTTTCAGTGAGCGGTAAATAGTAAACAGTAATCAGGGATAAAGATGAAGATAACTAACTAACTAATTAACTTAAAACTTACATCTGATAACTGATAACTGATCACTGATCACTGATTAAGGACGTTCTCCGGGTAGATTTTTTGACGATGTTGGTTTCGATCTTACCTGTTGACGACCGTTGCGAATAACTTGTAACATTTCCCCTAATTCTCGATCGAGATGTTCTAAAACCGCTTCGGCATAGTCGTCAGCGCCTTTTTGAATTTCATGACATTCAGCTTGGGTTTTTTGTCGTAACTGTTGCACTTCCTGCAAGGTGCTGTGACGCATCTGTTCGATTTCATCGAGGGTTTGTTGTTGCAAGGATTCACACTCCTGCTGAACCCGTTGACGAATTTGGGCCGCTTGCCGTTCTGCTTGTTGAATAATACCGGACTCATCGAGAATTTGGGCGGCTCTTTGTTGAGCGGAACGAAGGACTTGTTGAGCGTATTCCTCCGCTTTAGTGATAATTTCCTGTTCTTCCTGCAAAATTGCCAAAGCTTTCTGTACTGCTGGTGGCACGGTTTCATAGATGAGATCGATCTGTTCGGATATCTGTCCCTCATCGATGATTGTCCAACGGGTGAGGGGGATATGGAAACTATCAAAAATCATCTCTTGCAGACGCGCCAAATCCTGATAGATATCGAAATCGACGGGTGGACTGGGAACCCCACTATTAGAAGTGTTAGGTACTGCTTTTCTGCGATCATTAGGTTCTCGGCGCGCCATAGGTTCAGATCGTCCTCATTGCTGTATTCTAGTATGTTAACTGTAGTATGAGTAAATATCTCTAGAAACGTTTTCTGGGACTAGATGGGTGACGGAGCCACCGAATTGAGCGATTTCTTTAACCACGCTACTACTTAAAAAACTATATTCTTTGGTGGTGGCTAAAAAAACCGTTTCGATCCCTTCCCAGAGGGTTTTATTGGTATGTGCCATTTGCAGTTCTTTTTCAAAGTCTGAGAGGACCCGCAACCCCCGCAACAGCACCTTAGCGCCTTTCAATCTGGCATATTCAACCGTCAATCCTGAAAAACTGTCTATCTCAACGTTTTTCAGGTGTTTTGTACAGTAACTGATCTGTTCTATGCGTTTTTCGACGGTAAATAAGGGGTTTTTATGGGGATTGCAAAGAACTGCCACGATTACTCGCTCGAATAGTGGCACACTGCGTTCGATAATATCTAAATGACCGAGTGTAACTGGATCGAAGCTGCCGGGGTAGATGGCGATCATTTCTCAACCTGCACACCTCGCCAAAAAGCGATATATCCTTTGATATTTTGGGCTTTTGGTTTAGGATCGGGATAATACCAAGCGGCATCTTTATTGTCCTGTCCATTTACCCTGAGAGTATAATAACTAGCCTCTCCCTTCCAAGAACAAATGGTATGGGTGTTACTGGATTGAAAATATTCAGCTTTGATGGTATCGGGGGGAAAATAGTAGTTTCCCTCGACAATTTCGCAGTTATCGCTTTCGGCTACCACTGCACCATTCCAAATCGCCTTTGCCATGGCACTAACTCCTAGTTCTGGTTCAAAATTATCTTACAACAGAGTTTGTAAATGTTGAACCAGTTGGTTAACCTGCACCACTCCCTCGATTCGATCGATCGGTTGACCATTTTTAAAGACTACTAAAGTCGGTAAAGCTTGAATACCGTACTTAGTGGCTAAATTAGGATATTTGTCTGTATCAATTTTGACAATTTGTAGGCGATTTTTGAAATACATTCCCGTTTGTTCTAGAATCGGAGCCATCATTTGACAAGGACCGCACCAAGTGGCATAGAAATCCACTAACACGGGGAGATTAGTGGATTGCAACAGTTCCTGAAAACTGGAAAACTCTTTTTTGACTGCCATAAATTGTCACCTCGCCAGAAAAATAGCCTTTTTCCTACTATAGCTTTTCTAGATGTTCCTTGATTTCTCCAGAGTGGTCATCGATCACTGGGAAAATGCTAAGTTAGGTAAAGACTCGACAGCCAACTCTCCATGAACATCCTAACCAAGCTGCTTTTTCCCGAAACTAAAACTCCAGAGCAAGTAGGTTCGCCGCGAGTACAGAAAAGCCGCCGGGGAATCGAGACTAAATCCGCCGCCGAAATCGTGATTATGCGACAAGCGGGTAAAATTGCCGCCACAGTCCTTAAGGAAATTGCCGAGATCGCTCAACCCGGGATGACGACGGCGGATTTGGATGCCTATGCGGAACAACGTATCCGCGAAATGGGTGCTACTCCCAGTTTTAAAGGTTATTATGGCTTTCCTGCCTCGATTTGTGCCTCCGTCGATAACGAAGTCGTTCACGGTATCCCTAGCCCGAAAAAACGCCTCAAAGCCGGTTCTGTGTTAAAGGTAGATACGGGGGCCTACTACCAAGGTTATCATGGGGATTCCTGTATCACGATCGCGATCGGTTCCGTCTCTCCAAAAACCGAAAAATTAATCTGCGTGGCGGAAGAAGCTTTATATAAAGGCATAAATCAGGTAAAAGCGGGCAATTATCTGCTCGATATTGCGGGAGCGATCGAAGATCACGTTCAAGCTAACGGTTTCCAGGTGGTAGAAGATTTTACTGGTCATGGAGTCGGCAGAAATCTCCACGAAGAACCCTCGGTATTTAATTTTCGCACTAATCAGTTACCCAATGTCAAACTCCGCACCGGGATGACTCTGGCAATTGAACCAATTGTCAACGCGGGATCTAAACATACCAGAACTTTGCGCGATCGTTGGACGGTGGTGACGATGGATAATGCTCTCTCCGCTCAGTTTGAGCATACTGTCTTAGTAACCGCCACGGGGTACGAAATCTTAACCGAGCGCAATAACCTATAAAATTGTCTATCTAGGCATAATGGCAGAATCAAAGATTTTTTGCTCCGGAATCTTAATTGGAAGTTTGTTTAGCGGCAGGATTTAGTCAAAATGTTTAAAAATATCGTTGTTGCCTTAGATTGTGGGGAATTATCGGATCGAGTCCTTGATTCCTTGAATTCCCTTTCTCTAACGGCAAATTCTTGCCTCATCCTCACCCATATCCTCGGCAAGGAGGGAGATGAATCGCCAGTTGATCGCCCTCACCCCTCCCGTGAGATCATTGAAGATCAATTGCGCTGCTATCAATCCCAGATTGCTGCCCCTAGTGAAATCGAGGTCATCTTTGGTGATCCAGCGGAGGAAATTATTCGTTTAGCTAATATCTATCATGCTGATCTGATCGTGATCGGCAGCCGGGGATTAACGGGAGTTCAACGGGTGATCGAAGATTCTGTTAGTAGTCTCGTGGTGGCAGAAGCTACCTGTTCAGTATTGGTGGTAAAAGCATAGCAGCCAGCATTCAGCTAGAAAAGGTACTCTGGCAAGAGTGCCTAAGTAGGGTTGGCTGAATAAATCTAAAAACCTTGTTAGATAAGGCTTTTAGACTTTTTTGACCTCAAAAAGTGCTGACCATTGGAGTGATCGGGGGTAAAATTCTGGGACTTTTTCCCTGAAAATTAGGTAACTTACTACCTCAAAATCGGTAAAACCCCACACCCCACACCCCACACCCTGCACCCACGAAAAACTTTTTGCCGCAAACCCTAAGTAGTCTTGAGCATCACTACGGATTAAAATTTGCAAATCTTATTTTTCCCCAATGTTTTCCCCCATACATTCCCCGGTATTTCCCCACTCACTCCCAAGTTTTCCACAGTTTACCCAGACTTTTCCACAGGCAACAGCGATAGAATCGGCACTTGCTTCTAGAAAAAATTAATCTTGATTGTCAAAATTCCCATCGATAGATACTGAGTTATTGTTAAGTTGAGTAAATAAAATCTAGCTCTAACCCTTATTCCCTCGTAAATATTAAGTTTTTCTAAAGCATTCCTTTACATCTGGTAATATTGCAACTCCCCCCAACTTGGCTCACAATAGTCCTTACTGTCCACTGCACCAGTCAGGGATTTCCCCACTTCAGATTTAGAGGTAAACGATATGAATACATCAGTCAGTATCTTGGCAGAAATCCCCGAAATCCTCCACCAATCCCTACAACAATATCTAGAAACTCACCCCGGTTGGGATCAAGATGGTGTGTTTACGGCGGCTCTATCATTTTTTCTACTTAATTGTCAATCCTCCGAAAGGATGAATTTTGAGGAGCAAAATAGCTGTGCCAAGGTTTATCTAGAAACTTTGTTCCAGCGCTCGGAGTGCTAATTCGGGGATAATAAGAGTCGGGTCATGGTTAAAAACCCGATTTTCCCCTATGAATTCCGATAAAACCCCTAATTTAATCATTCCTCAGCTAATTATCGGTTTGGGTAATCCCGAACCCAAATATGATCGCACCCGTCATAATATCGGTTTTGAAGCTGTGGACTCATTAGCACGGGATTGGGGGCTATCTTGGCAGGAAAACAAGCGATTTCAAGGTTTTATTGCCGAAGGTGACAGTCCTCTCCCGGGCAAAATTCGTCTCTTGAAACCCCAAACCTATATGAATCGCTCCGGGCAATCGGTGCGATCGGTGCTGGACTGGTATAAACTAGCTCCAGAGTCGATTTTAGTCATTTACGATGATATGGATCTGCCCCTAGGCCGGTTGAGAATCCGTCTATCGGGATCGGCTGGCGGACACAACGGTATTAAATCAATGATTGCCCACGTTGGCACGGAAAACTTCGCTCGTTTACGCATAGGAATCGGTAAATCAACCGAAAAAGCGACAATTTCCCACGTTTTAGGCCGATTCACCCCCCAAGAAAACGAAGTCATCTTGAAAGTGTTAGACTTGTCCAGAAAAGCGATCGAACTTGGTCTCAAACAAGGGTTACAAAAGGCAATGAGTCTCTACAATAATCAAAGTGTAGAGATTGGTTCTGATCTATGCTGATAGCAAATAAGCCTGATTTTAGTAATGGTTATAATAGCCATTTTCGTCTATACTCTTACAGAACCCTCGGTCAAATTTTGATCGCCCTTTGCTAGATTAGGTCAATTTTTATCCTCGATATTAGCAGTTTAAGTATGATTAATCGCCAAAGTTTGCTGAGATTCGCCCACAAGTTTAATCTCATTTTATTGATAATCGCTACAGTTTTTTGTCTTTGGAGTAATGCTGCTTTTGCCCATCGTCCCCATGATGTAATTAGTCAATTGGAAGTTTCTCCCGATTTCCAGACAGATAATACAGTATATATCTTGGTGCGAAATAACTTTTATAAGTCTAGGGATGGAGGCAGCAACTGGACAAGATTAATTCAAGGTTTAGATTATACGGGGGAATTAAGTTCCCTCTCCCTATCTCCCCTCAATAAAAATATTCTCTATTTAGCTTCAAGATCCGATGGTATTTATAAAAGTGAAGATGCGGGGGAATCTTGGCAGAAAGTTAATCAGGGTTTAGAAACTAAATTTATTAACTTCCTAGAAATTGCCCCTTCCGATCCCAATATAGTAGCGGCAGTGGGATTAGAAAAAGGGGTTTATTTAACCGAAGATGGCGGTAAAAATTGGTCAAATATTTTCCCCACCACGGCACTGATAACCTCTCTAGCTATTACTCCCAACAATCCCGATCGAATTTTTTTCGGGGATGAACAGGGTAAATTATACAGTTCCTCCGATGGGGGGAAAACTTGGCAGAATCTCCCCTTACCTGCTAATGTGGGGGCAGTGGATACAATTGCTTTTTCTCCTAATCTAGACAGCGACAAAACCTTTTTTGTCGGCACAAAAGAAGCGGGTATTTTTAAAACCGTTGATGATGGTAAAACCTTCCAAGTTGTTAACGAAGGAATTAAGGATAAAATCATCGAAGACATCGTTATTTCTCCCCAGTATGCCCAAAATTCAACCCTTTATGCCATCACTTGGTATGAGGGAATGTATGTTTCGCAAGATGGGGGCAAAAGTTGGACAAAAATGAGCGAGGGTTTAACCAAAGACAAACAGGCTGATGATTATAAAGTTCCCCATTTTATGGATTTAAAAATAGTTCAAGATACGATGTTTTTAGGGGGATTTAATGGCTTATTTAAAACCACAGATAGCGGCAAACAATGGCAGGAAATAGAAACTTTAGCCCGGGGAACAGTTATCGCCATGGCGGTTTCTCCTAATTATGCCGAGGATGGCACTGTCGTCATGGCTAATTATGTAGGCAATATCTTCATCAGTCGGGATAAAGGGGAAACTTGGACACCAATTAATCGCGGTTTAGAGGTTTATCGACTTGGGAAAGATCCCGAAGAATCAGGACAAGATCCCCGGCGTTTCTTTGACATTGCCTTTTCTCCTAACTATGGAGAAGATAGAACTATTTTTGCGGGGTTTTTACGCAATAAATTTGCCAAATCCGATAACAGTGGTGATTTCTGGAAAATTATCGAAATCGATGAAGGAGTCCGCGGTCCGAGGATAGTTCCTTCCCCAGATTTTGCCAAGGATAAAACTCTTTTTCTCACCAATCAGCAGGGGAGAATATTTCGTTCTACTGATGGAGGAAATACGGTTAAAAATATCAGTGAAGTGGGCAGAATTTCCGGTAATTATGCCCCTGCCATGGTAGCTTCCCCTGATTTTGCTAAGGATAAAACTTTGTTTGTCACGGGAAAAGAGGGTATTTATCAAAGTGTTGATGGTGGACTAACTTGGAAAAATGTCAGCCAAGGAACACCTCTATCAAAAACCCCTAATGTGCAGTTGGCAATGTCTCCCAATTATCCCAGTGATGGAACTATTTTTGCTGGGACAATTTCTGGTTTGTTTGTCACCAAAGATGGGGCTAAAAGTTGGACAAAATTAGAGAAACCAGGGTTTAATCCGCAGGCATCAGTAGAAACCATTGCTATCTCTCCTGATTATGCTAATGATCGCACGGTAATAGTTAGTTTACAGGGAAATGGCTTGTTTAAATCTACCGATGGAGGAGAAACTTTTAAATCAATTGGTGATCCTAAAATACCCCTAGTGAAAATTCATAGTATCCCTTCCTCTGGTATCTCCGTCCAGTTTTCTCCTAATTACGCTCAAGATAAAACTTTATTCGGTTTTGGTGGCGCTAAAACTACAGTTTTTCGTTCCACCGATGGGGGAGAAACTTGGACAAGTGTAACTATTCCTCCTCACGCAGAAGAAAATACACCCCGCTATAAAATCGGTGAGTTTTTCTCTGGTCCCCTTGGCACAATCTTGCGCGTGGTTATCCCGATTCTCCTAGCAATCGCCGCTTATTTTCTGGTGGGTTTCTTGAAACTGGAGAAAGTTATTAATCTTCCTAAATCCTTCTTCCGCATGGCAGGGGCATTTATGGTTTTTCTGTTTGTTTTCTTCGCTATCATTAGCCAAGTTTAGCGGAAATTTTCACCGGCGGGGCTTGACAAATCCCGCCGCTTGCCTTATGCTTATATATATAATGGGAATCCGTGCCTGCCTGCGACCTCTGATTTTTACGGTAGTCAACCCCTCAGAGAATTAACCATCGGCAACGTAGGGATTGACCATCTTAGCGGGGTCAACAATGCGATCAAAATCCGCTTCCTTGATGTATCCCAGTTGCAAGGCTGCCACTTTCAGGGTTAAATCCTTTTCTAGGGCATAATGAGCGACGTAGGCAGCCTTTTGGTAGCCAATCACGGGACTTAAGGCAGTCACCAGCATCAAGGATTGATTTAAAAAAGTCTCAATTTGTTTTTGATTAGCAGTCATCCCCTTAACCAAAAACTGACAGAAATTAGCGCAACCATCAGTGAGCAAACGGATAGACTGCATGAGATTATGAATCAACAGCGGTTTATAGACATTCATTTCCAGATGTCCTCCGGCGCCTCCCATCGTCACCGCTAAATCATTAGCCATCACCTGCAATGCTATCATCGATAAAGCTTCGCATTGGGTGGGATTAACTTTCCCCGGCATAATTGAAGAACCCGGTTCGTTTTCCGGCAGCTGTAATTCTCCTAATCCACAACGGGGACCACAGCTAAGTAAACGGATATCATTAGCAATTTTATACAGGGAACTAGCGATAGTTTTCAATCCCCCGCTCAAGAAAACTAGAGCATCGTGGGAACCTTGCACGGTAAACTTATTAGGGGCGGTAATAAAAGGTAATTTGGTCAGATTAGCGATTTCGGCAGCCACATCTCGATCAAAATCTGGGGGAGCATTAATTCCCGTACCGACGGCAGTTCCTCCCAAGGATAAACGATAGACTTTTTCTAGACATTTTTCTAGCCAATCGCTGCCATCATCCAATAAACCCACATAACCGGAGAATTCTTGTCCGAGGGTTAAAGGGGTGGCATCCTGTAGGTGAGTGCGACCAATTTTAACTATATTTGCCCATAATTGCGCCTTTTCATCGAGACTATTCCGTAATAGTTGCAGACTGGGAATTAATTTTTCCTTGACTGCCAAGGCAACGGCAATATACATGGCCGAGGGAAAGGAATCATTAGTCGATTGGGACATATTAACATGATCGTTGGGATCCACGGGAGTTTTGCTACCCAGAGGATTCCCCGTCAGTTGACTACAACGATTGGAGATGACTTCGTTGATGTTCATGTTAAACTGGGTGCCACTTCCCGTCATCCAAACGTAGAGGGGAAAGTTATCTGCGTGTTGTCCGGCTAAAATTTCATCGCAGACTTGACAGATAAGGTTTTTTCTCTCCTGACTGAGACGATTTTTTTGCTGATTGACAATCGCACAGGCTTTTTTGAGAATGGCATAGGACCCGATCATCTCCCGGGGCATGAGATTATCACCGATACTAAAGTATTGTAGGGATCTTTGGGTCTGCGCTCCCCAAAGTTTATCGGCAGGGACGGGAATTTCTCCCATGCTGTCTTTCTCGATGCGAAATTCTGTCATCTTTTAAGTTACTTCTGCATCTGGCCTGAAAAGAGAGGGTCTCCAGGGCGACACGGATCCCCATTATAAGAAAAGTATAAGTCAAGTCTGGCTGGTTTGTCAAGCCCTATCGGGACTTTTTATTGGCGGCATTTTTACCCGGGAGGTTGACAAGAATAACTGGCAGGGTGCTGGGGCGATTATGAGACAAAAACTGTTATATTTTAGGGAAGATAATCGGTAAAAAAGACGGGATTGGAGACTATGGACACAGCGATCGCATTAAGTTGGACATTGGCAATTATCTTAGGGTTGATGACCCTTTTGTTTATCTTACGGATCGTGCTGACTTGGAATCCACAGGTAGATTTAAATAGCTTTCCCTTTAATATTATTGCCTGGCCCACAGAACCTTTTTTAATCCCCGTGCGTAAACTCATACCCCCCTTAGGAGGAGTTGACATTTCTCCAATTATTTGGGTGGGAATTTGTACGCTGCTGCGGGAAATTCTTCTCGGTCAACAGGGTTTAATTACCATGGCCTTAAAATAATTATTCACGCAACTAGAATATGCTGACATAATTTATGTTCTAACTCTCGTTCCTGTTCTTCTAGGGTAATAATCGCCTGTTTGATAATACTTTTAACATCCATACCTTGGTCGTATTGTTTTAACCATTGTTGTGCAGTGTTACCTTCGCGGAGGATTTTTTGTAGGGGAGAGAGGAAACAACTAAAACCCTTTTCTTTAGCGATCGGATAAACTTGAACATAGAGGTCTTTAATCCAATCCCTAGCTAAGATTTCTCGGCCATCGTACCAATGTCTCAGGGTGGCATCAAGACTAAAACGAGCGGCAGCCTGTTCGTTTTCTTGGGTTAAAGTTAATAAATCCTCGCTGCGATTGCTGCTGGGTAATTGACTTAAAATTAAGGGGTCTAATTGGGGAGCTTGTAAAAGTTGAGTTAAACGGGCCTCTAAAAAAGCCATAACTGCTAATAAACTAATAGGATTAGCAATCAGGTCACAAATTCGCAATTCTAGACGATTGAGATTATAGGGACGATTGCTACCGTTAGGACGTACCGACACCCAGAGATGACGAACATTCTGCATCGTACCGAGTTTTAATTGTTCCTCGGTCCAAGTGACAAAATGTTGATGACTTTCAAAGAGGGGAACATAAGCGGGAGTTTGGGGGAAAACTTGCCAACGACGGGAATGGGAACCGGTGATTTTACCGTCGAGAAAGGGAGAAGAAGCACTTAAAGCCAAGTATAAAGGAGCTTCTAGGCGAATTAAGCGACAGGCACGCATTAAATCCTCATAATCGCTAATACCGACGTTAATATGAATACTGGCCGTGACTACATTAGTGCCGTAGGTCTGTTCAATATAGTCATGATAGGGATTGTGGGGGTCACTGCGATAAAAATGTTGACTATCGCCCAAGGAGAGGGTACTGCCAGGGATGAGGGTATAATCGCCTAAACGACGCAAATATCGCCGTAGAGCGAGACGAGGTTTTAAAGTAGCGCATAAAAGACGGTCATAGTTAGTCATGGGAGCCGTAGTATATTCTACGTTACGACTATCCGGTTCCCGGACAAAACCATCTAAATCCTTGACAATGCGATCGGATAAACCGATAATTTCTCCGGCTGCTGTTCCGGTGTACATTTCCACTTCAAAACCTTTACTTAGGAGCATCGTCAATTCACCTTGCTGTGTCTATTTTGTAGTGTGACATTATTTGGACTGTAAATGACGTTCGATCAGCAGAATCGCCACTATATCATCAATGGGGCGATCGGGAAGACGCATACCTTGGGGGATGAGTTTCTGTAATCCTTTGGGGGGGAACATTTGCCAATAGCGATCGCGCGCTTCTAGGGTACTATTGCGTTCATCTACTAGAGTAATCGGGATGGTGATACGAGCGGCAATTTTTTGGCGCCAACTTTTCGAGGTGGTTTGGTTCCCCATCACCAATAATTCGAGCGGATATTGTTGACAGAGACTAGCTAAACGCTCGATCGCTTGTGACGATGCTATCACCTCATGGGTATAAATTTTCCCCGTCGATGACCTGACCGCGATCCCACATTTATCCTTACCCGGATCAAAACCGAGAATACACATAGTTTTTATCTCCTGCAGCAGTGGTCGGTTTTATTAAATCACTAAATTAGGGTCTTGGGTGTTGGGGTTTTAGCAGGGTAAGCGCATCTGAACAATCCTTGACAAAATTAACTTTATGTGAGTTGCTTACCCACGATTCAGGCATATTTGAGGAGAATTTGCCATCTCAATTGTTAAGCAAAAATCGACCAAATGGGTCGAGTTCATGACTAGGGTTTGCGGCAAAAAGTTTCTCCTGGGGGGAGGGTGTGGGGTGTAGGGTGTAGGGTTATAACCAAGCATCACCTATATAGCACAAATTTACTGAGTAGATAAAAATAAACTTGAGTCAACGTGAAAAAACTGTCCTAACTTTACAGCTTGTTTTTCTGTTATTATTTGTTGGCCAATAAGAATATCAGAAACTATTGTTTTTGAACCTAGTATATCTGATAAATCTTTTTCTTGTAAGTTGTTAGCTTCCATGAGTTCCCAGAGTATTGAATGGGGTTCTGATTCTTCAAGGGGATAATGATCTTGTTCGTATTTTTCGATTAAAGTCAAGAGTAAATTTAACAAGGTGGTTTCTTCTAGACTGCGATTTTCTCGATGAGATAAGGCCTCAGCTAGGTTAATAGCCTGTTCGTTTTCTGCATCGTTTTCTATTACTTTTGGTAGATACTCGGCTAGTAACCTTCCGTAGGTATCACGGTTCAAAGTAAGGGTCATTTTTCCCCTCATCTTTGTCATACTCCGCGTGAGTCAAAATGTACTTGATGTAAATTATTTGATCTTTGTAAACGATATCTACTGGCTCCGGTCGTGCCGGCAAGAAATAACCCACCGTCTGACCCTGGCAAGTGACGGCGATGGGAGTAGTAGAACTCAAATATTTGGCGAGATGATCCTGGAATTCTCCCATTCCGATTTTTTCTAGCAGAGACTATTGCTTTTCCCGCTTGTGTACTGTTGTGTAGATAATTTTAGCAGAAAAATCTAACGGTAAAGAATCTTAAGTTAGCGTCAGAACATCTATTGCTGCCGCAAAAGTCGTTCGAGTAGGCTGGGTGCAACCCAAAAGCCAGCTTCTTGGAGACGTTCAAAGGTTACTCTTAAATCGAGCAATCCGAATTGGGCAGCATCTTTGACAATGCCCAAAAGTCCAATAATTCTTAAGCCACGCTCCGAAGCAATTTGCCTCCCTGCTTTGTCATCTAAAATAATCAATTCAGCTTCAATTTGCTCTGCTAGTAAAATCGCTTCTTGCTCACCCGGATCGAGTTTTTACAATCCTGACCTTGAGGATGTCCTAACAATTTCAATCCGGAGCCAATCAGGGGGGTTAGCAATCCAATTGCGAACGATAGATGGAGATTCTGAGGCCTTTAATTCATCAGCTACAGCTTCAGGAATGACCACAAGCTCATACAGTTCTTGTAGGATCATAATTTGGTCAATTAAGAGCAGGTAGCAAATCGGAGAAGTGTCAGAAACAACTATCATTTCGCTCTGAGTTCTTTGAGAGTTTGCAAATCGCGTTCCAGTTCAGTTTCATCATAATTCAGATAGACTCCCATCCGCTTTAAAAAGGCATGAGTTTCTAACCGAGAAGGTAATTGAAGGATGCGTCCAACTTCGGCCGTACTCAAGATACCGGCACGGTAAGCATCAGCAATAACCATTTCCAGCAGTTTATGAGCCAAATTATCGCCTGTTTGACCTAATCTCTGGGCGATTTCGTCGGGAATATCAACAGTGATTTGCATAAAATTATCGGAGTCGCTACCAGTTAGTTCTATCATAGGTGAAATAGATGGCTCTTCCAGTTTTTGTGTGGAAGGAAGAAGAATAGGGATAATTTGGGTGCATCTCAATTTGGTCGAAATATCTATAGGACATTTTGGGCGCACACAGTTCGATAAACTCACTGACCACAGTGCGGCCCTACCATTGGCGTAATAATATTATTGTAGGGGCGAATTGCCTTCGCCCTCAGGGTTTGCGGCAAAAAGTTTTTTGTGGGGGCGGGGTGTGGGGTAGGGTTGTTTCATTCCCTCAAATGTCATTCTCTGCAATCCAACAGAGTTTTTAGATTTATTCAGCAAGCTCTATCTAGGGTTTGCTGAATAAGTACGGGCGAAGCATTCGGATAGAAAATCTACCTTTTCACCGATAGGTTATTGTCCGAATGCTTCGCCCCTACAGGACGCGGGCCGATGAAGACGCAAGGTTTTGAACGACGATTCTCTCAAAATCTTGCACCTGTTTCGCTCGTAAAGCCCCAAAACCTTTACTTTGCCTACATTTCAAATTTATTCAGCAAACCCTATCTAGCCGGTCTGAGATTAACCCTAGCCAAACTCATCCAACGCTTGCAAAGTTGGGAAGCGCACCTAGCCCAGGGCGACACCCACCGACTACGGCGGGATATCTTCGATTCTTACGAATTCACCAGAATATCGGATATTGTTGTGATCGCCGTCGCTCACTCACCGAAATACAGGTGAACCAGATTGCTCGTCCAGGTTGCCACCCCCGTGCCGAAAAAATCCGCGTCTTCCGTCCAGATCGGGCATTCCAGCAATAAAGCCAGCGCCACGACTGGCCAATCGTCCACATCCCGCGCGGCGATGCGTTTTCTAGCCTCCCCCTCGTAAGAAGCGTACAGGCTGTTATCCACGATCCGCACCCAACCGGTCAAACCTTCCAAGACTGCCATCGCGTCCTCGCTCCCTAGGTCGCGTTTCTCGAAAAGAATCGGTAAATATCGCCTTGCGTCGGCGTAACAGCGATCGGTCGTGAAAAAATCTACCGTGGGAGCGAACCGAGCGATCATCGGAAATTTTGGGTCTGAAACCCCGCCGTTCTAGGTTGGCTTTACGTTAGAATTAAAAGGCCAGTCTCGAAAACCAAGTGGACGGCGCAGCACCTTGAAAACTCGGCTTAGGGGGTTCCGACCAGAAAAGCTTGGCCGGGTAAAAAGTCGCGCGCAACAAGTACAAGAAGCTATAGGCGGTCAACGTACCGTGGGACACACGGAATCGGGCTTCTGAAATGGGGCGAAAGTCTGTGGACTCTGTGTAAGACAGTACATGGTTTTTTAACTGTGGTATGCGACGGTGGTGGAAGCAGAAACTTAAATCGTGAGGTTTAGGAATCGCCGCACTTTTAGGGCGGCGAGGATGTCAACTCCCGTACCTTTTTCCCCAACACGGCACGGATGAGAATATTGGCATCCAGAACGATTCTTTTCGTCATGGCAGAAAGCCTAACGCTCGCCTTCGCGGAGTTGACGGAATTCGCGAACGAGCGCATCTTCAGAAAGTCCCTGTTCCCGTAAAAGCGCATCCAACCTCTCGGCGGCGCGTTTTAACCCATCGATCTCCGCTTCCGATGGCTCCGGTCGTGCCGGTAAGAAATAACCCACCGTCTGACCCTGGCAAGTGACGGCGATGGGAGTAGTAGAACTCAAATATTTGGCGAGATGATCCCGGAATTCTCCCATTCCGATTTTTTCTAGCATAGACTATTGCTTTTCCCGCTTGTGTACCGTTGTGTACATAATTTTAGCAGAAAAATCTTAGGTTGGGGACGTGCTAACTCGCTGATAATGTTAGTATCACACAGGAATGTCATTTAAGCTTTCTGCAAATGGATTAGAACGATCTTGGCGAGGAGGAACTTCTATAGTATAGTTTTCTTCAGCACAAATTTGTCGCAATTCTGCTAAAGCTTGGGCTAGGTTATCAAAATCTGTTTGAGTTTCATGGGCAGCTAATTTCTTCTCTAAGAGCAATCTTTCTTCTTCAGAAAGGGATTGGATAATTTGGACGAGAGATTCAATCAATTTGGCATTCATGTTTTTTTCCTCTTTCCACTCATATTTCTGTTACCCAAAACAAAAAGATAACTGCTGTATTTAAATTGTTACAGTTTATTTTAAATAAATCAAGAGATTTAACCCCGGAATCGTGCGCGAGAGAGTCCAGATAAGGAGAGTGATATAAAAGATGCCGATACCCCATTGATACCAAACTAAAAAAGAAATGATAGCGGGTAATTCTTGATCGCGAACTCGCCAATCATTAAAGCCTAATTTTAGCAAATTATTGAGACTTAAATCGTAATAATTTAACCAATTCCAACGCTTTTGCCAAGGAATAGGAGTATAACGATCGCGAAAGAGGGGAAATTCGGGAACCACGGGTAAACGGGTTATTAATAAGCGTAATTGTCGCATACTACCATCTTGCAAAAAATAGGAACTATCCATTAAATCGTGATAGCGTCCCCGACGATAAAGTTCGATAACTAAAATTAAGGGTAAGGGGACAAGAATTAGGGCAATAGCTGTTAAAGTTAGTAGGGGACGACTGGCAGATTGCAGGATATTAAACACACCTGAAAGGGTGAGAATAATATAGCTAGTTACCATACAAAAGATTTCATAACGATTAGGAATTACCGGTTTAGGAGTGAGACGACGCACGCGATCAATTAACCAAAATAAACAGCCAAAATAGGCAAAAATTATGATTCCTGTACCGAAAACTAAACTAAAATTTGTACCATCTTGACTTAAAAGTAATAGTAAAGCAAGGAAAGAAGTATGCAGAAAATCAGCTACCCAAGTGAGGTTAATTAGGCGAATAACTGAGATATTATTCAGTTTTTGTTTTAACTGTTGAAATCGCAATTTTTCGGTTTTGTATTCAATTTGATTGGCATCGGCAATTTGTTCTAGGGAGCGAAAATTACGAACTAAATTTCTTAAAACTGTCTCATTTCCTGTTAAAGTTGGTAAATAAATTGCTTGACCAATTACTCCTCTATCTCCCAGTATTTTCGCTTTATCGGAATCAAAAGCTAATCCTGATACACTCAAATAACTATTTTTAGTAAAAGTGGAATTACTAAAATCTACCTGATCTAAAAGTTTCACATCTTGAAAACTAACGACACCATTAAAATAACTAGACCGGAAAGCGCCTGATTTTTCAAAAGTGGCATTTCTAAAGGTTAATAAACTTAAAAATCTACTCTTAGAAAATAGCGGACGATCTCGCCATTGACTTTGGGAAAAATTGGCTTCCTTTTCCCAGAAAGTACGGGTAAAATCTGCGGGTTTATCGTATTTAGTTTGATCAAAATAAGCTTCGGCAGTAAAATGACTGCGATGGAAGTTAGTAATACTTTTAAAATGGGCCGTGCGAAAGATAGCTTTATTTAAAAATTGACTTTGACTAAAATTTACATCTCCCATAAAAGTGGCTTTGGTAAATTTCGCTACCCTAGCAAAACGCGATTCTACCCAATTACTTTCACGACTAAATTTTGCTTCCATTACTTCGACAATTTGCAGAAAAAAAGTCTTAGAAAAGTCCACTTCTCCCATAAATACGGTTCCCTGCAACTTCACCGGTCCGCGAAATACTGTGACATTAAAAACCGGTTCATCGCTATCGAATAAAAAATTTTCGTCCTGTTGTAATAACTGTTCTTCCGTGGGTGATAATAAGGTAGCGAGAGCCACTTTTGTTAAAGGAGTCGGTAAACCCAGACGGGAAGCGATAAAATTGCCTTGAATTAAGGAATTACTAAAATCTAAACCTAGGGGTTGTTTAGCGCGATTAATTTGACCTTGAATCTGTTGATAAAATTGTTCTTGTAGTTCTTTATTTTCATCGCGGATATCGATAACTAAATTGGCTAAATTAATGGTAGTCATCCCTTCTTTAAGGACGGGTGCGCTTAAACGTTCCTGCAATAAAGTTACTGTTAAAGGAACCCTATCCACTACTGCCAAACTAGGGAGAGAATGTAAACAGAAAAACAGAAAAACAATGATTAGTAACCAGCAGCCTTTCAACAACGCACCCACGACAGTTATTTTCCTAAACAAGCTTGGATAGCCATTTCTAAATCCTCTTGGTTTAAATCGGTAATAACAAAGACCTCCTGAACACTTTTTCCTGTCCTCGCAATCAGCTTAAAACCACCACGAATCGGCACTGATATCCGCAATTGTAACCGCGGACAATGACCTTTTGAGCGAGAAAGTACCCCCGGGGTGACAGTGGTGATTCCCTGATAAGTAATTAACTTTTCTAATACCGCAATCAACCCCGGAATATGAGTAGAATGATTCCAAACTAAGCGACCATTATTCATAATTATGCGGCCTCTAGGGGAGCCATGGTTAATCCTTCCCGTCGCAATTGTTGGTGATAAAGTTCCGCTTGTTCTTGGGGACCGGTCCAGACAATTGCCTGTCCTTGGTAGTGAACTTGATTAGTTAATTCCCAAGCTCGATCAGTAGTCATATCCGGGATATATTTAATTAAACAATTGGCCACATGATCGAAGGTGTTAAAGTCATCGTTGAGAACAATAACTTTATAGTTGGGATAAGTCTTTTTGACCACTTGGGTGGACTTATCTAAGGTGGTACTGGGTGCGCTGGACATAAAAGTTACAATAGGTCAAGGTTTTTGCAATTAAATTCGAGCATTTTGACAACAATTAAGCGGCAAAAGCCACAGTATTATTATTCAAAACCCGGTGATAGTAATTTAATAACTGTTTGGTGGCCGCTTGCCATGCCCATTTTTCCGCTTCTAGACGCGCATTTCGTCGTAATTCCTCTCTTTCTGCCTTGGCGGTTAGTAATCTTTGGGTGGCACTAATTAAACCTTTTTCATCCCTAGGATCGAAGAGATGACCATTAACTCCATCGGTGACAATATCGGGAATTCCCCCCGAATTTGCCGCCACCACCGGACAACCGGCAGCCATGGATTCTAAAAGTACCAAACCGAGGGTTTCTGTGCGTGAGGGAAAAAGAAAAGCATCTGCGGAAGCAAAAGCGGAGGCTAATTCTAACCCCTGTAAATAACCGACAAAATGGGTATTTGTGTCGGCAAAATGACTTGTTAAAGCTTCCCGATGGGGACCATCTCCCACAATGGCAAATCTTGCTTCGGGAATCGCTTCTAATACTGGTTTAATGCGATCGATTTCTTTTTCGGCCGACACTCGACCAACATATAATAAGAGAGGACTATCGGGGTTATTTTGGGATAATTTCAGTCTCATAGCTGGGGATTTTAAATGAGGTTGAAATAATTCCGTATCGACTCCCCTTTGCCAAAGCTCGACCTTTTCAATGCCACGACTAGATAATTCTTGCACCATAGCGGTGGAAGTGCAGAGATTTAAACTTGCTTGATTGTGGGCCAATTTTAATAATTCCCAGAGTAATCCTTCTAGGGAACCTAATCCATAGTGTTGTAAGTATTGGGGGAGATGGGTATGATAGGAAGCGACGAGGGGAATGTTCATAGTTTTGGCAAAATAAATGCCTCCCACCCCTAAAATAGCGGGGTTAACCACATGAATAATATCAGGTTTAAACCTCTCTAAAGCTTGACCGACTGAAGGCCGGGGGAAAGCCATTTTTAATTCCGGATATAGGGGTAAGGGAATCCCTGTAACTCCATGAATTTTAGCACCTTTGTAATCCTTTAAACCGCCATCGGGAGAGAAAACTAATACCTGATGACCTAATCTTTGTAGGTGTTCCACGGTATGTTTAAGACGGGTGACAATGCCATCAATTTTCGGTAAGAAGGTTTCTGTAAAAAGAGCAATTCGCATAGAGAAAACAAGGTTAAGTAATAATTAAGGACAAGCTTTTTGAGATAGCTAGGAATAATTACTGAATTTCTCAAGGCAATTAACTCCCCAATTAATCATAGATCAGAAAGGCCAAAGGTTTTAATCACTCGATCGCTACCTTCGATAACCACCGTCGCTCGATAATTATCGCCGATTGCTGCCGTCCATAATTGCCATTCCCCCGCCACATTGTCTAATTTTAAGGGATTGAGGCCTACTTCCACTCGATCGAGTCCCCCGCTAATTCCCGTTCCCACTGCCTTTAAATAAGCCTCTTTTGCCGTCCATAACTGAAAAAATAGCTTTTCCTTCTCCGCAGACTTTTCAACAAGCTCGTGTTCCCTAGCACAAAAAAATCTTTTTGTCAAGCTATCTAAATCTTTCATCTGGCGCATTTTCTCTAAATCTACCCCGATGCGAGCGGTTAAAGTCAAGCCACAGATTGCCATCTCCTCGGAATGGGAGAGATTAAACTGCAATTGATAGTTAATACTCGGTTTTCCCCGTTCACTGTAGATAAACTCGATTTTTTCGGGACTTATCGCCAAATATGACCCTAAAATCTCCCGTAAACACCCCCTAGCCACCAAAAAACGCCGCTTGTGTTCGGGAAAATGGTAACGATTAGCTCTAATTATTTCATCTTCCGAGAGCAAAGAAGCCAGTGTTTCTAGTCTATCCCCAGAGGGATCAAGACTGATAAAATAGAGATGAACCTCATCGGTAGATATAAACATTAAACTCAGAAGCGATCAAATAATTAATTATCGGTAAATTTTACCGTAAAATGAGAATTGCCGACTCAAGAATTTATCCACCTTCTAACTCTTGACTTTGCAGCACACCTATGAACTTTTTTCATACTGAAGACCATCTCCAACAGTTCGGTACAGATATTTTAGAAACAACTTGGCGAGAATTTCCCCAATTAGCTCAAGAACAAATCGCCCTAACTTGGATAGTATATGATCCTCCCGTTATCGTCAACACGGGGGGAGCAATTTCTCACGAAGAATTCTGGAAATATTCCCCCCGCGGATTTAGTTATCGAGGACAAGAAAGAACCTATCCCGCTAGTTTAGTGAAATTATTTTATCTAGTAGCGATTCATGAGTGGTTAGAAGGGGGAATGATTCCCGAAAACACCGAATTAAATCGCGCCATTCGTGACATGATTGTTGACTCTAGTAATGATGCTACCAGTTTAGTTGTAGATCTGGTTACGGGAACCACTAGCGGTCCAGAAATTGCCGCCGGTCCCTTTGAAACTTGGAAGCAACAACGCAACATAGTTAATCGTTATTTTCAATCCCTAAATTGGCCAGAATTAGCGACAATTAACGTTAATCAAAAAACTTGGTCTGATGGTCCCTATGGACGTGAACGCGCTTTTTTAGGGGAATTAATGGAGAATCGCAATATGTTAACTAGCAATGCAGTGGCGCGTTTAATTCATACTATTATCGGGGGGATTGCGGTTTCTTCCCAACGTTCCCAGATGATGATGTCTTTACTAAAACGTAGTCTTAATCCTGCTGATTGGACAAGTCAAGGAGATGAGACACAAATCTTAGGATTTCTGGGACAAGGATTACCAGAAAATAGTCAAATTTGGTCAAAAGCTGGTTGGACAAGTCAAGTGCGTCACGATGCAGCCTATATTGAAATTCCCCATCATACTCCCTATCTCTTGGTGGTATTTACCGAGGGAAAAGATAACAGTCAAAATCGCTCAATTTTACCTTTTATTTCCCAGAAAGTAGCCGAGAAAATTATGCAGATCCATTAATTAAGCTGTGGGTAGGATGGTTTTCTCTGTCATTGCCAAAAGTGCTAGATAAACATCCTACTGCAATAAATCCGTAAATTTACCGATGTGCATCTCAATATACAGCTTTTCTGGGATAGATGGGGTTCGTTCTTGCAGCTGAAATACTTGATTAAGTAAGGATTTAGTCTGTGCTTCACCTTGACGGGAAAGGCCGTCATCATTTAAACTAACAATAAGTTGTTGTTAAGTAAGTAGTCGGAGATAAATTCTGTTGTCTATCTTAAGAAATGTAAATTACCACAATTCTTACTTAGTCCTGACTCCTGACTCCTGACTCCTGACTCCTTACCCCACAGTTAACTTTACTTTTGTCCAACTACTTATTTCCTCAAATGTGTGACTTTCAACCCTCACCATTGTCATAACGAAAGGGAAGTGGAGAGTAAATTAATTGTCCAGTATTTACTCCCCAAACTAGGCTACAATGCCGAACATTGGTATCAACAAGTTAGCTTCGGTAAAGTACGCTTAGATTTCCTTGTTTCCGCTCAAAAACCTATCAACAAAAAGCAGTTTTTACCCTCTCACTGTCTAATTATCGAAGCTAAAAACCCCAGAGAAAAGCTCATCAATCATCGTCACCGCTTAGGTTATTATCTCGACTACTTTAAAGTGCAGTGGGGATTATTAACCAATGGTGATGAGATTCAACTTTATCGAAGAAAACCCGATAAAATTTATTTAGTTTTTAGATGTTCTGGGTTAGAAATTGCCGCTCACTTAGAACAGTTAAAATCTCTGATTGGCTACGAAACTTTATCCCTGGGTATTCCACCGCTCAATTCTCCAATAATCAACCACAGAAACCCCATGAAAACCATCGCAATTTATCATCATAAAGGTGGTGTTGGTAAAACCACCGTCGCTACCAATCTAGCGGCAGCTTTGAGTAAAAAAGGCAAGCGAGTTTTATTAATTGATATTGATGCTCAAGCGAATAGTACCTTTGCCGTTGGTTTAATTAAGTTTCAATTCGATGATGACGATGATTTAAAAGATAAAAATGTCTTTCATTTGCTAGATAACAGTAACCGCATTTTTATTGAGAATATCGTCAGAAAGTCTCAAGGATTCAATCATCCAGAAATTGATGTTATTCCCTCTCACATATCTTTAATTGCTAACCAAGCTAAAATTAAAGATAATGCAGCGGTATTTGCTAGATTGGCAAGAAAATTAGAGAAAGTAAATGATCAATACGATATTGTAATTATTGATGCACCTCCCGCACTTGATTTATATGCACGCATTGCTTTAATTGCAGCTGATTATCTGATAATTCCTTCAGATCTTAAACCATTTTCTAATCAAGGATTAGATAGCGTTAAAAACTTTGTTCAAGAGGAAATCAATGAAAGTCGTGGAGATTTGGGTAAACCAACACTACAAATTTTAGGCGTTTTACCTTCCAAAATTTCTACCCACGCTCAATACTTAAAATATAATTTCCCCAAACAAAAACAAGTGATTCCAGACAAGTATGGTTTACCCTTGATGGAATCAATTATCTCGGAAAGAATGCCTTTATCTCGCTGTATAAATCAATACGTTACTGTGGGAGATTTAGAAATTCCTGCCCCCCAATCTATAATCGATTATGCCGAACATCAAGCTGATGCGGGAGTGTCAGCAGCAGAATTTGAAGCCTTAGCACTGGAAGTTTTAGCTAAAATAGGAGTTAAATAAATGTGGAAATTTTTACGAGTCGATATTACTGATATTAATCCTTCTGTTCCCAGAGAAACCTTCTCCGAAACTGAATTGGAGAATTTAGCCAATCTTATTATTGAAATGGGTGGACTTATTCGCCCTGCTATTCTCAAAAAAGCTGATAATAAAAAAGTTGATGAACGTTATAATCTTATCAGTGGAGATTTAGAATATTATGCTTCTGTTATCGCCAATCAGAAAGTTCCTGACATCGAGATGATTAACGCTTTTGTGGTTGATAAAGAAGCGGAGAATATCGCTTTACAGCAAATACAGTTATTATCTCCTTCTCCTGGGTTAATTACCACGCCTGAAAAAACAGATAATCCTCTAGAATTGAGGGTGAGTAATCTTGAAAAACGATTAGAAACCCAGTTACAAGCAATCCGAGAGGAGTACCAAAAAGAAATCAAAAGACTGGAAGAAAAAATTATTATTCTTCCTCCTCCTCCTCCTGCTTCTAAGTCGATTTTAGAGCTTTTGAATACCTGTGATGCTAATCAACTTAAAAAAGCGGGAATTCCACCTGCATCTGTTAATGACTTTCTGAAAAAACGTTCAGAAAAGCCCTTTGATTCTTTGGAAGATGTCCTAAATCGCCCGGTGTCAGGAGTTAAAGAGAAAAGATTAATTAAGCTTGTCGATTATTTGCTGACTTCTAACTGATTTTTTAGGGTGTGTTGAGCTACTTTAACACACCCTACCGATGGATGTTATAATAATGGAAGATCAGGAGAAATTGCTGATCCGATAGCGGGCAAAGATTAACTAAGTAGGTAGGTGTTAAAAATTGTCAGACACCCCCCTTATCAAGGGGGGCAGGGGGGATCCCCCCGCCTATCGGCACCCCCCTTAATAAGGGGGGCAGGGGGGATCAAGGGCAAAATCTATCTTCTATTTAACTAGAAACACTTACCTAGAAGACGGGTGAAAAGAGAAAACTTATGACAACTACCCCAGTAATAGCTGCTTCTTTAACAATTCCTCCCCTAGAAAACGGCGATAAATTAACTCGATGGGAATTTGAACGACGTTATCAAGGGATGCCCCATCTCAAAAAAGCGGAATTAATTGAAGGAATTGTTTATATGGCATCTCCCCTCAGATTTGAAAGTCACGCCGAGCCTCATGCTAATATTGTCGGATGGTTAGCTCTCTATAAAGCGGCGACTCCAGGTGTTAGATTGGGTGATAATGCCACCGTGAGATTAGATATTGATAACGAACCCCAACCGGATGCCCTATTAAGAATTGACAAGGGAGGACAATCAACAATTAGTCAAGATGATTATGTAGAAGGTGCGCCGGAATTAATTGTCGAAATTGCCGCTTCTAGTGCTTCCTACGATGTTCATCAAAAATTAAATGTTTACCGTCGCAATCAAGTCCAAGAATATCTAGTCTGGCGGTTTTATGAACAAGAAATTGATTGGTTTCGACTACAGGCAGGAGAATATATTAAACTAGAACCCGATAGTGATGGCATAATGCGCTCCCAAATCTTCCCCGGTTTATGGCTAGATAAAAACGCTTTATTAATGGGCGACTTAGGAAAAGTTTTAGTGATTTTACAGCGAGGGTTAGAGACACCAGAACATCAAGATTTTGTTAATAAATTAACTAGCGATCGCTCTCAAGTTTAAAAATTAGATAATTATTTTCTCTCAAGTGTTCTATAATATGGGAGAAAAAACTTTGCTCAAATTAATGGATTATTTATTGACTTCTAACTGATTTTTGTGGGTGTGTTGAGCTACTTTAACACACCCTACCGATGGTTGTTATAATAATGGAAGATCAGGAGAAATTGCTGATCCGATAGCGGGCAAAGATTAACTAGAGGGTGAAAAGAGAAAACTTATGACAACTACCCCAGTAATAGCTGCTTCTTTAACAATTCCTCCCCTAGAAAACGGCGATAAATTAACTCGATGGGAATTTGAACGACGTTATCAAGGGATGCCCCATCTCAAAAAAGCGGAATTAATTGAAGGAATTGTTTATATGGCATCTCCCTTGAGAATTACCCAACATGGTGAACCCCACGCGCATATTATGTTATGGTTGGGTTTTTATAAAGCTTTTACCCCCTATCTGCAATTAGGGGATAATTGTACTGTGAGATTAGATATTGATAACGAACCCCAACCGGATGCCCTATTAAGAATTGACAAGGGAGGACAATCGACAATTAGTCAAGATGATTATGTAGAAGGCGCGCCGGAATTAATTGTCGAAATTGCCGCTTCTAGTGCTTCCTACGATGTTCATCAAAAATTAAATGTTTACCGTCGCAATCAAGTCCAAGAATATCTAGTCTGGCGGTTTTATGAACAAGAAATTGATTGGTTTCGGCTACAGGCAGGAGAATATATTAAACTAGAACCCGATAGTGATGGCATAATGCGCTCCCAAATCTTCCCCGGTTTATGGCTAGATAAAAACGCTTTATTAACGGGGGACTTAGGAAAAGTTTTAGTGATTTTGCAGCGGGGGTTAGAAACAGCAGAACATCGAGATTTTGTCAATCAATTAACTGCCAATCACAGCTAGATTTTAAAATTAGACGGGTGCATCTCACATTTGCAGAAATACCGACAATCAGCAATTATCAGTGACTCTTAAATTATTACAAATATGTCAGCAGCTGCGTGTAAGCATCCCACCGAAAAACTAATGCGCTCCGGGGTTTGGGGGGTAGAACCCCCCAAAAGCTTGGATTGAGTGATAAAATCGGAAGTAATACCAATTTTAGAAGATAGTTTCCCTTTAAAAATCCCAACTCAGTAGATTGATAAAAATCAGATGCACCCAATTAGACAATTATTCTTGATCCACTGTCCTATAATGACAGAAAGAGTATTTTTGACTTGAATTTGTTCTTAACTGTACCCCAATAATCTCGCCCCTGATAATCTTCTCTTCACCTCACTATATGTCAAATCTAATCCTTTTCTGGCATCGTCGCGATTTACGTCTCTCGGATAATATTGGACTGAGTAAAGCTAGGGAGCGTAGTCCGAAAATTATCGGGGTTTTCTGCCTCGATCCTGCTATTTTAGAAGGGGATGATATTGCCCCTGCTAGAGTTGCCTATCTCCTCGGTTGTCTAGAGGAATTAGAAAAAAATTATCACCAAAAAGGTAGTCAATTACTGATTATTCGCGGCAACCCCAGTCAAACACTCGTCAATTTAGCTGGCAATTTATCGGCAAAAGCAGTTTTTTTTAACCTCGATATCGAACCCTACGCGCGTCAACGGGATCAACAGGTAATCGCCGCTTTACAAACAAAAGGAATTGAAGTAGAAACCTTCTGGGATCAACTTCTCCACGCTCCAGGGCAAGTCCTCACCCTCTCAAAAAGTCCCTACACCGTATATACTCCTTTTTGGAAAAATTGGAGCCAATTAGCCAAAGCCAGCCCCAAAACCCTAGAAAACCTGCAAGGATTAGACGAAAATGAGGGGGAGAAACTCACAGAAACTATTAATTTACCAACCCTAGAAAATTTAGGTTTTACCTGGCAAAATCCCTTACCCCTCACCCCCGGAGAAAAGGCCGCCCATAGCAGATTAGAAGAATTTTGTCAAGGGGTTATTAACAATTATCAAGAAGATCGTAACTTCCCCGCTTTCGATGGCACCTCGCGCTTGAGTGCCGCTTTAAAATTTGGGGCGATTGGCATTCGCACAATTTGGACGGCAACCCTAGAGTTATTAGAAAATTGCTGCGCCCAGGAAGCAAAAGATAGTATTATCACTTGGCAGCAAGAATTAGCTTGGCGGGAATTTTACCAGCATTGTCTCTATTTTTTCCCAGAATTGGCGGTCGGTGCTTATAGAAAAGAATTTCGTCATTTTCCTTGGCAGGATAACGAAGAACATTTTCAAGCTTGGTGCCAGGGAAAAACCGGCTATCCGATCGTTGACGCGGCGATGCGACAATTAAATGAAACGGGATGGATGCACAATCGTTGTCGCATGATCGTGGCGAGTTTTTTAACCAAAGATTTAATTATTAACTGGCAAAAAGGCGAAAAATACTTCATGCAGAAACTTTTTGATGGCGATTTAGCCGCTAATAATGGTGGTTGGCAGTGGAGTGCCTCTAGTGGCATGGATCCGAAACCTTTAAGAATTTTTAACCCCGCTAGTCAGACACAAAAATTCGATCCGGAAGGGGAATATATTCGTCAATGGTTGCCGGAATTAGCTTCCGTAGATACGGAATATTTAGTAACTGGGAAAATCCCCCGTTTAGAAAGACATCGTTGTGGTTATCCTGAGCCAATTGTCGATCATAATCAACAACAAAAAGAGTTCAAACGACTCTATAGTAATCAGAAGCCAAAACGGTAAAACTAGCTACTTTTGACCGGCTTTAATCTGGTTCCAAACATCCTCTAAACTTAGATATAACACAGGCACAACAATTAAACTCAACAGGGAAGAAGTGACTAAACCTCCCACAATCACCATCGCCATGGGTTGCCGCAATTCCGCACCAGTACCCAATCCCAAAGCGATCGGAATCATGCCTAAAATTGTCGAACAAGTGGTCATTAAAATCGGTCTTAACCTAATCATTCCCGTTTCTAAAACCGCTTCCTCCCGACTCCAACCCTGTTGACGCAATTGGTTAGTATAATCCAGCAATAACACAGCGTTTTTATCCAGTAATCCCAAGAGGAAGATAAACCCGATCAGAGAAATCATACTAAACTCACTACCCGTTACCAATAACCCTAACATTGCCCCCACAATCGCTAAAGGTAAACATAAAGCGATGACGATAGTTTCTAACAGTCTTCTGAATAATAACCATAAAACTCCTAACATTAAAATTGTCGCTAGGATTAAAGTACGACCAAAACTGCCCAAAACATCGCTACTTTGAGAAGAAGTACCCCAACGCTGTAAAGTTATCCCTTCCGGTAAAGGAATCCCTTCAATTTTAATCGCCGCATCTTCTAAGCCTAAATCCGGACTGAGATTAGCACTGAGAAAAATCGCCTGTTGACCATTTAAACGCTCGATCGCCAAAAAATCCCCCCGCTCATTTAATCTAGATGATAGGGAAATATCCTTTAAACCGGCGATTTTAGCGGCCTCAACCCGCAATTTCTCGGCACTATCGCGCAATAGCTTGAAATCATCGCTTTTAATCGCAATTTGGATCGGCTTTTCCGCTTCCGTCTGCACAAAAGGAATGTCCTCGACACTGACATTCACCCCTCTAATTGTCGGTAAAATTTGCCGAATCCGTTGCTGCACCGCACTGGTGTGAGATCTACGATCGCTCTTCAGTTTAACGTGAATTTTGCCCCGATTCGGCTCACCGCGTAAACCGGCGATCATAAAAGTCGATTCCACTTCCCCATCCTGCAAAATCGGCGCTTCTAATTTGCTGCCATCGCGGATAGTGCGACGCAGGAGAAAACTTTCGGGAGAACTAGCTAACTGGGAAATCCAAGCGAAACTATCAGTAGAACTCTTAGCGGTCGGTTTATTAGGGCTAATTTGCGTTATTTTCGGCAAAGGAGAAGTATAAACCAGATTAAACTCGCCGCGATCGAGTCGGGGAATAAATCCCCTAGAAATAAAAGGAATCAAGGCAATACCCGCAAAAAAGGTAATTAGGGCAATAGCAATGACCAGCAAACGATGACGCAATGACCAGTTTAAGAGCCGTCGATAGGCGTTTTCAATCGGTCGCTTTTGTTTCGTCATTTTTGCCCGTGACTGCGGTTTCAGCCAATATACTGCCAAAACTGGCGATAAAGTTCTGGCGATCAACAGAGAAAAAATCACCGCAGCCGAGACAGTTAAACCGAAGGGTTGGAAAAACTGCCCCACCGCACCCCCCATAAAAGCCACGGGTATAAACACGGCAACAATGGTTAAAGTGGAAGCAGTGACAGCTAATCCGATCTCCCTTGTCCCCTTGAGTGCCGCATTTTTCGGGGTTTCCCCCGCGTCGATTAAACGGGAAATATTCTCCACATCAACGATCGCATCATCCACGACAATGCCGATTACCAAAGCGAGAGCCAGCAGCGTCAGGGTTTCCAGATTAAACCCATAGATGGCCATGATAATGAAAGTCCCCAAAAGAGATAGGGGGATAACCAGAGCAGAAATGATTGTAGCAGCGAAACTGCCTAAAAATATCAAGATCACCAGCACCGACAGCAAAACTGCCAAAAGTAAATCATCGATCGTGCCTTGTAGGGCAGCGCGAATATATTCCGCTTGAGTTTCAGCTAAAATTATCTTGACATCGGGCAGTTTTTGTGCTATGTCTTTAACCAGTTTTTCTGCGACCGCGGCCAGATCGAGACTATTGGCAGCACCTTGTTTGATTACCTGCACAGCGATCGCTTCTTGACCGTTAAAGCGCACCAGCGTGGGCAATGGTCGGGTTAAGCTTTTATGGGGATTATCTTCTCTAACTGTACCCTGACCGAGTAAATTAACTTTAGCCGTACCAGGAAGAGCTTTTAAGGGCGGAATTAAATTATCTTGGGCGATTTGGCTTAATTCTTCTAGGGTTTTCTGCTCACTCACCAGCGCATAGGTGACTGTTGCCGACTCATTTAAATCAACGGGGATAACTTCTGTGGTAGCTTGAGGGGGTAAAGGGATTTGCGAGATAGCCTGTTTAACTGCTGCGGTGGCTTTGTCTAAATTTGTGCCAATTTTAAAGAAAACGCTGATTACTGACTGTCCGGGGGCAGTAGTCGAGGACACATCCCGACAACCGGGGAGAGAGAAAAGGGGATTTTCTAGGGGTTTAGTTAATTGCTTTTCCGTGGTGATAGCAGTAGCTAAATCCGCTTGAGCGTTAATTATTACGACTGGAAAGCTTATATCGGGGAAAAGAGCGTATTTTAGGGAACTAAAAGCCAAAATTCCCGCCATGGCCACCGCTAACCAGAAAGCAATGGTTAACCTCGGGGCATTAATCGCTATTCGAGAGATATTCAGACGTTCTCGCCATGATTCTTTCATCTTTTGATCATCTCTCATAAGTGGGGTGTGGGGAGTGGGAAGTGGGGAGTGGGGTGTAGGGTGTGGGGTGATGGGGAAGTGGGGAGATGGGGTGTAGGGTGTGGGGTGTAGGGTTTTAGGGTTTTAGGGTTTTAGGGTTTTAGTGGAAATTACTCTATCTCCCCATTACCCTATTCCCCCATTTTCCTATCCCCTTCTCACTGATAACTGATAACTGATAACTGATAACTGATAACTGACTCCTAACCCCATGGTAGATGTTGGATTTTTGCAGGAGTTCTATTTTCTGACAAAGATAAGCAAAAATTATTTATTGACTGCAAAAACTTGAGAATATTTAAATTAACATTCCGCAATATTTATAAATTCTTAAGAATTAATTGAGAAAGATTTTTATTTAACAACGATGTTATCATAGTTACAGCGATTTTACTGAATTTCATAATGGGTTATTCTGTGCTTTTTTGACCAGCAATGGTTGAAACCCTTGCCACACCTAGAAGGGTATCCTAATTGAAGCGGGTAAATCAGTCAATTTCACCCCTAACGATGATCTTTTTTTTGTGTAGTTTTATTGCAAAAAAAAAGTTTTTTTGACAAAAAGCACAAAGTATGATAAGCCCAACCTATTTCTGGCTGCGAGTAATTATTGCAGAGTGGGGGAGTGGGGAAGTGGGGAGAATAAATAAAAGCAATCTCCTGTCTCGGAGTCTCCTGACTTGAAAGAGGGTGTGGGGTGTGGGGTGTGGGGTGTGGGGAAGAAAACCTCTTTCATCTGTGGGGGTGAAAATTTTTTCATCGAGACTGACTCCTGTGAATTGTCCTAGGCGGCGAGAAACTTAACCAACTCCTCTAATTTTTGCCAAGCTAACCCACTGGCTAAAATGTCGCGAGCGAGGGCGAAACCGGCAGCATGGTCGCCAAAAGTGACCTTTTCTGCCACCTGTAGGGCAAGAGAGGCATTAATCGCCACAGCATCCCGTTGAGCCGGTGTTCCCCCCCCTTGCAGGACATTTTTGAGGATTTCGGCATTTTCTGGTACTTCCCCGCCTTTAAGGGCATTTAAACTGGCTCTGGGGATAGCAATTGACAAGGGATCGATCGCCGCAGAAATCACCTCGCCATTATTTAATAAAGCCATATCGGTCAGATCTCCTAACCCCACCTCGTCGAGTTTTTCCCGGCCGTGAACAATAATCGCCTTTGGGGTTCCCATTTGTGCTAAAGCCGTGGCCATGGGGGTGAGAAATTGCCGGTCATAAACCCCGATAACTTGACCTGTGGGACGGAGAGGATTAACTAGAGGACCCAGAAGATTAAAAACCGTGCGAACTTTCAGGGTTTTGCGGAGATTAGCCACACTTTTCAGGGCTGGATGCCAACCGGGGGCAAAAAGAAAGGTCACTCCCACCCCATCTAAAGCCGCTGCTACTTTCTCGCTAGGGGCGCTCAAATTAACCCCAAGATATTCTAAAACATCGGCCGAACCGACCTTGCTGGAAGCCGAGCGATTGCCGTGTTTAGCCACTTTGACACCCCCGGCGGCCGCCACAAAAGCCACAGCAGTGGAAATATTAAAAGTTGCGGCCCCGTCACCGCCGGTGCCACAGGTATCGATAACGGGAGTGGTATGGGGTTTAGGGTCTTCTAAGCGAGATTGTTGCCGTAAAACTCCGGCCATTCCCGCTAATTCCGCGGCCGAGACTCCTTTTGCTTGCAAAGCCGCTAAAATCGCCCCCGATAAAACTTCTGGAATCTGGCCGTTTAACCATCCGGTCATTAATTCTTCAGCTTGGTTAAGGGAAAGGGATTTTCGATCGAGTAGTTGCTGCAGTAGGTTTGGCCAGTCTGGAGTGGTCATCGCTGTTCCATTGGTGTCGGGATGGGGCGATATACTATCATAGCGGTTTGTCGGGAGAATCGATCGCTCCTAGTAATTTTTACTTTAAATCGAGCAAACCCTGTTCTTTTAACTTGGGATTAAAACGAATTTCCATCTGTACTCCCCGTTTTTCTAGGGTTGATAAAATATCGTTTTCTACTCGTCTGGATAACTGTTTTAATAACTTGATTTGCCCCAATTCGTCAGCACTTTGATAAAATTCTTTTTCTGTCTCAGTCATGGCTAATTTAGCATCAATTGGTTCTGTCCAGAGTTTTTCATTGTCGATTACTGCCTGACTTTCTCTTAGCCAAGCTTGTTTAATCGATTCGAGAATAGTCCGATTAGGACGATCAATCAACTGTATTTTTAGCCAATAACAAGCTTGAGGCTGTCGGGCAAGATGTTGTTTTAAACTGAGATAAATATCACGAGAATAGCCGACAAACTCCAAGACTTGTTCTCGATCAAAAATGGCATAAACCCCGATTTTTCCCTGGAAATCAGCAGAGATATTACCCGTGGCATCTAGGTAGGGAATATATTCTAATTGTTGGAGATTAGCCAAAGTATCAGACTCATTCATAATTAATCGTCGCTCATTGGTTGGAGATAGCTAAATTATACCTAATTTTAACTGTTTAATCTTGAATTTTAAGGATTTTTTTGTCCATTGGGTAAACTAGATACCCTCAAGAGAGCACGGGAGCAAGTCAAAGCTGAAGAACAAATAAACTACTTGACAAAAGCATCAATTGGGTATGGGATAGAGAAAAGAGTAGGGAAAAGACAAAAATGACTCCAGAGCAACAACAAGAACTTAACCAACATATTCAAGCGATAGCCAAGATTCTTCATCAGGAAGCTGAGGCTGAAAAAATTCAAACTTTAGAGGGAATAGAGACGACAATAAGAGAACAGACCTGAAAATATATAACTCCGAAACTAGGATTTTTTTTGGTCACAAAAACGACAGGAACTCAAGCCGGGAGACCGAGAAAAATAAAAAGCATCATCGGAGAATTATGCCTGACAGAAAAACAAGCAATCCGTTTAAATATTCCTCGTAATAACCAAATTAGTCCTTACTTAGAACGCTGTTGTTTAAGAGCTAGTGCCAATGTTTCTTATGAAAATGCCGCCAGAGATATTCAATTTTATATAGGGATGAAGGTCTCGGCTAGGACTCAACAACGATTAGTCCATCGCCACCAATTTGCCGAAGAAGAATCAGGAAACCCCGTTCAAGAAATTAGTCTAGATGGAGGAAAAGTGCGCTTAAGAACCGAAACTAAGGGAGAGGCTTGTATCTGGAAAGATTATCAAGCAATCTGTGTTGATACTTTCCTAAGAAAAGCTTGGTTTGGAGAGAATGAATCGTTAATATATTGGGTTAATCAACAACCTTTATCTGACCCCCTTACCTGTTTGGGAGACGGACATCCCGGTATTGGGAAAATTGTGAAAAACTGGGATTGTCCAGGAGAAAAAAGAGAAATACTTGACTGGTTTCATTTGGTAGAAAATCTTCATAAAGTCGGCGGTTCAGTGAAGAGATTGAAAAAAGCAGAAAGTTTATTATGGCAGGGCAAAATTGAGGAAACAATAGCATTAATCTCTCCTTTAAAAAACGAACGAGCTGAAAATTTCTGTCGTTATTTAGAGATTCATCGTCATCGAATTGTTAATTATAATTACTATCAACAAGAAGAGATGGTTCTTCGTTACTTGGTATCCCACATTCCGCACCCTCAACTGTCACATAATACCAAATTTCTAAATCCATGACAGACATCCACGCTCGAATGCTTGCCAAGCCGGTGTTCGTTGTGACGCGAATAAAGAAAAATGGTGTAAGCTGTCCCCCTCCAGAGACTTGAGTAAAAATACCTAGCTGGTGAAGGTTTTCTCGGTGGCCGCTAGGGGGGTCTTGAGACCCCTAATTATGAAAAAATAGGAATTGTTGGAAAACTGAGGCGAGTGGACTGTTCGACCATGAATCAATCAACAGAAATTGAAGTCAAAAATCTAGACCATCTGGGATTAGTAGCCGGAATTATCGATGAAATAGGAATCGTTGAAATTATCAACGAACAAGTCTCAATTGAGCGAGGAGAAATTGTCACAGCGGGGCAAGTAGTGAAAGCAATTATCCTGAATGGATTGGGATTTGTCTCCCGAGCCTTGTATTTATTTCCTCAATTTTTTGAAGATAAAGCAACCGAACATCTGCTGGGAGAGGGCATCGAACCCAAGCACTTGAATGATGATAAAATTGGTCGAGTAATGGACAAACTTTATCAACTGGATGTTTCGGGTATTTTCCTACTCATCAGTTTAGCCGCCGTGAAAAAATTTGGTGTAGCAACCGAGAACTCCCATTTAGATTCGACTTCTCTATCAGTAGAAGGAGAATATAAAAAGGAATACCCAACAGTAGAAATCCTGAAATCAGGAGCAGTGGGAGAAGAAATTGAAACCAGACAACAGCCAATAAAAATTACCTACGGATACTCCCGCGACCGAAGACCTGACTTAAAACAATTTATGATTGACTTAATCGTAAGTGGGGATGGAGATGTACCTTTATTCCTGAAAGTAGGGGACGGAAATGAAGCGGACAAAGCGGTTTTTGGTCAAATCGCCCGAGAATTTAAAAAACAAGTTGACTTTGACAGTTTAATAGTCGGCGATAGCGCCCTCTATAGCAAAGAGAATTTAAAACTAATGAAAGAAATGCGTTGGTTGTCTCGAGTACCATTAAGCATTAAAGAGGCTCAAGAGTTGGTTGATAGCATCTCAGAAAAAGAGTTAACCGATTCAGAAATACCGGGTTATTCCTGGCGGGAAACCATCTCTAACTATGGGGGGATAGAACAAAGATGGTTGCTAGTTGAAAGTCAAGCTAGACAAGAATCAGACTTGAAAAAATTAGAGAAAAAAATCGAGCAGGAAAAGAATTCTGCCCAAGAAAAAATCCGGCAACTATCCCGAAGAGAATTTGAGAATAGAGCGGTGGCGTTGGCGATAGCCAAAGGATTATCTGACTCCTTAAAATCTCATCAGTTAACGGAGATTAAAGTCAATCTCATTCCGCCTGAGTCCCAGGGGTCAAAACTCAAATCAAAAGACGATTTACCCTCTCAAAGCTATCAAGTTCAAGCCGAATTAGAGTTGAATTTGACCGCCATTGAGAGGCTAAAGAAACGAGCAGGACGATTCGTTTTAGCAACTAACGATTTGGAGAAACAACGATTAAGCAGTGAGGATATACTCAAAAAATATAAAGGGCAACAAGCTCCGGAAAGAGGATTTTCTTTTCTCAAAGACCCCTGCTTTTTTGCCCACAGTGTCTTTCTCAAATCTCCCCATAGAATCGAGGTCATGGCCATGCTCATGGGCTTGTGCCTGCTGGTTTATACTATTGGTCAAAGACAACTTCGTTTAAGTTTAAAACAGCAGGAGACGGGACTGAAAAATCCGTTGGGTAAGTTAACTGACCGACCGACGTTACGCTGGATATTTCAGGGCTTTCAAGGGATTCATCTCGTCCGTATTCAAGACAATCAAAAGATTAGCAACTTAACGGATGAGAGGCGCAACATTTTGAGATTTTTTCCCAAACCTTGCCAGGAATATTATCTCTTATCTTGACCAGATGGATTGACTTCAAGGGGTGACAAAACAAAGCGAGCAACTGGAACATCTCCCCCTAGATGTTAAGTCTGATTGCCTAGTCATTCTCAACAAGCACTGTTTATTGAGAATGACCGGGGGAACTCTGAAATTTTCGGCTTAGTTGCCGGCAGCTTGCCGCCAACTCACTCCTCTAGATAAGTATTTTGACTCACGCCCCTTCCTCTTTTGAGACGTTGTGACACTTAGGGTGCGGAATGTGGGTTGGTATGGTTCGATCAGGGGGCATAAATAGGCTAAATCCTTATCTGGCAAGAGACTTAATTGATTAGCTCGTTCTAGATTGAAAACAATTGGCAAAAATCGAAGCAATGTCTTTCTATATAAGGGTTTCATCCCTTATAACTCCCGTCCATTGCATAACACAAACCGAAGAACCGAAGAGATTTGCTCTATTGCTTCGGGAGCCGTTGAATCCACGGTTAAACAGATTGACCGACGACTGAAAATTTCTGGAGCCCAGTGGAATGAAGAAAATATCCCTCAAGTGCTTAAACACCGCTGTGCTTACCTAAATAACAGTCTTTAGCTATTGAATAGTATTTATGTTCTGACAAAACTGACTTGCTCCCAGAGAGCACCGCCTAAATCAGTCCCTGCCAGATTGCCCCCTTGCCGATTAGAATTATGTAAACGAGCGAGGCAAAATTTAGCATTAATTAGGGCTTGCTGAAAAAGTAGGGGCGAAGCATTCGGGCAATAACCTATCGCTGAAACCGTAGATTTCCTATCCGAATGCTTCGCCCCTAAAGGACGCAATCGCCGATGCAGATGCAAGGTTTTGAACCAAGATTCTCTCAAAACCTTGGACATATTTCGCACAAAAAAGCGACAGAACCCTTACCTCGTCTATATTTAACATTTATTCAGTAAGCCCTAATTAAAGTGGTATATTGTCAATTAATATAACCGAGATTAGCATGATCAACAAGGGCATTTTCTAGATTAGCATATTTTAAATTTGCCCCTTGAAAATTAGCTGCAATTAATCGACTATTTTTCAGGATAGAATGACTAAGATTAGCTCCCGTTAAGTTGGCACCATCGATTAAAGCTCCTTCTAAGTTTGCCCCTTGCAGATTAGCCCCTTGTAGATCGGCACCGCATAAATACACTTTTTCTAAATTGGCTCCTTCTAGATTAGCTCCTTTTAAATCGGCCGGGAGCATCTCACTTACGCGATAAGTAATTATACTTAGCCTAAAAGCCACTCTTAATCGTGTCTTGGAACGAAATAGAGGCTTTTAAAGACTGCGTACATGGAGAATTAAAACAAGAATTACCCTCGAAAAGCCTATTTTTCCACTAAGTATTTATGCTCATTGCAAAGGTGAGATGCTCCCACTGATCACACGATCATACTCAGAAGGCTTAGGAATAGCATATTCTCTTTCTTTATCAGAAGAAAATAGCTTAACAGAGCAAAAACTAACCATAACAACTTATAGGAGAAAAAAATCCCCATCATTCCCAGTTGCCAATTTTCCAAAAATATTTTGAACACAGATACTTCTGAATGAGTTGCTAAGGCATTAGCCATACTTCCGCGTGTAGCAAACCAAATTAGAAGATAAAATAGGATGGCAAGTAAAGCTTGAAAAATTTCTTTTTTAGGAAAACAAAAAATAATTAGTGGCACAAGGGCAAATAGGCTAGATTCATGATTAAGTAAACAAAGAGCAATGACTGACATTCTTCCTTGACTACTCATGGGAATAATCGCCATTAAAAGGATTAAAATAAAACTTATTTGATCCACATAACCAACCCAGATAAAATCAACCATTATATAGCTACTGGTAGCTAGGGATAAGTAGAATAAGAACTTCTGAGTTGGTGATAGAGAAGATGCAGTCCACTGTTTTTGGGGATTATCAAGGTAACGAAAATATTTTCTAGCTTCAAAAAATATTAAAGTTATCCAGATAAGTAGGTAGGTGTTGACCAAAGAGAAAATATAGTAAAGAAAAAAACCTCTGAATTGTAAAAAGTAAGCAATGAAAGGTTTTAAAATTCTGCGATAATAAGCTTAGACGCACTTACATTGCACTTTAATATCCTGGAACGCCTTGTAGATAGGGATACGAGTAGGAAACTTAAATGCGTCTAAGCTTACCAGCCTGTATTTTCCAAAAAAGGGTCTCTAGTCATTCTGCCATATTCTATTCCCATTCCCGATAGCCCATATACATTTGAATTTAATCCTTCGGGATAAGAGTAAGGAAATAAGTACCTAAGCAAAATTAATTACACATTTCGATCAAGCTTTTGCCTTTTGCCTCTTGCCTTTTGCCTATCCTAACCAAGAAATTAATTTTGCACGACTACTTACTAGCAGAGACAAAATAATAAATATAATTAATGCCACGCAAGCTAAATATCTAATTTTTATCTTTTTCCAAACCGATTTAGAATTAAATAAATCGATAATTAATGGTGATATTATTATCAAAAATGAGACAGAAAATAGTAACCCTTTCAGAGGAATTAAAATTTGATACAGGATAGTATTTTGCAGGGATGTTACATTCAGATATTCTTTGAAAATACTCAATAACTTAGTTAAAGCCCCTGATAATTTATCCTTAGGAGCATTAACTATACAATAGGAAATAATAATAGCACTCCACAGAAGTACATTGCTTATGGCAACATTAGGAACATAAGTATTAAAAGATACGTACTTTCTGTACCTTTCCGATAAGGGGGCTGTGAAGATATTCAAATATTACCTCCTGGATTTAAAACTATAAGGGTATATATAAACTCGATTTAAATCTGCTGTAAATTGCCCTAGAGCCTAATTTTATGAGTTCTGACAAGGAACGATGGTAGAAAAAATAAATCGATAAACTGCGCTAGTATTTAGCCCCAAACCTCAAATCATTTTGCTTTTCCTCGTCTTATTTGTTATGAACTTATATATTTCCGTACATATTATGTTCAATAGCACTGACAAAATATAAATTTTATTTCTGAATTGTAATCAGAGTCATCGAGATTGACAATGAGTATAAACACTTAATTATTTCGGACTTATGATTTTCTCCCCTTTCTCTGTTTCCTTTTTGGCTAAAATTGCCTGACGAAAACCTAAGACGACGAGAATATTGGAGAGGGTGAGGAAAAGTTCGGCGCTGCCGTGTAACCAATCGACGTTGGCTAATTCTTGACCATAGTGGATTTTGGCGTAGATACCGGCAGGAATGGTGATAAAAACGAAGATTAACAGCACATAAAAGCCAATTAGGGCTAAAAGAGGCATTTTTCCCGAACGAGTGACAAACCAAAGAAACCCCAGATAGGGAAACAGGGAAATGGCAAATAAACTCTCTTTATTCATTGTTAACGCTAATTTTACTGGAACGCCACAGCCACCAACCGGCAGCACAGAGGGTAAAATTTCCTAAGACAGTCATGGCTGCCTGTAGGGTGACTAACCAGGATAAGGCACTGATATTATCAAAAAAATGCCATGTACAGGCACACATGGCCCCAATTAAAGCGGGTAACATTCCCCAAGATAACATTCGCCACGATCGATCGCTACTGATGTCGCCATAGGTCCAGACTAACCAGATTGCCGCTATCCATTCTACGACACTCGATACATGAACTATCCACGTCGGTATTGATAAAGCATTCATTTTTTTACAGTTATCAGTTATCAGTTATCAGTGGGTAAGTTATCAGTTATCAGTTATCAGATTTGAGTTCTTATCTCGTTCCCAGGTAGAACCTGGGAACCCTTTGTTCAGGTTCTACCTGAAGGATATTTTAATACAGAGCCTTAAATATTGTGTGTCAAGACAGAGCCTTGGCACAAGCAAAATTTTCTAGCCATTTAATCACCTGTTGACCTAAACTAACATTGTTTAATCGATCGATCTCGCGAATGCCGGTGGGACTGGTGACATTAACTTCCGTCAGATAGCCACCAATCACATCCAATCCGACAAAATATAGGCCATCTTCTCGTAATTTTGGGGCTAAAGTGGCACAGATTTCTAATTCTTGATCGCTGATTTCTGTTTTTGCTACTCGTCCACCCACGGCCATATTACCGCGAAATTCTGAACCGGTGGGAATGCGATTAACTGCCCCGATCGGTTCACCATTGAGGACAATAATGCGTTTATCTCCTTCTTTGGCAGCTGGTAAATAATCTTGAATCATTACCGGTTCTTGTCCCCATTTTGTGCTAATTTCAATCATTGAATTGAGATTGCGATCTTCGGGACTAAGAAATAAAATTCCCTCCCCTGCTTTGCCACCCAAAGGTTTCATAACTGCCGCCCCTTTTTGGTTGACAAATTCCCTAATCGTCGCTTTATCTTGGGAAACAATTGTGGCGGGCATTACCTGAGCAAAGTGAATAGTATATAACTTTTCGTTGGCATGGCGTAAACCCCTAGTTGAGTTAATTACTTGGGTTTTTTGGGGGTCGATCAGGTCTAATAAATAGGTGGCATAAAGATAGGCAATTGTCACGGGTGGGTCTTTTCGCATCCAGACAAAATCGAAGTTTTCTAGGCAGGTAAAAACTGTCTCTTGTCTCTGATACCATTGAGATACAGCCTCCCAATGATTATCTTTTAACTCCACGGGAACCAGTTCAATTTTAGTTAGTTTTGCCCAAGCTTTTCCCGCAATCGCACTGAGATCAGTGATGGAAGTCATCCAGACTTCATGTCCTAATAATTGCGACGCTTCCATGATAGCTACACTGGTATCATGGCCCGGATCTAAATACTCGATCGGATCGATAATAAAGGCTAGTTTCATTAATAGTTTTTATCCTTAATTCTGCAACAGGGGAGCTAAACCACCACTTCTATCTAAAGCATAGATGTCATCGCAGCCCCCGATGTGTTGATCGTTTATAAAGATTTGTGGTACACTTGTACGACCATTAGCTCGATCGGACATTTTGGCCCGCGCTCTTTCATCACCATCGATACAATATTCGGTAAACTCCACCCCTTTTTTCTTGAGTAATGCCTTAGCGCGGATACAGAAAGGACAGGAACTCCAAGTATAGATCTCAACATTAGCGGCCATAAAATTTATCTCCCTTCTTTACATATCTTAAATTTTAGCCGATAACCGAGCAGTGATCTTCCTTCAGGTCAGAAAACGCCAATTAGGGCGATTCCACTGATATATTGCTTGTATTTCCCATTCTTCACCGTTTTGAAAGCGAATACGGCAACTAACAGGGCGAGAATCATCCTCACTTTCATTTACGGCGTTGTCAGATCAGAATAGGTAAAGATGCAATGCAATCCTTGCTATCAAAGTAATTTCAGTTCCGGTGCTGATTCGGAGCATCTTTCAATTTGACAACGCCTATTGTAGGGCTAATTCATGAATTAGCCCTACACCTATTACCTCACAGGTAAACCCGTCGCAACTATCGGGAGCGTCTGTGGGAATCCATTCCCATGAGAGTCCTAAAAAAGCTGATTTCAAAGGGTGACGATCCACGATAATCTAAGTATTGGGGAAATCATACCGTAAAATCACTCATCTATGACACCACGCTCGCTCACCGTTTTACTGCTTTCTGCTCTCTTCTGGCTGTCTAGCTGGCTTATCATCCCTATTGCTCAAGCTTTGACCCCAATTCAACTATTAGATGTATCTTACAAAGACTGTCCCCCCGAATTAGCCGAGGGGAGTGTCACCAGTGGAGGAACCAGTTTTCCGGCTAATTGTTTTTTAATCACCGGCAAAGCTAAAAATAATTCTGGAAAAACCGTCTATGATGCCGATGTTTTTGGTCGGATTTACGATGCTAACGGGGAACCGGCTTTACAAAATCGTAGCCGAGTCGGGGCAATTCCCGAAGTGCCACCGGGGATTAGTGATTTCGAGATCAGAATTTCTGTTTCTACCAATCAACCAACCCCCTTGCGACTGGAAAAATTCAAAGCTTCCGGTTTTACCAGCAGCGTGGATCCGCGGATTTAGAAACTGCTACTGACCAGACTGCTGGCCCCTGTGGCTACGACACTCTGAACAACGTTGAGCAGCAGGAAAGCGAGGATCGGGGACAAGTCCATCCCGCCTAGGGGTGGGATAATCGAGCGAAAGAGGTTTAAATAGGGATCGGTAATCGGACTGAGAAAAGACATAATCTGATAGGCCCAACCGGCATTTTGGAACCAAGTCAGTAAAACCCTAACAATTAGGATTACCGAGTAAATTTGCAGGAAATTGTTGATTATCGTCAAAATAAACCCTATATCGCTCATAAATAAATCTTTCCTCAAGAGGGCGTGATGGTTAGTTTAGCTTTGATCTTACCAAAAAAATAGTCTTTAGTTACTCTCGCCGCCCTGTCTTACTGGTTTTAACCAGCTATCGGCATTCCTCCCAGTTGACGGACACTGGGTAAGAAAACTGAATACAGCAGTTATCTTAATGGTGAGGTACGAAGTTTTCCTTTTGGGGAGACTCGGATTGTTCAAGTAGGGTTTGCGGCAAAAAGTTTTTCGTGGGGGTAGGGTGTGGGGTGTGGGGTGTGGGGTGTGGGGTTTTACCCATTTTCAGGGAAAAAGTCCAGGAATTTTCCCCCCAATCACTCCAATGGTCGGCAGTTTTTGAGGGAAAAAAAGTCTAAAAACCTTATCCAACAAGGTTGTTAGATTTATTCAGCAAACCCCAAGTAGTTTTTCCATAGCTAACTGACAGTCCGGATGGGAGGACAGATAAAAACGATTGCATGGTATGATAGGGGTTTTGGAACTATTGTTTTAGGTCAAGATCATGGCGAAACGAATGCAGGTTATCCTCAATCAAAAAGTCAGCAAATTAGGTGAAAATGGCGATGTGGTGGAAGTGGCCCCCGGTTATGCGCGCAATTACCTTATCCCCCAAGGTGTGGCCGTTTTAGCCACCAAGGGCGCGATTAAACAGGCAGAATTTAGGAAAGAAAAAGAGCGTCAACGTCTCCTCGCTGAAAAACAAGAAGCGGAAACCAGAAAAACTGCGATCGAAAAACTCAGTCCCTACAGCATCCCTAAACAGGTGGGTGAAAACGAGGCCATTTTCGGTACTGTCACCAGTCAAGATGTGGCTACGGTTATTCTAGAAAATGCTAAATTAGAAATCGATCGCCGTGGTATTACCGTCCCCGATATCGGTCAATTGGGAGTCTATAAAGTACAAGTCAAACTCCATCCCGAAGTTAGTGCCGATATCGAAATTAAAGTAATCGCACAATAACAATTATCGGGGCATAGTTATCAGTAATCAGTGAAAATTTATCAGAGCGATTAACTAGCTGATGGCTGCTAGCTAATAGCCATTCACATCTCAAAAACTATGACTCATCCCACGGATATAAAAACCCTAGCGCGCTGGATGGCGGCGGATTTTAGTAATCAAGAACAAGCTTTTGCTAATCCGCCTTTTTTTGCCCATATTCGCGTGTGTATGCGCCCTTTGCCCGATGAATTACTGAATGGAACCAGCTTATTTTTAGAGCAGGCCTACGATTTTATGCTCAATACTCCCTATCGTTTGCGAGTATTTAAATTATCGTTAGTCGATGATCATATTGAACTAGAAAACTTTAAAGTTAAAGAGGAAGCTAACTTTTTTGGTGCTTCTAGAGAACCCCAGCGTCTCAAAAATCTCACCTTAGACTTGTTAGAACCGATGCTGGGTTGTGATATGAATGTCACTTGGACAGGTAACAGTTTTAAAGGGGTGGTGAAACCGGGTAAACAATGTTTAGTCTTTCGCAAAGATAGAATGACTTATTTAGATAATAGTTTTGAAATTAGTGAACGGGGATTAATTAGCGTTGATCGCGGTTTAGATCCCGAAACCGATCAATTAGTCTGGGGTTCGATCGCCGGTCCTTTTGAGTTTGTGCGTCGCACCAGTTTTGCTGAGGAAGTGTGAGAAAAATTATCGGTTTTTAGCTATGAAAATCGCCACATGGAATGTCAACTCGATTCGCAGCCGACAAGAGCAGGTAATTAATTGGTTACAACTCAATCCCGTTGAGGTTTTATGCTTGCAAGAAACTAAGGTAATCGATCGAGATTTTCCCAGAGAAGCTTTTGAATCTTTGGGTTATCATCTCTATATTTCTGGACAAAAATCCTATAATGGTGTGGCGATTTTTAGCCGAAAACCCCTGGACGATATCACTGTGGGATTTAGTCCCATTATCGGCGAAAATTTAACAGGAGAACTAGACGAACAGAAACGGGTAATTACTGGAGTAATCGGCGATATTCGGATTATCAATCTCTACGTTCCTAATGGTTCTTCCCTAGATAGTGACAAGTATATTTATAAGCTTAAATGGTTAGAAACTCTCAGGAAATATCTAGATAAAATTATTAATTCTCAACCAGAAGAATTATGTATCTGTGGGGATTTTAATATTGCCTTAGAAGATAAAGATATTTATGATCCCAAGGGCAAAGAAAATCATATTATGTCTTCAGCTAAAGAAAGAGAAGCTTTAGAAAAGGTGTTAGAAATTGGCTTACAAGATGCCTTTAGAAAATTCACCTCGGCAGCGGGACATTATAGTTGGTGGGATTATCGCAGCGGTGGTTTTGCTCGTAACCGAGGTTGGCGAATCGATCATCTTTATTTAACTCCTCAGCTATACGAAAAAGCCGTTAATTGTCTGATCGATCGAGAACCCAGAAAACAAGAAAAACCTAGCGATCATACCCCTGTTATTCTGGAAATATCAAGCCAAAAATAGCTAAAGGATCAACCTAGACTTTGCACAGCCAGAATTTTGCTCTCTTAGCTTCCCTAACCAGGGACTTTCACCTTGAGGATTTATTCGGCAACGAGAAAATGCTATGATTCGGGTTGAATTTACCAAGTTTATTAAATTATGCGTTCTCCCCAATTAATTGTTCTATTGCTCGGTTTATCCCTTCTCCCCGGCATCTCCCCCGCTTTTGTCCATGCTAATCCCTCGATAGTGCCAGTGAAACAATCGAGTAATCGCGATTGGGGACAAAAAATCAGCGAAGCGGAAATTAAAGCAATGATTGAAGACATTCAAACCGCTATTAAAGATAAAAATATCGCCCTAATCCTCAAACACTATGCCCCGTTTATTTCCTCGCAATTGACCATTAAAACCGATGCTAGTACCGAAATTTTTGAGTTAGATGGCATCACGGAACATAAAATATTTTTAGAGGAATCCTACAAAAATATTAAAAGTATAGAGGTTCTTTCTGAGAATTGGGACGTGGATATTCTTGCTAATAACGAGATGGCGATTGTCACTCGCGAGCGAGTAGTCAATATTACCAACACCGAGGGTGATAACTATATAGTTGCATCGGAAGCGGTGGCTAAAGTCGCTCCCATCGACGGCAAATTGAGGATATTTTCCATTCAAGAAACCGCCGAAGTGGGACGCAGACCAAAAAAATAATCAACCTCTCCGGTTGGGACTAGACCAACCCGACTCCCGCCGTCTTCTTCCCTCGATAAAACCGTCATCATAGTCTCTAGAATTGCGCGGATTATCATAGCGGGCAAAGTTAAACCCGTCCTCTAGTCCGCGCTGAAATTCTTGCTCTGGTGGCACAAATCGATAACGTTGTCTATTATCCTGTACCGCCCGGTTGATTAACAAGGCCCCCGCTCCAATACCCACGGCCTCACCAAAGGTTAAAGACTTAGCATAATCGATGTTAATTGTCAAGAAAGTTGTTGTTAAAATTAAGGCTTTTCCCCAATGCTGACCCATAAAATCCTCCTTCAAAAAATCAAGTTGACAACGAAACCAGTACAGATACAGAGTTTCTCATAAAATCGACCACCGACTCCCCAAAACGAAAACCTTGTACCTCACCATTACGATAACTGCTATGAGCTAGATTTAGAAGAATGGGAGTGAAAGCGAATCCCCAAGAAGACATCGTAGAGGAAACTCCAGAAATTCTTACCTTGCAGTAAACCTAAAGACTGTTCACAATCTTTCGCATCTAAAAGCGGTTTAGTGGCATAGTATGCCGGTTGGTATTTGTACCAGGGAATCGACGGCCAAAGATGATGCACTAGATGATAATTCTGTCCTAAAATCAGCAGATTTAAGAGGGGACTGGGGTAAACTCGGGCATTTTTCCAACGATTGCGCTCTTGGAAAGGACGATGGGGGAGATAATCGAAAAATAAACCGAGGGCAATTCCCACCACTAAAGCGGGAACAAACCAAAAATTCATCACATAGCTGATAAAACCGTATTGACAGGCGAAGATGACTATGGTAGCAACAAAAAGACGACTGAGGAACCATTCCAGCAGTTCGTATTTCCGCCAGAGTTGCCGCTTAAAAAAGAAGATTTCATGATAAAAAAATCTGGCCGCAATCATCCACAAAGGGCCGCCAGTGGAGACAAAATGATCTGGATCATTTTCGGGATCGTTAACGTGAGCGTGGTGCTGTAAATGGACTCTAGTGAAGACCGGAAAGGCAAAACCGAGCATTAAAGCACTGCCATGACCTAAAATAGCATTAAATAGCCGATTGCTATGGGCAGAATTATGAGAGGCATCGTGGATAACTGTCCCCGATAAATGTAAAGCGAGGACATTAGCACTAAAACAAATCCAGTCGGGCCAGGACCATAGCCAATAGCCACAGGTAGATAGGGTTATTAGGCTCAAGGCACTAAAAAACATGGTAACGTTTGGGTTGAAGCCCCCCGGTGCTTTTAAATACTCTTTGGGGACTGTCAGCAACATCTCGGCCGACTGCATTATGGGTGTTGCTCCTTATTGTGTTCGCTTTACTGGCGTAAATTATCATACTACGGCTTTTTCATAAAGTTTTGTAACATTATCTTAATTAATCTAAAGTTATGAAGAAAGTAAGGATTTGTTATATGGTCTTCCCCCCCAGTCCCCGAGGGAAAGCGAGGCTACAAGAGAAAATCACGGGCGCTTAACGCCAGTTTCGCACTTAAACGATTAAAAAATTCGGCTAGAGACTCGGCTTGAGAAGGAGCGATCGCCTGTTTCCCCCCTATCACCGATTCTACTCTATCCCGATCGCCGAAAATATCGACAAGACACTCCCTATCGATATCGAATTCATCAAGTAAAGATTCTAAGGTAGCGGTAGGATTTGTTCGGGCGATCGGATAATGTTTCCGCTCGTATTCTTCCACTAATAACACCAATAAATCGAATAATAGTCCTTCGTCATTGCTTAACTCCCGTGACATCATCCCTTCAATTATGCTTAAAAATCGCTCGTATTCTTGGGAGTTATTAATCGGTTTCGGTTGATACTGCAAGAGTAAATCACCATAGGTTAATGGATTAGAAGTAGGGATCATTTTTCCAGTTCTCCTTATTGTATTCAGCGTGACTTAGAATATATTTAACGAAAATGGTTTGACGAGAATAATTGATGTCAGCGATTAAACGGTATTTGTTTCCCTTGATATTAAAAACTGTAAAATTTCCCACCGCCTCCGCCTTCGGGTAGCGACCTTGAACCTCTACTAAATTTTTCCAGTTAGCCTTACTAGCGAAGTTATACCAATCCCTAAGAGCGTCTTCTGCGTCCGAGTGGCGTTCCCAAAACTCTCCTAATTTGACTTTACTGATCAGGGAGCATCTCACTTATGCAATGAGTATTAATACTTATAGCCGTCAACAACTAGAAAATCTTCAACTTGATCACAAAGAGAAATGAGATTATAATAGTTATAACTTACAATTCAGAATAGCTCTCGATGGGAGGAATAATTCAATGTTATCAGAAAATGAAAAAAGAATTAAAGAGTTATGTCAAGAGTTAGGGCAATGTCTCTATGAGCAATCCCCAATTAATAAATTTAATAACTTGGGAGAGATAGAGGAGACAGTCAGAGATTTAATGATTCAGTATGTCAACCCAGAAATCGGTATTTTTTTGTCAAAACAAGCACAGGAGAAACAGCTGGTCGGACAAGAAAAGTGAAAAGTATTTTGGGGGAATTACCAATTACAGAAAAACAAGCGAAAAAATTAGAAATAAAGTCTCGGACTCAGATGAGTCCAATGTTAGAGAAGAACTGTTTGCTATTAAGTGGCGATGAATCCTACGAGAAATCGGCGCAGAAAATCAAATCATTGACAGGGATTGCTGTTTCTCACAGTACCCAACAACGCCTCGTACATCGCTATGCTTTTGAAGAATTACCGTCTAACCCAGAAGTGGAAGTGGAAGAAATGAGCCTAGATGGCGGTAAGGTACGACTAAGAACTGCCAAGGGAAAAGCCTTAATTTGGCGTGATTATAAAGCAGTGAGTTTTCATCAACTGGGGGTAGCGGCTTTTTTTCAAGATATAGTCATTTCAAATAAGTGTGAGACGAGGGAAAAATAAGGTAAAATCAAGAGAAACGAGCAACCCATACAGAAAAATGTCTTATAGCCTAGACTTGAGAAAAAAAGTAATCGATTATGTAGAGAATGGGGGAAGCATAACCAAAGCCGCCGCTCTATTTAATATAGGAAGAGCGACGATATATAGATGGCTAGGTAGGGAAAAACTGGAAGCAACAAAGGTAAAACACCGTCAGAGAAAGCTGGACTGGAAAGCACTGTCAAAAGATGTCCAAGAAAATCCCGAGGCAAGATTAAGAGACAGAGCCGAGAAATTTGGAGTGAGACCAAGTGCCATTTGCTATGCCTTAAAAAACATGAAAGTTACCAGAAAAAAGAAGGAACTTCGTTATAGAGAAAGAAACCGAGAAGAAAGAATGAAATACTACAGAGTGCTGAGAGAATTGATTAAAATATATGGAAGTGAAAGCCTTGTATTTATTGATGAGTCAGGGTTTGAAGAATTTCAAGCCTGTTTTTATGCTTGGTCAAAAAAAGGGAAGAAAGTCTTTGGAGATAGACAAGGAAAACGAGGAAAAAGAGAGAACCTTGTCGCTGGTAGAAGAAAGGGAAAAAAAGACTTTATTGCACCGATGGTATTTACGAGAAGCCTGAATGCCGAAGGTTTTGAAGGGTGGTTATCTTTATATTTGTTGCCCTCTCTAACCATAACATCAGTATTAATTATGGATAATGCACCAATTCATCGGAAGACAGTCATTAAACAACTGGTAGAGGAAGCAGGTCATCAGGTCGTGTTTTTGCCAAAATACTCTCCTGATTTAAATGATATCGAACATGATTTTAGTGCATTAAAGAGGGCAAGAATGTATGCTCCTGTGGGGACACCCCTTGATGAAATTATTCGTACTTATTGTGTCGCCTAGTGTCTCGTTCTTATTTGAAATAACTATAACTCAGCTTTATTAGATTTGGTTAATTCTCAAGTTTTGGCCAAGCCTTTAATTTGTTTAGGAGATGGACATGATGGTATCTGGAATTTATTTCGTGAGATAGGAGAGAAACAGGAAAGAATTGAAATATTGGATTGGTATCATTTAATCGAAAACCTCTATAAAGTTGGCGGGTCATTCCAGCGAATTGAGGAGGTAAAATGTTTTCTCTGGAAGGGGGAAGTGGAGGCGGCTATCTCTTGTTGTGAAGGATGGTCAGAGCCGCAAGTTGAGAATTTTATTACTTATTTAAACAAGCATAAACATCGAATTGTCAATTATGGTTATTTGCAGGCAGAGGGGATTTCCATTGGCTCTGGCTCCGTCGAATCAAAAATTAAACAAATTGCTCATCGTCTTAAAATTACTGGTGCAAGTTGGGAATCTGGTAATGTACCGCAAGTCCTTCGTCATCGCTGTGCTTATCTAAATGGTTGCCTTTTTTAACTTTTTTATTGAGATCATTAAGCATTTCTACTTATTGCAAAGGTGAGATGCTCCCACTGATCACGCCCATCGATCGCTAGTTTTATTGTTGTTTTTAACTTAGATAAGTAGCTGGTTATAATTAAATTAAAAATGGATTTTAGGTTCGATCCCCCCTGCCCCCCTTGATAAGCTATCCATTAGTCACATCTTTCTTAACATAAAATTTGACAAAAAGAGAAAAGTGTGCCAGATGGCTCAAGGGGGTTCTATAGGGGGACTAATTTGATGAGATAGTTTCCAAGTCTGGCTGATATCATGTAACCTTCGCAGTCCCAACCAAATAGTTTTAACACCAGGTTCACCGTCACCTTTTCTACCTAAAAACCCCCCAAGAGAAGCAATCATTCTGACCGCTTCTCGAAAGGAGGGCGGCTTTTCAGGTGGCGGACTCTTTTTATGAATAGTGGCACACAAAGATTGCCATTCATGTTCTTCCAAAAAACTTTCACAACTCTCCTCTCCGTGTAAGCGTGCTTGATAGGTTAACCAAAGTAATCTCCAAGCTACAATTGAATAGGTAGCTAAGGCCATCTCAATTCTCCTACCCGTTTCTAATTGCAGTTTTTCTAATCCACAACCACTTTTTAAAACAAAATGATAGCGTTCTATTAACCAGCGATAACTATACCAGCGCACACAGGTTATCGCTGATTCAAAGCTACTAATGTCTAGGCTAGTTAAGAGCAGCCAACTGATAGGATTAACTCCGCTATGCGGATTTTCTTCTTCAGCTAAAATTACCTGTAATTTGACCGGTTGACGAGGGGTCGCCTTGGAGTGATGGCTAGGTACTTGTATTTCAAAACTGGCAAATCTAACTGTTAGTTTAGCTAGTCTAGCCTCGTGATTAGGATTGCGTTTTACTTGCACATCTAAGGTCCCACAGGCTTTTATTTCTCTGATGGATTGATGTAAATATTTAGGCTCTGAATGCCCTGACCTTTGCTTGTCTTCGAGATAGTTAACTTTTCGGTTATGAGTTCCTCGAATTAATAAATGAGAGTTAGGACTTCTTGATTGGGCAAATAAATCAAATATGTCTGCCTCACAATCTCCGATTGTTACTACTTGAATATCTTCGGGTATCTGTTGTTGTGTTTCTGACAAAGAATCTAACCATCTTTGACTTTCTTTTTCTTGGGTTTCTCTTTTTTTGCGTTGCTTGGCAATCCCTAAATTCTTTTCTTCTCTTGCCCAGACATATTGATTAATCAGTCCTAAAGGTATTCCGACTGGGGACACTCCTAAGGTGGTATGAACTTTGAGACCAAAGGATTTTTTATAATCTAGATAACCCATGCCTTTTTTGGCTTTTTGCGTCGTAAAGTCTAAACTTGTTGTGTCTTGCACTGCCAAAACTATTGGATGTTCTTTGATTCTTTCTACTGTACTTTTGGCCTGGGCGGCAATTATATCTGAGGGGTGAAAATAGGGGGAATTCCAAAAGTCGTAGGTGGCACTCGCTGCGGCTAGATTTCCTGAAGCTTGTGGCACACTTGTACTAGGTTGACTGGCCAAGTTTTCCACGATACTGATTAACCTTTTCTTTCTTCTGGTGTCCCCTAGGTCTGCATACTGTAATTCTTGGGCTGCCCATTTCTCCATTTTTTTGCTTACCTCCACCTTAATTCCTTCTTTCAAAACTATACCTATCAATCGTTTCCCCTTTTTTTAAGTTTCTTCTCTTTTTGTTAAGAAAGATCCGACTAATGGATAGCTTGATAAGGGGGGTGCCGATAGGCGGGGGGATCCCCCTTAATAAGGGGGGTGCCGATCCCCCCTGCCCCCCTTGATAAGGGGGGTGCCGATAGGCGGGGGGATCCCCCTTGATAAGGGGGGTGTCTGACAACTTTTAACGCCTACCTACTTAGGGCTTGCTGAATAAATCTAAAAACCTTGTTGGGTAAGACTTTTAGACCTTTTGTCAATCAAAAAGTAATGGATATGGGAGTGATCGGGGGGAAATTTAGGCACTTTTTCCCTGAAAATTAGGTAATTGGCCACCTCAAAACTGGTAAAACCCCACACCCCACACCCCACACCCCACACCCTGCCCCCAGGAAAAACTTTTTGCCGCAAACCCTACTTAAACATCGATCGCTCTAATAATTATAGTGTATGCCAATTTTACCGATCGCTCCCCGCACCCCAGAAAAGCGCACCACTTCGCCGCTCTCTTGGGAGATCGCCCTAAATCCCCAATCGAGTAATCAATAGCTAGATGAAGCATAAAAAATATAAATAACAAAAACCTTGACAAAATCGGGGGGGGGTGGTAAAATTCGTGGGAATTTAGCTAAACAATGTATTCTATGCCACTTAAAAGTTCCTTTTGCTATTCCGTCGCCCTCGCCACGGTAGCCACCGCCACCCTCGCACCAGTTGCCAGCGCCGCAACTTTTAACTTTTCCTACACCTCCAGCGCAGGAACCATCACTGCGACGGTTGACGGAACCCTGCAACCAGATAACAACACGGTATTCGTCAGTTCTATCAGTAATACCACCTTTAACGGCTCTCCCGCCCCCGCTCTTCCGTTCGTAGGTTCTTTTGCCGGTGTCATCTCTAGTGGTTCTGTAACGGGTCAGGCGGTGCTATCCTTAGACGGATCGGGACTAGATTTTGCCGCTTGTGACACGACGTTGTGTAATAATAATGGATTCGGCTTTTTAGCCAGCACGTTCGCTTCCATCGGTGGCTACGGTAGTCTTAGTGCTGGCGAACGCTTCGTTATCACCAATTATTCCCTGACCCCGGTTCCCGAACCAGCGACGGTTCTCGGTTTACTCTCTGTTGCCGGGGTGGGTTTATTGTGCAAAGGCCGGAAACTATACTTTGCACGGCTACAACTTGCATTTTTTACTCAAGGACAATAATATAGTTTAAGAGTCATAATTAGAAGCAAAGCACTCATTAAAAACATGATTAACCTAGAATTCACGGAAGAAGAAAAGAACTCACTGTATTATGAAAGATTTCATCATCCCCATCCCCGGGTTCAACTGAAGATGGAAGTTCTCTGGTTAAAAAGCCAAAAGATACCGCACCAAAAAATTTGTCAGTTAGCAGGAATCTCGCCAAATACCTTATTAACCTATCTTCGAGATTATCAAGAGGGCGGAATAGAAAAATTAAAAGAAATCAACTTCTATCGCCCTAAAAGTGAATTAGAGTCTCAAAGAGAAACGCTCAAAAAATATTTCGAGAAAAATCCACCAGCCACAATAAATGAAGCTGTATATAGAAGAGAAGAATTGACAGGAATAAAACGAAGTCCTACCCAAGTGAGAAAATTCTTAAAATCCTTGGGAATGAAATGTTTAAAAATAGGTTCTCTTCCTTCTAAAGCTGACCCAGATGAACAAGAAGAATACAAAGAAAAAAAGCTAGAACCCAGACTAAATGAGGCTAAAGAAGGAAAAAGGGCTGTTTTTTTTGTTGATGCCGCTCACTTCGTCATGGGAGCATTTCTCGGTTTTGTTTGGTGTTTTGAGAGACTTTTTGTTAAGTCACCGAGCGGGCGTAAACGCTTCAATGTTTTAGGAGCATTAAATGCAATAACTCATGAAGTTATTCTGGTTACGAATGACACTTATATTACGGCAACTCAAGTCTGTGAACTCCGGTCAAAAATAGCTGCTTTAGGACTAATGATTCCCATCACTCTAGTCTTAGATAATGCCCGCTATCAAAAATGTCAAATTGTTGAAGAATTAGCTCTTTCTTTGTCAATAGAACTGCTCTATCTGCCGTCTTATTCACCTAATCTAAATTTAATTGAAAGGCGGTGGAAATTTGTCAAAAAGAAATGTTTATATGGTAAATATTATGAAAACTTTTCTGACTTTTCTTCAGCCATTTATGAATGTTTGAATGATGCCCATTTGAAACATAAAAAAGAACTGGATTCCTTGCTGACTCTACGATTTCAGAAGTTTAATAAATCTCAGATTATGAACGTCTAAAGTATAGAAAAGTAATTTTGACCGACTGATCCCCCTGCCCTCCTTATCAAGGTGGGGTTGACTCATAAGACCTCTTGCAAAAGTCTTAAGTCGATCCTTGTACAGCAACATTTTTGAAGATTATCAACTACTAATAAATAATTAACTGAAAGTCCTTCCCATTATTGTTTCTATCGTTTGTTTTCGGATTTATGCAAGAGGTCTATAGTAGGGTTTGCTGAAAAAGTCATTGAAAAGTACAGGTCTCTTAATCAATGATTTCACTTAGCTACAAGCATAAGCTTTAGTTGTTGATTAATTTTTAAGTTATAACTTATCCTAATCATTGACCGAGAAAAAGTGCTGTTTTTCCATTTCAGACATAAAAAAGCCCAAAAAACCTGCCTCAACAGGTTAGAAAGATTCATGACTAAAAAAGTAATAGCAATCGCTGAAAAGGAAGTATGAGGAAGTTTAGCCATCACTTTACCTAAGCTAAATCTTCTTTTCCCTTGTCCAAATTTGCCCTCTATACAATTCCGAATCCTCTCATCATCAGTAGCTTGTTTCTTTTGTTCTTTACTAACATTTTTGGCTGGTCTTCCTAATGGGGGACCACTGATTCTGATTCCCCTTTCTTTACACCAAGCTCGGTTTTCTCTGGTTCGATAAATTTTGTCCACATGAACTGATTCTGGATAGTATCCTGTATAGTCATAATAAGCTTCTATTTGTGCTTTTAAATCTCCCGATTCATTAAAGTTATCCCAACTAATCCGGTCTAAAAATATGTAACCATCTATACAGCTTGCTGAGAATTTGGCCCCAAATTCTACGGGTTTTCCAGCTTTTCCTCTGACTATCGGACGGATGTGGGGTTGAGTTAAGCTGACAATTCTGTCTTCAATACTCTGTTTGTTATTTTGGTACATCCAGAGTTGTTGACGATAAACTTCTGTGACTACTAACAACAGTTTATAGTCTCTTTTTTTCAAGCTTTGTAGAGAGGCTCCTTCTGCTAAAAGTTGTTCAATATGGTCGAGATTTCTTTTCAGATATTGCAGCTGTTTTTTCAGGGCTTTTCGTCTTTGTTTGACGGTAGGTTTTCTTTTTTTCGCTACTTCTAAATAACTTTTTCTGGCTAGAAGACGATAGGTTCTCGGTTTTTGAACAAGTTTTCCTTTTAAAGTTTCCTAGAGAATATCAATAATTTTTTCGGTTTGTTTTCTTCCTTGATTTAACAGGTTTAAATCCGTAGGATAACTAATATCTGCGGGCGCACAACTGGCATCTAAAATTAATTTACCTCGATTTTCTGGTTGACTTTGGGTTTCGCTCTCTAACTTTTTTTCGGTGTTTTCTTCTTCTTTTATTTCTCTCGAATTTTTGACCATAAAGCGATTCACTTTATTAATTAGTTCCCGAGTGATTCTTTCTCGAAAGTGAACCAACATTGACGCTTCAAACCGGGGTTCATTGCTGTAGGATGAAAACCCCAAGAAGTATTGTAAATAAGGATTTTCTTTGATTTGTTCTACCGTTTCTCTATCGCTTGTTCCTAATTTTTCTTTAATAATTAATGCTCCTAGTGCTGTCCTAAATGTTTTGGCGGGTGCGCCCATTTCTTCTGAAAAAAGTGATGCGTATTCCGCTTCAAATTCTGACCAGGGAATGAGGTTGGCCATAATTACCCAACGATTATCTTGGGATAATTTCCCCTCAAAGGGCAGCTCGAAGTTTTCTGGTGGGGTTGAGGGTAACTCGCTTTTACGGTACATTAGCACTAATTAGAGAAGATGCAAGGGTGATGCAAGGGTTTTAAGAGATTCTAGCAGATTTAAGTGCATTTGGGAAGCTCTCAATCAAGCTAAAAGCCCTTTCCTGTAAGGTTTTTAGATTTATTCAGCAAACCCTATAGTAGGGTTGATTCATAGTGGGACTTAGGCGTTTTCGGTCAGCAAAAAAGGCTCAAACCATTACGGGACAAAGGGTTAACCTCGATTTATGATTTTCCTTGATATATCTGGGTTTCAGCGATTTTGGGCTTCTCGAAGTAAATCCCAAGCGGGGATTGGAGTTGAGGCTTTTCTCGATTTGTTTTTTGTCTAAGTCCCAATAGTAGGGTTGATTCATGAATCAACCCTACTTATCAAGGGGGGTGTCTGACAACTTTTAACACCTACCTACTTAACTAAAGGGATTAACGATCATCAATTGATTCTCGATTCGCTGACCATCTTGTAAATCTTCACTGTAGAGAATTTGACAGCCCGCTTCCAGAGCGCTGGCCAGTATTAAACTATCAAAGTAACTATATTGATAACGTTCCGCTAGATTCAATGCCATCTCTATCGTATTAACAGAAACGAGGACGATTGGGAATCCCTCGGAAAGCTCTTGTACAGCGTCTCGAATTTGCGAATAGCTTAGGGAAAATTTCCGTTTTAATACATTTATCGTTTCATTTAAAACCTGTGTACTAATCCAAGCCTCACCCGATCGAACACAATCAATCGCTCGCTGTCGTTTATCCGGCTCATCCTCAGAATACGCGTAAATTAAGACATTAGTATCGATAAAAACTTTATCGGGCATTAGCCTCGTCCCGATCGAATCTAAATCCCCGTGTATTTAAAGAAATCGCCTCGAACATCGTTTTTTCAGTTTTCTGGCTCGGATCGGGGACGATTTCCGAGTCATCCAAAACAATCACCCGCATCATCTTACCTTCCCATCGAGAAGAATATCGGGGGGGAACGCTCACCTGACCGTTATGAATAACCGTCCTAAATTCGATCGCTTCCATACATAGCTCCAATTAAACCCTATCTCTACTTTAGCTCTAGAGTCAAGCTATCATAGCTCGGACGTATTTTAGAAACTAGAATAAGGTTAAAAATCGCTTGCAGGGTTTAAGGTGATGGACGAAAAAGAAACAGGACTAAATGAACGGGAACTAGAGGAAATTCTGAAAATGGCACGGGATGCGGCGGAAAAAGCCCGATCGATGTGCGAGGTAATTACAGAAAATTCAAAAAAATGGCGAGAAAGAGCGAAACAATCGCCGCAAGTGAGATCGGGTGGCTGAAGTAACCGAACCGATATTTATGGGGAATAGTCGGGGGTTCGATCGATACGATAAACTAAACGATATCCACTCCAGAAAACCGCGATGGTTCAAGCGACCGAATATCTCTATATCGTTCGAGACGACGAGATTTTACACGGGGAACCAATTATCAAAGGAACGCGTACACCCGTCCGCGCCATCGTCGAAACTTGGCGTCTGGGGGTCGCTCCCGAAGAAATACCCCTAGGAATGCCCCATCTGACGTTAAGTCAGATTTTCAGTGCGTTGACCTATTACAGCGACCATCTAGAGGAAATTAACGCTTATATCGAGCATAACCGCGTTCCCGACGACTTAATCGATCCGCTGCTAAAAAATTCGTGAATAATCTCTTTATCCGTCTCTATCTAGATGAAGATGTTAACGTTTTAATCGCCGAGTTGTTGAGAGCGAGGGGGTTTGACGCGATTACTGCGAGGGATGCGGGACAACTTAACGCCACAGATAAAGCACAACTCGCTCACGCGGTGAGTCAGGGGAGAACCTTAGTCACTCACAACCGAACCGATTTTGAAGAACTGGTTCGCGATTACTTCGATGCCAATCGAACCCATTACGGGGTGATTTTCGCCGTCCGTCGCCCTCCGCGAGAGATCGCAACCCGTTTACTGGTTATTCTTGATCGAGTGACTGCGGACGAAATGCGAAACCAAGTTCGATATATTTAATCGCCAAGAAAAATCGCCGTGACCCATTTTTAGGTTCTAGAATGGTCGGAAGTTGGATTCGGTGTAAAGGAACCCTTGTCACATCGAAACATTTCCTTAAGATATAAGACCGAAGGTCCAGTCTGGATACAAAATTGATATACCTAGAATCGCTACTCTGGCTCACCCTCTAGGCCATTCCCTTCCAGACTGCTAGGCTATTAGACAAGATGAATAACAATCAAACTCCACGGAAACAAGGACTATACGATCCCCGATTTGAACATGATGCTTGTGGTGTCGGTTTTATCGTTCATAAAACGGGTAAAAAGTCCCACGATATTGTTGAACAAGCCTTAACAATTTTACTAAACCTCGATCACCGTGGCGCGTGCGGTGCGGAAAAAAATACGGGAGATGGGGCGGGTATTTTATGCCAAATCCCCGACCTATTTTTCCGGAAAGTGACCAGTAATCTAGGTTTTACCTTACCGGCAGCGGGACAATACGGGGTAGGAATGCTCTACACGGCCCCTGATGCCGAAATTCGCGGGAAAAGTCGCCAGGAATTCGAGAAAATCGCCGCCGAAGAGGGGTTAAAAGTTCTCGGTTGGCGTGATGTTCCCACGGATAACTCCAGTTTAGGCAATTCGGCCAAATCTACCGAACCCTTTATCGAACAGGTTTTCATCGAACGCGATGCCAATTTAAGCGATGATCTGGCCTTTGAACGCAAATTATACGTTATTCGCAAACGTTCCCACCTCAGTCGTCAATCCTTTAATCGTTACTGGTATCCTTGCAGTATTTCTAGTCGTACCATTGTCTATAAAGGGCAATTAATGCCGGTACAGGTGGGTGACTATTTTCCTGATTTACACGACCCCGACTTTCAAAGTGCTTTAGGATTAGTCCATTCCCGTTTTAGTACCAATACCTTCCCCAGTTGGGAACGCGCCCACCCCTACCGTTATATTGCCCACAATGGCGAAATTAATACCCTGCGAGGTAATATTAACTGGATGCACGCCCGTCAGTCGATGTTTGCCTCACCCTTGTTCGGGGAAGACATCAAAAAAATCCAGCCGGTTATTAATATCGAGGGTAGTGACTCCTTAATTTTTGATAATGCCCTAGAATTAATGGTTTTATCGGGGCGTTCTCTCCCTCACGCTGTCATGATGATGATTCCTGAACCCTGGGCGGCCCACGAATCGATGAGTGACGAGAAAAAAGCCTTTTATGAATACCATTCCTGTTTGATGGAACCCTGGGATGGTCCGGCCTCGATCGCTTTTACCGATGGTACGATGATGGGAGCAGTGTTAGACCGCAATGGTTTACGTCCTTCCCGTTACTACGTCACCAAAGATGACCTAGTAATCATGGCATCGGAAGCGGGAGTTTTACCCATTGAACCAGAACGCGTCGCTTTTAAAGGTCGTCTGCAACCCGGCCGGATGTTCCTTGTGGATATGAAAGAAGGTCGTATCGTGGCCGATGAGGAGATAAAAGAAGGTATTGCCAAAGCTCATCCCTATCGCCAGTGGTTAAACGAAAATTTAGTCAATTTAGATGATTTACTGGCCGTTGAAACTGCGCCACCGGAAACTGCTGTTTCCCTAATTCAACAGCAAACCGCTTTCGGTTACACTTTTGAGGAATTACGTCTTTTATTAGCTCCCATGGGCCGGGATGGAGTGGAAGCAGTGGGTTCCATGGGTTCCGATACACCCCTAGCCGTCTTGTCCGATCGCCCAAAACTGCTTTATGATTACTTTCAGCAGTTATTCGCCCAAGTCACTAACCCCCCGATTGACTCGATTCGCGAAGAAATTATCACCTCTCCCATCACCACTATCGGCGCGGAGAGAAATCTCCTGGATCCGCAGCCAGAAAGCTGTCACCTGATTAAACTTAACTCTCCCATCCTCACCAACGCCCAATTAGCGCGTTTACAGGGCAATAGCGAATTTAAAACCGTGACTATTCCCATTCTCTTTGATCCCACTTCGGGAGTCGAGGGAATGCGTAGCACAATTGAGGCAATTTGTCAAGAGGTGGACGAGGCAATTTTAGCGGGCGCGAGCATTATTATTTTAAGCGATCGAGGTATCGATAAAAATCACGCCCCGATTCCCTCACTGCTGGCGGTTGCTGGTTTACACCACCACCTCATCCGGCAGGGAACCCGTACCAGAGTCGGTCTTGTCCTGGAATCCGGCGAACCCCGGGAAGTGCATCACTACGCCCTTTTACTCGGTTATGGTTGCGGTGCGATTAATCCCTATCTAGCCTTTGCCACCCTCGGCAGTATGATCGAGGAAGGTTTATTGGTAGGAGTTGACCACCAGAGTGCCTGTAAAAACTACATAAAAGCCGCCACCAAGGGCGTAATTAAAGTGGCCTCTAAAATTGGCATTTCTACCCTGCAAAGCTACCGTGGGGCGCAAATATTCGAGGCTATTGGCTTAAATCGATCGGTAGTCGATCGCTATTTTACTTGGACAGCTTCCCGCATTGAAGGGGCCGATTTAGAAATTATTGCCAAAGAATCCCTACTCAGACACGGCCACGCTTTCCCCGACCGGGACGTGAATGTGCATACCCTCGATATTGGCGGTGAATATCAATGGCGTAAGGACGGGGAAGCCCATCTTTTTAGCCCAGAAACCATTCACACCCTGCAACAAGCGGTAAAATTGGGCAAATACGACCTCTTTAAGAAATATTCCCAACTGGTCAACCAACAAAATCAAAAATTCTTCACCCTGCGGGGATTATTAACCTTTAAAAACCGGGAAAGTATCCCCATCGAAGAAGTGGAACCGATTGAAGCGATTATGAAACGCTTTAAAACCGGGGCCATGAGTTACGGGTCTATTTCCAAAGAGGCCCACGAATCCCTCGCTATTGCCATGAATCGTATCGGTGGCAAGTCGAACACCGGGGAAGGGGGCGAAGATTCCGAGCGCTACACTTGGACAAATGAACAGGGAGACTCGAAAAATAGTGCCATTAAACAGGTGGCTTCCGGCCGTTTTGGTGTCACCAGTCTTTACCTCTCCCAAGCGCGAGAATTGCAGATAAAAATGGCCCAGGGGGCAAAACCGGGCGAAGGCGGTCAATTACCGGGTAAAAAAGTCTATCCTTGGATTGCCAAAGTCCGTCACTCCACCCCCGGAGTCGGTTTAATCTCTCCCCCACCCCACCACGATATCTACTCGATTGAAGACCTCGCGGAGTTGATTCATGACCTAAAAAATGCCAATCGCGCGGCGAGAGTGAGCGTAAAACTGGTTTCTGAGGTGGGAGTTGGCACAATCGCCGCCGGAGTCGCTAAAGCTCACGCCGACGTGGTTTTAATCTCTGGTTTCGATGGTGGGACCGGTGCCTCACCGCAAACCTCGATTAAACACGCGGGTTTACCCTGGGAGTTGGGACTAGCAGAAACCCATCAAACATTGGTGTTAAATAATCTTCGCAGTCGCATTGCGGTGGAAACCGATGGCCAGATGAAAACCGGCCGCGATGTGGTGGTGGCGACCCTATTGGGGGCCGAAGAATTCGGTTTTTCCACCGCGCCACTGGTAACGTTAGGCTGTATTATGATGCGGGTTTGTCATCTTAATACCTGTCCGGCGGGGGTAGCGACCCAGGATCCGTTATTACGGAAGAATTTCATCGGGGATCCTGAATATACGGTGAATTTCATGAAATTTATCGCCCAGGAAGTGCGGGAAATTATGGCCGAATTGGGATTCCGCACCTTAAATGAAATGGTGGGGCGAACTGATGTATTAGAGCCGAAACAGGCTGTAGAACATTGGAAAGCGAAAGGAATTGACCTAACTCCGATTCTCTATCAACCGGAGGTAGCTCCAGAGGTAGGACGCTATTGCCAGATTCCCCAGGACCACGGTTTAGATAAGTCCTTGGATATAACCGTTTTACTGGATTTATGCAAAGATGCCATTGAAAAAGGCGAAAAAGTCAAGGCGACACTACCGATTAAAAATATTAACCGCGTGGTGGGGACGATTTTAGGCAACGAAATCACTAAACGTCACTGGGGGGGTTTACCCGAAGATACCGTACATCTCCATTTTCAGGGCAGCGCGGGGCAGAGTTTCGGTGCTTTTGTTCCCAAAGGGGTGACACTGGAGTTAGAAGGGGATGCTAATGATTATGTGGGTAAGGGTTTAAGTGGTGGCAAAATCATCGTTTATCCGCCCAAAGGTTCCACTTTTGTGGCCGAGGAGAATATTATCATCGGTAACGTGGCTTTATACGGCGCGACCAGTGGTGAGGTGTATATTTCTGGGGTTGCTGGGGAACGTTTTGGGGTGCGTAACTCTGGGGTGACTACGGTGGTTGAGTCCGTTGGCGACCACGCTTGCGAGTATATGACTGGGGGTAAAGTCGTTGTTTTAGGGCCCACCGGTCGCAATTTCGCCGCCGGGATGAGTGGTGGTGTCGCCTACGTCCTCGACGAGTCGGGGGATTTCGCCACTCGTTGCAATACCCAAATGGTGGCTTTAGAGGCGCTAGAAGCGGAAGAAATCGACGATTTACGCGAGTTAATTCAACGCCATGCTGATTACACCCAAAGTCAAAAAGCGGCATTGGTTTTAGCAAATTGGTCGGAAATGTTGCCCAAGTTTGTTAAAGTAATGCCCAAGGATTATAAGCGGATGTTGCAGTGTATTAAAGAGGCGTTAGATTCCGGTTTAACCGGCGATTCTGCCCTCGATGCGGCTTTTGAAGCCAACGCCCGCGATGTGGCAAGGATTGGCGGCAGTTAGAGTTTCATGGGGGCTTATTCAGCCCCCTTGTTTATTCCTGTGGTTATTCTGATAAATTGTTAGTATTCAACCTTCCTTTTCGCTTTGGTATTGAAAAGGTAAAGCAATTCTGCCATGAAAATTATAAAATCTTTTAGAAAAATGTTCTAGATAAGGACTACTTAATATCGTTCTTCGTTTCGCCATACCAATTTCTAGTTGACGATATATTGTTTTAGAATCTAGCCCAAAAACCTTTTTAAAGTCAGCCGTTAGTTCTTGAACCCCTTCATTTTGTAGATCACAGTTATTAGGAATTTTTTCAAAAAAATAATATCTTTCATCTCGCTGAGTTTTTATTAAGTTCCACGCGTCAGTCTTCCTAACTATATCTTTAATTTCTTGTGCTGACGATATCTCACAAAAGATTATAGAGTTTAGTAACTTATGAGGCTGATTAATATCAGGTTGTCTAGCTTGGTAATCCCAATCTAAATCACAATCTTGAGAGACTACAATGACAAAAGGATGTAAAATAGGATCAAAAGCAACATCTTCTGATTCTTGAGATAGATCACTGGCAACTGGATTATATTGAATTACATCAGTAAGTATTTCTCCTTGTCTCAACGCACTTCCTTCAATCGATTTTTTATAAATGATGTGATCGGCCATAAAACATCCAGACTAACAAATTATGGTTCTAAAATAATAGGTTGTCTAATCTGTATCGCTCTCAATTTACCTCTAATACTACTGGCTGGAATTACAGGTACAATTTTCTCAGGACTAAGATTAGAATAAAAACTCGCAATGTCTTCCAGTTGTGTTACCGATTCATCTAACGCATCTTCAGGAAGAGACTGTAATATTAACAGACATTTAATAAGTGCAATTAATTTGTCTTGAGGAAATTCTCTCCAATGAGTTGTTAAAGACAAGGAAGAGTCAGACATCGTGAGATCGAAACTAGGATAGTTTCCAGTTATCGTTCTACCAGCTTTTCTATCAATTAACAAATTTACTAGAAAATCACCAGTTGAGGTTTGACTTTTGTTAGGACGGATCGACATTGGTCGGTCGTAATGCGTCGTGGAGAGTTTCGCTAATACTGCACCGGAAGAGCTTTCTGGCGGATTTGTTGAAGCTATCGAGTATGTTCCAGACATTTTCATCCCTCGCTATTTTTCTTTCTGTGTAAAAATCTGCATCTAATAGATAGGCTTCCTCTTCATCATTTGCTTTAGTATTTTCAACATATACTAATCCATGATTAAAATTCACCTGTCCATTATCTACTTTCAAAACCAAACTCTTGTTTATCGATTGAATAGATGCAGAAAAATCAGAATCGTAAAGTTCTGAAGCAATTCTTCTTGTGATTAGCTCTGACCACTTTTTACTCTCTAATTGTAGTTCGGAACGTACAATTAAATCTCGATATCTCAATCCAACTCTTGTGTAAAAAGATGGTTTATATATTCTTTCAAAAATTGTAACTGCGAACTCCAATTTTTCCCTGAAATATTCGTATCTTTCGTATGCAGATGTCGTGAGCGCAATCAAATCTTTATCAACAGCTAACTTCCATTTTTGATCTTCTGATTTAAAAATATAGGCACTATTGTTAGGTAGCGGCAAATTAAATTGTTGAACGACCTTGGCAATTTCAGGAGGTATCTGTGGTTGAGTACGTTCAAAAAGTGGATATTGAAATCTGATCTCATCTTGAAATTCAACAGGTTCTTGATGAGATATTTTTAATATAGGTGGAAAGGTCAATTGACAAACCACCTCGAATAATGGATTGTACTCGTAAATGACACGATCAAACTCTGGTAGTTTCATTGACTCATGCTAATCTATGTAATGCTTGCATGGCAATTATACCATAAAACGACAACGATTGACAATATTTAGTAATATTTTAATAAAATGGCAGCGGTTTCGCCTGTATTATATCTATCTTTACACAAATAAACCCAAATAATTTTTTACATCTAATTGTCTGAATATTTAAAAATCAATATTTAAAATATATTAAAAAAGTCGAATAAAAATTGAAAAGACGACTTGTGCTATAAAAACTCAAAAGGGATGATAGTGTCGAGTTTTCCGATAGGTTGGGAAAAACGATTACTGTTGTCACCATGGCCGAAAATTCCCTCCGTTTCCCCACCCACGAGGATCGACCTTGACCCTACAGGACTGATATTTTCCCATCTTTAGCAGAATATCGGCATCTAGAAGAGGGTGCGATCGCACGGCAGTTATAGTTGAGAGGGTGTGTTACACTAGCCTTAAGGCACTGTGTAGGCCGTAATCGAATTACTTCTCAACAATCCATTATGATAAAAAATCTACGAGTTAGTTATGATGGAATGGTTTTCCGTCCCGAAGAAAAGATTGAATTAGAACCCAATACCCATTACATCATCCAAATTATTTCTCGGGAAGATCCACTAGAAAATAACCATAAAAATGCTTGGGAACTGTTAGAAGAAATGGCTGGCACCTATGAAGCTCCAGAAGATTGGTCAAGGGAACACGATCATTATTTATATGATACTCCCAAAAGAAATATAAGCGATGAATAAGTCCAAACTTTTTTTAGATACGGTCTTTATCCAAGCAATTCTCAATCCTCATGATCAATATCATCAAATTGCTATGCAGTTCCTCCCCTATGTAAAAAATGCAACAGCAGTTTGGGTTACTGAAGCCATTTTTATGGAGGTTGGTAATGCTCTTAGTCATTACAATCGTCCTAAGGTTTCTGCCTTTATCAAGCAATGCTATCAAACCGATAATTTATTCGTTGTTACTATCACTTCTACTCTTTTTCAAAAAGGCTTAAAGCTCTACGAATCAAGAGCTGATAAAAGCTGGGGATTAGTAGATTGTTTTTCTTTTATTGTTATGGAAGAAAATCAAATTACCGACGCTTTAACTTCAGATGTTCATTTTATTCAAGCAGGTTTTCAAGCTTTACTACGATAATTAATTAGCGATCACCATTTAGTTAAAGATATAATTTTACGGCAAGCGCGAAGATGAAAGGACTTTCTAGGCCGATAATTTCTCGATTCTAACCGATCGAAGCCCGGAAGGTGTAGGCGAACCGAAAACCCTCTCCATTAAGGACCCGTGTTAAAATCGTTAATCATGCTATTGTCTAGAAGCGACCTATGCCGAACTTAACCTTAAGCAATGAACAAGTTATCGACTTATTCAAACAACTCCCCGAAGACCAGAAACGGGAAGTTTATAAAATTCTCATTCTCAGTCAGTGGAGACAGTTGGAACCAGTATTTAATGAAGGAGCAGAAAGAGCTAGAATCGTAGCCAAAGAACGCGGCTATGATTGGGATACCATGACGGAAGACGAGAGAGAAGAATTTATCGATGAAATCGTTCACGAAAAATAGTGACCTATGTAGTTGTTTTTGATACAAATATATTAATCTCTGCTTGGCTGTCTAAAAACAGCCCTACATTTTCCTGTTTATCGTTAGCGAAGACGGGATCGGTATCTTCAGTAACTTGCCAAGAGATTTTAGACGAATTATCCGAAAAACTCCAGCAGAAATTTCAAATATCTGAACGGGGACTTAGAGAATATATCGCGGAAATTCGTCAATTTTCTAGCCTTGTTCCGATAACAAGACAACTGAGAGCGGTTCCCAACGATCCCGATGACGATATGATCATAGAATGTGCGATTGTTGGCAAGGCTACCCATATTATCACGGGGGACAAACATCTTCTTTCACTGGTTGAATATCAAAATATTCAGATCGTGAAAGCAAAAGATTTTCTGGACTTTTTAGATCAAAATAATAACCATCAATTATGAACTTTACTCAATGGGATTTTATTAAAAGATATTCGCGAAGCAAGATTATCCGCAGGAGACGTGGGAACCTTGGTAGAAAAACATCAAATCGAGGGATTAGAAAGGGGTTATAGTGTCGAGTTTTCCGATAGGTTGAGAAAAACGATCGCCCTACCAAAGACGTTGAATACCGTACCGATCTAAAATAAGACCTCTTGCAAAAGTCTTAAGTCGATCCTTGTACAGCAACATTTTTGAAGATTATCAACTACTAATAAATAATTAACTGAAAGTCCTTCCCATTATTGTTTCTATCGTTTGTTTTCGGATTTATGCAAGAGGTCTATAGTATCTACACTAATAATCGGAATATTTTCAACAATGGCTTGAGCTACCAGAAGGCGATCAAAGGGGTCTTTATGATAAAAAGGAAGGGTGATCAGCGCATCCGTATGTTCTGGTGTGATGGCAAGGATATTAAATTGATATTGATTAAGGCATACGTCGATAAAATCTTTGTAAGATTGATGTAAAATGAGTTTACCGATACTGATTTTGATGGCGATTTCCCAATAGGATGCTGGGCTGATTAATATTTCGTTATTTTGGTTAATAATTAGGGTTCTTCGTTACTTGGTATGGTTCAATAGGGGGGCATAAATCGACTAAATCCTTATCTGGCAAGAGACTTAATTGATTAGTTCGCTCTAGATCGAAAACAATTGACATAAATCCCCGAATGTCTTTCTATATAAGAGTTTCATTCCTTGTAACCCTGTCCGTTGCATAAGACAAACCGAAGAACCATAATTAGTTGATGGGCGGCGCTACTTAGTGGGGATTCGTTGAGTGTGTACCAAAGCAGAGTATGGGTATCGATTAGACATTTCAATGCAGATACTCCGCGAAGTCTTGTAAGTGTTCTTCATCATCGGCCACGATGGTAATCATTCCTTTACATAGGCCAGGCCCCGGACGTTGGGGAGATGTGGGGGTTTGCCCGATTAATTTGGCTAGTGGGAGATTATTATCGGTAATCAACAATTCTTCCCCCGGTTTGAGATTGTATATCAGTTCGGGCAGTTTGGCTTGAGCTTCTTGGAGAGAGACAATCATAATTTTACGGCAAGCGCGAAGATGAAAGGACTTTCTAGGCCGATAATTTCTCGATTCTAACCGATCGAAGCCCGGAAGGTGTAGGCGAACCGAAAACCTTCTCCATTAAGGACCGGTGTTAAACTGATTAATCATGCTGGTGTCTAGAATTGACCTATGCCGAACTTAACCTTAAGCAACGAACAAGTTATCGACTTATTCAAACAACTCCCCGAAGCATAGCAAGAATGAGCCTTAATAATATGAGCAAAATTTCGATCGAAGTCAGTCCCGAAGCGGCAGAAGTCTATCAATCCGCATCCCCGGAGGAACAAGAACGCGTCCGGGTTCTTGTCGATTTGCTAATTAGAAAGCCAGTTAACAGCGATATCGATTTCTTGAGAAAACTAATGGACGAAATTAGTGATGAGGCGGAAGCTAGAGGATTAACCCCCGAAATTTTAGAATCTTTACTAAATGAGCCTTGAATATTCTTTTATTCTCGATACCAACGTTTTAGTAAGCGCGCTTCTGTCGAAAAACGGCAAAGCTCGTCAGGCATTAGACAAAGCCCAAAATATCGGCAAGCTTTTAATGTCCGAATCTACTTTGTTAGAATTGATCACTGTTTTCAATCGTCCCAAATTCGATATTACACAGGAGCATATTTTACCATGAATATTACCTTAAATCCCGAATTAGAACAGTTAATTAACTCTCAATTATCGACAGGGAAATATAATAGCGTTGAAGATTTATTGAAAGACGCTTTGTTAAATTTAGCGGACAAACAAAACCGTCAGGCTTTAAGCAAAAAAGTTAAAGAACTCTTCGATAAAACTCAATCCTTACCCGGCGTTCAGGATATTACCGAAGAAGAGATCGCCGAAGAAATTGAAGCGTACCGAAGAGAGGGCTTAAAAGAAAAATGGGCTAAATGGTTTCAAGAAGTTGAAGAAATGGAATTTCCTGCCTCTGAAATTAGTGAAAAGGACTAGGAAAATCTTTTGATGGATAAATATAAACAACAGGGATTGATCCTATGATCCTGTGCGATACTGCCCCTTTATTCTGTTCGGTAGATAAATCTCAGCCACGACATCAAGCAGTTAAAATTTTTATCGAGAATGAGTCCTCTTATCTAATAACAACTTGGGCTTGTTTTACCGAATCCATGTATCTCTGCTTGCAACGTGGGGGATGGTCGATGCAAGCTCAACTCGGTAAATTGCTATTGAAGAAAATGGTACGGTTAGCCTCGATCGAAGAAAAAGATTATCCTCGATTACTGTCACTGATGGAAAAATATAAAGATCGCCCAATGGATTTAGCTGATGCGACTTTAGTCGTAACGGCTGAGAATTTAAAAATCAAACGAATTTTAACCTTCGATTCCGATTTTTTCTCGGTCAGCATCATTTAATCTGGTCATTGTCCTTGCCTCTGTTGATCAATTTCTTCTTCCTTTATATCCTGTTTTCAGTATTTCTGCAAAACTGAGATGCCCTCTCAGAAAATCGGGGCAGATTTTTTTTTTGCTACTCCTTATCATTCTTGGTAGAGGGGGATTAAACGAGCATAATAAGGGACTCTTAAGACAATTCTTGCCCAAGAAGACGAATTTTAAAATCCTGAAGCCAAAGGAGGTAGAAAGAGCCGTAAACTTAATTAACAATCGAGGTGGCTCCATAACAGCTTAAGCTAGAGCTAGTAAATATAAATAGCACCCTGTTGATTGATGTTAAAGGTGGTATAACCGGGGGTACTCCCCGGAACTTTGGTGACAGTAATCGTGACTAAATTATCATCATTGACCTCTACGGCATAGATTAAACTAGAAGAATAGGGATCTGCGGCGGCATTAGCCCGATTAATCAGAATATATGCTGGAATTACCAAACCTCTTAGGTTTGTCTCCGTACCTGGAGATAATAATTGGGGAGAGGAATTAATATTGGCCGATAAGTCATAATTGAGGTCAATATCGGTTTGATTGATGATTTTAATCTCCACGGGACGACTCGTATTCACCCTAGCAACAGGCTGCCAAGGACCGGGTTGAAAGGTGGTAGCGGGGGGATTTTGAGCGGGTAGAGAGGAGGGAAAAGCTAATCCCAGACTGAAGACGAGGGAAAGAGTTAAAAAGCGATCGCATTTCATAAATAAATCCTGGTCTAGGGTGTTCATCCTATTTTAGGAAGGTATCTCCAATGTTTTATACTTGAGTAGAAGCTTTTGAAATTGTCTATAGCGGTGAGTCATCAGCTATCGGGGGAAGATCCTAAGCTTCCCTGATTTTGCTCTATAAACAAGGCTAAATACACCTTTTTTTCTCTAGAAGTTTCCCTAGTAACCCCTATCAACGGTTTAATTTAGGTTGAGATTGATTATATGCCTACCATCGACATATCGGGAGTATCCCACAGTTACGAGTTATTTTCGCCCCGAGCAGATAAACCGGTTTTAGTCTTTATACACGGTTGGCTGCTGAGTCGTCACTACTGGCAGCCTTTGGTAGATATTCTCTCCTCGGATTATCCCTGTCTAGTCTATGATCTCCGGGGCTTTGGCGACTCCCAAAAAATCACCTCTAACAGTCCTCCTAGCAGTTATAACCTTGAATCCTACTCCCAAGACGTTATTACCCTTCTTAACCGCTTAAACCTCGATGCTGCTTGGTTAGTTGGTCATTCCCTCGGTGGTAGTGTTGCTTTGTGGGCCGCAGATAGCTGCCCTGAACGGATTAAAGGGGTAATCTGTATGAATGCCGGCGGTGGCATCTATCTAAAGGAGGAATTTGAGCGATTTCGGGAAGCCGGAAGACAGATTTTAGAGAGAAGACCGCCTTGGTTGCCCCGTGTTCCCTTTATTGATGTTTTATTCTCGCGGATGATGGTCAAGCAAACCCTAGGTAAAAAATGGGGCAAACAGCGCGTGATTGATTTTGTCCGGGCCGATTACCAAGCGGCCCTAGGGTCACTTTTGGAAACCACCACTATCAGCGAAGTTCATCTTTTACCCCAGATTGTCTCCCGTCTCCCGCAACCGGTCTATTTTCTGGCGGGGAAAGAGGATACGATTATGGAAGTTAAGTACGTTAACCATCTGGCCAGTTTTCATCCTTTGTTTGAAACTGGCAGCAACGTCATTGAGTTATCCGATTGTGGTCATTTTGCTATGCTGGAACAAACAGCAGCGGTGGCCCAAAAGATGATGGCTATTTTACATCAGCATCGCAGTTAGAACCTTTAGGTAAGCGCATTCTTGAACTTTTTCAACAGTTTCTTAACTCCACCAACAGTGAACTAATACTAAATCCGTTGAGTATAGGCTACTTAAGTAGGTAGGCACAATTATTTGTAGGATGGGTTAGCGGTAGCGTAACCCATGCGGGCGTTGGGTTTCATGCTTCAACCCAACCTACGTTCTAAATCCGTTGAGTATAGGCTACTTATGAAGACAGGCAAAAGGCACTCATGCAAAAGGCAAAAGTGGAAATAAATAATCAGTCTTTAATAACTGGATTTAGTGTAAAAACTCAAATCTGATCCCCGATAGCTGTCTGGGAGTCTCCTACTTAGGGTTGGCTGAATAAATGTGAAATATAGACGAGGTAAGGGTTTTAGATGCCTGTTTCGCTCCCACAGGTGCAAGATTTTGAGAGAATCGTGGTTCAAAACCTTGCATCTTCGGGGCGAAGCATTTCGGATAGGAAATCTACGGTTTCAGCGATAGGTTATGCCCGAATGCTTCGCCCCTACTTTTTCAGCAAACTCTAATTAATTTCTTAGGCCATAATTAAAACTCAATAACTTTAACCATAGGCGAGGATTGTCTTTTTCTAGCCAGCTTTGGGAGTTTTTTAACCATTGGGAAAACCAGGGACCGAAAAGCAGATTTTTGACTCCATCAAGGCTAAAATCGAGATAGGAACCCAACCAACGAATTAAATCCTGACTGCCAGCCATTTCTGCTATCCATAACAGTAAAGCGGGGTTTTTTCTGGCCGCTTTAATTGCTAAACGGCTAAAGGTCAACCAATCGGTTTTATCCTTAATAAAAGTTTCGGAAATCTCCGGCGGTTCGTCGGCCAATAAACCGAAAAATGTGTTTAACATGGCGTTAATTCTTTGGGGTGGTAAGGTTTTTCCCGTGGGAACCATCATTCCTTTAGAAAATAACCAAGTTACCGCCACATTACTTTGATAGGCCCGCACGTTTTCTAGGTCTTTAGCTGTTAGTAAATCGTGTTTCAAGGCCAGATCCAAAAGATGGGTTAAGCGCTCTAAATTACGCACCAAAGAACCGAACCCAGTAAAAATTAAGGGTGATTGCAGGGAGGCGGCATCACCGATGGCTAAAATGCGATCAAAGGAGACAATTCGATCTTTTTTCCCTGTGCTAAAATGCCCCGGTATATAACCAAAGGTGGGTTTTTTCCAAGTTAATTTTTCTGGGTCACACTGTCGATATTCGGGCAAAATAGTAAAGAAATCTTCGTACATTTCCAACAAAGAACCGGGGTTATCGGGATGGACTTGATGATAGTGAAATAGATAAAAGGTTAATTCTTTTCCTTCCCCCGGAAATAATTCCCAAATTAATTGCCTACCTTTAGAAATATCGCCATGGGAATTTAAGACATCGCCATAGTGAGAATCCCACACCACCGGATCGAATCCTTCTACTACTGCCCCCACCGTCGGACAGACACTATCAAAGGCACGCACTCCATTTAATTGCCAGGCAATGGCAGAGGCTGAACCCATGGCATCAATCAATAAACGGCATTTTATCTGTTGAATTTCCCCGCTATGATTAAGGGTGACAGTAACACTATTGGCAGTAATATCAGCCTTGATAAATTCCGTTTGATCGAGAATTTTACCGCCATGATCCTGTATTTTTTTACCGCAGGATTGCAGCAATTTATCGGAATTAATGGCGATATTTAAAACCGTGGGAGTATGGAGAATTTCGGCTTTCAGATGGGGGGGATTATTGCCATCAAAAAACTTATTAAAGCCATCGATGTATTCTTGGAAGATTAATTCCTCGAATTCTTCGGCAGTAAATAAGCCTAAATTAATTAAACTTTGAAACTCCGATCGAGAGATATTCCATTCCCGATTCATTCGTCCGAAAGGTAGTCTTTCTACTAAGAGGACTCGATAACCTAATTTGGCCATCTGTGCGGCGTGAATTGCCCCCAAGGCACCACCAATATAAATTAAGTCGTAGGTGATGGGATGATCATTTTCCTCACTACTAGAGAAAATTACTGGCTGCGGTTGTTGGGGATTTTTGGCACTGTCGCGCCAACGTTTTTCCCACCAGTACAAACGTTCTAAGTCTGCCTCTCCTTGGGGCATTTTGCGGAAGTAGTGAACCGTTAGGGGATAGTCCGCTTCTAAATCTGTAAAAATTGAGTGATTTTTTTGATCGATGTTTGGTATCGTGCTAAACTGCGGCGGAAAACGCTTTTGTAAAGCTCGATCGAGCTGCCGAGTCAGGGATGTTTCTTGAGAATGCGATCGCTCACCCCAGCGGAAAACTTTTAAATAAGTAGTCCGTTGCAGCGTCCAGACAAAAATCGATAATTCGATCGCCTCCGATAAGCGCAATCTCACCCCGTTAGGTGTATTTGTCTTGACACCGCTTGCGGGTTGCCAATCGGATTGTAACCACTGACAAACGGCGATCGAGTCGGGAGTCGGAATTTCTCTGTAAAGTATCTCTCTCATCTTGATTTAGCTATTACACCTAAAAATCGTCTGATTACGCTAGACTACACAAAAAGTTTTCTGAAAAAAGTTTAAAAAACTTTACATACCTAGATTAATACACAGCCAGGACCATCTGATTATGAATTATCCCATCCCGACTACCCCCGAAGAAATTGCCGCCCTCCGACAGCGCCCCGTGGACGAGGAGATGATCGCTGCCGTGATTGCGGGAATCATTAGAATGGCCCGCGCCCAGGGTCAATCTCTCGATGATCTGACTGAAGAAATTCTCGCAGAAGACCCGATTTTAGATCAAGTGCAACGACGTTGGTTAAGTCAGCTTTTGACTAATGCTTGGCAAAATTTAGCTGAATGGGTGTAATTGAGCGATGGAATGGCTAACAATCACTCTCGCTGGTGTTTTGACCCTGTTAACTCCCGCAGGGGCAATTATCGATACGGTTTTAGCCCATACCCTTCGCTCCCAAGTCCAAAAAGTGGAACAATTAGCCGTCAGGGTCGATAATACTCCCAATTATCAGGCTCTGCAAGGCAAAATCGATCGAGTTCGCATTTCTGCACGGGGAATTTATCCCCTTGCTGATGTTCGCATTGAGAAGATCGAGCTAGAAACTGAGCCAATTAGCCTCGATTTGCGGCGATTACAGCAAAAAAACAGCAGTTTAGCCGCCGCCTTGCGCCGACCGGCTGCGGGGGCATTGCATCTTGTCCTCACGGAAACTAATGTTAATCAAGCTTTACAATCGGCAGCGGTCAAAGAACAAATTCAGACCCTGATTAATAATCTGATTCCCTCTAGGGAAGAATCGAGCAGCACAAAATATCAACTTAGTCAAGCAAATTTTAACTTTCTTAATAATAATCGAGTCGCCCTCAGCCTGCAGCTAGAGACACAACGGCCAGACGAACCAGCAGCCACCCTCAATCTGAGCTTAGAAGTGGGATTTAAGCTAGTGCAGGGGCGAAAAATCGAGCTTATTGACCCCACAGCCACTCTTAATGGTCGTCGCATCTCCTCGCGCCTTCTCAAGGGGTTTGCCGAGGGTATATCCACCCAGTTAGATTTAAAAAACTTCGAGAAACAAGGAATTATCGCCCGCCTTCTCCAATTGCAGATCGACGATGATAAGCTGAGTATAGCCGCCTTTGGCAGCATTGAACCTCGATCGGGGAACCCCAATTAAATTTAACGGTCGGAAAACAGGAGATCGGAAGTGGGAATTATGAATTATCAATTATGAAGTGGGGTGGTGGGGAAGTGGGGAAGTGGGGAGACCACTTCGTGCGCGTTGCGGGGGGAGAATAAAAGCGTTCGACTGCTCACTTAAAACTGATAACTGCTCACTTAAAACTTAAAACTTAAAACTGATAACTGATAACTTAAAACTGATAACTGATAACTGATAACTAATAACTGAATTATGCCTAGTTCTCGCTCTAGTGATAAAATCTCTTTGCCTTGGATAATTGGTATCGGCCTCGCTTTATTTACTGCTGGTGGGGCCACTGCTTGGTTTGCCGTCCATCACCTATCTTTCTCCCAGAAAACCAGCGAAAACCCGATTGAATCTCCCACTCCAGCGCCGATAAGTCAATCACCAATTGTTGAACCGGTTTCTCCCGGTCCAGTGGAGACAAGTCCAACAGCAACTCCTGCAGCTATTCCTGTTAGGGAAACTCGACAGGTTTATTGGTTAAAAGTGACTGATACGGGTAATCAATTAGTCAGCCAAGAAATTACCGTTCAAAAAGCGGATAGCGGCGAGGGAGAGTTAACAGCAGTATTGCAAACTCTATTAGCTGGTCCAAGTAATCCTCAGGATATGACTACTATTCCCGCCGGGACTAAATTACTTGATTTAAAAGTAGATAAAACGGGAATTAAGATTAATCTCTCGCGCGAGTTTGGCAATGATGATGGCCCTGATATGTTGATCGGTCGTTTGGCACAAATCATCTATACTACTACTACCGAGGATTCCAATGCCAAAGTCTGGATTCAAGTGGAAGGAAAACCCCTAGAATTACTAGGAGAAGGCCACGGTATTGAAGTGGCCCAACCGATGACTCGTAAGTTTTTTGAGGAGAATTATCAATTGTAAGTTTTCCGCGCCTTTAAATTGTTGGTTCTTCGGTTTGTGTTATGCAATGGACGGGAGTTATAAGGGGTGAAACCCTTATATAGAAAGACATGGCTGCGATTTTTGCCAATTGTTTTCAATCTAGAACGAGCTAATCAATTAAGTCCCTTGCCAGATAAGGATTTAGCCGATTTCTGCCCCCTGATCGAACCATACCAAGTAACGAAGAACCAAATTGTTGTTGCCATAGCGAATTGAGATTAACTAGGGGGATTAGTGGGGGGATAGGGAAAAAAAATCGGATAGGGAATTTTAATTCCTTCTTGCTGATAGCGTCGGTGTAGGAGTTTAATAAATTCGTGTTTAATGGTGAGGTGTTGAAAAAATTCTTCTTCTACCACCTTGAGATAAACCGTCAGCACAATGCTATAGTAATCGAATTTATGATAACGAATAAAGGGTTGATAGTCACCGAGTTGAGGTTGCAATAACTGGGCGATTTCTTGCATAACTTCTAGGGTAACTTTTTCGACTTTTTCTAAGTCACTATCGTAACTAATGCCCACTTCCACGGGAACCAGTAGGGAGTGATCTGGTAAACTATAGTTACGGAAACTAGAAGAAATGATCTGAGCATTGGGAATTACCAAAAGATTATTGGTAATTTCTTCGATGACTGTGCATCTTAAATCCACATCTCGCACATAACCAGCTTCTCCCGTTCTCAGTTCAATATAATCTCCCGGTCTAACTTTTTTGGAAGTGATAATATTAATCCCTGACATTAAATTAGCTAGGGTATTTTGGAGAGCTAAACCGAGGGAAACACCCCCAATACCCAAGGCAGTAAGCATGGGAGTGATCGAAATACCAATCGAGCTTAAAATAAGCAAAAAACCGCAGCTAAAAATCAGAACTTTGGCGAGAAATTCAAATAGGGAAGTTAGGGAAGAAATGCCATCATCTCCCGTGGTATAAACTCGTAATATTTCCACGGATAATTGAGCAACAACCCAAGTAGCTGAAGCTAAAAAAGTCACTAGCAGAAATTTTTTGCTCAGGAGAATGAGGGAGGGAAAGAGGGGAAGATTGGGAAGGGAGAGGGCAATATTTAAACCCAAAAGTCCGAACCAAAGTATGCTTAATCCACGAAGGGAACGTAAAACCCCTTCCGAGAAACGCAGGTTTTTTTCTCTGGCAATCGATAAAAGTTGACTGACAACGCGCTGTTCTACGAGCCATCCCAACAGCAGGAAACTGAGGATGATGGTGATAGGTAAGATAATATAGGGCCAATCTTCCAGTCTGGTTAATAGGTTCATTGCTAGAGGGTTAGAAAAAGATGCAGTTTTGTCTTATATTATTCTCCATTTGCCTATCTCTAGCAGGAGCGGTGGAATTTTGGGGCAAAAAGTTGCAAAATGTAAAGAGAAACTCACCTTTCCTTCGGCGGCCTTCGTGAATAGTCAGTTATTTAAACCAAAATTCGGGCTTTATCGATTCTTAATGGTTATAATCGTGGTTTTGTTCCTGATTAGCACCTATTTAATCACCTTTCATCTGGCTAAGATGTCGGATCCCTACATTAAAGAGGTGTTATCCCTACAAGGTAATGTCAGTCGCGGTTACGAAATCTTTCAGATTAACTGTGCTGCTTGTCACGGTCAGTTTGCTGATGGCATCGTCGGACCGAGTTTAGAGGACGTTTCCCATCGCAAATCGAGAATTAGTCTGATTGAACAGGTAATTAGCGGTAAAACCCCACCAATGCCGAAATTTCAGCCCGATACTCAAGCTATGGCCGATTTATTGGTTTATTTAGAAAATATTTCAAAAAACTGACTTGAAAGAGGGTGTAGGGTGTAGGGTGTAGGGTGTGGGGTATAGGGAAGGAAACCTCTTTCGTCTCTGGTGGTGAAAACTTTTTCATCGGGACTGACTCTTGGCTGACATTGATGGTAAGCTAAGACCCATTGAAACTGGGTGGGGAAGTGGGGAAGTGGGGAAGTGGGGAATGGGGGAATGGGGAATTTCAACTAAAACCCTAAAACCCTAAAACCCTAAAACCCTAAAACCCCAAAACCCTAACACCCTAACACCCCCCGCAACGCGCACGCAGTGACCACCCCAAAACCCAACCCCTGAGCGACTGATAAATTTTACTTATATAGAAAAATTTTGCTTCTATTTGGGTACGCTAGTAGAGACACTTAACGATAAATACTTATGTCTTGGCATTCCCAAGTTGAACCGGCAATTATCCAAGGGGATTTCTGGCAAGTTAGCCAGTTTTACGAAGAACTGATAGAAAGAGAACCCCTAGAAATTAGTCATTATTGGTATTTAGGATTAGCCTATCTTTTAGAAGCTAGGGAAGAAGAAGCACAAACCACATGGTTATTCGTCCTCAGTCAAGGGGATGAAGGGGAAATGACTGCGTGGACAGCAGATTTAGTCAATATTTTGGATGGGGAAGCGCGCAGACAATTAGAGTTAGGCAATTTAGAAACCAGTTGGTTAATTCGAGGACATATTCGCGAGATTAGTCCCGATAATATTGATAATTTACTGCGGTTTATTTTATTAGCAATTAATTTGAATTATTTTGAAAAAGAGCAGTTAAAAACTTGGTTATTTGTCGATGTGTTAAAAATCAATGATTTCCAGAGTCTAGAGTTAAGTTTATTAGCAGAAGTTTTAGAAAAATTTCTCGATTATCAGATACCAGAAACTGTCCCTTACTTAGAGGCAATATTTCAATCTAACTGTCAGCGAAAAACTTTCATCAAAGTAGTAGAAGCTAAATTACCTTCTCTAGCCATACCATTGGCTATTGATATTATTAATACTTGTTTAGCAGTAGAACCAGGGCAAATTTATCTGTTAGCTGAACTGTATCAATGTTATTTTTATAATCGAGATTTTGCTGCTGCTATGCAAGTAGCTAGTCAATTAAAAACAAGTTGTCAAGGGTTGCCTTCTCAAGCTGTAGCTGATTTTCTTGCTCTTTATGTCAAATTATTTAGTGGTAATTGGGTCGATATTAAGGCAGATGTTGAAGAATATACAGAATCCTTGCAAAAAAGTATCACTAATCGAGAATGTCCACGATTATTGGATGCACCATCCCTAGCAATTTTATCCCCTCTAGTTTACCTAGAAGATAACCCACGAAAAAACCGTTACATTAGTAATTGTGTTGGTCAACTTTTTCAGGAATATGTTTGCAATAATTATAAGGGTAATTTTCTTCACAAATCGACCATTAAAGATACCAATAAAGTTCTAAAAATTGGCTATATTGCCCATACTTTATATAATCATTCTATCGGATTAATTTCTAGGTGGTTAATGAAGTATCATGACTATAATGAGTTTCATGTCTCTTTATACTTAGTATCTCAACAAGAAGATTATATCACTGAAAATTTTTTTAAAAATCAGGTAAATGCTTGCTATAACTTACCGATTGATCCTCAAATGATTGCTGAAAAAATTAGTGAAGATAATATTGATATTTTGGTAGATTTAGACAGTATCACTAATAACACAACTTGCCAAGTCATGGCACTAAAACCCGCACCAGTACAAGTGACTTGGTTAGGTTTTGATGCGTCAGGAATTCCTGCAATTGATTACTATCTTGCTGATAATTACGTTTTACCAGCAGATGCACAGGAATATTACCGAGAAAAAATTTGGCGCTTACCTAATTCCTATATTTGTGTGGATGGTGTCGAGGTTGCTTACCCCTCTCTCCGAAGAGATGATTTAGGGATTCCAGAGGATGCAATTAATTACTTAACCGTACAAACGGGGGTTAAACGTAACCCTGAAACTATTCGACTTCAGCTACAAGTTTTAAAGGCAGTTCCTCATAGTTATTTGAGTATTCAAGGGTTAAGTGATGCTAAATCAGTAGAAAAATTATTTTTCAAAGTTGCCGAGGAAGAAGGAATTAATTATGAGAGATTAAAAATCTTCCCTCTCTATCCCACGGGAATTTATCGAGCAAATTTAAGGATAGCTGATGTGGTTTTAGATACCTATCCTTTTACGGGAGGAATGACGACTTTAGATGTGCTGTGGATGGGGATACCTTTAGTTACAAAAGTTGGTCAACAATGGTCATCGAGAAATAGTTATACTTTAATGGTTAATGCGGGAATTAGTGAGGGTATTGCTTGGAGTGATGAGGAGTATATCGACTGGGGGATTAAGTTAGGTAAGGATGAAAACCTGAGACGCAAAGTTATCGCTAAATTAGATGAATCTAGACAAACTTCCCCGATTTGGAATGCACGTCAGTTTACTAAAGATATGGAAAATGCCTATCGTCAAATGTGGCAAATCTATTGTGAAAGTTAATCAGGGAGAATTAAACCATGTCTTGGCAAAATGAAGTTAAAACCGCTTTAGAAAACAATCAATACGATATTGTTAGTCAGTTTTACGAAGAACTGATAGAAAGAGAAACCACAGAAATTAGTTATTATTGGTATTTAGGATTATCCTATCTTTTGCAAGGAAGAGAAGAAGAAGCACAAGCTACTTGGTTATTTGTCTTCACTCAAGGAGATGAACAGGAAACCGAGTCATGGCTGCTAGAATTAAGCAATATTTTAACTACCGAAGCTAACCGACAAATAGAGTTAAAAAATCTAGAAATCTCTTGGTTAATTCGTAAACATCTACAGGAAATTAATCCCAGTTATCTCGATAATTTACTGCACTTAACCCTCGTTGAAATTAAATTAAATAGATTTGATCCTCAACAACTGCAAGAATGGCAAATACTAGAATTAATTACTCAGGGTTCAGTTAACTCTCAATTATTGGAACGGGTAGTAATTGCCCTCATACCTTACACCCATAAATATACCATAGAATTAGTTCGGCTAAGTTTACCCTATCTGTCGAATTCTTTAAAACTTCTGGATCATATTTTAAAAATTACTCGTCAGGTAGCGTTTCAAAAAAAACTACCTCTTTATTCGGTAGATTTGGCGGAAGCTTTTTTACCACTTTATCCCGAAAGTTGGTACTTACAAGTTAATTTATTTTGGTTTTATATCTCTTCAGATGACTATGACAAAGCAATAAATTTAGCAAATAAGTTGAAAAAGAAAAGTCAGACAATTGATTTGAAAATGTTTAGTCAATCTCTCCTCTTTAATGGCTCTTTACGAGCCTCAAAATGGAATGACATTCCTAGTATTTGTCAAGAGTATAAACACTTAATTAGAGAATTTCTAGAACAAAACCCCCAAGATATACATCCCTTAGTTAGAGAAAATTTACTAACAGTTATGAATCCGATTTCCTACTATGAAGATAACCCGAAAGAGAATCGACCGCTTTTAAGTCAGATTGGCAGTTTTTTTCAAACAACCTACAAAGAAATGCTGGGTTTTCAAGAGGAAAGTTTTGACAAACCGAGAGAAGATAATGCCAATAAAAAACTTAAAATTGGTTACATTGCCCAAAGCTTAAAACGTCATCCCGTGGGTTTATTGAGTCGTTGGACTATTAATTATCACAATCGTGAGCAGTTTGATATTCACCTTTATATGGTGAGTCAACCTGTGGATGAAATCACTAAACAATGGTTTTCTAATCCCGCAGATAAAATCTATCATGCTACTGCTGATTCCTTAGTAACCTATCGCAAAATTAAAGAAGATAACATCGATATTCTTGTGGATTTAGATAGTGGTACTGGGGCAATCGTTGCCAAAGTTATTGCCTTAAAACCTGCTCCTATTCAAGTTAACTGGTTAGGTTTTGATGGTTCCGGTTTACCCGCAGTAGATTATCTTTTAGCGGATCCTTATGTACTACCAGAAAATGCCCAAGAATATTATCAAGAAAAAATCTGGCGTTTACCTGATGCTTTTGTTGCTGTGGATGGTTTTGAAATAGCCGTTCCTACCCTGCGAAGAGAAGATTTAGGTATTAATAATGATGCGGTTATTTATCTAAGTTCTCAAACGGCAATTAAGCGTAATCCTGCGATGATTCGCTTACAAATGCAAATCATCAAATCCGTACCTAATAGTTATTTCCTGATTCAAGGAGTTGCTGATGATAATTCCCTCTGGGATTTATTCTGTCAAATTGCCGCAGAAGTTGGGGTAGAAACTAATCGAATTAAGATGCTTCCTCTCTATCAGACGGAAACCTACAGGGCAAATTTAGCCATCGCTGATGTGGTTTTGGACACCTATCCCTTTAACGGTGGTACAACCACCCTAGAAACCCTCTGGATGGGAATTCCTCTGGTGGTTAAAGTGGGGCAACAATGGTCATCACGCAACGGTTATACTTTAATGATGAATGCGGGAATAACTGAGGGTATATCTTGGAGTGATGAGGAATATGTGCAGTGGGGAATTAAGTTAGGATTGGATAGAAATTTAAGAGAAGAAGTCCGTTGGAAACTCCGAAAGTCTCGTCATACATCTCCCCTCTGGAATGCCAAACAATTTACCAGAGATTTAGAAACTGCTTATCGGCAAATGTGGAATATTTATTGTCAATCTTAGCGGATAAAAACTATGCAATGGCATCAAGACACACAAACCAACTTAAACGACAACAATTATCAACTGGTGGTGCAGTTTTATGAACAATTAATTGAAAACAATTCTCCAGCAATTGAGGATTATTTTTATCTAGGATTAGCCTATCTTTTACAAGATAGAGAAGAAGACGCGCAAGCTACTTGGTTACTGGTGTTGAGTCAAGCAGCCGAATCAGAATTATCGGGGTGGATAGAAACTTTAACTCAAATCTTAGATGCAGAGGCAACCAGACAAGAAAATTCCCAAAGACTAGAGACAAGCTATCTAATTCGATTGCATCTACAAAACCTTAATCCTAGTTTTTTAAATAATCTCCTGCATCTGATGGAATTAGAAATACAATTCCAAAATTTTGCTATGGAAAAGTGCAATGATTGGTGTGTATTTGAACTGTTAGAGAATACAGCTACAGCAGCAATTAATCTTGATTTACTGCTGGGAGTGACAGAAAAAGTTTTAATCTACCCCTGCACTAATACCATCCACTTTTTAGAATTAGCAGCCTTACATATCAATAATCCAGAAATAATTGCGGCCAAAGTTATCTCAGCAATTGTCAATTATGCTTATCAACAAAAGCAAAGTGTATTTGCCATTAATTTAGTAGAACTTTGTTTGCGCTTTCTACCAGAGGATTTATACTTACAAAATAGTTTGTTTAATCTTTATAAAACCACCACTGTTGACTATAAAAAATCTCTAGAAATTGCCGAAAATTTTTATAAAAATTGCCAGACAACTACTGAAAAGCTCTTGGGAATTTCTCTAGTGATTGGTATTTTACAAGCTAAGGGAGACTGGGGAAATTTACCTAAATTTATCGATGAATTAATACAACTAATCGAGGGACAAATTAATGCCGAACAATTTAATGCACTTCCCTTTATTATCGACTCTATTTTGGGAGTTACTAGCTGTCTTCCCTACTATCAAGATAATCCCAAAATTAATCGCTATTTACAAAGTAAACTAGCGGAAATTTTTCAAGCAGATGTAAGAACCCGCTATAACTATATTGCTCCTGTTTATTATCCAAAATCTCCAGCAAGAAAAATAAAAATTGGTTATATTGCCCATACTCTCCGTCGTCATTCTGTGGGTTGGTTAAGTCGCTGGTTATTTCACTATCATAATCGAGATAAATTTGAAATTTACACCTATTTTGTCACCCAAGCAGCAGACGAAATTACTCAAAAATGGTTTAAGAATAACTCAGATTATAGCTATAACTTGCCAGCAAAAATTGAACAAATAACTGCCCAAATTCGTCAAGACAAATTAGATATTTTAGTGGATATTAGACCTCTTGCATAATTTTTTTATGGTATAATATAAGGTTTTGCTTTTTTCTCAATTCTTAGATTGAAGTGGAAAAAAGAATAAAATGTGATCTTAGGTCAGGAAATCATCTATAATTTTGCTATGTTTATTAGCAAAATTATGGATTATCAAAACTTATCAGATGAACAATTCAAACGCCGTTTCGGTGTGTATAAACAAACCTATAGAAAGATGGTAGAATCAGTAAAAAGTGTTGAAGCCGACTCTAATTCACCATCTAAAAGGGGACCGAAACCTAAACTATCTATAGAAGAACAAGTTTTAGTAACGTTAGAATATTGGCGAGAATATAGAACATATTTTCACATTGGTACAAGCTGGGAACTATCAGAATCAACTATATGTCGGATTGTAAATAAGACGGAAAAAATGCTTTTACAATCGGGAAACTTCCGTTTAAAAGGAAAAAAAGCTTTACTCAATCAAGCAGAGATACCGGTCATAACGGTAATGGATGTAACGGAAACTCCCATTGAACGCCCCCAAAAGAAACAGAAAGATTTTTTTTCGGGTAAAAGAGGTTATCATACTTTAAAATCCCAATTAGTAGCTGATCAAAATACAAAGGAAATTATCTGTGTCTTTTGTGGGAAAGGTAGAGGTCATGATTTTAGTTTATTTAAAAAAAGTCGAGTTCGTTTTCATCCTTTAACTACCAGCATAGAAGACAGTGGTTATCAGGGAATAGCTGCATACCATAGTAATAGTTATACACCGAAAAAGAAATCGAAAAATAGAAAATTAACAGAGTTAGAAAAAGAGTATAACAAGGCTTTAGCCAAAGAAAGGATTATCATTGAACATATAAATAGGAAACTCAAAATCTTTAAAATCTTATCCTGTAAATATCGGAATCGTCGTCGAAGATATAGTTTAAGAGTTAACTTGTTGGCGGCTATTTATAACTGTGAGTTAGGGATAGGTATAGCAGCTTCTTAAAAGTTGCCTAAAGATTAATCAAGTCAAGGAGAATTTATTCTCAATTTTTATAATTGAGATAGTTTGTGCCGCTTAAATAAAGAGGTTTTGATAACCAAATTAAAGCAGCTCTAAAGAGTTTTGAGTTAAAAGTTAAACTTCAAGTTTTCATTCAGGACAAATGTACTGATTAACTAATTTTTTGGGGAAAATTAGTTAACCCATCATTATAACATATAATTAATTTGCAAGAGTTCTATTGATAGCTTAACCAATAATACAACTTATCTAGTAATGGCCTTAAAACCAGCACCGATACAGGTAACTTGGTTAGGATTAGATGCGTCGGGAATCCCTGCGATTGATTATTTTATTGCCGATAACTACGTTTTACCCGAAAATGCTGAAGAAATTTATTCAGAAAAAATCATCCGACTTCCTAACTCTTATTTATCCGTGGATGGTTTTGAAGTGGGTGTTCCCACTAGGAGAAGAACTGATTTAAATATTCCCGATGACGCTATTATTTATCTGACCGTGCAATCGGGATTAAAACGCACCTTAAACATGATTTGTCTGCAATTGCAGATTCTCCAACAGGTTCCTAATAGCTATATCTTAATCAAAGGTTTTGCCGACAAAGAAACCATTCGAGAATTATTTCTCAAAAGTGCCGACGAATTGGGAATTAGTCAAGATAGATTAAGATTTTTGCCCAATGATTTCAATGAGGAAACCCATCGCGCTAATCTAGGAATTGCTGATATAGTTCTCGATACCTATCCCTATAGTGGTGCTACCACAACCCTAGAAACCCTCTGGATGGGGATTCCTTTAGTCACTAGGGTTGGTGAACAATTTGCAGCCCGCAATAGCTATACTTTTATGAAAAATGCCGGCATTAGTCAGGGTATAGCTTGGAGTGATGAAGAATATGTGCAGTGGGGAATTAAGTTAGGATTAGATGAAAATTTAAGGGAAGAAGTCCGTTATCAATTACGTCAATCTCGTCATACATCTCCCCTCTGGAATGCCAAACAATTTACCAGAGATTTAGAAACTGCTTATCAACAAATGTGGAATATTTAGGGTGCATCTCATTTTTGTCAATCTACTAAGTTGGGATTTTTAAGGGAAAACTCTCTTTTAAAATTGGGCTTTACTTCCGATTTTATCGCTCAATCCAAGCTTTTGGGGGGTTCTACCCCCCAAACCCCTAGGGTTGATTCATAGTAGGGTTGATTCATGAATCAACCCTACCCAAACCCCCCGTTGGGGGCGTGGCGCCGCCCCCAAACCCCGGAGCGCATTAGTTTTTCGGTGGGCTGCTTACAGGTAGTTGTTAATACTTTTGTACGCATTTGAGAGTGACTGATAATTGCTGATTGTCGGTATTTTTGCAAATGTGAGATGCAGCCTTCCTACCTTCTCCCCACACCCCACACCCCGCTCCCCTGGTGTTAGGCCCAGAGAGACCCTAATAGCTAAAGAAACTGCGCGATTAGATACCAAAGTCCTTCACAGATAGAAGATAATCAATATTTATCAGTATTGGAAGCCTTCAGCATGGTTCATTTAACGCCCAATCCTAGCTATAGTTTAAGTCTCAAGATAGAAATCCCCAATCAAGCGGGAACCTTCGCTTCTGTCCTCAATGCGATCGCCGATGTCGGGGGTAATTTAGGGCAAATTTCTCTGATCGAACGCAATTTAAAGATTAGCACCAGAGAAGTGATGGTTGATGCCGCTAGTACCGACCAAGCGGAACAGATTATCGCCGCGGTTAAAGCTCTACCGGATGTTAAACTCCTGAAAGTTTCCGATCGCACCTTCGATCTCCATCGTCGGGGTAAAATCTCCATTGAGAGTCGTATTCCCCTCACCTCCCAAGATGACCTGGCCATGGCCTACACCCCCGGAGTTGGTCGCATCTGCACCGCTATCGCCCACGACCCCGAACAAGTGTACTCATTGACCATCAAGGGCAACACCGTCGCTGTAGTTACCGATGGTAGCGCGGTATTAGGATTAGGAAATCTCGGGCCAGAGGCTGCCCTACCAGTAATGGAAGGGAAGGCAATGTTATTCAAGGAATTCGCCGGAATTGATGCTTTTCCCATCTGTTTAGCCACCCAAGACCCCGAAGAAATCATCGCAACCGTCAAAAGAATCGCTCCGGTTTTTGGGGGTATTAACCTAGAGGATATCGGCGCTCCACGCTGTTTTGAAATCGAGAAACGTCTGCGAGCGGAATTAAATATTCCCGTTTTCCACGATGATCAACACGGTACAGCGATCGTTTCCCTGGCTGCCCTGATTAATGCCCTCAAATTTGTCAAAAAATCGCTTGATACAGTCAAAATCGTCATTAATGGTGCGGGTGCAGCGGGAATCGCCATCGCTACTCTCTTTAAAACCGCAGGAGCTACAAATATAATCCTCTGTGATTCCCTTGGTATCCTCTCCCAAAAACGGGACGATTTAACCCCAGAAAAACAAGCTTGGGCCGTAGCCGCCAGTGGTAAGCTAGGTGATGCTCTTAAAGGCGCTGATGTCTTCCTGGGGGTGAGTGTACCGGGGGTATTGACTCCCGAAATGGTCAAGGGAATGGCTAAAGATGCGATCGTGTTTGCCATGGCTAATCCGATTCCCGAAATTCAACCGGAATTAATCAATGATTTGGTGGCAGTGGTGGCTACCGGACGCAGCGATTATCCCAATCAGATCAATAATGTTCTCGCTTTCCCCGGATTATTTCGCGGGGCCTTGGACTGTCGCGCTAGGGCAATCACCGATAATATGTATCTGGAAGCGGCCAAAGCGATCGCTTCTTTGATCACTCCTGCTAATCTCAATCGAGAGAATATTATTCCCTCGGTTTTTGATAGTCGTGTAGTTACGGCTGTGGCCGCCGCCGTTCAACACGCTGCTCGTCAAGATGGAGTGGCCGGGGAATAATGTAATTATCTTGCAGGAGGGTAAGTAAACCGTGAAACCGATCGATGATATTCCCGAAGCTTTGCGGGACAGCCAGTACAGAAAAACTACTAATCCTAATGGTCTAATAGCGATCGCAAGCGGTTTACTCGCTCTGGTGGGAACCGGCATAATTGCCCTAGCAGTCTTGAATCGTCCCCCTGCTACCGTAAAAAAACCGGTTATTAACCCCTCCCCCCTGATTAAAGCCACTCCTAGCCCCATTGAGAACATTCTAGGTCATTTACCCTATGAAGAGGCTCCAGAGACGGAATTAGCCCCCATTACTGGGGATGGTGCTATGCGTTTAAGGAAACCGGCAGCCAAAGCTTTTATCCAGATGCAGAGTGACGCGAGGAGGTCGGGGGTGATTTTAATGCCGATTTCCGCATTTCGATCGAAAGCAACCCAAGACAAGCTCTTTTTTGAAGTTAAAGAACAACGCAATCAGGAAACCCGCAAACGAGCAGAAGTGAGCGCACCTCCGGGTTACAGCGAACATCATACCGGTTATGCGATCGATATTGGCGATGGTCGCGCTCCCGCAACAAATTTAAGTAGCAGTTTTGCTAATACTGCCGCTTTTCGTTGGTTGCAAAATAACGCTGCCCAGTATAGTTTCGAGTTATCTTTCCCTGAAAATAATCTCCAGGGTATTAATTATGAACCCTGGCACTGGCGTTTTGTCGGGGATAGTCACAGTTTAGAAACTTTTTATAAAGCCCAACAATTAGGAAAACAAAAATAAGATAACCTTATCGGCAATTGCGTCCTGTAGGGGCGAAGCATTCGGACAATAACCTATCGCTGAAACCAGAGATTTTCTATCCGAATGCTTCGCCCGTACTTTTTCAACTTTTTAGAAAACCCAACAATTAGGAAAACAAAAATAAGATAACCTTATCGGCGATCGATGGCATTTTCTGGAATTAATTACTAAAATAGGATTATATTGTATTGTGAGTGTTTCTAATATGTCCAAGCCGGTAGAATACTTAACAAATGAGCAAGGGGAACGAGTTGGGGTTTTATTAGACTGGAACACCTATTCTCGATTTGCCAATTCATTAGGACTCGATGAAGATTGTTTGATTGGTTTGAGTGTGGATGAATTAAAAGCGCTGGCAAGTTGTCAATTGTCCCTCGTAGAGCAAACCCGTTTAGATGATTTAGTGACGAGAAATGCAGAATCTTTACTCTGCGCTGATGAAGTAGCTGAGTTAGATGAGTTGTTGGCAAAAACAGATCAATTAACAATTCTTAAAACTCGTGCCAGATATACGCTAAAGTGCTTGGAACAAGGTACGACAGCAGCGTGAGTGTTTATATTCGGATGGGGTTTTCCCGGTCTGACAGGAGAGAGGGATGCAGAAACTCCGATTCTATCTTGTAAGTCATGACCAAATCTTCTTAGCCTACAATTAAAAATAAGCAAGGTAGGGTTGATTCATAGTAGGGTTGATTCATGAATCAACCCTACCCCTGCTAGGGGTTGGGGGGTTGCCTTTTTCCTCGTCTCAACAGGTAATTTAAATACTTGACAGCATCAATGATTGACTGGACTCCCTATCTCAAATCAATCTCGGACTCGGAAAAGTACGCCCAGTGGGAGACATTTTACACCCTCACGGACGTAGAGGGAAAAACACGCCCAGCGAAAACTGCACCTTTGCTAAGGGATTTGTGGGTACAGACGATTGAAAAAGAACCACAAAACCGACAAGAAAGACCAGAAAGACCAGAAAAAACCGAAAGATTCACGGTTTTAGATGGTTTACGCAAGTATGCAACTAATCACGTTCTTTTAAAAGGTCGTCCCGGTTCAGGAAAATCGACCGCTTTAGCCAGATTATTATTAGAAGAATCCGTAGCGGTGCAAAGCTTGCGCCTAAATCAACAAAATCAGGCTAAAATCATTCAAATTCCCATTCTCATCGAATTACGCTTGTATGAAACCTCAATTCTTGATTTAATTTTACAATTCCTGAAACGCCATAAATTAATTATTGATAGTAATACCCTAGAAAGTTGGCTGTTAGAAAATCAGAATTTTAGACCATTATTATTATTTGATGGTATCAATGAATTGCCCTCGGAAGCTGCGCGACAGAATTTAAAAAACTTTCGCCAGCAGTATGCAGAAATTTCGATGATTTTCACCACAAGGGATTTAGGCAGCGACGACTTAGATATTGAAAAAAAGCTGGAAATGCTCCCCCTGAGCGAAGCACAGATGCGGGATTTTGTCAAGGTCTATTTGCCCGAAAAAGGCGAAGAAATGCTTAAACAGTTGGGAAATCGTCTCAAGGAATTTGGCCAGACTCCTCTGCTTTTGTGGATGCTTTGTTCAGTTTTTGATAATAATCAGAACAAAATTCCTGCTAATTTAGGCTTAGTTTTCCAGATTTTTACAGGAATTTATGACAAGAAATTAAAAGCAGATGTTCCTACTTACCAAGAATCGCGGGATTGGTGGCGAGAATTGCTGCAAGTGTTAGCTTGGAAAATGAACCAAGGGGAGTCAAAAACTGAGATTCAGGTGGCTATTTCCCGAACAGAAGCAGAGGAAGAATTAAGCAAATTTATAAAAAATAAAGGATTCCCAGAATATTACAGTAAGCAGTGGTTAGAAGATTTATTGAAATATCATCTAATTCACCTAGAAGGTAATGATAAAATTGCTTTTCGCCACCAACTGATTCAAGAATATTACACGGCTGAGGAATTAAAGAAAAAGTTACCCCATCTCAGGGATGAGCAGTTACAGTGGGACTATTTAAATTATCTCAAATGGACGGAACCTATGGCGTTGCTGCTGGGGTTATTGGATAATGAAACCCAAGCAAAACGGGTGGTTAAATTAGGGTTAGAGATTGATTTAAAATTAGGAGCGAGGTTAGCAGGAGAAGTCAACTTTAAGTTTCAAAAGCAGACAGTGGGGTTAGTGCTGCGGTTGGATGTACCAAAACGGTTTAAGGTGGAGTTATTGGGATTAACAAAGTCTAATGAAGTTGTTAATGAGTTAAGTCAAGCTTTAAAAGACTCTGATGAGGATGTTCGTCGGAACGCAGCCGAGGCTTTGGGTGAAATTGGCTCGGAAAAAGCCATTCCGGGATTAATCAAGGCTTTAGAAGACTCTGATGATGATGTTCGTAGGAAGGCAGCCGAGGCTTTGGCTGAGATTGGCTCAGAAACAGCCATTCCGGGGTTACTCAAGGCTTTAAAAGACTCTGATAGGTATGTTCGTAGGAGTGCAGCCGAGGTTTTGGCTGAGATTGGCTCAGAAACAGCCATTGCGGGATTAATCAAGGCTTTAGAAGACTCTGATAGGTTTGTTCGTAGTAGGTATGTTCGTAGGAGAGCCGCCGCGGCTTTGGGTAAAATTGGCACAGAAACAGCCATTGCGGGATTAATCAAGGCTTTAGAACACTCTGATGGGGATGTTCGTTTCCAGGCAGCATTCGCTTTGGGTAAGATTGGCTCAGAAACAGCTATTCCGGAGTTACTCAAGGCTTTAGAACACTCTGATGATGATGTTCGTGGGGAGGCAGCCGAGGCTTTGGCTGAGATTGGCACAGAAACAGCCATTCCGGGATTACTCAAGGCTTTAGAAGACTCTGATGTGTTTGTTCGTAGGAAGGCAGCCTTCGCTTTGGGTAAGATTGGTTCAGAAACAGCCATTCCGGGATTACTCAAGGCTTTAGAAGACTCTAATCAGTATGTTCGTAGCAACGCAGCCTTCGCTTTGGGTAAGATTGGTTCAGAAACAGCCATTCCGGGATTACTCAAGGCTTTAGAAGACTCTAATCAGTATGTTCGTAGCAACGCAGCCTTCGCTTTGGGTGAAATTGGCTCAGAAACAGCCATTCCGGGATTACTCAAGGCTTTAGAAGACTCTGATGAGGATGTTCGTAGCAACGCAGCCTTCGCTTTGGGTGAAATTGGCTCGGAAACAGCCATTGCGGGGTTACTCAAGGCTTTAGAAGACTCTAATCAGTATGTTCGTAGCAACGCAGCCTTCGCTTTGGGTGAAATTGGCTCAGAAACAGCCATTCCGGGATTACTCAAGGCTTTAGAAGACTCTGATGAGGATGTTCGTAGCAACGCAGCCTTCGCTTTGGGTGAAATTGGCTCGGAAACAGCCATTGCGGGGTTACTCAAGGCTTTAGTGGGACTTAAACGCCAAATAAAGATCAAATCGAGTATAATCGTTAAAGAGTAAGCACTTTACGTTGAAAGATCAGCGATGAAAGAGACAACCCCAGCCGCGATGCCCCCATGCTTTGACCGATGGTGTCGGCGGTTTGACAATTGCTTCAAAAACGAAGCGCAAAAAAACGGCTTCAGACAATATTTAGGAGGATTATTAGGGGAAAGTGAGCGGAAAAACCTCACTCAAATGGCCAATAATGCCGTCGGAGTAGTTTATAACCGATTACATCACTTTTTGACCGAATCTCCCTGGTCAGACCGTCAGGTGAATGAATGTCGGTTGCAAGTGATGAACCAATGCCGCCAGACGCAAATCCCCCGAGGATTTTCCCTGATTGTCGATGACTCAGGACATCGAAAAAGTGGCAATCTGACCGCCGGAGTTGGCAGGCAGTACCTAGGAGAAATTGGCAAGACAGACAACGGAATAGTCGCCGTCACTACCCATCTCTACGACGGCAAAAAAAGTGTCCCCCTAGACATTGAAATTTATCAACCGGCTAGTTCCTTAGCCGAGGGGAAAGAAGACAAAGAATTTAAGAAGAAACCAGAGATAGCGATAGATTTAATTGACCGGAGCTTAACCAGAGGCTATCGACCGAAAATCGTCTTAATAGATGCTGGTTATGGCAACAACACAAATTTTCTCAAAGCCCTGGAAGAAAGAAAGCTAAAATACTTAGGAGGATTGGCAAAAAATCGAAAAGTAATTATTGAAAAAGAAGGGGGTGTGGAAGAAACAATCCAGCTTGAGCAACTAGCAAAAAGCCTATCAGAAAAGGATTGGGAGAAAATCACCCTAAATCTAGATAAAGAAAAAACGGTTTGGGTAGCGGTATTCAGAGCGAAAATATCTCAACTAGAAGGAGAAAGGAACTTGGCGATCGTCATGAATGCAAGTTCAATGGAAAAAGCCACAGAGGTGGACTATTTCATCACCAATGTAGTTGAGGCAGATACAGTAACAGCTTCGTGGATAGTGAGGACTTACACCGAAAGAAATTGGGTGGAAGTATTCTACCGAGAAGCCAAAGGATGGTTAGGGTTAAGGGAATATCAAGTCAGGGATAAACGAAGCTTACTTCGTCATTTTATCCTGGTGTTTTGTGCCTATACATTTATCCTGTGGCATAAGTTAACTGGGGGATTGCAAAGGCAGTGGGCGAATCGACCTTTAAACACTTTTGTGGAAGCCTTGGAAGCTTTTCGGACAGCGATGTCTTTCCGTTTCTTTGAGTGGCTGACCGAGAATCGGGATGTGTTTGCCGCTTACAAAGCCAGTTTAGGCTTTGTTTGGGCTTGAAATTTGTTTAAGTCCCATTAGAAGACTCTGATGATTATGTTGTTCGTTGGAGCGCAGCCGAGGCTTTGGCTGAGATTGGCACAGAAACAGCCATTCCGGGGTTACTCAAGGCTTTAGAAGACTATGATGATTATGTTCGTAGGAAGGCAGCCTTCGCTTTGGGTAAGATTGGTTCAGAAACAGCCATTCCGGGATTACTCAAGGCTTTAGAAGACTCTGATGAGGATGTTCGTCGGAACGCAGCCGAGGCTTTGGGTGAAATTGGCTCAGAAACAGCCATTCCGGGATTACTCAAGGCTTTAGAAGACTCTGATGATGATGTTCGTAGGAACGCAGCCTTCGCTTTGGGTAACATTGGCTCAGAAACAGCCATTCCGGAGTTACTCAAGGCTTTAGAAGACTCTGATGATTGGGATTGGTCTGGTAGGAACGCAGCCTTCGCCTTGGGTAATATTGGCTCAGAAACAGCCATTCCGGAGTTACTCAAGGCTTTAGAAGACTCTAATGAGTATGTTCGTGGGAAGGCAGCCGAGGCTTTGGGTAAAATTGGCTCGGAAACAGCCATTGGGGGGTTACTCAAGGCTTTAAAAGACTATGATGAGTATGTTTGTTGGAACGCAGTCGAGGCTTTGGGTAAGATTGGCTCAGAAGCGGCGATGACTGAACTTATCAAATGCCTGAAAAATCCTGATTTTGTCACATTAAATGATGGCTATACTCTCTCTCCAGCTAGAGAAGCACTAGACACAATTCAAAACAAACTTAAATACTATCACCCCCTCTCCCAACCCATGAATCAACAAGTTTACATCTCCTACAACTGGCAAGAAGACAGCAACGAAATGGCTAATCAACTCGTCCAAGCTTTTGCCGCTAAAGGAATTGAGATTATTCGGGATAAAACCCACACCAGCTATAAAGACTCCATCAAAAACTTTATGCGGCAAATTGGACAGGGGAAATGTGTCGTCGCCGTCATCAGCGATAGATACTTAAAATCAGAAAACTGTATGTTTGAATTAGTAGAAATTGCCAGAAATGGTGACTTTTATCAAAGAATATTCCCGATTATTTTACCAGATGCCAGAATTCATAAAGACTTGGAGCGCATAGACTACCTGAAATATTGGGAAGACGAAAAAGCAAAACTACAAGCAAAATACAAACAAATTGATTTAGCTAAAACTAATAGTATCATGGCGACATTAAACTTGTATGATGAAATCAGGGGCAATATTGATAATCTAACTAATATTCTTAAAGATATGAATACTCTCAATATCGACTTACACCGCCAATCGGAATTTGCAGCTATGATTCAAAAAGTAGAAACTAAACTTGCAGAGGATAGTCAAAAATTATCTAATCAATCTCCAGTCAAGTCAGAATCTAAATATACTATCCATGCCAAAAACGTCCAGATTATTGAAAAAGGTGATGGACAGATTCAGGATTCTAGTTCGTAGTTGTGCTTAAGCGGGTGCGTCTCGCATTTGCAGAAATACCGAAAACTTTTCGCCTTAAAAGGCGAGGTTTTAAACCCGATTTTTTGATAACTTTTAATTGCTGACATGACTAAATATCTAAACATTACTGAAACAGGACAAAAGCTGGTTGAATGGTCTGAGCAAATGACTGACGAACCTATTATTATTACCAAAGAAGGTCAACCCATTATGGTTGCCCTGAATTACGCTCAAATTGAATCTTGGTTGGAAACTCTTGATATTTTACAAGACAAAGAGTTTGCCGAAATCCTATCTGAAGCAATTCAACAGGATCAATCAGGACAAAGAATTACTTGGGAAGATGCTAAAAAACAACTCGGTTGGTAATGGAATATCAAATACAATTAATTCCTCTTGCTTTAAGCTTTTTATCTAAAATTACCGATAAACGCATTCAGCAAGAAATTCGCAAACGGATTGAAAAGCTAAAAATTGAACCAGATAAACAAGGTAAAGCCCTTTCAGGTAAACTTAAAGGATATCGTAGCGTTAGGGCAGTTGGTCAAAGATATCGGATTGTCTATCGTGTTGAAGAAGCTCAAATTATTGTTATTGTTATTGGAGTTGGAATTCGTAAACAAGGTGATAAAAAAGATATTTATGCCCTTCTTGAAAAATTAATTAATAATGAATAAAATATGGGTTATGACAGAACTGCTAAACCAATAGGTTCTTGCTGAATCGTGAGATATACACCTATTACTTTTTCAGAGATAGCCAGTTTTGGAGAGGATAGTCAAAATATTCCTGCTTCTTCTGAAAAAAACGCATCCCTATCATCTATTACCTATGATTTCAGAGGAGCTACCATTGGCAATTTAGCTCATAATGTGCAAGGAAGCCAACAGAATTATCCCCAGCAACCTAATAACAATAACCCAGAGAAAAAATAACATGGTTCAGCAACTTAATAACACCCAAATCGCCATCAATACTTTATTGAATAAACTCAACGATTCTCTCCCCCAGATCCGCGCTAAAGCTGCCGAAGCCTTGGGCAAAATTGGCAATAGCAGCCTTGCCGACACCTTAGTATCCCATTTAATAGGAGAAAATGATCTTAATGTTCGCCTAAATCTGATTCGAGCTTTAGGAGAAATTGGCAATGAATCCGCAATTCCTTATCTAGCTTCCTGCTTATCTGATACTAATCCCGATATTCGGATAATCACGGCGGAATCTATCGGAAAAATTGGTAGTGAAAAAGCAATATCCTATCTCATTCAATCCCTACAAGATACGGAAGTAAAAGTTCGTGTCACAGCCACAATTGCTTTAGGTGAAATTGGACTAGAAGATGTTATTCCTGATCTAGTAAATGTTTGTTCCGATGAAGATGATAGCGTTCGTTTCAGTGCTGTTGATGCCCTCGGTAAAATTGGCTCTCGTTATGCAGTAAACTGATATGAAATTGAGTACAGAATCCCTCGATTTAATTATCAGAACTCTTGCCAAAAGACTATTCACAGACAAGAACCCAAGTATTCGGATTAAAGCCGCTCAATCCTTATTTTGATCCCCCTAAATCCCCCTTTTCAAGGGGGAATTGAATTCGACGTATCGCTTTCATTCAGAGAAATGTTCTCAGTTTTGCCATTATGGATGCTATAATTAGGGCTTGCTGAATAAATGTGAAATGTAGGCAAGATAGGGGTTTTGTGGCTTTTCTTGCGAAACAGGTGCAAGATTTTGAGAGAATCGTGCTTCAAAACCTTGCGTCTTCATCGGCCCGCGTCCTGTAGGGGCGAAGCATTCGGGCAATAACCTATCGGTGAAACCGGAGATTTTCTATCCGAATGCTTCGCCCGTACTTTTTGCCGCAAACCCTAATTATCATCAGTAATCTTCAATCTTTTAATCCTATGTCATAAACTCCTAAATATGACCTTCGTGGAGCAAATATTGCTAACTTTGCCGATACGGTGCAAGGAGATCAAAAAGCAGTTCAACATAATTACGCCACACCCCAAAATTTAGCTGAAGCCGCCCAAGAAATCCAACAACTTATCAGCCAACTTACCCAAACTTATCCCACTAATACCGAAATTGAAAAACAAACTTTTGTCGCACAAGTTGACGCAGAAATCCAGAAAAATTCTCGCTTAAGAAGCATTTTAATCACGGGAGGAATTGAATTAATTAAAGTCCTCTGTCCTCCCCTCGGTATTCCCATTGAAATGGGTAAAAAATGGCTAGAAACTGCTAATTTAAGTGATTAAACCTAGAGGTTTAATAATCTTCTAATGATACAAATCCCGAAGTCCGCCGCTGATGCGTTTCATTTTTGAATTAGCACAATTATAACCATAAGTCAAGCTTTTTTGATGATAATTAACTTTTTTGTTGGTGATATTTTGACCTTGTTCTGGTATTGGAGACAACCAGTATTTCTATTCTAATAAAGTCTCTTTAATTGTTGTTAAAACTTTGCTATCTTTGACCATCCAAGCATGGAGCAATACGGGAATCGAAATTTCTTTACCCACCGATAAACGGGAACTATGGGCAGGAAATATCATTAAATCGTAGGGAGTCCAGATAATTGTGGTTTTAATTTTATTTAAAATTTGTTGACAATCTTGATTTAAATCCTCTAGAAATTGACTCCCGGGCTGCATTTGTCTAATCCCATCTAAGGGTAAACTATACGCGGTTAACGTGCCTCGATTCGGAGCAGAAATATTTAGGTAACGTTGCACTCTTTCCACTCCTCCCAATCTTTGCAGGTAGTAGCGGGTAATTAATCCTCCCATACTAAACCCAATCAGATCTACTTTCTGCTCTTTAGCAAAGTTTTTCTCGATATAATTGTCCACCTGACCGGCTAAAACTTCTAACTTTTCGTAACCATGATTGGGAATTAGATTAAAACTATGCACCTGCCAACCATGATAGTTTAAATACTCGCTCATCGGTTTAAAAACAGCCGTAGTGGCTAGAAAACCATGCACCAAAACAACGGGATTCATAGATGAGATTTTATCCTTGAATTCTGAATCTATTCTAACGGATGATCGGGGTAATGAGCGAAAAATTTTGGGGAAGAGCCTATCTACTAGGTACGGCTACCGGCAACTTCTAAGGATTAGGGAAAAAACCAAAAAGTTTAGCGGCACCTCCTAAAATAGCGACCACCAATGCTATCAGAATCCCTCGATTGGTGAATTCCTGATAGGCAACCCTTGCAGTTAATCCATTGATTTTTTCGTCTAAAGCTTTAATATCTCCCTTGAGTTCGGCCTGTCCTATTTCTACTTTAGTTAACCGGTCTTCTACCTTGTCAAATCTCTCGTCAATACGGTTTTCCAGAGAGTCGATTTTCTCATCAATACGTTTTTCCAGAGAGTCGATTTTCTCGTCAATACGTTTTTCCAGAGAGTCGATTTTCTCGTCAATACGTTTTTCCAGAGAGTCGATTTTCCCCTCAATCCTTGTCAGGACAGCTTCTAGGGAATAAGTGACAGTTTCGTTAGACATTTTAAGCAACTCCAAAAGTCAAATCTTCAGGGGTAAATACTGGAGGCTATATTTTACGGAAAAATCAGGGGTCTATAGGCGTACACGGATTCCCATTATAAGAAAATTATAAGTCAAGACTTGAGTTTTTGTCAAGCTTTTTTTTGACGGCAATCAATGGCAAGAATTTCGGGGAAGTATTTAGCCACCGATGCCTAACCGTCCCGCTAAACTAGGGCTTAAAGGAATCAGAGTCGCCAACATTAAAAAGAGTAGTAATAAACCCCAACCGGCGCGGGTGTCATCGGGTTCGGTTAACTCGTTTAAACTCGGTCTTTCCAACTCTCTTTGTAAAAAAGCGACTAAAATTGTCCAATAGAGAGGAATCGGATTACTGGGATTAACTAAGGAAATAATGCCCAAAATGACCAAAGTGGCCACAGTGGTGCGGCGGGCAATTTTGCGACCATAAATAGCCTGAACAATTCTGCCACCATCTAACTGTCCAGCAGGCAGTAAATTAAGGGCGGTAATCACCAATCCTAACCAACCGATAACAGTTAAAGGATGCACGGAGATAACAGCATTTTGTAACTCGTCGCCCAAAACTATCCGCGCTAAAAAACTCACTAAAATTGAACTTTGGAAAAAGGTACTAGGGATTTGAAAAAGGCTGGCAGAATTAGATAAAGTCAGTCCAACGATTAACAAGATTAAAGAAACCAAACCGCCCAAAGCAGGACCAGCGAAAGCTATATCAAATAGAACACTGCGGTTAGGTAATAAAGATTCAAAACGAGTAATCGCCCCAAAAGAACCAATCTGCCAAGTGGGAAGAAAATAGGGTAAACTGAGACGAACATTATGGCGTTTAGCGATAATTAGATGACCGATTTCGTGGGCAATTAATACCGACCATAAACCCAAACTCAGGGGAATTGCTTCTCGATATCTCTGCCAATTACCAAACAAATCAAAACCCAATAAAATTCCAGCCGCTTCTAAGCTAGTGACAATGGTGGCTACTAACAAAACTAAAGAGAGATTTTTTTGAGCAAGAGTGGCAGGACTAGGATCGTTAGTTTTGGGAAGGATAATTACCACAGGTTTTTCCTCGGTTCCTTCCACCAGAAATAAACGATATTTGTCGCCAAAATTATTACTTAATTTCTGGGTTAAGCGAGAGTGAACGATATCCGGGTCTCCCCGTAAATTGCCTTTAAAAATTGCCCCTTCCTGAAAAGAGATAGTTTCGGTGGCAAAAAAAGTATCTATCGCAAAAATACTCTGAATAACTTTTAAATCCTCTTCGGGAATTGGCATCACATCCGGCACAATTGCTGTCACCGCTGCCGGGATTTCTAGAGGAGTAACGGACTGGCTAACTGCCTGGTTAACTTTCGGTTCAATTATCTGATTGGTTTTCAGTAAGCGTAAACGGTTGCCCAAATAAATATAGATAATGGTGGAAGCAACCAGTAAAAAGAGAATTACCGCTAGATTGAGATAAATTCCCGCCGCAAATAGCCCGAAAAAAATTAACCAAGGAGCTATGAGTACCAAGGATTGTAACCAAGCTAAAATTCCCAGTTGGCCGTAGGGTTTAGCTCGATAAAAACTCCAAGTCAAGATAGCACCAGCGACGAGGAAAATAACAGCGACCGCAGCAATTTCCGAAGAAATATTAACCATAGGAAAGTCAAAATCAATAGGTTTTTATCAATCAATTTGATTATAAGCTTGCAGGGCGGCCCGTAATTGACCCCGATGCTTTTGTAACAATTCTTGTCCTGCCGCCGCCGAAAGTCCCGTTTTCTGCATTAACAAAGCCAGTTTAACCCGGCGGCCACTTTTTTCCAGTAAAATAGCCGCTTCCTCGCGACTAACATCGGTAAGGTGGCAGATAATCCGCAGGGCGCGGTCATGGAGTTTATGATTAGTAACTGCCACATCGACCATCTGGTTGCCGTAAACCTTGCCTAACATGACCATTGTCCCTGTGGAAAGGATATTTAAAGCCATTTTCGTCACCGTTCCCGCTTTCAGCCGTGTGGAGCCGGCCAAAAGTTCCGGTCCAGTCAATAACCGGATATCCACATCCACCGCGATCTCCACTTGTTCGGCGGGGACACAACTAATAGCAATCGTCGTCGCACCCCGCTGTTTTGCCGCCTGTAAAGCCCCGTGAACGTAGGGGGTTGTCCCCCCGGCGGTAATCCCCACTACCACGTCTAATTCGTGAATTTCTCGCTGGGCAATAATCGCCGCCCCATCTTCCGCTTTATCCTCCAAATCTTCGGAACTACGCACCAGCGCCGCCGCTCCACCAGCAATAATTCCCTGTACCAATTCCGGGGGAGTGCAGAAGGTGGGAGGACATTCGGCCGCGTCCAAAACCCCCAGCCGGCCACTGGTTCCTGCTCCAATGTAAAAGAGTCTACCACCTTTAGCCAGAGCTTGACTGGTCAGGGAGATCCCTAGGGCCAATTCTTGCCGGGCCATGGCGATCGCTTTTAGGGTTTGGGCATCCTCCCGATTGAACAGATCCACCAATTCGAGCGGGTTTAATTGGTCTAAATTTAGGCTGTTTGGATTAATTTGTTCGGTTAACAGGTGTCCTCTGCTTTCCCACTGTTCCATAACGGTTTAATTGAGTTTTTCGTAAGATTATTTTCAGTATATAGCGAATCGGTGGGCTAAAAGCTTGACAATTGCCCCCTAGATATTAGATAATAGTAAATTGTGTCAATTCCTGCTCGGATCAGGTGAGGACATTAGCACAAAAGCTGGAATTTTTTTCAGCTACCTGTACGGCAAAACGAGCGCAGAAAATTCATGAGTTACGCAATTATTGAGACCGGTGGCAAACAGATTCGGGTGGAACCCGGTCGCTATTACGATATCGAACTTCTTCCCGTCGATGAACAAAGTACCCATACCATCGACAAAGTGCTATTAATCCATGATGAGGATGATATTAGCATCGGTCAACCCTTTATCGAAGGGGCCACCGTCGAAGGCACTGTCATACAACATCGTCGGGGCAAAAAAGTTATTGTTTATAAAATGCGCCCGAAAAAGAAAACCCGTAAAAAACGCGGTCATCGTCAAGAAATTACCCGTTTTATGATTGATTCAATCAATTATAACGGTAAAACCCTAGTCGCCACTGCTGCTACCTCCAGCGCTGAAGTTGTGGAAGATAGTAGCGATGAAGAAGAATAACTTTTAGAATCAAAAAAGCATTTGGAGAGAAATTATGGCTCATAAGAAAGGTACGGGTAGTACCCGCAACGGACGCGATTCTCGTTCCCAGAGACTAGGCGTTAAGCGCTACGGTGGTCAAGTGGTAAAAGCGGGAAATATTCTCATCCGTCAACGGGGTACTAAAGTTCACCCGGGTAAAAATGTTGGTCGTGGTGGCGATGATACTTTATTCGCTTTAATTGATGGTGTGGTCAAATTTGAATACAAGGATAAAAGTCGCCGTCAAGTTAGCGTTTATCCTGCTGAAGTTAGCGCCAGTTAATCCCATCAACCCTGATTAATTTTTTCCCTGTAACCTCCTAACTCATCCTAGGGGGTTTTTTCAGATAATTTATATCTGTTGACAGGGTAGATCGATCGCTCATAGATTAAAATAGTCCGAAAGTAGCTCGGAAAAGATGGACTCACCATGATTCTTAAAATTGCCGATATCTTAAAAAATTTGCCCTGGTCTTTCAATTCTACTGCCGAATTACCCTGGTTAGAGCGATCGCAAGCGGAAAAATCCCTGCAAAAAGCTCGTCAACAACGGCGAATTTCCGAACGAGAATATCAACTCCTTGACCATTGGCGAGAATTGGGTTATTGTATTGTCAAAGATTTAATTCCCGCAACGGCGATCGATAATTTAGTAGCAGAATTAGCCGATTTATTTTTCCTAGAATCGGCTATCCCTGGATTAAGAATTGAAGGCATTCAAGCAGAAAATCTACCGGCGAGTTTAAGTCACGATCAAGTTTTAGCCCTAGATATCGAGCAAAGAAAAGCCTTAGTCAATTCTATTTGGCGACTTCATGGTTTTCATGAGATTTCCCCCGCCGCTCAAGCAATTTTTGACAATCAAAATCTGAAAGATTTAGTTAATTTAATTATTGGCAAATCCTGCGAACCGAGATATTCCATCAACTTCCTGCACGGTACAGAGCAGGGGCTGCACGAGGATATGGCAGTTTTTTATGTTCATCCGGCTAATCATTTAGTCGGTGTTTGGATTGCCTTGGAAGATATTTCCGCCGATGCTGGGCCGCTAATTTTTTATCCTAAATCTCATAAAAATATCAAAGTAACTGACTTTTTTCCAGACTATCCCGCCGTCAATCTTAAAAATATTACTGCCGCTCAAATTCCCCAATACCAAGATTATGTTAACCAGCGCGCTCAGAATTATGACTGTCAATCATTTACTGCTAAAAAAGGAGAGATTCTTCTCTGGCACGGAATGTTAATTCATGGTGGTGGGAAGATTAATAATACCCTGCTAACCCGTAAATCGATGGTCATTCATTTTATTGCCGAGGGTGGCGATTACAACGATCGGGCTTTGGGACCTTTTAATTGGTAAGATTAATTTACCACTAATAACTCGGAAATAATCGGACTAATACTAAATCCGTTTAGTATAGGCTACTTAGGGCTTGCTGAAAAAGTTTTTCCTGGGGGTAGGAGTCAGGAGTCAGGAGTCAGGAGCCGGTCGTTTCAGGCTTTGTTGCCCTTGTTTTTTGTACCAAGCGATGTACTACAAGAAGGATAATGCAAGGTTTTTGAAAGTCCCAATCCTATTTTCTTGCACTAACATCGGACTTTAACAGGTCAAAAGCTTTATTTTAAAAGGGTTTTACCATTATTCAGCAAGCCCTACTTAAATTAACTTGAAAATATTCGTGAGTTGCAACATTTCTCATTCCTGCCATTAAACGCCAAGGAATAAGAGGATAGCGAGACTGAATTTCCTTCGGTACATTTCTAGTTGCTTCTCCGATAATAATAAAATCATAGAGAACCGCTTTGATATTTGTTTGATTCTTGGCAAATTCCTCAAACGTCATTGCCTTTGTTCGCTGTTCAATTTCACTGATAGATTCTAAAATGTCTTGAAGGCGAAGTCGCCAATCTCTAGAAGGCATTGATCAGATCCTCAAGCACAGGTTCCCGTAAATGTTCTCTTAAGGCATCCTGAGTTCCTAAATCCACAGAGCATCCCAGAATATCTTCTAAATAATACTGTACTTGCAGAAGTTGAAAAAAACCACCTTGTCGATCGAATTCTACTAACAAATCTACATCACTATCGGCATCAGCTTCATCCCTGGCCACTGAACCAAATAAAGACAAAGATTTCACCCCTAGTTTTTGTAACTGTTCTCGGTGTGCCTCTAGAATTGCCAGCACCTCGTCCCGTTTCATCTGGTGTGTCTTTGAACCTGCCATCAATATTATAGCTTTGTCGGTGCAACCCTTAAACTGAAGCTGAAATCTTCCAAATCTACAAAACAAACTAATCACTGAAAACTCACATCTGATCACTGATCACTGATTAAGCTGTAGCTTCTAAAAATACGCCTAAATTGCGGAATTTTTGATAACGAGATTCGCGCCGTTGTTGGGGAGTTAACAAAGATAAAGCCTCTAAATTTTCACTAATAGCGGCTTTTAAATTGGCTGCCGCTCTAATCGGATCAGCATGGGCCCCTCTGGAGGGTTCAGGAACGATCTGATCGATAATATTTAACTCTTTTAAATCTTTTGAGGTAATTTTGAGGGCAACTGCTGCTTTATCGGATTTTTTGGCATCTTTCCAGAGAATGGCGGCACAAGCTTCGGGAGTCGCCACGGTATAGACAGAATGCTCTAACATTAACAGGCGATCGCCGACCCCAATGCCCAAAGCACCGCCCGAACCACCTTCGCCAATAACAGTACAAATGATCGGCACATCTAAACGGAACATCTCCCGGAGGTTATAGGCGATCGCTTCTCCTTGACCTAATTTTTCCGCTTCCACCCCCGCCCAGGCGCCGGGGGTGTCAATAAAGGTTAAAATTGGCTGATTAAACTGATGGGCGTGTTCCATTAAACGCATGGCTTTACGATAACCCCCGGGGGCAGCCATGCCGAAATTTCTAGCCACATTATCCTTAGTATCCCGGCCTTTTTGATGCCCGATAATCACCACGGGACGACCGTTAAAACGGGCAACACCACCCACAAGAGCGGGATCGTCGTAACCACCGCGATCACCGTGTAACTCGAACCATTCATCGGTGATTGCTTGAATATAGTCTAGGGTACTGGGGCGCCGGGGATGACGGGCTAATTGTAGCCTTTGGGAAGGGGTGAGATTGCTAAAAATCTCACGACGTAATTGATTAGCTCGTTCGTCTAGTTGAGTAATTTGTTCCGAGACATCTACGCTATTTTCTTGGGCTAATTCTTTAATCTGTTCGATGCGGGATTCTAATTCGTAGAGGGGTTTCTCAAAATCTAGGAGAAAAATCTTTTTCTCGGTAGTCTCGTTTTTAGTCATAGGTTAGTGGCTAGAAGTTTACTTGGAGCTAAGTAGGTAGGCGTTAAAAATTATCAAATACCCCCCTTGTCAAGGGGGGATTAAGGGAGGATTAAGGGGGGATCGGCACCCCCCTTATCAAGGGAGATCCCCCCGCCTATCGGCACCCCCCTTATCAAGGGGGGCAGGGGGGATCAGAGGCAAAATCTATCTTCAATTTAATTATAACTACTTACTTAATCTTTTCTAGCTTAACGTTTTTCAGCGATCGATTATCGGCAGCTTCGGGATTACCTGGAGATAATTTCAGGTTATCGATCGAATTTTGTCAATTGTTGTATAATGATAGATCGTGCCTTTTTCACCCCAAGGAGGATTAGTTATGGCAGGAAGTGAACTAAAAGCGGATCTATGGGTTAACGAATATATTACCCCCTGGGACATTTATAGTCATGGGGTTTCGCGGATTTTAGCCTACAAAAAAACCGCTTTTCAGGAGATGTATATTGTTGAGTCGGGGGCCTATGGAAAAGCCTTGGTACTGGATGGCAAATGGCAATCTTGTACGGGGGATGAATTTATTTATCATGAAGCATTAGTGCAACCGGCAATGATTGCCCACCAAGAACCAAAAACTGCTTTAATTCTGGGAGGTGGTGAAGGTGCGACAACGCGGGAGTTATTGCGTTGGAAAACAATCGAAAAAGTGATGATGATTGATATCGATGGGGATGTGGTGGCAGCTTGTAAGGAACATCTTCCCGAAATGCACCAAGGTACTTTTGATGATCCTCGTTTTCAGTTAGTTGTCGCTGATGCTTTAGAAGTTTTAGACACCACTAACGATCAATGGGATATTATTATCTCCGATCTGGTTGATCCCATCGAAGAGGGTCCTTCTTTCCCCCTATTCACGAAAGAATACTTTGAAAAACTACAAAGAGTTTTGGCAGAAAATGGCATTGTTGTTGTCCAATCTGGCCCGGTTTCTCCTCCTTCGGTGATGTATCATGCGCGTTTGGTGAATACTTTAAAAGCAGTTTTTCCCTACGTTCATTCCTATTGCGCTCCCACTCCTAGTTATGGTTCCCCTTGGGGTTTTACTCTCTGTGCTAATCATCCTTTAAATACTCGTCCCGATCCGGACGTGGTAGATGAATTAATCAGCGATACAACTACGGGAGGATTACGTTTAATTGATGGCATGAGTTTACTAGGAATGTTACAAACTCCTCTCTATATTCGTCAAGCAATCGCACAAAATACGGAAGTTTATACCCTGGCAAAACCCCCGAAATTCTTCGGTCAAGGAGTAATCAGTGACCAGTAATCAGTTATCAGTAATCAGTAATCAGTAATCAGTTATCAGTTATCAGCTATCAGTAAATAAGGGTTATAACTAGAAATCGATCGAGTCTTCATGATTAAGAATTGCTTGCAGTATTTCTAGGGGAACAGTAGCAAAGTATTGCTGGAGAAAGTTTTCTAGGGCCACCGCTTCTAGAAATTGTTCAATCTTATTAATTTTTGCCTCATGATTGACTAATTCAAAGGATAAATTTTCTTGATTTTTCTTGACTTTAAAGCCATTTTCTGCTAGGGAAATTAATCCTAATTCTAGGGTATGATAGCTGAGGTTTAAGCGGTTTTGTAATTGTTGACAGGAAATGCTGGTTTTAGTTCTAGCTAAATATTTCCCGATCCCGACAAGGTTTATCCATGTGGTGTGAGCGGATTTTTTCAAAGGACTAGCATAGGCAAGAACTAACTTTTTATCCCGTAAAATTGCCTGTTGATATTCCCTGGAAAGTTTTGTCCAATCCCGGGGACATTCCCAGAGAAAAAGTGGATTTAATTGGCTAACTTCTTGACTAATTTCTCGATGGCGATTGTCGATTAAAAAATCTTTTTTATTGCTATAGGTTAGGGATTCTTGTTGATAGGGATGCAAGGCAATTAAGCGCACTTCATAGCGATTTTTGTAGGTATTAAAATCTAATTCGACTACGGCATCATAACGGGTATCGGCAGCAATTTCGTCTTTGTGATGACCCCACCACATACCGGGGAAACCCTGCTCGATTGAACTATCCCAGATCTCAAAAGTTGTCCGGGGATAAGCGATTTTTCTGCCTTTGAAATCCTCAAGATTTTTATGCCAAAGATTGTGAAAATAACAATTTTGAATTAATAGCTTCGGTGTCGGATTACCCATCCCGCATGGTTCCAGTAATTTTAATTCTCTAAATAGACTTTTTCCCAATTGGGAAACCGTCACCACCGCAGCCACTTCTATCTCGGAAGAAAGGGAAGTTAAATCAATTCCTGTGCGTCGCAACTGTTGATTAATCCCCTCAATAAATAGGGGTAAATTTTCTAGAGCTAAACTTAAACCTGCGGCCAAAGGATGACCACCAAAACGATGTAAAAGATGGGATTGAGAGGATACTAATTGATAAAGATCGATCTCGCGAATTGACCTAGCGGAACCCTTAGCAAAAGGTGGTTCACTGGTACTTAATAAAATTGTCGGTCGCTGGTATTCTTGGGCAATTTGTCCCGCAACTAATCCTAAAATTCCCGCCATCCATTGGGGATCATCTAAAATAATTACATTAGTGGTGGAAAGATCAATTCTTTCTAGTTTTTTCTGAACTTGTTTAATAATATCCCGTTGGATTTCTTGGCGACGAATATTGGCCAATTCCGCTTGTTCAGCTAATTCGTGACAACGTTTTTCATCTTCACTGGTAAGTAATTCCACACAAAATCTGGCATCGCCATAAATGCGACTGACGGCATTAATGCGCGGTCCAATACCGAAGGATATATCCATCGGTCTATCTCCGGTTTTGTTACATAAATCCAGTAATTTTTTAACTCCCAAACGCTGAGTGTTTTGCAGTTTTTTAAGACCTTTTTGGGCTAAATAACGACATTCTCCCGTCAATTTGACTAAATCGGCAATTAAACCAATCGCAACTAAATCGAGTAAATTTTCTAGGGGTTTTCTGGGAATATCTGCCAGGGTTAAATACATCGCTTCCACTAATTTATAAGCAACGGCAACCCCAGAAAGATGATAGAAAGGATGGGTTTCCACAAAGTAGCGGGGATTAATCAGGGCAATCACCTCGGGGCGCTCGTCGGGTAGGGTATGATGATCGGTGATGATAATATCGATACCTAGACTGTTTGCATAGTCAATTTCGGCGATATTCGTGCTTCCCGTGTCACAGGTGACGATTAAACTGGTTCCTTGATGCGCTAGTTTCTCGATACCAGGACAATTGAGGCCGTGGGATTCTTTTTGGCGATCGGGTATGTAATAATCTAACTGTTGATCAGCTGGGAAAAACTGCCCTAATCCTTCCCAGAGGACAGTGGTAGCGGTGACACCATCGGCATCGAAATCACCCCAAATAGTCACTTTTTCGCCTTTATTTAGGGCTTTTTCCAGTCTTTTGACGGCGAAGTTCATTTCTTGCCCAAAATCAAAGGGAGTTTTTGACTGATAAGCTTTCTCATCCAGAAACGTCCCCAGAGTCGCCATATCCCGGACACCGCGATGCCATAATATTTGTGCCACGACGCTGCCATCCGACTCTGGGGTGTAGTCTTGGACTATTTTTAAAAACTCTTGGGGAAGAGACACCGATGGGGGAATTTGCCAGTTAGACACGGGATATCAAGGAAAAAGTAAAAAAGGTGACAGTTTTTGTGATTTTCCCTATCTCCATTTAGGGCTTGCTGAATAAATGTGAAATGTAGGCAAGGTAAGGGTTTTGTGGCTTTTCTCGCGAAACAGGTGCAAGATTTTGAGAGAATCGTGCTTCAAAACCTTGCGTCTTCATCAGCCCGCGTCCTGTAGGGGCGAAGCATTCGGACAATAACCTATCGGTGAAACCGTAGATTTTCTATCCGAATGCTTCGCCCGTACTTTTTCAGCAAACCCCATTTAGCCACCACTAACGGGGGGAATTAAAACTATCTCATCGCCATTTTTGAGGATTTTCTCTCCCGAAACAAACTGAAGATTAACTCCAAAACGAGTAACATCGCGCCATCTTTCTAATTGAGGATAGGGGGCTATAATATAGTTTAACACTTCTGTAACGGAAGTGTGGGCAGGAAATTCGAGGTTTAATTGTGAAGTTTGATAGACTTCTTGATAAATAGCAAATAGTTTCACTGTGATCGTAATCTTTTCCATCTTTACATCAATATTTTTCCTAGGATAATAACATTAATTGAGAACCCTGTTCGGTTTTGCGGACTTCGATGCGATGTTGAAAAGCTTCTTTAAATTGGGGCATATGAGTTACAGTCAAAATACAGGCAAAATCAGCGGATATAGCATTAATTGCCGCAATTAAGCGATCGCATCCTTCCGCATCCTGAGTTCCGAATCCTTCGTCAACAATGAGCATTTGTAAGGCTGTTCCGGCTCTTTGTGCCAATAATCTCGCTAAAGCTAATCGAATCGAGAAATTAATCCGAAAAGCTTCTCCTCCTGAATAGGTTTCGTAGGGACGAGAGCCGCGGGTATCGCCAATAATAATATCTAAAGTATCGATTAACTTTTGTCGCTGTTTCTTCGTACCTTTACCGCTTTTTTGGGTTAAAAACTGCACATGAAATTGATTACCAGTTAAGCGAGCTAAGATATGATTAGTTTGGGCTTCTAACTCAGGTAAAATATTCTCAATCATCAGAGTTTGTAAACCATTTTTACCGAAAGCTATGGCTAACTCTTTATAAACTGTATATTGTTTTTTAACTTTAGCTAAATCGCCCTCTTTTTCTGTCAGTTGTTTACCTAAAGTTTCTAGTTGATGTAATTTCTCCTCAACCCGACCTTTTTGGGAGAGCAATCCATCAATTATCTGTCTTCGCTGTTGAATATTGGTCGATAATGCGGCTATTTCTTGGCGATAGTCAGTCAAAGTACCAATCTTTTGACTAATATTTGCTAACTCCTGATTCAGCTTCTGGCGATCCTGATTTCGCAGCTGTAATCTTTGCTCAATCTCAGCGATTTTAGCGGCTATTTCCGGATAATTTTTTTCTGCTTGTTGCCAGTCTTGATACTGTAATCTTACCCCCTGTAATTGTCGGATCAGATTTTGAATATTCTGATGTTCACTGCGATCATAATTTAAGTTTTGAATAAACTTTTCTAAGCGTTCAACTTCCTGTTTAAGTGGTGAGTTTTGACCTAGTTCTTGCTTCTCTTGTTCTAGTCTAGCTAATTGATTAATTAAATTAGGTTTCTCGGCCTTGATATTAGCTAAACGACGGTTTGCTTGCTTAAGTTCTGATTCTTGAATTTCTGCCCAACGCCATCTTTTTTCTTCTCCTCTGACTAAAGCATGACTTTGTTCATCATAGTTTAAAAAGGCGATTTCTTGATTGACAATTTGTAATTCTTGCTGTAATTCTAGGGCATAATTGCCACTGCTTAAAAGTGCTTCTAACTGGACAAGTATCTCCTCGGTTTTCTCTAGTTCTATTTCCTTTTCTTCAATAGTTTCTAACTTGACTTCCAACTGCACATATTTTTGTTGTAGATTCGATCTTGCTGGCAATTCTTGTTTAATTTGGGCTAATTCCTCCCCTAAACGTTTTAAATCTCGATCGCAGTCTGCCATCCTTTCCTGTAGGGACCAGATTTGCTCTTGAATTTGTTCTTGATGTTGATGGGTTTTCCTGATTACTTGATGACGGTGATGACTGTCTAAATTCTGTTCACACAGAGGACAAACCGAATCGGGAATATTTAATTTTTCCAATTTATCAGTTAACTCTAAAAGTTGTTCTTCATATCTTTTCTGTTGCTCCAATAAACTTTTTTTATCCACTTGTTTAAGAGTTTCCTTTTCTTCAACTCGTTCACAATAGGTTTGTTTTTTATCCAGTTCCTTAATCCGTTTGGCTAAATTGAGAGCTTCCTCTCTTAGTAGAGGAATACGAGCGATTTCTGTCTCTAATTGTTGCCGATTTCTTTGCAGTTGTTCCCAACGAGCATTGATCTTAGCTTTTTCCCGTTCCAACTGCATATTTAAATCAGCTTTTCGGCTATTTAAAGGAGCATATTTTAAAGCTAATCTATCCAATTCCTGAAGACGTTGACGATGATAATTTAATTTCTCTAATCCTGCTTGAATATCCCCCGCTTGCTCGATAATTTTTTGAGTTTCTTGTTCCTGTCTTCCCAATTCTTCTAAACGAGCGCTCGTTTGTTGGATGGGAAGGGTAAATTCGTTAATTTTTTGCTGTAATTTCTGTTCTAATTGTTGTTTATCATACTGGGCCTGTTGCCAAGCTTGCAATTGACTTGACAAACTGGCCTCTTTCTTGTCTAAATTGATTAGGCGCTCGTGTGCAGTAATAATGTCATTTTTGCGATGAAGAATAGTCCTAATTTGATTTAATTGATTGTCTAGACTAACTTTTTCCCGGTCTAATCTCTCGATTTCTGCTAATAAAGCTCGCTCCTGTTCTCTTTGCCACTGCAGCTGTTTTTCCCAATTCTGACGCTGATTTTCTTCCCCCTGTAGTTGCTGTAAACGCCGATTATTTACCTCTTGTTCTTGATTAATTTGGTTAATTTGGGTGCTTAACTCTTGCAGCTGTTGCTGATAAGAATTTTTCTCCTGAAGACGGAGTTTGATAGTTTCTACTTGCTGCTCGATCTGGAGGGACTGTCCATCAAATTGTTTCGATATATCCTTGGCTTTATTTGCTAAAATTTCATAGCGATCGAGTTGTAATAATTCTGCTAAAATCTGTTTACGACCACTGGGAGGCTGTTTCATAAACTCGTCCGCTTGTCCCTGCCGTAAATAAGCAGAATTAATGAAAGTTTTATGGTCTATTTTCAGATAAGTATTAATCTGTGCTTGAGTATCTTTAATACTTTTACCCGATAAAGGACGAAAACTCTGATCATTAATCACCTGAAAATCTAAACCAGAAGCTTTCCCTCCCCGGTGACGACTACGGATAATTTTATAGATTTCTCCCCCATAACTAAACTCGAAATCTACCCGCGCATAATCGCTGCCCGCATGAATCACATCATCAGCAATCGAGGTGCGACTTTCTCCCCAAATTGCCCAAGTAATTGCTTCGAGTAAAGAGGATTTTCCCGCACCATTGGCACCACAAATACAGGCAGTATGTAATCCGCGAAAATCTAGCACTGCCTCGCGATAACTGAGAAAATTTTTCAGGGTTAATTGTAGGGGAATCATAAGCTGGGGAGGTGGGGAAGTGGGGAAGTGGGGAGAATGCAGTACAAGGCATAATTAGCGGAAATTCTGTCACTCAGCCTCAGTAAAATATTGGTATCAAATAGATATTTAGCCATTAGTCATAGATAGTTTCACGCCCTAAGGCTTCATCGGGTAATCCGGGGGTATCCTTGGGTTGACTTTCCAGAAATTTTAGCCAATCTTCTGCTTTTTCGTGGGAGGTCATCTCTGCAATTTTTGGCGAAGTTCTCTGAGTTAGAAATTGGCTGAAGTTTAAGACTTCTTGTTGTTTTTCTAAAGGAAGTTTTCGCAAGTTTTCGATAACGGCTTGTTCAATATTCATCGAAATTCAGCTTGTCGATTAATCGGCGTACTAAAAAGCATCAATGTCTTCAATACCTGCCCGTTCCCCATTATATCACCCGCTCTGGCACTGACCAAATCCCCCCACTTGGCTGCGATATTATTCCTACGCAAGTACCTAACCGCTCAGGGTCCCTCGATTTGCTACTCTAAAGGAAAGATAACCGATTCTTAAGACCAAATCTATGAGCATTCCCGAAATTAGCGTCCATGAACTCGCTCTCCGTTTAGCCGATCATGATCCTAATTTACAACTTATTGATGTGCGCGAACCGGAGGAAGTTGCCATGGCATCTGTAGCCAATTTTACCATTTTACCCTTGAGTCAATACCAAGAATGGTCGCCCACTATTGCCAGCCAATTCAACCCCCAAGCGGAAACCCTGGTTATCTGTCACCATGGCATGAGATCCCTGCAAATGTGCCAATGGCTACAAAGTCAGGGTTTTACTAATGTTAAAAATATTAACGGCGGCATCGATGCTTATTCCCTCCTCGTCGATCCTAATATTCCCCGTTACTAATTTTGAGCGCCTCCATCGGGAAAAGAGAGGGGTAAACTATCCCCTTTCTCCCCACGGAGGACTGACTACTGATAACTGATAACTGATAACTGATAACTGATTAAGCGTTATACTGTCTAAAAAAATGTTATAAATCTTTTGTTAAGATTATCCCCCTATGTCCGCTAGAAACCATCTCAGCGATCGCTATCAACATATCTTAAAGGCCACAATCCAACATTATATCGCCACGGCCGAACCGGTTGGCTCGAAAACTCTGCTGGAGGAGTACAAATTTACTGTTAGTTCCGCCACGATTCGCAATGCTCTCGGTAAACTGGAAAAAGAAGGTTTACTCTATCAACCCCACACTTCCTCCGGACGCATTCCCTCCGATTGGGGTTATCGTCTCTACGTCGATGAGTTAATGACTCCCGATGACCGTATCGGCGAAAAAATCGGCTATTATCTGCATCAAAACGCTAAATCTCCCGCTTGGAGTCTCGAAAGTCTGCTGCAACGGGCCACCCAACTTTTAGCCGGTTTAAGCGGTTATATCGCTATCGTTACCCTCCCCCACACCCTCACCAATACCCTGCGTCATCTGCAATTAGTCCCCGTCTCGGACCGGCAGATTATGTTAATTATTGTTACAGATAGTTTACAAACACGCTCGGTTATGATAGAGATTCCTGAGTCTATGGCAACGGACAAGAAGGATGGATTAGCAGAAGAATTACAAATCCTCTCTAATTTTCTCGGGGAAAAATTAAAAGGTTATTGCTTGGCAGATTTAATTAACCTCGATTGGCAGCAAATCGAGCGAGAATTTACCCGTTATACCCATTTTCTCCAACAATTAAGCCAAGAAATCGGCGCTAGTCTCCAATCCACTGCCACCCCGGAGATTATCGTCCATGGTGTCGCTGAAGTCATTCGACAGCCAGAATTCGCCCAATGGCAACAAGTACAAATGTTACTGCATCTATTGGAAGCAGAACAGGATCGCCTTTTACCCCTGATTTTACAAAGACCAGAACCGGAAAAATCAGCTAAAAAAGTCAAAATCACCATTGGTTCCGAAAATCCTCTGGAATCCATGCGCCCTTGTACTCTTATCTCCGCTTTTTATAAACAGGGAGATACTCCCGTCGGTAGTGTTGGCATTATCGGACCGACGCGAATGTTATACGAAAATACTATTCCCCTGGTGGAATCCACCGCTAACTATCTCAGCGAGGCTATAAGTAAGTAGATATCCCCCGCAAAGGTTCGGGAATAGGACAATCGACAGTAAACTCTAAAATTGTCTCACCATCCCCCAAATAGCCAGAATTGGCAAAACAGAGCAACATCCGCACCAGCGCCACCCACACCTCCGCATCGAACTCCCAATCCTGTCCCCGACGCGCTCCACAGGCGATCGATTTTAGCGCCCAAAAATAACTATTTCTCACCACTGAACCGCCTTTTTTGTAAACCGGCACATCCTCATGGTGAATATAAAGAATATCATCTTTAGCGATCGCTCTCATCGGTGGCTAGGAAGGTTGCGGGAATTTTCAGCTGACTGTCCTAGATAGGGCTGGCTGAATAAATGTGAAATGTAGGCATGGTAAGGGTTTTGTGGCTTTTCTTGCGAAACAGGTGCAAGATTTTGAGAGAATCGTGCTTCAAAACCTGGCGTCTTCATCGGCCCGCGTCCTGTAGGGGCGAAGCATTCGGATAGAAAATCTACGGTTTCACCGATAGGTTATTGCCCGAATGCTTCGCCCCTACTTTTTCAGCAGACCCTAGATAATAACATCTTTAGCGATCGCTTGGGTCGCGCCAGAAAACCCACTATAACATTTTTCTTTCTTTCTCACAAATATGAAGTATAATGTCATCGATAGCTAAACCGCACAAAAAATGAAATCCTATCCAGTAGAGTTCCGTCAGAAAATCCTCGACTGTTATTATAACGAACCCATCTCTCAAAGACAATTAGCGAAAAGATTCTGCGTAACCCTAAGTTTCGTACAAAAGCTTTTGAAGCAATATCGAGAAACGGGAGATCTTCGACCGAAGACTTATCGATGTGGACGTCATTTAAAACTCACGCCAGAACAAATGATCGTCCTCGGTACGTTAATTGAGGAAAATAATGACGCAACTCTAGCTGAACTATCGAAACTATTCCTAGAAAGAACTGGTATAGTGTTAAGTGTGGCGACAGTGGCAAGAATAGCCGAACGCTTGGGAATAACCCGCAAAAAAAACTATACAACCACCCGCAAAAGAGACAGAAAGAGTACAACAACTTAGACAAGAATACAAAGGATAAAGTGCGGGATGTAGCCGTTAACGGAGGCAGGGGGCAGGAGGCCGTGAGATCAGTCGAACGTTCAGCCGAACGGGTGTAGAATCTAGAATAAGATTTCCCGGAAGCAATCTTTTTAATGTCTCATCGCTTCTATTATTTTCATGGTTTCGACGCTGACAGTACAGACTCGTTGTAATAAGTCAATTACTGTTTCTTTATAATCGGCGAAGCGATAATTATTAAATCTTTCGGCGATGGTTTGATCTTTGGGTTTCTTTTCCTTATATTGATCTAAAATCCATTCTAAGGCCGAACGATTACCGAGTTTATATTCCCAAGCAATTTTGGGAATATCTTGTAGGAAAGTGACATCATCGAGGTTGATAGAATTTTTTTCTCGGTCAGCTTTTAGTTTAGTTTTGGGTTTGAGATTATTATTAGTATCAATGCGGGTTAGTGGGTAGGGTGCGACGGTTTCATAGTTGATATGTAATTCCATTAGTTTGCTTCCCCATTCTACCCATTGAGAGAAGTTATCGTAAAAGGGAAGTCGGGGAAATTCTCGCTTAAGGTTTAATTCATATTTACTGCGATATTCCGGGTAGTGGAGGACTGCATAAGTGTAGTGGAAGATGTCGAGTTTGGTGAGGTTTTTATCGTTGTAATGGTTTTGGAATTGTTGCAATCCCCAATCGGTGATATTGTCGATACGGTTTCCTTCTTTTTCATAGTAGTAGAGGGGGAGACATTGAGTTTTTTCAAGTGTATCTAAACAAAATATCTTGTTAGTTACTAACACAGAATTTGGTTTTGAAGAGCCAACTCCTGAAAACATTATGACTTGATTTGAATTAATTAATTCATTGCCAAATACTTGATAATGATTTGAGGTAAGTCGATCTGAAAAAAATTTATTAGAATAGTAATACTTGGTAATATATGGTCTATAAATAAGAGAAATTACGAATCTTGGGAAATACTCTGATTTTTCTTTGTTCTTAAATTTGGATATTAAAGAAGAACTCCATTTTATCGAATAATTTATGTGATTACACTCAATCGATTTATTATAGATAGAAATAAAATATTGCATCTTTTTGGACAATAATTGCTCATCGTCTTCAAAGACCCATTCATCTCTATTCGTAGAAACACCTAGAGAGAAAAATTCAAATAATGCTTGAATGTCAGTTTTATTTTTGAGCAGTTTAGTATTTTTGTCAACTACAGGTATCAAGTCATTAAAATCATTATCTGATTGTTCAATCCAGTTATGTTTTTTATCTGGGATGATATGCTCAAAATCAAGCTGATTAAGTTTTGTCGATGACAAAAACTCTAATTTTTGCGATGCTGTATCCAATTCAGGACGGCGAGTATATAAAATTCGACAAGGAAGATTATTACTTTCTCGCTTCACTATCAAACTAATCGCCACCCCCGTCTGAATACCGAAAACATTATGAGTTGTCCCTGAAAGTTTAGGATTTTTCCTGACATTACCACCTAAATCAATGATATAAATTTCACTAAACTCATTCTCTACTACTTTTCTAAAACCGTCAAATGTCCTCGCATCGATAAAAGAAGAGTTAGTAATAAAAGCTATTATACCATTTTCACCTAACCTATCTGTAGCCCAACGAAAGAAGCGAGAATACATATCATATAGCTTTGTCTTCTGCGCTGTACTCTCTTCGATGTAAGTATCCTTAATGCGCTTATCAATAGCAGGATACTTCCGATTTTTATTATTGTCATTCTCATTTTGCTGATTAGCATTATAAGGAGGATTCCCAATAATTACAGAAATATTGCGGTCATTTTGATTTTGAATGCGTTGGGTATTCTCCACCGACATAGCAAACAAATCCATCTGCTTGAGATGAAAAGCAGCATGGTCCAGGGTATCCACAAAACAGATATGCTCAAACTCTTCATACTCACCCATCTTCTGCTTGTAGGTGAACTCAATATTCAAATTAGCGATATAATAAGGCAGAATTGCCACCTCGTTACAGTGCATCTCATGCTTATACTTGTACCGTAACTTATCCTTCGGTAAATACTCAATTAACTCCGTTATAAAAGTTCCTGTCCCCGTCGCCGGATCTAAAATTTCTACTCCTGGATCCGCCAACAACTTCCTAAAATGCTTGTGAACTAAATAATCGACACTTTCAATCATAAAACGGACAATTTCATTGGGTGTATAGACAATTCCCAACCGGTCCGCCGCTTTCGGATTGTATGCTTTATAAAAATTCTCATAAATCGCCTTGAGAAACTTCTGCTTCTCGTGGTGGTTATAAATATTCGCCGCTGTCCGCCGAATTACCGCATAATAACGTTCAATAGTCCCTAAAGTATTGCGCTTGGTATTACCAGTAAAGAAAGTTTCAATCACTCCCTGTAATTCCCTGGCGATATTATTTTCCCGGTGAAACTGAGACTCATTAAAAATATTGATAAAAATATCCTCTGTCAGGATGTGCTGAATAATCATCTCTCGCACATCTTCCAGACTAATTTCTGGATTGATTGACTTGCGACAAATCTCTAAAAAATTGTCCCGCGCTGTCACAAAATTACGATTCGTCTCCGACTGCAACGCAATTAAATCCCGCAACGCTTCTAAAATTGTTGGTAAATCTTCCTTAAAACTATCAATTGCCTCTCGAAAATCCTCAACCTCCGGACGTACATAATTAATAAAAGCATTAATAATCCCATCCAAAGCCTCATCATCGCGCATGGAGACGCGCAGTCTTTCCTCTCCTCCTTGAATTAAAACCGCCGTCTGGGAATCTTCAAATAAAATATTGTCATTAGGATAGCCTTTCGCCAACTTTTTCTCAATTTCTTCGTCTAAATTATCGTATTGATCCTTACTTTCCCAATATCCCCAATCTAACCGCAAAGCATCCTTTACCGTCCCGTCAGGATAGACAACTTTTCCCGACTTAGTGCGATAATCCAACTCCGGAATTAACAAAAAATCCCGCGCCTTGCAATAGTCATTTAACAAATTCTGAAAAGCGACTCTAATCGAAGTTTCCTTGCGACTGCCGCCATATTGGACAATCTTCTCAACTTCCGCCTGATACTGGCTGATTAATAATCTAGACATGGGCTTAGAGGAGGTAAATTAAGTAGTTATAATCAAAGAGAAGATAGATTTTGGACTCTGATCCCCCCTGCCCCCCTTGATAAGGGGGGTGCCGATAGGCGGGGGGATCTACCCTTGATAAGGGGGGTGCCGATAGGCGGGGGGATCTACCCTTGATTGTCTTTAATCGGGATGACAGGATTCGAACCTGCGGCCCCTTCGTCCCGAACGAAGTGCGCTACCAAGCTGCGCTACATCCCGAAAATTTTCAGCTAAATTATCATAGCATATTCGGCCTTGATTGGGTCGAGACTTGCTAGGATATTACAGATATAGGCAAAAATTATCGGAGTAGTTCAGGCGTGACGGTAAAACCAGAGTGGTTACGGGTAAAAGCACCGCAATGGCAGCGAGTCGGCAGTGTTAAGGAGGTTTTACGCGATTTAGGCTTAAATACCGTTTGTGAGGAGGCTTCCTGTCCCAATATCGGCGAATGTTTCCACGCGGGGACGGCTACCTTTTTAATTATGGGTCCTGCTTGCACTCGCGCCTGTCCTTACTGTGATATAGATTTTGAGAAAAAACCGCAACCTTTAGACCCCACGGAACCCCTGCGACTAGCGGCAGCAGTGCAACGTCTTGATCTTAATCATGTAGTGATCACTTCTGTCAATCGCGATGATTTGGCTGATGGTGGCGCTAGTCAATTTGTCCGTTGTATCGAGGAAATTCGCCGCATTTCCCCAAAAACCACCATCGAAGTGCTGATTCCCGATCTTTGCGGCAATTGGCAGGCTTTAGCTTTAATTCTTGCCGCTAAACCTGAAGTTTTAAACCACAATACCGAAACTGTTCCCCGTCTCTATCGTCGCGTGCGTCCCCAGGGTGATTACCAGCGTTCTCTAGAATTATTGCAGCGCGCTCGCGCCATTGTTCCCGCTACCTACACAAAATCGGGCATTATGGTGGGATTGGGGGAAACCGACGAGGAAGTGCGCCAAGTGATGCGCGATTTACGGGCTGTCGATTGTGATATTCTCACCATCGGGCAGTATCTGCAACCATCGCCAAAACATCTCGGTGTACAGGAATTTATCACCCCCGAACAGTTCCACGCTTGGCGCGAATACGGGGAGTCTCTGGGATTTTTACAAATTGTTGCGAGTCCCTTGACAAGAAGCTCTTATCATGCTGAACAAGTCAGAGCCTTAATGAATTTGTACCCGCGAGAGTCTTGAGATGGGGCAGCAATTGCTGAAAAGCTCGTCCTCGGTGGCTAATTTTTCTTTTTAATTCGGGAGACATTTCCGCAAAGGTTAAAGCGTATTCGGGAACATAAAAAATCGGATCATAACCAAAACCACCTTTACCCCTAGGACTGGTTAAAATTTCTCCCGTGCAGATTCCTGTAGCAGTCAAGGCAATCTCACCATCGGGACGGGCGATCGCAATTACACAGACAAAACGGGCCGAGCGATCCTGATTATCTCCTAATTCTCTGACTAGGCGATCGATTCTTTCTCGATCATTTTCACCGTAGCGGGCCGAGTAAATCCCCGGGGCATTTCCTAACCCGGTTACTTCCAATCCCGAATCATCAGCGATCGACCATTCTCCCAATGTTAGGGCAATTTGAGCAGCTTTTAAATAGGCATTTTCAGCAAAAGTCGCCCCTGTTTCCTCTATCTCTAAATCATCGGGTTTTAACTGCAATTCTAGGTCAATATCAGTTAAGTATTCGCCTATCTCTGCTAATTTACCCGGGTTACTCGTGGCTAGAATTAATTTTTTCATCGAAAATAATCGGTTTGAAACCCCGGCCTAAAAGGACGGCTTGACGTTGAGAATATTTCACTATACACTAAAGCTACAGTGAAAACTTTTAACTCCCTGACTGCTTTGGATCGGACGGACATTTCCCCCTGATTATTGCCAGGATTAAAGTTAAGGATGGGTTCCTTAAAATTCCCATTGACTGAAAGACTCAAAGACAAACATATCAAGGAAGTACAAATACATCCAAAATACTCGGCTCGCTGGTTTGAGATTGAGTATATTTATGAAGATGAAAAAATATAGCGTTTCCCAATCTCATGAGGTACACCAAAATCTTAACTCCTGAATCCCGAATCCTGAATCCCGAATCCTGACTCCTGAATCCCGAATCCTGACTCCTGACTCCTGACTCCTCAAAACCTAAGACTCTGTACCTCACAACTATGGGAATTGCTATAGAAACATCTCTTGACTCCGAAAAAGCGATAGCTATGTTGTTAAGGAAGGCAGTAGTCAGGAGATTATTTTATTTATTCCCCCCACTTCCTAATTCCTAATTCCCACACCCTACACCCTACACCCCACTCCCTACACCCCACACCCCACACCCTACACCCCACACCCCACACCCCACACCCTACACCCTACACCCTACTCCCCACTCCCCGATCCCCTCATCCATGACTCAAGATAGTTTTCGCGTCAGTTTTGCTCCCTTATCTTTGCAGGAAGTATATCAATTAGCCGATGATGGGGCTAATGGTGCTATTGTACTAATGAGTGGCACTGTACGGGAGCAAACCGACGGTAAACCGGTTATTTATCTTGATTATCAGGCCTACGAACCCATGGCGATCGAGGTTTTCCGGCAAATTGCCGGGCAAATTCGGCAAACCTGGCCCGATACCAATCGAGTTGTCATTCACCATCGCACCGGTAAGCTACAAATCGGTGAAATTAGCGTCTTAGTAGCGGTGGGTTGTCCCCATCGGGGGGAAGCTTTCGCAGCCTGTCGTTATGCTATTGATACTCTCAAGCATAATGCCCCCATCTGGAAAAAAGAATACTGGTCTGATGGTTCTAGTCAATGGGTTAGTATTGGGGCTTGTGAAACGGCCCATTAGGTCTAATAACGCAAAATTAAGGCAATTTTTTGGTAATCGTTCAAGGAATCTTCATCGACTAAAGCTACACGTCCTCCCTTGGCCAATACCACTTCGATAATTTCATCCACTGCATCATCGATTACCTCCGTACCACCGACGTTTTCCACCAGTATCAAATCACCGTTTTCGCTTAAAACTGCGGGTACATGGTAATTTTTATCCACTAATAACAATTTTCCTCGACCTTCCTGCGCTAAACGCCACACTTCTCCCAGGGTAGAGATAACTTTTTGAGCGCTGACTGCCGCGTCCAAAGCTTGCAGGGCTTCAGTTTTTTGAGTCTGACGCACTGAATGCATAATCGGCAATACTTGCGGAATTAATTCTGGCAGTGAGGTTTTGTCAAAATTGCCGGTTAAAGTGCCAACAATTGCTGATGTGTACTGTGAAACTTCTTGAAAGAAGGAAATTTGACGAACCACTCCACCCACAATCAAAGGGGAAGAATCATCAATGTCAATGTATTCACCCAGAGCATTATCTACCTGCTGGAAAAATCGCCGGATTCTATCATCTAGATAACTGGTATCGGCATCAAAGGGCAGTGGTGCGGTGGCCCCCGGTCCAGTCATTTCTAAGGGAAAATTTTGATCGCGAATTTCTTCGAGAGTTTCTCCTGTAGCTGAGATTAAACGAGTAGAACCCTGACTTAATAGTAACAGCCAATAGGGTTGTTCTCGATGTAATCCATAAACTAAATCCCGTGTGGCAAAGGTTTTATCGATGACAACTCTTGCCTGGACAGAAAAAGGCAAGTTATAAAGCTTGGCAATATCCGGACCAATATAGAGAGCTAATCCATCTAGAGTATAAGGATAATCTATTTCAGCCACTAGACTATCGAGGCGCTCGAACAAAGGTTCGATTTCACGTTTAGAGAATTCTGCCGATAATCGGCGCTTTGCTTCATCGACCAAATTTTTAACGAGAATAGGGTCTTGTTTGTTATCCGGTGAGGTGCGATGGGTAGGTAAGAGAATGGAAAGGGCGGGTATTTGAGTTAGGGATTGTAGTTTCTTAAGTTCTTGACGAGTAATCATTGATTTTAGCTTGATTGATAGGGTTAAGGAGCTAAAAATACTGGCTTTATCCAGATTTTCTCGATTTATTCAGTATTCCAGCTAACATTTTAGGGAAAAAATGTAATTATATCTAGAAAATTAAGAATTTATACTGAATTGCTTTGGCAGAGATTGAGGGAATTTTTAACCAGAAAACTAGGAATATTATTGATTTATCGATCGTCCACCATCAGGACAGAAAATGTTCAGGATGGGTAAATAACCCATCCTCGGAATAATTAGGAGCTGCTGAATAAATCTAAAAACCTTGTTGGGTAAGACTTTTAGACTTTTTGTCAATCAAAAAGTACTGGGCATGGGAGTGATCAGGGGGAAAATTCCGGGACTTTTTTCCTGAAAATTAGGTAATTGGCCCCCTCAAAACCGGTAAAACCCCACACCCCACACCCCACACCCCACACCCTGCCCCCAGGAAAAACTTTTTCAGCATACCCTAATTAGGCCGCTATGGCGGTTTTTTCCGATGTTAATGCCTCTTGGCGTTGAAATTCGGCTAATTGTGCCATAATTTCATCCCGAACAATCTGACGGTATTCCAGGAAATGCTCGTTGTGGGCGCAGACAGTGATATAGTGTTCGGCATTGGCGGGATTATGGCGCAAAATACCGAATAAATTCTGCCAGAATTTCCAGCGAGTGGACCGTTTAAAGCCCTGTCGCCAGATAATTACCGCTAGGGCATAGAGATCGGCCCGGCGAGGCAGTTTAAAGGCTGGTTTCGCTTTAGGTGCCCCTAATTTCAGGAAACAGCGATAGGTGCGATCAAGAAATACCTCCGGATCGTACAATTTCCAGAAGGCTTCAATATATTCCGTGGCAATATCTTCGATCGGCCGGGTGGGAACGAAATTCATCAGGGTACTTTGGTTAATGTCCTGTTTCCCCGTTAATCTTAGTCGTCCTTCTTTTTCCAAGCGAGTCCATAGGGCGGTATTGGGTAAAGCTTGTAACATTCCAAATAGAGCCGTGGGAATGGCCGCTTCTTCGACAAAATTAATAATGCGATCGGCCGCTCCTTTTTTCTCGCCATCAAAACCGATGATAAATCCC